>NZ_JBMDIL010000022.1:0-77793 GCF_057808655.1 Rhizobium sp. FG96 | reverse complement strand
CCCCCCCCGCCATTTATGTCCCATCAGGAAAACTGCACTATGAAAGCAGTCGCTTCATTGGTCTTTGGCATCGTTTGCGCAGTCGGCGCCGGTATTGTGGGAATTTCAGCAGCTTCTGCTGTGATGTCCAATCCGGAAGGCCAGCATTTAACGACACTCTCCGAGCCTGATCTCTGGACCTCTGAGCCTGTGCGGATAGACGTTGCAAAACAACAATATGAGCGGGTCGAGCCCGTCTATTCGAGCTACGTCACCGATCACGCTGGTGCCAGGATTGCGACGAAGACCCCGGTCGAACGCAGCTTGGAGGCGGATAGTGTACAGGAAAAGGTGGCCACAGCTGCAGCTCATCGCGACTGGTGCGTGCAACGATATCGCTCATACGATGAGGCCGAAAATACATATCGAAGCTTCAGCGGCGAAATACGGACCTGCGTATCGCCCTTCGCACCGCCATCTGCGGTCGCTCAGAGTGCAGACGAGGATCGGGCCACAGCAGACGTAGCCTGGTGCGCTGCACGCTACCGCTCTTATCGCGCCAAGGATAACACTTATCAGCCCTTCGACGGGCCGCGTCGCGCCTGCGTGCCATCAGCGCGTCAGGAAATGGCAGCAAACTAATGAGATGTTTCAGAGCAAGGAGATCACTATGCGGCTTTTGATCGTTGAAGATGAAGTCGACGTGGCTCTCACGATCGAGGATGTGGCCCTAGGCTTAGGGTTTGAAGTGGTTGGAATCGCGACCAACATGCAGGAAGCTCTGGAGATAGCTCCAGAAACGGAGATTGCGCTGGTCGACTTGCGGCTTGCCGATGGCATCACAGGTCCCGCAATCGCCCGCGCGCTTGTCGCCGGCTGGAATATCGGCGTGGTTTTTGTGACCGGCAGTCCTGAACTGAACGAGGAGGTCGATGGTCTGCTGACGATCGAAAAGCCGGCCACTCCGGACGTTGTCAAAGCCGCGCTTCAGGCAGCGGCGAAGTGGAGACGATCTCACGCCCACGCCTGACGCGCGGAGGCCGGCGAAAGGAGGTGGCTTTTCCGGAACTTTGGCGGTGAATCAAAAAGACGTGACACCATTTGCCGTACTGAAGTCGTCCTGCCGCATGAGGAATCCGGGCTGCGGCTCGAACTGGAAGGCCAACGCGTCAGCGACCATTACCAGCCTGTCACACAATCGCTGGATGCGCTGCTTTGAAGATTGATCGGCTTGGAGTCAGCGGCTTTATGTTTCAGGTGGCGCGGGCGAATGCGGTCACGGAGTGGCCACTGCGAGAACTTTTGTCCAACCGTCCAGCTGTTACGCCAATTTTGTCGAAGACGGTTGTCCCGACCGAAATCGATGCCCCGTCCTTCAACCGTTGCAGATGGCGCAGTGCTTCAATCCCTCTACTGATATATCGGAAGGTTCAGGGCGATGACGCCTTCCGGTTCATAAAAACCCTCGATCTCAGCAAGCAACTGTCCCTGTGGCGAACGACTGGCGCTTTACTGCGGAACTTACCGCGGAAACCTTCTCGAAACCCTTGCCTTGAGCGATCCGGCTTCCCAGGGAGGCAGGCAACCGCTTAAGCGTCATTCCAAACGTGATCGGCCCCCGTTGCCTCGAACGGCTCAATTCCCAACGCAGCGGTCTCAGGTTAGTCAATTCTCCGGTCTGGACATGCAGCGAGGTGATAAGCGTAGAGGCGACGCAGTCGGGCCCCAATGTTAACCGAGAGCCGGTGCCGGGGTCGCCGGCGGCAGAGCCGAAGTCATTCAGCCGTGCGGCGATCATCGCCACCGATACGCATCACCGATGCCCGGTTGACCAGGGCGCAATCGGCTTTTCTAACCTGTTGTTTCCCCCCCCTAGCAGATGATAGCGATGCGATAGCCCAGCCTCCCATCGTCCGATGCGGAAGGTCGACGCTCGTTAGCTGCGGTCTTATCTGCCGACAAATCTCGCTGTCGTCGTAGCCGACGAGCGAGATATCGTCAGGGACCTTCAGACCCATGTCCAGCAGCGCATTGAGGCAGCCGAGTGCCATCTGATCGTTCTGACAGAAAATTGCCGTTGGCGGCGTCTTCAGGGACATCAGCTGGCGCGTCGCGTCATAGCCTGAGGAGGGCGTCCAGTTTCCGCGCACAACATAATCAGGAACCTCGTCCAAGCGTCGCTCTGAAAGCGCCAGCCGGTAGCCGGCAAGACGAAGACCCGCCGCTTCCATAAACATCTCCCCAGTTATCGTCGCGATCCGCTGGTGGCCACGGTCAAGTAGGGTAGCAGTGGCGCGCCGACCGCCAGCGAGCTCGTCGGGAATGATTGAGGGATACTCGCCCCCCGATGTGTAGCAGTTCAGAAGGACCGCGGGCACTGGGAGCCTGCGCATGGCCGGGCTCAATTCAACCGGCCGGGTGAAGACTGACATGAAGACTATTCCGCCCACACCGGCCGCAAGCAGACGCTCGATAGCCAGTTCTTCATGCCTTTCACGGTCGAGGCTTTGGGCAACGAGTATCGTCACGTCCTGATCCCACGATACGATCCGCGCCCCTTCGATTGCATTGATTGCTTCAGGCGTCGTTGCAAGCTGATCGACGATGAAGCCGACGGAACTCCCGCGAAGGCTTTCGAGACCCGATCGTCTGACAGGACCTGACACCCCGTAGCCGAGGTCGCGAGCCGCAAGGATAACGCGAGCCTTGAGGTCGGCGGAGATCTGCACCTCGGTGACGTCGTTTAGGACCAGGGATACCGTTGCCTGCGAGCAGCCCGCCGCCTTAGCCACATCTGCCATGGTCACTCGCCGGGAAGGCTTGTCTCGTGATCGTCCGTTCAAAAGCGCACCTAATATTTATTAGCTTGACTGAAACTTATTAGTACCGCTACCGTACCTGCAGTTCAAGGAGGATAACACGATGAACGACAGTGCAAAAATTCTCAACGATGCACAGACGCTGCGGACGGATGGCATCGTCGGCTTGAAGGGGGCATTTGCGCCAGAATGGGCCGATCGTATGCGCGAAGACATGATGACGGCTTTTTGGGAAGCGATCCAGCGTCCAGGCGGCGCGGTGGGCCGAGGTCCGCGACGGTGGTATGTCGAGCTACATCCGCAGGCCTTCGGCGGATTTGTCGATCTTATCACCCATCCATGGGTCGTAGCCCTTTGCACCGAAGTTCTAGGCCCCGATTATCAGATAGTCGAAATTGGGCTCGACGTACCGTTTCAAGGAGCGAAGTTCCAGCCGTGGCATCGTGATTTTCCATCCCCACGGGACACGTATGAAGAAAAGAGGATCACGTCGCTCGCTTTCAACCTGACAGGGGTCGACGTGACCGAGGACATGGGGCCATTCGAAGTTGCTCCAGGCACACAGTATGACGACGGCAGGGAATGGAAGCATGAGATGTTTCCGGATAAATCGCTGTGGGGGCGCTTCAACGAGCGAGCCGTTCGGAAATATCCACGACGCGGTGACATTTCTTGCCGATCGGCACTGACGGTCCATCGCGGCACCGAACACGGCTCACCCATTGCCCGTCCGGTCATGGTGCTGGGGGTCGACGCACCAGGGGCGGGTCATGCCGAGATGCATGACATGATGGTGACACGCGATTGGTACGAGGCACTGCCCGACGTTGCGCGAGATCATCTTGTCTGCCGGGTTGTCGATGAGCTCGTCCCAATCACTCAGAAGCACGATATCGAAGGCCTTGTCATGGGGGCCGATCCAACTTGATCGTGATGAAGAAGACCGGGTGTGCTTTACCGCTTGACCGCGCCTCGCATCCGGGGATCCGGCTGTAGCGCTGGATCCCACTGTCGCGACTATCGCGGTCGCTCGGTCTTGATCATCCTAGATCCGTCCGCGTAATCTTCCGTCAACTGGCGTCAGCATCAACGCAGCGAACTCGGCGCAGGGAAGGGGGCGGGAATAGAGGTAACCTTGGAGATCGGTGCAGCCTGCGGCAATCAGAAAGTCTCGTTGTCCGACAGTTTCGACGCCTTCTGCGGTTGCCGCCTTCCCCAGTTTCCGGCTCAAAGCAATGACGGACGAGACGATGGTGGCTCCCTCCGCCTTGCTTCCGAGCAGCGTCACGAAAGAGCGGTCGATCTTGATCCTGTCGATGTTGATCTGGAGCAGGTGGCTAAGGGACGAGAAGCCGGTTCCGAAATCGTCGAGCGCAATTCGCACACCCTGAGAGCGAAGATTTCCCAAGGTTGACTGGACGGCGGCATCAACCTCGAACAGCGCAGCCTCTGTTAACTCAAGTTCAAGACGCGCCGGATCGAAGCCGGTTTCCTCGATGATGGACAGGACCTTGGAATCGAACCCGCGACGACGGAGTTGGGAGGGGGAAACATTGACCGCCACCGTCATCGTCTCGGGCCATGCTCTAGCCTCTTCTGCCGCCCTGCGCAGAACCCATTCGCCAAGCTGGTCTATCAGCCCAGCTTCTTCGGCAAGCGGGATGAACCTGTCGGGAGCAAGAAGCCCAAGCCGGGGATGACGCCACCGGACCAACGCTTCCGCCCCCGATATAGGCTCGCCGCGTGTTGCGCGGTGTACGGACTGGAAGAACAGCTCGAGCTTGCCAGCATCATCTTCCGGCCTCAGATCATTGCAGGCCGAACTTGGCATTTCGGTAAGAACCTTGCGGAGTTCCCTTGTGAGGTTTTCCCTCTCGCTGCCGCGGCTATCCATTGACACGTCATAGGTAACATATTTTCCGCGGCCGCTCGACTTTGCTTCATAGAGAGCGACGTCGGCTCGGCGTAAGGTCTCTCCTCTCTCAGCCGTCCCTTCGACGATACCGACGGCACCAATCGAGCATCCGATCCGCACGATGACGCCGCCGCCTGCCCGAAGTTCAAAGGGCGCGCTAAGCGTTTTTATGATCTGAAGCAGCAGTTCATTATCGCGTCCGGCGCTAACACCGGGCACAAGCAGTGCGAATTCGTCACCGCCCACTCTTGCAAGCGTATCTGCGTTCCCCAGAAGCTCCTGCATGCGCGCGACTGCCTTGATCAGCAATTCGTCGCCTGCCGGATGCCCGTAGGTGTCGTTGACCTCCTTGAACCTGTCGAGGTCGATGAGGGCGAGAAGGGCTTGGTTGCCATGGTGGCGGAGACCGTCGAGGCAGTGTTTAAAGCGTTCGGAAAATAGCGCTCTGTTTGGCAAGCCGGTGAGCACATCGTGGAGAGACAAGTGGCGTGCATGGTCCTCGCTCTGAGCAAGTTCCAAGAGGCTTTTCCTGAGCCGAACCATGAGGGCAAAGAAAAGGCCGCCGATCAGCACGCCTGCGAACGTCAGAAGCGGGGTCAGCCGCGCCACGACCCGGGATCCAGGCAGGTCAGGCGTCCAGATAATGAAGCCGATCGGTTCATGTGTCGCCGTGGCCTCGATTTGGAAAGCAACTTCGTTCGCCTCTGCATCAGCGGTTCGCGCATATCGAGCACCCGCCAGGCCTTGCTCCCGGCTCAAGGTATCAAGGGTGGGCCCATCCAAGAACCGGAACGCGGCAAGAAGCAACGGCTGGGACGTCCGGGATGCTGCGTCAATGGATGCTATGCCTGCTATCGACGGACGGCCTTCCAGGCGCATCAGATCGACGCGGATCGGTGCGTTTGCAGCGGCTGCTTCTTTTCCATGCAAGACGGTCCTGACCATTGGCAGGAGGAGCGGGCGGATCCATTTGTAACGTCGGGTCGTTTCCGGGTCCGAAGCGAAGGCCAGGTCCCCTGTGGGTGTTATCAAAAACGTCCCGTTGTAGCCGAACACGGTCTTGGACATGGTCGCAAACGCTTGTGCCGTGCCTGCATCGTCCTCATTGCTCATCGAGGCACTGGCTGAAATAAGTGAGGAGTATCCGGCCGCCATCAGCCTAAGGTCGTTGGAGACACGGTCGACCTGATCCTGCAAGCGGCTGTCGACCAGCTTTCGCTGACGGTCGAGCGCTGCGGCATCGCTTTCTTTTCCTGCCCAGAGGGCTGCAACAAAAACCAGCCCCAGGATCGCCAGCCCACTGATTGCGAGCAAGGCCAGTGTCGCACTTGACGATCGTGTTGCTCTTTTGGCCAGACGTTGTGGAAAATCATATGCGGACAAAGGTACCTCTCCCAGATTTTTCAATTCTGGAGGGCATAGATTACGAAAGGCTTTTCAAGCGACTGCAAATTTAGCCGGTCAGCATGATGAGCTTCTTAAAGGTTTCGTGTTCGACTGTCCGAGTTCTGATGCTCAACCAGATGGATTACACGATGACCAGATCGAACACGTCTTTCCGCTTCAAACTGCTGGCTGTGGCATCGAGCCTGATGCTGAGTGTCGGTGCCGCCCATTCTTCCTCGGCTGCCGAACAGGAAATGGTGCGAGTTGCCGTCGAGGGGGGATTTCCTCCGTTCAATTATCTGGACTCGGAAAACAATCTTCAGGGCTTCGATGTCGATATCGCAAAGGCGTTATGCGAGGCAGCCGCGCTGAAATGCCAGTTCATCGTGCAGGAATGGACAGGTATGATCCCGAACCTCTTGGCAAAGAAATATGACGCCATCATTTCCTCAATGTCCATGAGCGCGGAGCGGCGTCAACAGGTTGCGTTCACCAGCAAATATTACGATAGTCCGTCCGTATTCATCGTGCGCAAAGGCGCCGATATCACCGGCACTTCGCCCGATGATCTGAAAGATTTGAGACTTGGGGTGACGGCGGCCACATCGCAGGAGTCCTACGCGCGGAAATTCTACCCCGGCGTAGAAACAAGTGTGGTCCATGCGTCACCTGATCTCTACAAGAACCTGGCCGAGGGAAACGTGGATATCATCTTCGAGGACAAGTTGGCGGTGTACGACTGGTTGGCAAATACGAAGGCCGGCAGTTGCTGTGAATTCAAAGGTGAGGACGTCAAAAACGCCGAATATTTCGGCGACGGCGCGGGCATCGCCGTTCGCCCCGACGATGTCACGCTTCTTGCGAAGCTCAATACCGCACTGGACAAGATCCAGGCCAATGACGTGTACGATACGATCAACGCAAAATATTTCCCGTTCTCGATCCGATGACCTTGTGCCGGATCCGCATTGCTGGCAACCTCGAGAAAGGAAAGAGCGTCCAGGTGCCGGCCTCAATAGCAGGGAGGTCGACGTTGGCATCGCGTTGTGCACAAAAAAACCCTGGCAGGCGCCAGGGTTGAAGTCAGGATAACGACTGCGGGAGGGATGTCGCAGTCTGTCAAAAACGCCGGGCATCACCGTTAGTTCCTTCTGAAGAGGTAAGATCGGACGGTTTGCCGGCGACCTCTTCCCCGTCGCCCTGGTTCAAGCTCTCGAAGGGGCGTTGCAGCGCAGCCGTACCTCGCGCGCCCGTTTGGCGAAAATCTCCATTGGCGGGCTCGCTCGTGCTCTCCAATACCGGAAAGACGCTTTCGCGATCATTGGTGGTCGGCAGCAAGGTGCCGTATCGGTGGTCATCCAAGTTGGTCTCCGCTGGTTGTCTAGCAGAAAAAGCCGAGGCAGCGTCAGCAAGGTTGCCGTCCCAGCCGTCCAATCGCCATTGGCCAGCGCGCTCTTCAAGGTCGACAGCACCCTCAACGTCCAGTATGTCCTGCGCCGTCTCATAGTGCGCGTCGTCGACTTCTGCTGACACGAGAAAACCGCCACGTCGCAGACCCTCTGCATACGTGACCCGCTCGTCCTCGGAGATCTTCCAGCCGTCAAGCTTTCGCCAGAAGCTGTTGTCGCCGGTCACTGCGTCATCGACCCTGTCTGCCTCGAAGCCAGGCACGAAGCGGATTGCCTCCATCATCAGGCCGGCCTTCTTCAGGCGCTCTACCGCCTGTTCTGCGTCCTCGCGGGTGTCGAAGAAACCGACGAGCGTGTCTTTTGACTCGGTCGACAGTGCGGGGGTTCTTTCGGTCGATAGGTTCGTCATCTCAATTCTCCTGTAGTAAGCTTTATTTGCCATCGCGATCGGTCGCATGTCGGTGCAACTTTCATGCCGTCCCATTGTTCCATGCAGCGCCGATCGGTCCCGACGGGGCGCAGCGCGATAATGTGAACGTGTTGCGGCGTGGGCCATCTTCGCTGGCGTGGGGCCGACCGCTGACGCTGGCTGCAGCGGTTCGATTTGCCTCCTTCAGCTCTCACGACTGCCGGGCCAGAAGGAAGAAAGCAGTTGTCGCATGGTGCCCATGACGATCCCAGCCTCCCGGCTATCACCCTTTGCGAGTGTTTCAGTGATCTTCTTCATTTGCTCGAAGGTTAAATGTGGGGGCAGCGGTGGGACCTCCGGGTCCGTCTTGACCTCGAGCAGCACCGGCCGGTCAGACGACAGCGCCTCATCCCAGGCCGGCCCGACATTTTCTGGGCGGTCGACATAGATCCCCTTTAGTCCAATCATTTCCGCAAAGCGATGATACGGGACGTTTGGAATGCTTCGGGACGCTTCGAATTTAGGGTCACCCTCCATGACCCTCTGCTCCCAGGTCACCTGATTGAGGTCTTCGTTGTTGAAAACGCAAATCACACACCGAGGGTCGTCCCAGCTCGACCAATATTTCGCAATGGTGATGAGTTCGGACATGTTGTTCATCTGCATCGCGCCGTCCCCCACCAGCCCGATAACGGGCCGGTCGGGATGTGCAAATTTCGCAGCGAGGGCATAGGGCACAGCTGCTCCCATCGATGCGAGCCCTCCCGACAAAGAGGCCATCATGCCGCGGCGAATCTTCAAATCCCGCGCATACCAATTGGCACACGATCCGGAGTCGCTGGTGATGATGGCGCCATCAGGCAACCGGGGTGAAAGTTCCCAGGTGACACGCTGAGGGTTGACCGGGTTGGCATCCGCATGTGCCCGCTCCTCAAGCGTCTTCCACCATTTCGCGACCTTCGCCTCAATACTCTTGCGCCACTCTCCCTCCTTCTGTCTGAGATGTGGTAGAAGTGCTTTGAGGGTTTGCGCAGCGTCCCCCTGCAGATTGGTGTCCATCGGGTAGCGCAATGACAGCATGCTGGGGGTGATATCGATCTGTACCGCTTTCACGCTGCCCTCCTCGGGCAAGAACTCTGAGTAGGGAAAGCCGGAGCCGATCATCAAAAGCGTGTCGCAGTCACGCATCAAATCCCAGGAGGGCTCCGTCCCCAAGAGGCCAATGGATCCGGTGACCCACGGCAAATTTTCTGGCAATGCAGCCTTACCCAGCAGGGCCTTTGCTACACCGGCGTTCAGTCGGTCGGCAACGGCGATAACCTCGTCTGTCGCCGCCAGGGCGCCCGCTCCCACGAGAATGGCTACACGCTCTCCTTGGTTGAGGATATCGGCGGCTTCCTGCAGGTCTTCCAAATGTGGTATGGTGCGAGCAGCCCTGAAACCGACGCCGGAGTGGACCGTGCCGTGCTTGCGAGGGGGCTCTTCATAGGGAAGGTCCTGGAGGTCGTTGGGAAGGATAACTGCCGTGACAGTTCTGTTGGCCTTGGCGATGCGGACTGCCCTATCGACGAGATGTCGCACTTGTGCTGGTGTAGCGGCTTGATGAACAAAATCGCCGGCAACGTCCTTGAAGAGTGAGGCGAGGTCGACTTCTTATTGATAGTGGCCACCAATTGCAGCGCGGGATTGCTGCCCGACAATGGCCAAAACCGGCTGATGATCAAGTCGGGCATCATACAGGCCGGTGAGGAGGTGGGTTGCACCAGGTCCTGATGTCGCTATACAAACCCCGATATCGCCAGTGAATTTTGCATGGGCCGACGCCATGAAAGCGCCCATCTCCTCGTGCCTGGTTTGGATGAACTCCATTTTTGCCTTCGCGCGAGCAAGAGCACCGAAGACGCCGTTGATACCGTCCCCCGGATACCCGAACACGCGACGAACGCCCCATTGGTGCAGCCGTTCCACGATGAAGTCGCCGACAGTCATTGTCATTTTTCCAATCTCCAGGACGTATTTCCTTCTGCCAAACCGGGGAAAGAGCGCGATGTTCCATTGCCCGAGGAGGTAACCTGGCGCAGCTGCAACGGTTCGGCCGCGGTAAACTGCTGTCCAAAGTCCGGCAAACGCAGGGTGGACGACCACTGCTATTATCGGAGCGTTTCGGGGAACCGACTGGTTGGTCCGGCCTTTATGTTGCACAGGGTCGAGGCCGAGGTGGCCATCGGTCAATTTCCCAACCGCGAGGATATCCTATGCCAATTAAAGCAGTTGCCTTCAACAGCACCCTAAAACCGTCTTCCTCTTTCGAACAGTCGTCGACCGGAAGGCTTCTTGAGCTGATCTCTTCGCAGTTTGAGACGCACGATGTCGAAACCGAGATAATCCACTTGGCCGATTACGACATCAAACCAGGCGTAACCTCTAACGAGGGGGATGGGGACGCCTGGCCGGATATCAGGGCCAAGGTGCTCGCGGCCGATATACTTATCATCGGTACACCGATATGGCTCGGTCAGCCTTCCAGCATTTGTAAACGTGCACTGGAGAGGATGGACGCCTTCCTCGAAGAAACAGACGCTCACGGCCGGATGGTCTCCTACGGAAAGGTCGCCGCAGTCGCCGTTGTCGGAAACGAAGACGGCGCCCATCATGTTTCGGCAGAACTCTTCCAGGCTCTAAACGATGTCGGCTTTACCATCCCGGCCAATGCGTTAGCCTATTGGGTTGGCGAGGCGATGGGCTCGACTAACTTTGTCGACCTCGAGGAGATCCCCGGCGCAGTCAACACGATGATTTCTGCTCTGGCCCGAAATACCGCTCATTTGTCGCGCCTGCTAAAGCCAAATCAATATCCAAGCGATAAAAAATAACCGCCGCTGGCTGCAGCATGTGGGCGATCTCACCTGTCGGCAGCGGACGTACAAACATCGCAGTCGTCGGGCTCTTCCGGAGACAGATTGCTGCGAGCGTGCGGCCGTTGCTAAAAGCCGCATCCCTCGGGACTTGTTATCGTCTTGCCAGGAAGCGTGATAGGGTTGAGCCAAAGCGATTCCGCCAGAGATAAGGAGCTCAAAAAACCGGTTTGTGCGAACCTGGAGGTCACTCAAACGGAACTTCCTGATCCAGCCCGCGTTAGTGATATGGATCGTTAACCCTCAACAACGTATCCAGTTGTGCTTTCCGCAACTTTGAAAAAGCCTCACACTCCAGCGTGAGGCTTTTTCTTCTTCGACCGGCGGGGCGATTTCCGCACCGTTCCATTCGCTATGGCAACGGACGTTGCGGGGTGTCCCTGCCTTTGCTCACGCTAGGCAGCCCAACGTCAGCTTGCGGCCGGTGGCAGGACTGGGCAATTCGACCTAGCGCACCAGCGTGGGCGCGAAAAAAATGCCGGCAAGTCGCCAAACCGGTTCCGCCCTCTCTCTTTTCGAAAAACCTCCGCCGGTGATCAGCTTAAGGCCTCTGGGAACCATTCGCTGATAAAGGTTCATAGATCGATCTTCGATCATCACCGCAGGGCCTCGCCTGATAACCTCAGACTAAGCGCCGTTGGAAGAAGCGGCGCTCTTTTCCGCAATCCCGTAGACATGCAAAGGCAACGGCCACAACGGCTAGCCGTCGCAACGCCCTGAACGCGCTCGACCCGAGGAAAAAACCCGCTGCCTTCCTGGGGGACAAGCAGCGGGCACAGTCCAGAGAAGAGGATTGCGACAAGCAATCCAGACTCACCAGCCCGTTGAGCTTACAGAATCGGACTGCCGCGAAAAGGCTCCGTCTGAAATCGGACAGTTGAGCTGAAGCCTGCATGTCGCCAGGATCGGCACCAGATTCAATCTGGACGGCGAGCGAACGTTCCCGGTGACTGGAACATTCGCGACAGCCATTACGTTGACAGCCTAAGGGAGATCGGGATGTCAGACGAAAACACCAAGACCGTCGTCGCAACTTTTCAGACGCGGGAAGCCGCCGACCTTGCCGTTGAGCACATGGTTCAAAAAGCAGGCTTGGACCGAGCCGCCATTTTCCTCGAGGCCGTCGGCCGGTCCAACAGTGCCGGTAAGATCCAGAGCGGTGGTGACACTGCATCAGCAAACCACGAGACGAGGATGGATGCCCCCCTTCGTGGTGAGATCGCCGTCTCGGTCGATGCGAGAAGCGATCAGGCGGCAGTGCTTCACCGCATCTTCGGCGACGCTGGTGCCATCCACGCTGCCGCTCGCTAAAGCAACTCGCTTGGCCATGGCATCCACACCGGACGTCGGGCGAGCTCGTGTTGAAGAAGAGAGATCGAAATCGGAGGCCTCGACGAAAAGAGCCTGCGGGAGAAAAACGCGTGATCAATGATCTATGGTACAAGAACGCCGTTGTCTATTGTCTGTCGGTCGAGACTTTCATGGATTCAAACGGTGACGGCGTCGGCGACTTTGAGGGCCTGCAGCGCCGGCTCGACTACCTCGCCGGACTGGGCGTCACCGCGATCTGGCTGATGCCATTCCAGACGTCGCCCGGGCGCGACGATGGCTATGATGTCTCCGATTATTATAACGTCGATCCACGCTACGGCACGCTCGGAGATTTCGTCGAATTCACGCATGGCGCAAAACAGCGCGGCATTCGCGTTCTCATTGATCTTGTCGTCAATCACACCTCGGACGAGCATCCCTGGTTCAAGGAGGCGAGAGCCGATAAGAAGTCGCGATACCGCGATTGGTATGTATGGTCGAAGACGAAACCTGCGGCCGCGGACGAGGGGATGGTGTTTCCCGGAGTGCAGACGTCAACGTGGACACGGGACAAGCAATCCGGCGAGTATTATTTCCATCGCTTTTACGAGTTCCAGCCGGATCTCAACACTGCGAACCCTCTTGTCCAGGCAGAGATTTTGAAGATCATGGGCTTCTGGATCCAGCTCGGTGTTTCGGGTTTTCGCATGGACGCGGTGCCCTTTGTTATCTCCGAGAAGGGCGCCGACATTGCCCAGCCCAAGGAGCAGTTCGACATGCTTCGAACGTTCCGCGAGTTTCTTCAATGGCGAAAGGGAGACAGCGTGATTCTCGCCGAGGCCAATGTTTTGCCGAAGGAAAACATCGAATATTTCGGCGATGACGGCGAGCGAATGCAGATGATGTTCAATTTCCATGTCAACCAGGCACTCTTCTACGCGATGGCAAGCGCAGATACCCGTCCGCTTGTAAAGGCGCTGAAGGATACGGAGAAGCTGCCCAAGACCGGTCAGTGGGGCATATTCCTACGCAACCACGACGAACTCGATCTCGGGCGACTGACCCAAGGCCAGCGGCAAACCGTGTTCAATGCGTTCGGACCGGACAAGGGCATGCAACTCTACGATCGCGGCATCCGCCGCAGGTTAGCTCCAATGCTGGGGGGAGACATTCGTCGTCTGAAACTCGCTTACAGCCTCATGTACTCGCTGCCAGGGACGCCCGTGCTGCGTTACGGTGATGAGATTGGTATGGGAGACGATCTGACGCTTCCAGAACGGAATTGCGCGCGCACCCCCATGCAATGGTCAAACGAGCCACAAGGCGGTTTTACAAAGAGTGAAAAACCCGTTCTTCCTGTTATCAGCGAGGGGCCTTACGGCTATGGACATGTCAACGTTGCCTTTCAGCGTCGTGACGCCGAGTCTATGCTGAACTGGACGGAGCGTATGATCCGCATGCGCAAAGAAGCGCCTGAAATCGGGTGGGGCACCTGTAGTGCGGTCGACTGCGGCGATCCGGGCGTGCTAATTCTTCGGTACGCATGGAGAGATAACGTTGTGATAGTCATACACAGCTTCCACGACAGGCCGGTTGAAATTGCTTTCCGCCTTCCGCAGGACAATAACGGCGGCCCTCTCATCGACATACTGGATGGGCACGACAGCCGTGCTAACCACGACCGACGCCATCATATGGTTCTCGAACCCTATGGCTTCCGCTGGTACCGCGCCGGCGGCCTGGATTACCTTCTCAAGCGCCGGCGAGCGTAATTTAGCTTCCAAGGACGATTGCCCGGGGCGGCGTGTGATCCCAGTTGGTCAGGCAAGTCTACCGTCGAACGGCGCCTGCGGTAAAGAATTTGATCGATCAGCAACAGCGCTTATGTGCGACAGGTGGGGTTATTTGTCTGGTTGCCTTCCGCGTTAGACGCACTGCCAGTCAAGATGCGTTGCGCGTCAAACACTTGGACGCCATGATGTTCATAGGCTCCAAGAAGGCTTTTCCCGGGCCGCTTTGCCAAGCGCTGCTCTCACTTCGGACCGGGGAAAGCGCCGAAATCCCAAGGTGGTATTCCACTGGGTGGTATCACTGCCGGCCCGTTCATACGCTGAAAGATAGAACACCGGTCATGGCTTCACTTTAGCAAGCCACCTGCAGGCAATCTGTCCGGCCCGACTGGCGACACAAGACATTCCCGTCGAGGCGACACTTGTTTAAGGGAAGGTTCGCCTTCGGCATACCTGTGGGACGTGCCGAGCGGCCGCTATCGGCCGCTCGACGGATGTTCCAACCTTCAGCCGCGGCGGTAACGCTGGCGCTCCGCCTCGATCTGCTCGATCGTATAAGGTTCGGCACTTTCGTCGAAGCGGCTCCAACCTTGCTGCTGATAGCTCGCGCGACGGGATCCATAATCAACCGGACGGGATGCCGACAGGATCGACTGCGCAACTTCGGCTTTGCTGTCCTCGACCTTTGCCGTCACAACGGAGCCGCCACGGCGGATACCTTCAGCATAGAAGTTGGCTTCATCCTCGGGGACACCTTCGCTGATCATCGCGCCGACAATGCCGCCGACCGCGCCGCCGGCCACCGCGCCGGCAACCGCGCCTGCAGCCGTTGCTGCGAGCCATCCCGCAGCAACGACGGGGCCAACACCTGGAATGGCAAGCATGCCGAGGCCGGTAAGCAGGCCACCGGCGCCGCCGGCCACAGCGCCGACGCCAGCACCGGCACCCGCACCTTCGCCTGCGTAAGAACCCTGGCCCTCGACATCAACACCATTCGCCTTGTTCGTCACAATACTGATGTGATCGGAAGGGACACCCGCTTCTTCCAGGGCCGTGACGGCGGACCGGGCATCATCGTAGCTGTCATACAGTCCGGTAACAGTTCTCATTTGATCATCTCCTTCAACGGTCCATTACTTGGCGAGTGTCACGTTGCCCTGAAAATCTAGGGAGACAGCTGCATCAGCGCCGTCTTTTTTGGCTGTTGCGCGCCAGACGCCCTGATCATCGAGCTTCAGTCCCATAACGTCCGAAAAGCCGGCTTCCTCGATACGTGACTTCGCCTGACTTTCCGTGAAACTGTTCTTACCAGCCACAGGCGCGCCGGGATTGTGCTCGGTATTTACGGCCGGGGTCGTCTGAGAGGTCGACGGTGTCTCGCTCTGGGCAAAGGCGACCGTCGCCGACAGCAGCATGGCGGCGGTAAACGTCGTAATCTTTTGCATGGAAAGCTCCTGTTGTTGCCAGGACGAAACTTCGAAAAAAGCAACTTGTTCCGACGCTTACATCAAGCTGGGACAACAGTCGCGTAAATGCGCGAGGCGCGAGGCGCTTGCGCAATCACTGCGATGTCAGACAATATCGGGAAACGCCTAGAACTCGTGAGCAGATCGACCGGCAGTGTTCCTACCTGCGTCCCCCGAGGGTCAAACAGGCGCTACCTCAGCCCCAGCGTCGTCGCCGCGATCGATGTCGCGCGATAGCGTCCAGGGTACGCGAACCGACATCTTTGAGCGCGTGTTCAAGGCCTCGCCAGAGTTGAACGGTAGTGACTGCGTTCTTGGCATCTGAACCCGACCTCGCAGAGATCAAGCCAATGTGCGGTGGCTCCGCCGCTGCCCCGCAGTCTCAGCGAGGAACCTGAATTTGCTGTCTCGAAAAGACGCTGCAGCAAACGAGAAAGCTATATCTCGAAGGGAACGTGCGCGACAATCGCGCCTGTCGGGTCTCTGATTTCGAACACCAAGCCGTCTAAACCACGGCAACGGCAACCGAGAGCGTCGAGTATCTTGCGACCATCGACCAACGCAGCCGTAATAGCGGCGCCGACATCCGGAAACATGCACCCTACTTCATCGCGGACACGTCGCGACGCCATGTTGACGTCGAAAAAGAACCGGGTGGCGATAGACGTTTCTCCGTTGTTAAATGAGCCCCGCGAGGCGGAGCCGGCGGCGCAGTTGTTCTCAACGCATGCTTCTGGCAGCGTCAGGGAAAATTTTGGAACTGCTAATGGATCCCGTCCGCGATAGCCCGACATGTTGACTATCCTTTCCGGTCACCTGATAGGTGGGCAGCTTCGGCAGCACCTTCAACCGTGAGACATTGCGCGTCCGATTGCGTACAGACGCGCCCCTTAAGTTTTCCCGGGCTTCCACCGTCCTGGATCTCCTTCGAGACTGTCGATCCGGCCTGTACGATGAGCGGCCTGAAAGAGGAGCGCTCGCGAAAACTTCCTTGGAAATGTGGGTGGAGCCTGATGGGCAAAATCAGTCGGTTGATTGAAACCTGACGCAGCAAACGACCGACGAGCGAGCGGGGACCGTCGGCAATCTGCAGAACTGCGCGCTGCGAAGACAACAGCCGTCCGAGTAACCCTAGCCTTGGGTAGACCGCTTCAGCGCAAGGGCACCCGCATTAGCGGCTGTCTCCGCAAGACGGGTGGGAGGCTGTGGCAAATCATTACTTTGCATGATAATGCGGTCGTTGATTAAGCAAGATTTGACGCGAAAAGTGATGCACAGGTTTCTGACATATCTCAGCTTTGGCTTTTTGATCTGCGTCGCAATATCGATCTTTCTCATCGTCGTGGTGAGCGAGCACTATCCGGGGCCTCTTGTCGCAGGGGTAGACATGGGCGCCCGCGAAATTGGCATTGGACTTCTATGCGTCGGTGCACTGGGCGCAGCAATCATTGCCGTCCGGCTCGTCCATGCCTTAATTTCCCTCTACTCCAATTCCTGATGTCAAGCCCTTGTGGGCCGATGGAAAGGCGGCTTTCCACCGGGAGCGATAACTTTTTCGCTCCGGCTGCGACTGCGCGTCGTTAATGGCGTGGCCCAAGGGCTAGACCTCGGGCGAGTTTTGGGTAGGGTCGCGACAATCGACTTGTCGCGTATCTGATTGGATGCGAAAGCTGTGAGAGGACTGGACACGCGACACAAGATTGCAGCCGTTCATCCCTTCGCGAGCGCTAGGTTCGGTCTCGCCCCAGCCGGCCTTCGGTGTAGTCAAATGGATCGATCGAGGCGCCGCTCGCTTTGACTTCGCAATAACTCTATTTCTGATTCAACTGTCATCGAAGTAGCCCTTGGCCTCCATCGACCCAGATCGGAGAGCCGGTGATATGTCGCGACCTGTCAGATGCCAAAAACGCGATGACCTCGGCAACGTCTTCACTTCGACCGGGCTTGCCGCCAGTCAGCGGTACCTGTCCTTCAGGCCAGATGACGGGTATGGCTGTATCATCCTTCTGCCGGAGGTTTGTGTTGGAACCAATGTTGGTTTCGATTTCGCCCGGGCAGACGGCATTGATCCTGATGTGGTGACGGGCGAGCTCCAATGATAGCTGCTGAACCATAGCGACCTGTCCCGCTTTCGTGGTCGTGTATGCTGTCGCTCCGGGGGTGGTGAAGGTCCGGGTTCCATTGATCGAGGACACAACGATGATCGCGCCACCACCCGATTTCTTCAAAAATGGCACCGTCTGCCTAATCGTCAGAAATGTGCCAGTGAGATTGACAGATATCGTCCTGTTCCATTCGTCGAGCGTAAGACTATCAATCGGCGCCCAGGCACCATTTATTCCCGCGTTGGCAACAACGGCATCAAGCCTGCCATACATGTCTACAAGAGAGGAAACCGCCGTCTCCATCTGCCTCTCGTCAGAAATATCGGCATCGAGCGCAATCGCATTGCCTCCCAGAGCCGCGATATCGTCAACGACGGCAGCGAGTTCGCGGTGAGAGTGACCCAAGGCGCCAATAGAGTAGCCGTCGCGTGCCAAGGTCAAGGAAGCCGCCCGACCTATTCCCGATCCGGCTCCGGTGATCATTGCTACCCTGTTGGTCATGTCTTTTCTCCGCTGACTGTTCCTAAAAACGCGCGAAAGATAAAAACGATGCCGTACGGTTGCGAACAACCATCCTTGTTGCTGATGTCTGAGCTAAGCCGGGGCCGCCGGGCCAAGGATCCTAGTTCCGTAGGAGGCGCGAAGATGAAACTACCCTCTGTCTTCGTGGATTTAGATGGGAGAGCCGAGACGAGGGCAGCATTCGCGGACATAAGCCCGGCATGACGGAACCCGCTGAGAGTAAGATCCGCTTTTGGAGCAAGGCTGCTGCGGCAAAGCACGCGAGCCAGAGAGGGACGGCGAGACACATAAGACTGGATGAACAGAATCGCTTAAGACGTGCTAAAAGACCGCTCCTTTGGGTCAGTTGTAGGGCAACTTCAAGGGAGCGGTCTGATGCAGCGTTTTTCGACGTCAGCACAGTCACACTACCACGCTCGGGCCGGAGGGCAAGGATTGGTCCGCTACCGTACCGGTCGTCTTCCCCTGCTGTGACACACTGATCGATCGAACTCCATTACAGGTCGCTGGAGTGTCCTGCGTCAGTTGGATATACGAGGTTTGGCGGCCCTGCTGATGGGCTGCCCGCTCGCCGCACAGAGGTCAAACGTAGTCCTGGCGGGAGCGACCTTAAGAATTGCCTCAGCCGATGCAGTTTTTGCTTCTGCTGCAGACCAAGATCGGCGCTACACAAATGGGTAGAGGTACCCTGGCACTCGCTCTCTTCGAAAGTTCCAAATGGAAAGGGCGCTTCTCGACATCATGTCGGAGCGCCCTTGATCGGGATGGCGACGTTGCGGCGGAAGCCATCGGCCGAGGACTTCATCTGAGCGGATTCGGATGTCCCATGCAAGATCCATGCCTCGCCCCTTAACGTCGGGAGGCGGCGTTGCACACAGTTCCTCCACATGTTCTCCACAACCTGTCCACAGCGCAAGCCTCTGGAAAGGCTACGGCCAAGGGCTTCTCCGAGATTCTGTGCGTAAAGCTATATGATAGGGACGACGACGCCGCGAAAAAGCTGCGAAAATGAGTTTCCGTTCTGAGCCATATAGCTTTATGTTCGCCGCGCTTTCCTGAGCGCAGGCGGCGGACCTCGGAGAGCCGCGGCGGCGAGCATTCGATGCTTCCGCCGCATCGTTTAGCCGGGGAGCAATGGGTAGCAGGCAAGGTCCGGACTTTCGTCGAAAGCGGAACGCACGACCGCGGGAGTGGTGTCTGCCCGCCCGCTCCAGCATGTCGATTTTTGGTGCGGCTTGGCCCTTGATTATTTGATCCCTATGCATTGCTACTCAACCGGCGTGATCGAAGTCGTCGCAATGTTGGTCTTGCGTTTCTGTCAAAACTCGCGCTAGCAGTCGTCGCGACGCCGGTTCACGTCGCCTATCGTTCCGAAGCCTGGTGCCTGCAGCATTCGGACAATCGCGTCATATGTGTAGGGCTTGGGAATAAATGACACGCCGCTCGCAAGGTCAAAAGCACCAAGTCTAACATGTCCAGAAGTGACGATGACGCGAGTCTGCGGCGAGCGGGCTCGCACCAGGGAGGTAAGCCCCAGTCCATCCGTCGTACCCGGCATATTCACATCGGTGAATACAGCGTCAAAATCATTCCGTTGAAGAAGGACGAGAGCCTCGTCAGCGTTGCTAGCCTCAAGGACCTCAAAGCCGGCGTCTTCCAGGGCCTCGACGGTAGCAAACCGTATCAGCGGCTCGTCGTCGACCACCAGAACGCGCCTCACTTGCTCCCGCAGCGCCTCGTAGGGGACCTCCAGCCGCCTTTCGCGGTGTTCCCATTCTTCGGCCGCCTTGGCCCAATGCTCGCGATCTTTCCCATTTGGACAACCTTCAGATTGCCATATCTCGTGAGCTCTGATGCTGATCCAGTTATATTGGCTATGTTCCATCATGTCCTCCGATGCTAAAAAACGCGGCCTCGCGCTCGCGGTTCCGGACGGCTACAAGTATTCAACGAAACTCGCCCGCTTGCCGGATGATAGCGGGGCCAAATCGACCGAGGACGAGGCTGATCGTGGTTTTCCGGATATTTGAGAGAGTGAGGGAGCAGTACACGGCGGCAGTCGTTCTCAATTTTTATGAAAGTTATTGCAATGGATCAAGTCGTAGCAATCTCTGAAGAAACCGGCCTTGGACAGGCGCTCCTGCGCGAGGCCGATCGTCTTGGGGTCGGATACGGAGCTGTCCGAGAGGCATGGCAGCGGCTCTGGGATGAGGACGAATTGCCGACCTGCGGCCTCCAAGAGTTGCCCACTGTTATTTTGACAGTAGCCCGCGAGAGAAACTTGCGGAGTTCGTCAATCGCTGGCGCTAATGCGCATAAGGAAGGGAAGGCGGGCCTGTCGCTCAATGGTGAGAGCCGTCGGCTCATAGCCGATTGATTGCAGGTTCGAACCCTGCCGGGGGACCCATCGCTCAAGGTCGAATTTAGCTCCATGCTCATCAAATGCTTCCAAACGCTGGCGGACAATTACCCGTATCTGCGCCGCCCGTTCAGCGCCGACTGAACCGTCTGTCGGCGGGTCCGGCAGAGCAAGCTCATCCACGCCGCGCGCAAGGGTCGCCGCCAGTTCATCCATGGCCGTGTCCGCCGCCACCGGAATACCCGCCGTCGCTGCAAACCGCCGGAAATCCGCTTTTTTCAGCCGTTCGTCCTTGCCGCTGATTTTCAGCGCCATACGGACCGAGCTAAAATCTCCTCTGCCTGGTTCCGCAATTTTCAGGACGGCCATGTTCTTCAGGTGCTATCGCCGTCCGCGATCAACCACGCAAATAGGGTCCGATGCAAGACCAGCAGCAAATCGGTGACGGCGTCGGTGGAAAGGGGACGCACTGCTGCCCCAATCCGCTCCATGGTGCCTGTGGCATTGTCTTCCGCCCGCACGCCCAGAACGGATGTCATGTCCTCGAGCGCAATACGGCGCTTTTCGTTAGGAACGCACTATGTAACTTTGGCGTATTTCAGATACGGAAAAGTTACACCATTTCGCCTGGAGATCAAAGATTGCTGTCAATCGCGTATCTACAATACGCGATAGTGACGCCCCTCACCATTTTCAGCCGGTCCGGAACAGCGATTGCGCGTTCCGTGTCGGCTCTAGCCATGCAGGGAACATGCAGTACAATCGATGATGTACGAACCTACGGGCAGCTGTTTGGGGACCGGAACAAGCACAACTCGGCCACTGGAACCTGACTTGAGCGTCCTGTCGGCACCGGGTCTAAACCTTCGCCGAAGACCTGCTCATATGAATCGGTGCGCAAAACGAAGAGTAAACGCATTACCGACGCGTACGCCGACGCGACGGACCTGGGTCGACATTCTCATGTTGCTGGGCATCCTATCTCCTGCGCAAAGTCGTTAACGAGGATGGTCGGCAGTTTCTCTCTGAATTTACCCTTGAACAGGTTCCACTCACGAAGGACGTTGCCGCGGGGCGGAAAGCAAGTCACCCTTTGCCTAGGCGGCCGCTCGGCCGATAGCTCTCCTTAATGGTGAACTATTCTTGGCAGGTCTCGAGCAACAAGCGCCCTCCAGCATTTCACTTTAAAGCAATTCCTTTCGCGGCCAACCCGGCCTTGAGACCGTCGATGATTGCGTGCCTGGTTTCCGTCCATTCACCCGTGGATGCCCAGTATTCGATCTTGAGAGTGATCTTGTCGGCATTGAGATCGTCCGCAAAAACGCGAGGTGGCGGATCGGAGCGCACGCGCTTATCTGTCGAGATGATGTCCAGAATCAGCCTCTTGACCATGTTGCCGTCAGCGTCATTCCCGATCGCGACGGACATCTCCTGGCGTCTGTCCTTTTCCCTGCTATGGTTTATGATGGGTGTGTTCCATAGCGTCGAATTCGGAGCGAGCAGGTACAGGCCGTCAGCGTTTCTGAGCTCCGTTGCAAAGAGGCCGATCTCTCGAACCAGGCCCTTCACACTGGACGTCTCGATGTATTCGCCTACGCGGAACGGCCGTAGTACTAGCAGCATGATCCCGGCCGCGATGTTTTGCAGCGTACCCTGGAGCGCCAGTCCGATTGCCAAGCCTGCGGCGCCGAGAGCGGCGACGATGGATGCTGTCTGCACCCCGAACTGGCCGAGAACCATGACGAACACCAAGATCAGCAATCCGTAGTGAAGAACGCTCTCAAAGAAACGAGCGAGCGTTTCATCAATCCCGTGGATTCGAGATAGACCCTTATAGGCCCATCGGCTTAAGAAGCCGGAGAGAATCCAGCCGCCGACCAGAAGGACAACTGCGCCTGCCAAAGCCAATCCGTAGTGAATGAGCAATGCTCCGATCTGCGCTAGCGCTGTTGGATTAGAAGCAACGGCCTCCGTGGTATGATTTTCCATGCAAATGTCCTGTCTTTGGAAGCTGACGGTATCGTCCTCCATTCAGCAATGTCGGCATAGCGTGGCTGGTTCCATCAAAACAGCGGCTTGCGGTACCGCGCGTTGAAGCGCCGAGGCAAAAGCGGGGTGCTTCTTTGGACTGACCCCCTGACATACATGCAAAGCAGCCAGATGCTTGACGGCGGAAACGACGCTGTTCGAAGAGCGCGTACCCAGTCCATGCTTTGATCATGTCACGCCCTTGTCACGCGACATCGCCGCGCTTTTGAGCATGATGTGGTGAGCACACTGTTTTTGGAACCGGACATGAAGCTTTCGAAAATGACCGAAGTTTATCAGCGCGGCGGCCGCGAAGAACTGATCATCGCCATAGAAATCTTTTCGGCCACAACAAAGGCAGAGATGCTTTTTGACCTGGATACCAGCCCCGCGAACAACGCCCTTCGAAGGCGTTACCCGATCCCGGCTGAGCCGCAACCGAGCGTCGAGGATTATTGTTATTAATATCTTCAAGATTGACCTGGTCGCGTCCGTCTTCACGGCGACAAATAGACCTCTCAAAAACTAATCGCCTAACGACATACCGCCGGCGGTCGGCCCCTGCCTTGCCAGGGCTCGTTTTCCGGCCATCAGGCCGCATATAAAATTGGCCAGGGGTTGCAGGACGTATTTGTTCCCGTTATGTTCCGGCTTTCCGGAGCGCCTGCGTTTGAAATCCTCCATATCGCTTCACCGAGATCAGAGACGGCTGGCAGAGACGAAAATGCGTGCGCTCTCGCACGACAATCCATTACGCGCGAAGTATGCGGCCTGGATCGCGGACCTGGTCGGGCGGGAAGCCACCGCTGCCGACAGCGCCTTGGCCAGTTTGGCTGGAAACACGGCGCCGATGCAAAACGCGGCGGCAGCGCCTGAATCGGTCGTGAGAGTCGAAGTTCCCGCAACGGAAACATCGGGGACTTCCAACCATGAGATGACATCGCTAACCGTTGCAGAGGCTTGCCGCAAGGCTCGGCGTGAGAACCAGCTTCTCCGGCAAATGCTGGCGCGGTACGACCGGTCTTAGCGACCCTAAGGCCGGTCATGCGAACCGGCCACCGCAATGACGTGGCGTATGGACATTTCGTTCAGGCCCGCTGCCAGGACGCCAGGAAGCGGCATCGTGATGCCGCCGGATGTCGCGTCTACGGGGGCGGCGTATCCTAGCGTGGGCCATTAGATCCTTCTTTCGATGCCTGTTGGGACGCTTTCTTCAGCCCACGAGCCGCTTCCTTGGCAAGCTCCTCCCGGTTCCGATCGGCAACTGCGGGATCGCTTCGCTCAGCATCGCTCGTCTTGTCGTTTTCCTTGCTCATGAGTCTTCCCTTGGGTGATTGGGGAAGCGGCGGTCTGCCTTGGAAGAGCAATGGCCGTCGCTGCTGACCTAAGCACGCCGCCGACCTTTAGTTCCCAGATTTGAGGCCGGTATGGGCAAGGTAAGACAATAGGCAATCAAAGCTTCCGAGCCGCTGCGGTTCCTGAAAATCCGAAGAGCTCAGGACTTCCGGAACGCGCCATTCACGTCCTTCGGCGCAGCTTCAGACCTTGTCGCCTCTGGTCCGGTTCGTTTCGAGGGTGCAGATCCACTGCTCGATCACAATGCCGTCGGCAAAGCTGGTGCCAATATCGCTAGTTCGTGGGCGGCATCGAGGTCACGGCACCTCTTGTCGGAAGCCCCCACGCTCCCATCTTCGGCGTGAGGCACGGGGGTGAGTGATGGAAAGTTGGCTTGGCAGTGTTGGCGTCCATATCGATCTTCTGCGTAATCTCGGTGTCCTCGTGGTCGCATACGCCCTAGCTCTTCCGATCGCATGGGACCGGGAACGCAACGAGCGAAGCGCCGGGCTTAGGACCTTCCCTCTCGTTGCACTTGCGGCCTGTGGCTTCATCCAGGCCGCTGAGACGGTCACCCGCGAAAATGCGAGGCCACAGCGCGCATTGTCGAGGGCATTATCAATGGCGTGGGTTTCATTGGCGGAGGTGCAATTCTGGTGGGCAAGGCCAGCATTAGGGGAACTGCAACAGCCGCCAGCCTGTGGGCAACGGGTGCAATCGGCGCGGCAGTTGGGCTGGGCGCCTATGAGACTGCGGTCGTGCTCTCTATTGCGACCTTCGCGACATTGCGCTTCATGACGAGCTTCAAGGTGGACGACAGGGACGCAGTCAAAATACCGAAGGACCAGCAGGACGGATAGAGTGTTCGCAAGTCGCGACTAAAGTATCCGTGTTGATCAAGCCATCTTCGGGACCCATTTCTGTTTTTTTCGCAGCAGTGCGTTAGCCAATACGATGAGCTTACGCATGATCGCGGTTATGGCGACCTTTGGCGCTTTTCCTGCGGTTTTGAGTTGGTCGTATTTGACGCTGAGATCCGGGTTGAAGCGGCAGGCAACGAGGGCCGGCATGTACGATCCGCTCTACATCCTTTGTGCCGATCCACCGGACAATGGCGGCAAATCCCTTGCGGTCATTGGCAACCTTCAGCGTTTGGCCGTCCGGCAGGCTGTGCAGATCGATATGGTCTTTCGAGATGTCCGCGCCGATGGTAATGTCAGTCATCTTTTCTGATCTCCCATGCTTGTCATCCGAGCCCGAAGCTCGGGTATCCGTTCAGGACGATTGGAAAAGATGGGGGCGATCGTACTTTAGTTCGGCCCGGCATTCGCAAGAATGGCGGCCTGCGCGTCCACGATCCGTCCCCCATCGCCGGATGAGGGCGGCTAGCCTCTCCGGCGCTTCTTTATCTCACCAAGAAGCAAGCATAAGACAAGCGCGTCAACGCGCTTCGAGTACCGTCAATAAAACAGGGGCAGCGCGAATACCGGACGCATTAGAGATTCAACTGGGGATTCATTCAGTTCGCTGACCACAAGAGCAACCCTTGGGCGGCGAGATTCCTAGCGATGCCGACCCTGTTTATCGTCCGGTTGGGCTGATGACTTCGGCGCCTTTGTCGTGAAGCTCGGTGCAGCGGATGAGACGAAGATTTCGACCTCAAGTTCTCCGCCGACCGGAAGATGAAAGCGCCCCGCCGAAGCGGGGCTTTTAGTTACTTGCAGTTTGCCTGCTCCTGCGGCGTCATCGTCGACGGATCGTGGTTTGGCGTTGTTGTCGTGTGAGCGCAATTGTCGCTGTCGGACGAACCGTTATTCGTCCCCGAATTCGTCGATGCGCCTGAATTTGTCGTGGAATTGGTGGCATTGGGGTCGAGCGCGTTCCCGTTAGAGCCATTGGCACTGGGGTTGACGGTCCCGTTGTTGCTGGAGCCACTGGTGCCCGTGCCGCTATTCGCGCCAGAGCCAATGGAACCGCTACCCGAGGTGCCGCCGGTAGCGGAGCCGGCGCCACCTGAAGCCTGAGCCATTGCGGATGTTGCAAGCCCGAGCGACAAGACTGATGCGGTGATGATCTTCATAAGCATGATTTTCTCCTTGAGCTTTGTGAAGGACATGGACTTAACCACCGTCAATCGGGCTTGTTCCTGATTTTGGCAGAAAATCCTCAGGATCACAGAAACGTCTCTGAAGCGATCAGGCAGTCCGCCACTTCGATACCGGCGCAGTGCACCTAAAAGCTAACCGGACCGGGCAGTTTTGCGATTGAAGCGATCGCGGGCAGGTGCCGGGTTCACCCTACACACTGTCTCCCAAGCATCAGCAGCCACTCGTGTGAAGCGCGCGATGCAGCCGCGGCGGAAATTGTTCTAAAATAGACCGATAATGGATTATGCTATTCAATTAGAGAGGTTTTTCTGGTTGATTGACGCGGGCGGATACGGGCAGTTTGATGGTGGGGGGCAGGAAGAGCGCGAGTGACGATTTGCTAACGGAAAACCATTCAGATACGACAGCTTCAGAAGAACATCACAGGACTCGCATACATGGCTGATATCGCCGGGATCAAAAAGTCGCTTACGGGCATCGCCGGCTTCGATGATCTGACGCTCGGCGGCCTTCCGACGGGGCGACCGACGCTCGTGTGCGGTACAGCCGGCTGTGGCAAAACATTGTTTGCCTCAACCTTTCTCCTCAACGGAGCTCGCGACTATGACGAGCCTGGCGTCTTCGTCACCTTCGAGGAACGGCCGGTTGATATCGTTAACAATGTCGCGTCGCTCGGCTTCGATGTGCAGAGCTTGATCGACGCCGACAAGCTCTACATCGAGCATATCGTCGTCGATCCATCCGAACTTGAGGAAATCGGCGACTACGATCTTGAAGGTCTCTTCCTGCGCTTGGAACTAGCGATAGACCAGGTCGGCGCAAAACGCATCGTGCTCGACACGATTGAAAGTCTTTTTTCCGCATTTACCAACCCCGCCATTTTGCGCGCGGAAATCCGCCGGCTCTTTGACTGGTTGAAGGACAAAGGCTTGACGACGATCATTACGGGGGAGCGCGGCGACGGGTCACTTACCAGGCAGGGCCTTGAGGAGTATGTTTCGGATTGCGTCATCCTGCTAGACCATCGCGTTCATAACCAAATTTCCACCCGCCGCCTTCGGATCGTCAAATATCGTGGTACCGCCCACGGAACCAACGAAATCCCTTTCCTGATTGATGAAGACGGTTTCAGTGTCCTGCCGGTTAGCACACTCGGCCTGAACCACAAGGTATCGAACGATCGTATTTCATCAGGCGTACCAGATCTCGACGCAATGCTGTCGGGAGGAGGGTTTCACCGGGCAACAAGCATTCTCATTAGCGGTGTTGCAGGCTCGGGCAAGAGCTCATTGTCGGCCGCATTTTGTAACGCCGCCTGTGAGGCCGGCGAGAAAGCCCTCTATTTTTCGTTCGAGGAGTCCGTCGACCAGACCGTCCGTAACATGCGCTCGATCGGCACCGATCTCGCGAAATGGATTGAAGCTGGAAGAATGCACTATATCGCTGTGCGGCCAACCTTTTACAGTCTCGAAATGCACCTTGCCATCATGCTGCGCGAGATCAACAAGTTCGATCCCTCTCTTGTTGTCCTCGATCCGATTTCCGCCTTTGTTGGAAGCGGAGATCCGCTTGAGGTCCAATCGATGCTGTTGCGCATGGTCGATTTCCTCAAGTCGCGCGGTACGACCGCTGTCTTCACGCACCTCATGCATTCCCAGGAAGGGGTCACGGAGACGGACGCCGGCCTATCGTCGCTGATGGACGCTTGGATATTGTTGCTCAATCGCGAGGTCGGCGGTGAATTCAACCGCGAGCTCTATCTGCTCAAGGCCCGCGGGACGGCCCATTCTAATCAGGTCCGTGAATTTGTCATGTCAGACAATGGAATCCAGCTTGTGGCGCCATATATCGGCGATGGAAGGGCGTTGACGGGGTCCCAGAGACAGGCAGAAGAGGCACGGCTTCGGAAGGCGGAGCTTGAGCGTCGGGCGGACGTCATCCGTCGGGCCGATCGGCTGAAGCAGAAACGCCGCAGGACGCTTGCCCAGATTGAGGCTCTTCAGGCAGAACTTGACGCCGACGAGGCCGAATTGAATTTCGACGCTGAGGCCGAGCGGGTCTATCTCGACCAAGCTGCTTCGGATAGGTCTGATATGGAGAAAAGCCGCCGCGTGGCGGAATGACGATGGAAGATATGGAAGACCAACCTACCGGAACGCCGAAGAAACTCACGCTTTATGTTGCGGGCCAGACCCCGAAGTCGCTGGCTGCGCTCCAGAACCTCGAACGAATCTGCGCCGAGAGCCTTCCAGGCAAGTATGTGATCGAAGTCGTTGATCTTCGAAAGTCGCCGCAGCTTGCGCGTGAGCATGGGATCGTTGCCATTCCGACGCTGGTGCGCGAACTACCAGTTCCTATCCGCAAGATCATCGGCGACCTTTCGAACACGGAGAAGGTCCTGGTCAGCCTTCAGGTGGAAGGCGAATGACGTCTACTACGGTCTCAAAGGCTGAAAGCCTGAATGCCGACCTTCGCCGGCGCCTCGAGGAGGCGGAAGAGGTCATCCGCGCTATCCGCGAGGGGGAAATCGACGCGCTGGTCGTCCGCAATGAAGCGAATGGCGAGGAAGTCTTCACCCTCGAAGGAGGCGTGGAGTCCTATCGCTCTTTCATGGAGGCGATGAACCTCGGCGCTGCGGCTTTCGACAGGTTCGGCAATCTGCTTTACGCCAATAGAGCCCTGACGGACCTTGTCGATGTTGCTCGCGACGCCCTGGACGGGCCGGTGTTGTTCACAGCGCTTGGAGCGAACGGCGCAAAGGCGCTGAGAGACTTGATTTCAGCAGCGCATCCCGCGACGTCGGCCGTCGAGGTCACGCTTGGCAGCGGCGATGGCGCAAGACACCTGCTGATAGCAGCCGGCGAAATGACGCTTGGCACAAATTCCGGTGTTGCCGTCACCTTCACCGATGTTACCGCGCGCATCAACGCCGAAAAGCGTGCCCAGGCTGAGCGGACAGCTCTTGCGATCCTTGCTTCGGCCGTCGAGGCCGTCGTGGTTTGCGACCTCAACGGTGTCGTCACCCACGCCAACGCCTCCGCATCGTCGCTTGCCGGTGCCGATCCGATCGGCTCTACGTTCGACGAGGCATTCGCACTCGATTTTAGAGGAGCGACCGGCTTGATGCAGGGCGGCGATTTTCTTGACGTCGTCGCCAGTGGCCAACCTATTCAGGGCATCGAGGCGATAGCACCGCGCAGCCGTGGCGCAAAGGACGTTCTCGTCAGTGCGTCCGCGCTGATGGTCGGCGAGGGAAGCATTGGGACGGTCGTCACACTCGTCGATCTGTCGCGCCGCAAGGCAGCTGAGAAGCAGCAGCTGCTGCTCATGGGCGAGCTCGATCACCGCGTTAAAAACACGCTGGCACTGGTCGTATCCATTTCTAACCGGACAGCCTCGACCGAGGAGACGATCGATGGTTTTCGGAAGGCATTTTCTGGCCGGATCCACGCACTGGCTGCAACCCACAACGTTCTGGCTGACCGCTCCTGGGCCTCGATCTTTCTTCGCGATATCCTTTCCACCGAGCTGGCACCTTACGTTAACGAGCTCGGCTCGCGACTTGAGATGATCGGCGACGACATCGAAATTCTGCCGCGTGCCGCCATTGCGTTTGGGCTTGTCGTGCATGAGCTCGCGACCAACGCTGTAAAATATGGCGCCCTGGCAATCGAAACCGGCAAGATCGCCGTATCCGTGGCTGCCCGTGACACATATTTTGAGGTTTCATGGAAGGAAATTGGTGGGCCTGCCGTCTCGATGCCAACCCGACGCGGTTTTGGAAACACCGTGATTACACGCAGCCTTCAATACTCGGCCAATGGCGGAGCATCGCTCGATTTTGAGACCGACGGCGTGCGCTGTACGATCAGGATCCCAGTTGAGGACGTGGTGCAAGCTTAGCCACATGCCACCTGACAATCAGGCATGTTTCCACGCTGTCGGCGCTTAGAGGTGGCGGCGGGAGAACCCGAGCGCATAATCCTCATCGCATGCGATGCGCCAGGCACTTTTTGCTTCAAGCCAAGCCCGTCCTGCAAGGGCCTTGCAGCATGAGCGCCGAAGCATATGTTAAACCGATCTTTGGAAATATGGACATGCGATGCAACATCCCGACGGTGCCTGCCTTTGAACGCTTCCGCCAAGGCACGCTTTGCACAGCTGGTATTACCGCGACTTGACGAAGGATTTCGTTTAGCGCGTTGGCTAACGGGAAGCGTGACGGATGCCGAGGACGTCATGCAGGAGGCATGCCTGCGCGCTTACCGTTCCATAGAGACCTATGTGGAAGGCAATACGCGGGCCTGGTTTTTGACGATCGTCCGTAATGCTGCTTACTCCTGGATCGAGAAGAACAGGCCCGATCGCCTGATGTCGATTGAGGACCTCTCGGAAGAAACGAGACTTAAAATCGACACCACCACGTCCATTGCTTCCACTGTGCCGACGCCTGAAGAGGCGCTCCTTGTCAAGGCACAGGCTTCCATGCTTCAGCATGCAATCGACCGACTGCCTGTACACCTGAAAGAGACCTTCGTGCTGAGAGAATACCACGGCCTGACCTATCGCGAGATTGCCGAGGTCAGCAGCCTGCCGATCGGCACGGTCATGTCGAGGCTATCAAAGGCCCGGCAAGTTCTGCTGAGCCAAATAGAGGAGGGCAGCCGTTGACCATCGACAACGAGAGCTGGATTCTTCTCAATTGCTATCATGACGGCGAGCTCTCGCCGGTCGAAGCGCTTGCGATGGAAGAGCGTCTCAGGAGAGAACCCGCACTTGCGGCATCATTTGCCGCTCTGCAGCGTCTGTCGATGCAGGCGACGCGCGACGTTCATCGCGTCCCGGCTCCTGAAAGGATGCGCGCCTCGGTCTTAACGGCGATCGGCGGTGCTGAACCTGATGAACGCACGTCTCCCGCTCGCGCCAAGCCACAGGGCCCGTCCTGGCTCGCAATCGCCGCTTCACTTGTTGTCGGAGCCGCGGGCGGTGCAGCTGCCGGTATTGTCGGCGCGACATATCTCATGACGCCGACGACAGCTGCCGGGACCGAAGAAGGCATCGTATCGGCCCATCTCCGCGCTTTGATCGCACCCCAGCCCTTCGATATTGCGTCATCCGACAATCATGTGGTGAAGCCATGGTTCAACGGTAAGACAACCGTGGCGCCAACTGCTCCTGACTTAGCCGGCGAAGGGTTCCCGTTGGTGGGCGGCCGGATCGACATCATAAGCGGCAAGGCCGTACCGGTGATGGTCTACAAGCGCAGCCGGCACACTATCAGCGTCACCGCAACGGAGGGAAGGGTACGGCAGCCTTCCCCTTCTCAGGCAATTGATGGCACGAACATCCTCTCATTCACGGGAGGCGGGCTGACATATTGGGCGGCGTCCGACCTCAACCCAACCGAACTTAGAAAGTTCACCGAGCTCTACCAGCGGCAACTTTCTGCTGCACGGTAGGATATTTGAAAAAAGTTCGCGTTGGCCGCGAATAAAAGGAGTTTCCCCTGGTTAAATCATCAGTGCTAACCGGGGAGGGGATCATGACTGCGATTGCGGCAGCTGTCATGGCGGGGGCTGCGGCGGGTTTATCAATTGCGATACCGTTCGGCCCAACGAGTTTATATCTAATAGAGCGCACGCTTTGCGACGGCGCACGCGCCGGGGTGGTGACTGGTCTTGGAGTCGCCACCGTACACGTCGCCTATAGCTGTGTTGCGCTTGCCTTGGGGATCTTCACCTACGGAGGCGCCCATGGGGCGGCGTTGATGACCATGCTCTCGGGCCTGGTTTTGACTTACTTTGCCTTACGCACATGGAGGCGGCAAATGCTGCCGATCGAAGTTCCGATCCTGCAATCGGACTTCAGAAAAATGTATTTCGATGCCATCGCGTTTGGTTCGCTCAACCCATTGACACCTGCCTTATGTGCGGCTGCACTGACCGCAATGTCCGGTGCCGTCGCGCCGGGAGGGGGCGTCATTTTCGGTGTCTTTATTGGTTCTCTAATCTGGTGGTCAGCGCTCACCATGGCGGTTTCGGCGATGCGTCAGACGATAGGTCCTGGCACCCTGCGTTTTGCCAACAGGCTCGCGAGTATCCTGCTCGCCGGTCTGGCGATCTCAATGCTTTTCCGCGGCGCTCACGATTTGGCGACAGGCGTTTTCTAGATTCTTGGGCTTTCCAAGTTTGTGTGGAGTTGAATGTGGAACGTGCGATCGCTGCAGAAATCCGCTTTGCCAGAGACAGTCTGACATCGCTTTCCCCTCATGATCGCCGTCGTCTTCTTCGAAACATCGTTGAGGCCCTCGACGCGATCCATGACGCCGCAATGGCAAGCAATCTGATCGCGGATCCGGTCGGTATCGATCAGATCATCATCAGCACGAGCCGATCCATCGCAGAACTTGCGAGGCTGGCCGACCGTGAGTTCGAAGCGGTGATCGAGGAATTCGATAGACTTTTCGCCAAACTGTCGGAAATGCTGCTGGACAAGGCTCCGCCCGCCTCGGCCGAAATTCACTAGCTACTTTGGCAAGGTATTCATACTCTTTGCTGCCCGAAATTCATGGCCCTGCTTTCTCCAGCGCCGGATATCGCAGAACAGAGCCTTCTGCCGACGGAACGCAGCTTGCACGATGTCTGAACGAAAAGACGGTTGTGCCGCCCAATGCTTCTCAAGCAGGATCACGAAATCTTTGAGGGCTCCGTACGATACCGTACGCACCGCGCGTTTGCGATCAGTTTCGGCGCGAACTTAAAACGATTCTTAAAGATGCCATGCCTAAATGCTCCGATAACACGGGGGTGGAAATGCGCGTTGTTCTTCGTTTTGTCGTCCTGCTTTTCCTCTTGCCGGTCTCGGCGATCGCTGGCAGCGATGACTGGAAAGTCGCCAAGGCAACGAGCCAGGTACGCTATACGACGGATCAAATGTCGTGGAAGGACTTAAAGTCGGGCGACATTCTTCCCAATCACGCCTGGATCTCGACGGGGCCTCGCGGAAGGGCACGACTGGTAAGGGGCGTGGAAAGCATCGCCTTTCAGCCTAACACGATGGCCGCAATCACCACCAAGCCAGCCGGCTTTTTTGCACTGCGCAAAACGGAAATCGTTCAGCAGGCGGGCGCCCTTGATCTGGAGATCGAAAGGCGGAGCCTGCCCCATACGACGGTGCAGACGCCCTATCTAGCGGCTGTTGTAAAAGGCACAATCTTCCATGTGAGCGTTGGAAGGTCCAAAGCGTCTGTGTCCGTTGATCGAGGCCTCGTGCAGGTGACCGCCTTCGCGAGCGGCCAGCAAGCCAATGTCGGGCCGCGCCAGAGCGCCATTGTCGACCGAAAGACGGGGATGAAAGTCGATGGTGCTGCCTCGCGCCCATCGATAATAGCCGTTACACCGTCCGTCGCGGTCGTGCCTGCGGTGGGAACGACCACCCTCACCGGCCAGACCGAAGGTTCAGCAGAAGACAAGGAGAAATCGGGCAAGGGATCGCAGGATACGAGCGAGAACACTGCCAACGACAGCGGGGGCAGGTCCGGCAAGGGACACAATGGCTCGACCAATAGCGGAGGCGGTAAAGACAGCAGCTCTGGCCATGAAAGCAACGGTAATGGTGGAGGCAATGGCAACAGTGGCGGCAAGGGCAATAACGGAAACGGCAGCGATAGCGGCAAAGGCAACAACAAGTGAAAAGCTTCGGTGCGACGCTTAGGCGGATCTATGACGCAGTCACTGGCCCGATCGCGCTTCGCGCCGCGCTTATCACCGTCATGCTTGCACTTCCGGTCGTCGCCCCCAGCCTGACCGCGCTAACGGCGCTCAACCAAAGGCTGATCGACAAGCGGTTTCAATGGGCGCCAAGGGAGGCCTCCGGCAAGATTGTATTCATTGCCATCGACAAGCGAACGCTTGACGAGGTCGGCGTCTGGCCTTGGCCTCGTAGCATCTATGCCACGCTTCTGGACAAGTTGACCGCCGCAAATGCAGCAGACATCTTCCTCGATATCGATTTCTCCACCCCCTCCGATGCCGATGACGATAACGCGATCGCATTGGCACTGGAGCGCGCCGGTGGAGGCGTTCTTCTGCCGATCTTCCGCCAGCAGATCGCCGCGGCCTCAGGAGAGACGGTGGTCACCAGGCCCATCCCCCGGCTCCTGTCCAACGCCTGGCCGGTATTTGCGAACGTCTCCACCGACGCCGACGGCGCGGTGCGCAATTTCGATTTAGGCAGCGCCTTCGAGGGCATTTCAACGCCATCTGCAGCTTCGGCTCTCGGCGCAAGCCCGGAGACCTCAGGGCATCGGCTGATCGACTTTTCGATTGAGCCCGGCAGCGTGCCCACTTACTCACTGGCGGATGTTCTTACCGGCAAGGTAGCAGCCGGTCAGCTTGCTGGACGTTCCATTGTCGTCGGCGCCTCTGCGACCGAACTGAAGGATATCTTTCCGGTCCCGGTGCATGGAGTATTGCCGGGACCTCTTATTCATGTTCTCGCAGCCGAGACGCTGATCCAGGCCCGCCTCCTGAGCGAAGTCGATCAAGGGCCATTGGAGCTTCTCCTCGCTGCCGCGCTGATCGTTGCCGTCCTGTCGTCGCGTTCCGTTGGATTGGCCAAGCTTTCGGCGCTCGCCTTGACATTAGGCGCCGTCTGCGAATTGACGGCCTACGCTCTCCAGAAAGATTATGCCATCGTGACAGGGACGACTGTCTCATGGCTTCTGCTCGCGCTCGCAAGCGGTCTCGCGTTGAACGAACGGGTAGATCTCGGTCAGATGATGGCGACGCTTGCAAACATCGACGCCCGCAACGCCCGCCGCCTCATGCGGCGTATCATTGCCGACAGCTCCGATGGAATTGTTGCCTTCGCTGGCGACATGAAAATCGCAGAAATCAGTGAATCTGCCAAATCGATCCTGAGAGTCGGGGCCGGCGCAAACCTGCTGAGCAGCGCAGAGCAGTCGGTGACGGCGGCGATCCGTGATCTTGCTGTTTTATACGAGGCCGATCCCGGCAGGATCCAAAGCACGATCGTAGAGTTTGTCAGACGCAGGGGTGAAAGCGAAACAAACTATGAAGCGGCGATCACCCTTTCTCCGGTCGAGGAGAAGGGATTTCGAGCGGCACCCTCGTTCGGCGGGTGCGTCATTATCCGCGATGTCACCGCCCGCAAAGCATACGAGGCGAAGCTCAAGTCGATGGCCGAGAAGGACGAGCTAACAGGGCTTTTGAATCGCCGCGAGTTCCTCGCACGCCTTGAAGGACGCGGCGGCGTAGTGGCGGTTCTCGATATCGAACGCTTCTCGGACGTGTGCGCGACTTTGGGCCGCGATGTCGGTGACAAGCTCTTGAAGGCCGTAGCTTCCCGGCTCGCCGCCAGCTTCCCAGGCGATCTGCTGGCGCGAATCGATGGCGACCTGTTCGCGATCCTGAGAGCCGGGGATGATGCCGACCCGGCGTCTCAAGCCGATCTTTTGCTGGCTCTTTTCGAGGAGCCTGTCGTCTTCGACGAGATGTCCGCCACCGTTGTCGTCCGGCTCGGCGTAGCACGCACCGAGCTTGTCGATTCGGCGAGTTCTCTGCGCGCAGCCGAATCCGCGCTTGACATCGCTAAGGAAACGTCAGGGCGCTGGTCGATCTATGATCCGGCCGTCGCGCTCCAACAAGCCCGCTCCAGACGTCTCGAAGCCGACATGAGGGGTGCGCTGCGCGAAGGGCAGTTCTTTCTGCTCTACCAGCCTCAGGTGGACCTGGCGATGGGACATTTCGTCGGCGCGGAAGCACTTTTGCGCTGGCGCCACCCTGAACTCGGCATCGTCCCACCGACGGAGTTCATCCCAATTGCAGAGTCTTCCGGGATAATTTGCGATATCGGCCGCTGGGTGCTGATGCAGGCCTGTGCGGACGCCATGCATTGGCCAACGGGTGCTGTATCGGTCAACATCTCGCCAATTCAGTTCGAGCGCGCCGATGTGGAAGGGGAAATTTGCCTTGCTTTGTCCAGGAGTGGGTTGCCGGCGTCACGACTCTGTGTCGAGCTGACCGAATCTGCGTTCCTCGACAATGGCGGCCGATCGCAGGCAAAAATGGCTGCGGTTCGCGCGATCGGTGTTTCCATTGCACTCGACGATTTTGGAACGGGTTATTCCTCTATGAGCTATCTCGCTGATTTGCCGCTCGACAAACTTAAGATCGATCAGTCATTTGTTCGCAGGATGACTGCGGACCACGGGGTCTTCGAGATCGTCAAGGCAATCGTCTCCCTTGCCCATGGGTTGGGACTGGAGATCGTCGCTGAAGGCGTCGAGGGCACGGCTGAACAAGCGCTTCTTCGCGAGCTCCATTGCGCAACCGGTCAAGGCTATCTCTTTGGCAGGCCCCAGCCACCTGATGAGATGCTCGCAGCTTTTGGCTTCGGGCCTGAGCGCAGATCAGCTTAACCTTGGATCGCCATCATCGAACGAGGTTCGTCAACCGACAGCGGCGAGTCGGGCCAGCGGTTTTGCGACGATCGGCAATGACATGAGGCGGCGATACTCCGCTTCCGGAGTGCCATAGGACTCGCCTGCAAACTGAAGCAATTTTGGTCGATCGCGGATTTCGAGGTGACTTCGAGTGGATCGTATGAGCCTTTCTCCTTCTAATACGTGAATTGCTTCCGTCACTGATGGCCTTCTGGCGCCAAGCATGATGGAGAGATATTCGTGAGTGAGGTCAAAGCCGCTCTTGGACGTACGGTCGTCCACCATCAGCAGCCATCGGGCAAGCCGCGTGCGGATGTCGAACCTGCCGTTGGCGAGAGCGGTATGGCTCACTTGTATGCCAAGGCATCGTGCAAACCGACCTGCAAGAAGATCGAGTTCGGGAGCGTCCTTCAGCACGAGCTTGAAATCGTCGGCGGCTATGGCGAGAGCAAAGCCTTCAATCTGATTGACAAGTTCATGCGGCGTGCGCTCATCGCCGAGCGCGATCCCGAAGCCTGTCATCCCCTCCCTGCCGATGAGCCCTGTTTCAATCCTGGCGCCACCGCTCCCGACGGCGATGAGCGAACCGACACAATCGAGCGGGAAGTAGACCCGGCTGATCGTCTGATGGGCAACTTCAAGAACAGCCCCCCTTGGCACGCTCATCCTGCTCAGGAGCGGCAAAAGTTCCTTCAGAGTGTGTGCGGGAAGAAGGGCGAGAAGATCGTTTTGTAGTGCCTCCTCGATCGAGACGGTTCTTTGACGCGCAACGTCCGACAAGACAAGCGCCAAACTCTCGACCTCGACGGGTTTGCGCAACACAATTTTGTCAGCGTGGCGATCGGGTAAGACATCCGGGTCGTAGCCGGTGGCGAAAATGAAAGGGATGCCGAGCCGCTCCAGCCTGTCTGCTATGGGGAAGACCATCTCGCCCGACAGATTGATGTCCAATATAGCGGCATCGAGGTCAGTTGACGCCGCGATCGCCCCCAGAGCCTCTGCAACACCTGGGCATTTCGCAGCGACGATGACATCCATCGCCGCGAGACGCTGTGCTAACTCGCTCACCATGTAATAATCGTCTTCAACCAGGAGAATACGCTTCCCGGTCAGCGCTTCGCGGCAAGTCATGACCCGGCTCCTACTGTTCGAGACTCCTAGATGGGGCAGGATTCATGGCAGGCAAGGATAGTCTGGACATATCTTCGGTTGTGGGGCTCTCCAAGCGGCGTTGCGTGTTGGCAGCCCTGCCAGTTCTGCAGCCCTGAGGTGGTGCATCTTTTTCAAGCAATCAGCGTTTAACCCTGCAAACCCTCAAACCTTGCGACAGGAAAACGATCATGACCGACATTAGAGCCAAGGGGTTCTCGTCTCGCGCGGAACTGGAACAATATCTCGAGGAACTGGAGGATGATGGTGGCCCGAGCGTCTTGGAAGACGACGACGACGAGGTTTTTCGCGCCGCCCGTAAAGAGCTCGCATGGCTTCGTAAGGAAGTCGCAGATCTCCGCGAGCAACTATCCTTTGGACATCTGCGAAGAAATGCGGTGGACGAACGGGAAAATGGCCGTTCCCTGGCGTGGGTTGCAGCGAGCGTTATCATAACCGCCATGCTGGCCAGGCTTGTGAGCCGCAGGGGCTAGAAGATTGTGGGGACCGGCTGAGCCATGGTCGAGGGGCCCATGGGCATGCAACCGGAAGTTTGGCCGTTCCCGACACTGCCAGTGCCATGGTCAATTTCGAAAATCAACATCAGCGGCTGGAACGAGCGCGCGTCCATCGCGTTTCGTCCTAACATAGAAGGAGAAAACACCGATGGATTGGAACCGCGTCGAAGGCAATTGGAAGCAGATGAAGGGCAAGGTCAAGGAACAGTGGGGGAAACTGACTGACGATGATCTTGACGTAATCGATGGAAAGCGCGACCAGCTCGAAGGTAAGATCCAGGAACGCTATGGTTACGAGAAGGATCGTGCCAACAAGGACGTTGACGCCTGGTATGGCCGTCAGACCTGGTAAGAGCTCCAGGACTTTCTAGTCGCCGGCCCTTGTGCCGGCGACTTTTGTTTAGACGATTGGAGCCAGCTGTATCGATAATCATGCTCGTTGCCAGCTGATGTTGCTGCTTTTCCTGCTTCGACGTGTGCAAGTGATCATTTAACTTCGTCGTCAACGCCGTCGACCGCCGTGGCTTTAGCCGTCACAGCCGAACCGTTCGCTGCGATGACGAATTCGATTAGCGCCCGTGACGCATTCGTCGATCGCGTCCGTGGAACGAGTTTGTTGCTACATCGTTTCGTGATCAATTCGGTTGAAACGCACGGAGTTTGATGATGGCACGCGAGAATTTAACTTGCGGGGACGCCGGTTCGACCAGCGCAAGCAAGCCGAAACGCCAATATACCGAGGGCGGCGATCCGAAACATGCGCAAATGCTAACCCGGCCAGACGCGCATGAGACCTCACACATGGATGAGTACACACTAATGATGAAGCAGGCGATGCAGGGTCGCGCCTAGCAGCCCGTGGCGCACGACGAGCGTCAGCTTCTTTGTCCCAATCTCCTGCTACTTAAACGGCGGGAATGCCAGCGAGACGATCGAAGCGAAGTCCGAAATCAATTTTGGGTGGCTCCGCTAAACACGTCGTTCTGGGACAAGTTTCCCGAACTACACTTCCGAGCGTCCTGGTAGTCCTGTCGACCGTTGCCATTGGACATCCTACAACAAATTCGCCCTGAAACGGAGAAACCCATGGCTAACGATACAAATCCAGCCCCAGCTTCAGACCCGGCCACTGCCGAAGTCGTAACAACTCCGCAAAAAAAGAAACGCGCGCCTCGCAAGCCGGCGGTGGTTTCAACGTCCTCACCAGCTGAGAAGACCAGCAGTGCCGCGACCAGCCGCGGCAAAAAGAGATCAGCCGCCAAAGCTGAAGAGGGTAATCCTTTAGCTTTGGCAGCGCCGGCCGGCCGTAAGGGTAAGCCCAAGTCTGAAGCGACCCAGATTGGTGGACGAAAGCGCACGATCTCTGCGACCGCCCGCCCTGTCGCCTCTGCGGATGAGATGGCCGATTTGCTCAAACTCGAAGAAGAGAACCAGGTGCTGCGCAAGCAACTTGGCGACAAGCTCCGGGCTGAAAATGTAGACCTGCGTAAGAAGCTCGGCGTGAAGTAATCGTCATCTGCGCTTGTTCTGGCGCAGCGTCTCACTTAGCAGCCCGGCCGCACCACGGTCCAGGCTGCTTTTCGTTGGAAGAGCGATAAGACCAGTCGTCCAGCCCTCCTTACTCGCAATAGCCGGGCTTAGACGGGTCCATGATCCGCCCAGATGGCAGAGCGGCGTCTGTCTACAGCCAATCACGTAATCCCTGACCCAAGCGAGAGATGGAGATCGGCACGCTTTTATTCGATCCTGCCGTTGTCGCCATCCATTGCCGCGGCAGTTCCTGTGCTCGCATAGCCGTCGCGCCCGTGAGGGGTGGCACGCCGATCCGTTCATGCGCGCATGATGATGCGCAACCTCGTGCGATTGAGCGCAAATCAATCGCGCACCGCCGCACGCGGCCACATCGGCAAACGAACCGCTGCAGGTTCCGGTTCAGGCCATCACCGTTGAACCCTCTCCACATCCAACCGGCTGAACCAAAACCAAAGTCGCGCGTTAGGCGGCTGGACTATTTCTAAAAGGAGATGACAATGAAATCTGCTCTATTCGCTTCCGCAGTGGTCGCTATGGCTTTTTCAGGCTCGGCCGATGCTGCCACAATGCGGCAACACCACGGCTCAAAGCATGTCAAACAGGTCGTCGCTGATCAGCCGAAGGAACGCCTCGGCACGCTCCAGTGTGAGGTGGCTGGAGGCATAGGCATGGTCATCGGCTCGAACCGTAAACTGGAGTGCTCCTTCAAACAGCGATCCGGCAAGATTGAACGGTATGTCGGGACGATTGGAAGGCTGGGTGTCGACGTGGGCGTGACCGGCAAGCGTTATTTGAGCTGGCTGGTCGTCAACACCGTGCCCACGCGTGTCGGCGACGGGGCGCTTGCCGGCAGGTATGTCGGAGCATCAGCCGGAGCGTCGGTCGGACTCGGTCTCGGCGCTAACGCCCTGGTCGGTGGCAGCTCAAAGAACTTCGCTTTGCAGCCAATCAGTGCCGAGGGCGGCGTCGGCCTCAATATCGCGGCTGGGATCGCTCAACTCAAGCTTCAAAAAGCTGGCTGAAGCCCCTGAGAAAGAAGTACTGCGCGCGGCCGCCTGCGCGCAGTTTACCTTTCAATTCTATGCTGCCTTAAATCAAAGACGCTGGAACGCGTTCGGGTCAGCACCGGGTTACCGAGACCTTGCTGCGCCATTTGTTTGAGATATCGGATTTGCAACAACTGTCAGCGTGACTTTTCCTTTAACAGAGCCGTCGATCTGTCCCGCCAGATGGAACCGGAGACTTCAATTCGAGTTAGAGCGAAATGAACGAGATGTTTGCGAAGATCGATGCGATGGATGCGGAGGCGAAACTAGCTTCCGGACTTGTCTACATTCCAGGGCTGGAGAGCGGTATCACGCGAAAGCCTGGGGCCAACGGATTTCTGTATTACCGACCCGACGGGCGTCGGATAACGGAACCTTCCGAAATAGAGCGCCTAAACGCGTTGGCCATCCCTCCCGCTTATACCAACGTCATCATTTCTACCAACCCGCTCTCCCACCTGCAGGCGATCGGAACAGATGCGCGAGGCCGACGGCAGTATCGGTACCATACCGAGTGGCATGCTGAACGTGGGAAAGCAAAATTCGAGCGGCTCGGCGCGTTCGCCGGCAGCCTTCCCGATCTTCGCGAGAGGGTTGATTTCGATCTTCGCTCGCGCGGCCTAAACGTTGACAAAGCGCTTGCAACCGTCGTGTGGATGCTCGACAATCTGTACATCCGCATCGGAAATACCGCCTATGCGCAGATGAATAACTCCTTTGGGCTCACCACGCTACGAAGCCGTCATGTGAAGGTCGAGGGCGGAAGCGTGAAGTTTCGTTTTAAGGGAAAATCCGGCAAGGAATGGAACCTTGCCCATAGTGATCGCCGGATCGCAAATGTTGTCAGAAAGCTGCAAGAGCTTCCAGGGCAACACCTGTTCCAATATGTATGTGATCAAGGCGGATGCCGCCAAATTTCCTCACACGACGTCAACGCATACATCAAGGATATCACCGGCGACGACTTTAGCTCCCGTCAGTTTCGAACATGGGGTGCAACCTGTATGGCGGTGGAGGTTCTGGCATCGCTGGAAGCTGCGACAACGAAGCGGGCGCTCGCACGACAACTCAACGATGCCGTTGATCAGGTTGCTGCCAAACTTGTGAACACCCGTTCGGTCTGCCGCTCATCCTATATTCATCCGGCGGTGTTCGAGGACTTTCAAGCTGGTACGCTTGGAGACGTCCTAAAACTGACGACTAGAAGCGCGCGGCTGCTGCAGTGGATGGATGAGGAAGAAATCAGGGTGGTGAGATGGCTAAAGAGTAGGCAGGGTGGCACGAGGACCAGCGCCTAAGCTGCGATCCACGGCTGGCGACTTTCCCGGCATTGGCGTCCTCTTTGGCTCTACGACACTGTCAACGACCAAGAGTGGTCCCCCGACCATTGTCGGCGCCGTGCCATGCTCTGGCAATTTCGTCCGTGCAGATCACGACCTGAAGGCCAGGCAGGACTTCCTGCCTGACGCCGATGCGCCGTTGCGAGGATCGCGCAGATTCCAGGCCGTTCGGCCCAAGGCCTCCGCAGCCCACGCGCCTGAGGACACTTCCATTTTGCCATCCGGGATGACGTCCCCGAAGGCCTTGCAGGTAAAAGTCACCGGCACTATTTCTTAGGCGATGACGATGCAGGGCAAAGATTGATGGCAAATCCTTATGAAACGCTCGGCGTCTCACAAGACGCGACGCAGAAGGAAATACAGTCCGCATACCGCAAGCTCGCCAAAAAACTGCATCCCGACCTCAATCCGGGTGACGCGTCAGCCGAAGAAAAGTTCAAGGCAGCCTCCGCCGCCTACGCGATCTTAGGGGATGAGGATAAGCGTGCGAGGTTCGATAGGCATGAAATCGACGAGACCGGTGGCGAGCAGGGAAAACGTAGCTACTATCGCGACTATGCATCAGGGGAGCATAGCCGCTCTCGATACCATAATCCCGGTGGGTTTGCCGATTTTGGTGATCGGGACGATATTTTCTCAAGCTTCTTTTCGGGGGCAGGGGGCAGGGGCACCGCACCGTACCCTGGAGACAATACGCACTACCGGCTGGAACTCGAGCTTCGCGAGGCTGCCAATGGCGCAAAGCGCACCGTTTCCCTGCCAGAAGGCGGCACCCTTGAGCTAAAAATCCCGGCAGGGGCTCGCGACGGACAGATCTTGCGCTTGCGGGGAAAGGGCGCCCCTGGGTACAATAACGGACCCGCGGGCGACGCCCTCGTCGAGATCCACGTTCTTCCTGACCGCCAGTTCTCTCTTGAGGGAGATGATGTCAGGATTGAGCTGCCGATTTCACTTCGGGAGGCCGTTCTGGGTGGAAAGGTCGAAGTCGCCACCTTGTCGGGGACGGTGTCCGTGACGGTTCCGCCATATTCCAGTACAGGCAGAAGGCTTCGTCTCAAGGGCAAGGGGTTTCCCAACAAGCACGGTGGCCATGGTGACCAATATGTCGTCCTGAAAATCGCTCTGCCGGCGACACCGGACGCAGAGTTGACGGACTTCATGACCCGGTGGGAAGCTGGTAAATCCCATAACCCGAGGGGCTTATAGGAGGAGGCGATGAACGATCTTGAGTACTGTCGTATCCTGCAAATCGAAAGTTCAACTCTTCAGATGTGGGTGGAGGAGCGATGGATTATCCCCGGCAGTTCTTCGCAAGCCCGTTCCTATGAGGACGTTGACCTTGCGAGAGGGCGTCTGATCCTCGATCTCATCGAAAGCATGGGCGTCAATCACGCCGGCGTTGATGTGGTCATCGAGCTCGTCGACCAGGTGCACAGCCTGCGTGAGCGGATGCGCTTGCTGATGGAAGCGATCGGCAAACAGGATCCTGCGGTCCAAAACGCCCTATGGCAGGCGCTGACCCCAATCCGTTGAGTTGGCGCGGCAATTGCTCAGTCACTCTTGCTCCTGTCGCTCTTATATTCAAACTCCGCACTGGCTGGTCGATCCATGTATCTATGCTTGAAAGCCTCTGCCTTTTCCAAGCGATCGAAGCCAACCGCAACCCAGCGAGATGCAATCATGCTGAAGTTTGCACCGATGACAAAGACATCGGTTTGCGGGAATTCGGCTCCCACATGTCAGCCTGATCAGCGAGCGGCTCGTTGCTGCTCAAGATAAAGGTGAATAGCGCCCGCGCGGCGCTACCAGAGCGGAAAGAGGCTGACGAAAAATCAGATCGGAGTGGCTGGCAGCGTCCGCTTGTGTCCCGAAGCATAATACATTGCCAGGATGCGATCCCTAGAGGTGACGCTGATCTCTCGCCCTTCCAAAAAATCATCGATCTCGTCGTATGTCACCCCGTAGGCATCTTCGTCAGGCTTAAGCGGCGCGTCCGATTCCAGATCGGCCGTTGGTACTTTCAGGACAAGGCTTTCCGGTGCGCCCAAAAACTTGGCGAGTGCCCGAACGCGACGCTTGTTAAGACCAGCCAAGGGGAGCACGTCCGCGGCCCCATCGCCGAACTTTGTATAGAACCCCATCAAAGCTTCTGCAGCATGATCGGTGCCGATAACGAGCCCGCGAGTGGCGCCCGCCAACGCATATTGTGCGATCATACGCTGACGGGCTTTGATGTTCCCCAGGTGGAACTGGTAACGATCGCCATCGACGATCCCCGGAGCGTTGCGACTGATCTCACTCATGATAGCGTCTGACGCCGGCTTGACATCGATTGTAATGACGCGATCGGGTTGAATAGTCGAGAGACAAGCCTGCGCGTCGGACTCATCGGCCTGATCGCCGTACGGGAGCCGAACCGCGATAAACTCCGCCTGATGTCCGCCGCTCCTGAGCCTGGCGACAGATTTTTGCGCCAGAAGACCTGCCGTCAGTGAGTCGACGCCGCCGCTGATCCCAAGCACGAATGACCGACCCGACGCTGCTATGCAGTAGTCTTCCAGAAATGAACATCTCCGTATTACCTCATGTTCCGCATCGAAATGTTCATGCACACCAAGGGCTTCGATGATGGATTTCTGTTCAGGCGACACTAAGCACCTCCGGGCCGAGAAACGACGGGACTTACACATCTTGAGGAGGCAAGCGAACGCTAGTAGCCTGTGCCCGCCGAGTGGGATTGACCAATAACTGCAGGTCGAAACCCTTGAACAATCAGGTGAGCTGATAGTTCCGATTTCATCGTCTTCGAAAAGCCCTCTGTCCAAAATCGCACGAAAAAAGACGCGACGGAACTTCCTCAACGGATCATGGTTCGTCCTGTCCTGGCCACTCGGCACTGTTGGAAACCGGAGGACGCTTGTGACTTGGGTCCATTTGTGCATCGACATGCAGCGAATGTTCGCGGAACCGACGCCATGGCAGGTTCCTTGGATGGCAAAGATTTCTGGCCAAGTTGTCGAGCTGGCCGGACGGTTTGCTGAACGAACCGTCTTCACCCGCTTCTTAACACCGCAACACGGTTCGCAGATGCCCGGAAGGTGGCATGAGTACTATGCCAAATGGGAGTGCATGACACGTGAAAATCTTCCCGACGAACTGCTGAATTTCGTGCCTGAACTGGGATGCTTCGTGCCGCCGGCAAGAGTTTTCACCAAGACCACATATTCGCCATGGGTGAGCGGTCATCTTCACCAAATTCTGACCCACGAACATGTCGACACTGTTGTCATCACCGGCGGTGAAACCGACGTCTGTGTTCTGGCAGCTGTGCTTGGCGCTGTGGACCTTGGATACCATGTAATCATACCGGCTGACGCGGTTTGCAGCGGAGCCGACAACACTCACGATTCAACCCTCGATTTGCTCGGCTCAAGATTCAGTGTTCAAGTCGAGGTGTCCTCGACCGAGCAAATCCTATCCTCAATGCGTTGATGCGAGGTACGGTCGAGAGCTGTGTTGCCGCACGGTCGCGTGAAAGTCCACACGTTGACGAAAGGATCTGTCCTATCGTCGCCGAGCTGGAGCGGACGCCGCTGAGGGTGGGTTCCCATTGACGCGGTGGAACCATCTCCTTCTGAGTCGGCTAGGCCTTACGACAAAGGAAAGTTCAAAATGTTTGTTTCCTCGCCGGTCAAGATCAGAAGCATTGCGATCAGGTTTGACGGGTCGGATCGCTGGCACAAAGCGGTCTCCGTCACAGATCTTGCGGAGCTCCTATTGTCGAGAAGGTGGCCGAGATCATCAGACGACGCGATGTGGCGCACAGCACTCGTCGCCTGCCTCGCTTCCCAACGGAGCGAGGCGAAGGCCGGCAAGGCTCGCAAGGCGTTCATCAAAGCTGCGCTGCGTGCTGCGCTTATCGTCAAGGCCGACACCCGGGTCCATTGATCCTCGCGGCCTTGCGGTACGGCACGTGCGTAGAGACAAGCCGCGCTGATAGCCAGATGCTTGCCGCCACGAACGTGCTCGTTAACCGTGGTCTTGACTTGGACGATCGCATCGCCTTGAGACAGGATCCCCAATGAGGGGTCCGGCACGGAACATCCTGCTCCCTTGTTCATTTCAGAAGCGCTGCAAGCAGTATGGAGGATCAGATGGCTGACGAAAGCGTGACAACATATGTCGACCGCCTCTTGCGCGAAGGGTTTGCCGTGGACGTCACGGAAAATAACGTGATCCTCATTCTAGATCCTGCCGACGCTTCAGGCTTGCTGGATGCGCGCGACCCGGCACGCGGAATCGATTTGACGATGCACAAGGATGCCGTCATTGCCTATCTTAGGCAAATTGGTCGGTCGGTGTAGTCGAAGAGTTGCCGACCGTCGCCGGACAAGCTACCAGTTCTCGTTGTGGGGACCTCGACGGTATCTGGGGTATTTTGAACCTCCACCGCGATAGGAATAGCCATGCTGGACAACCTATTTGATACCAATCGAAACGCGGCTTTAAGAAGACCGACGAACCGGCTGGCGAAACCACCGCGCACGCGAAATTCGCTATCGGCTTGACGAGCTCGGCCTGATAAGCTTTTGCAAGACGACCGGGGAAGGGACGCCACGTGGTGACGCCCCGCTGCGTAATTTTGTTGTCACAACGCTTGGCAATAAGACCTTCTAGTAGCGAGGCACGGAGACGTATCAAGGCGGTGCTTACCGCCACCACTGAACGCCCCGATGGCGTAGATCGGCCAGTTTGTTCCGAAGAAACCGTCAGCAGGTATCGCCGAACCATGAGCCGGCCCACCGTCATGGAGACGGCTGTGAAAATAGAGGGGATCGAAGGGCTTCTCCGGGCTGATGTACAAAAACGTACAATGGGTGGCGGCGACTCAAACGCAGTTTCATATTCTATCGATGCTTTCGATTTTTCAAAACAAGCTACTGGCGCTCTTGCCAGCGGAGGATAGGCTAGCGCTCGCTCCTCTTCTAAAGCGCAGGAAGCTTGCCCGCCACGACCTTCTGTTGAGGGCGCAAGATCATGTGGACAACGTCATCTTCATCGAAGACGGCGTCGTGTCGATTCTCGCCCAGGATCGTCCCGGACTGGACGTTGAAGTTGCAATGATCGGACGGGAGGGCATGATCGGCGCCCAATTGCTCCACGGTGTCTTTACCACTTACATGCCGGTCAAAGTTCGCATTGAAGGATCGGGATACGAGATCGCTGCTCCTGACTTCATCGCATTTTCACGCAAGAGCGCACGGTTTCGAGACCGCATTTGCCGTTATCTTGAATGGCGCCACGTGCAGATGGGAATGATTGCGATGAGCGGGCGCCAAGGTGACATCCCACAAAATATTGCCCGTGTGCTGCTTATGCTACATGATCGCTTGGATGGCGACAGCATCCCCATAACCCATGAAGAGCTTGCGCGCCAAGTTGCCGCTCACCGTCCAGGCGTCACGATAGCCCTGCATCTCCTGGAGGGAGAAAGATTGGTCCGAGCCAATCGTGGCAATATTTTTATCAACGACCGACCGGGCCTGGAAACGCTGGCCGGCGACTTCTACGGCATGCCCGAAAACGCCTGGTTTGAAATATTGTGTGGTCCTTCACCTGGTCCGGTGCTCGCTGACTAAGTCAAGCTGCAATTGCGGCCATTCCCGAGGATGCCCAAGCCGGTCGCTAGCCTCGTTCAAAGGCGTCGCATGGCAGGGAGCTGACAGAAATGACTACCCTATCGTCTTCCTTTCCATCCACGCCATACTAAACGTTATTTCGCCCTAGGAAAAAGGACAGCGCCCCTGGCCCTCACTGCGTCTTGGTTGATCTCCATCTGGCTCAGTCGATCCGTGTCGACAAAATCTTCGCTCTTGCCGCTGATGTCGAACGGGCGGCAGCTCGCGCGCGCTTGTCTCGCTCCCTGCCACTGTGGCCATGCCTGAGCGTCTCTGCCGTCCGGTCTATGTGCTAACCCGTCAGCTATTTCCCCTGAACTGAGCCACGGAATCGATTATAGCTCGTTCTCGGCAATGGATCCAAGACAGACGAGTGATGCAGCAGTTCGATTTTTTTCCAGATGAAAGCGAGGCTTCCGCGCTTGGCCCGCGGCGGCGGCGGGCAGTGAATCGGGCCCCCGCTATGACGAACTGGTTCGCCAACTGGAGGCGACTGGTCGCTATCGCGTCCTCAGCAAGCTAGAGCCGAGACCGATAGCGCCGGATCCACGAGCGGGCTTTCCTATGAGGGGCGTCATCGTTGATGCCGAGACGACTGGGCTTAACCATCGCGAAGACGAAGTGATAGAAATTGGCATCGTCAGCTTTTCATTTGACGCGCTCGGAGCAATCGGCGACGTCACTGACGTCTACGGTGCATTGCACCAGCCGACGAAGCCGATCCCGAACGAAATCACCCGGCTCACCGGAATTACTAACGACATGGTGGCCGGCCACATTGTCGACCCCCATCGACTGCGATCGCTGATCGAGCCCGCGGATCTAATCATTGCGCACTTTGCGGCGTTCGACAGGCCATTTCTGGAAGCTTTTTCGCCTGTATTCCACCGAAAGGCCTGGGCCTGTTCGGTGTCGGAGATTGATTGGGCTGCCCGCGGTTTCGATGGTACCAAGCTCGGATACCTGATCGGGCAGGCGGGCTACTTTCACGAGGCTCATCGAGCGGTCGACGACTGCTTCGCGCTGCTGGAGATCCTTGATCGTGGTCACGGTGAAAGCGACAGTTCGCCTTTTTCGGAACTTTACCGGTCGAGCCAGCGCCAGCGCGCGCGTATCATTGCTGAACACAGTCCGTTCGAGATGAAGGATCAATTGAAGAAGCGTGGCTACAAATGGTCTGACGGAAGTGATGGCGGGCCGAAGTCATGGTGGACCGAAGTCGACGAACAGGCTGTGCAAGAGGAGATCAATTATCTCCGCGCGGAGGTTTACGGGTGGGAAGACGCGGACCCGCTCGTGACATACACGACCGCTTTCGACCGTTATAAATAGAATCCGATATCGAGAGGGCCCACCTGACAGGCGTCAGGACATTGGCGGCGGCTATCCGGTCGCTCACAATCCAAAAAAATGCAACCGGATAGCCACCATCGGACGGATGGTGACTCGGATATTGATGATGGCTAATGCTGTCCGGCTGGAGCCGACAGGAGCACTCTAACGGCCCCAAAAAGTCCATTGCATGCGCGGGCGGTCCGAAACAAAAACTACTCAGCAGCTTGCCGAAGAGAATGTCCTTCAAGTGGCTCGACAAGCGCAATGATGTCGAAATCACTTGTCACGTAATGCTCTTCGGAACCGGGAATCGCTAGGGTCCAGAAATCCGGATCGTCGCCAAAAACCGTCGAGACTTGGACGATTGTTGTCTTCCCCCCGGTGTGCTCCTCGGAACGAGCCCAATAGAAAGCTTCAGGCACCAGACTCTTCATAACGCCTACTCCCCACAACAGCTTGGACTATATCAAAAATTACGAGAATGAATACCCCGACCTACGACAATCCCCAAGCACCCTCGGTTTCTCTCGACACCCAAGCGCTCCCAAGCAGGCCAGCTTCCTTGACACCGCATGGCAAGAGCATGGGGAACATGACTGACAGGAATTGGCAAATGGCGGCGCTGGTCCACATTGAAGACACGGCTTGGGAAGCCCGTTTCAGGTTGCGGCCTGAGGTTCCTCGTCGATGATCTTATCTAGGTGGTCTCATTCGGGTGGATTTCACGACCTGTGGCTCTGGCTCCAGGAGCGGCACTATGGCCCCAGGCCAGGAGATTGCTTACGAGCGGATCGTCAGTGTCGAAGACGAGGATGATCCTGCTATGGGAAAATCAATCGAGATTGGATGCGGATCGGCAAAGACTGTTTGAATAATTGAGCTTGCCCGCGCAAATGTCGGCGAGGGGGCGCGGTTCTGTTATCAGTAATTGCGTGATCGACCCGATGGAAGAGAAATTCCCCGACTACCCGGACGGGCGGAATGCTCAGTTCAGCGCAAACATCGGTCATTGGCTGCGGACCCCTTGGAAATGGATTGCTAGCGCCTTTTTTTTCGTTCGATACTGCGCCTGCATAGTGAACTCTTTGCTAGCTTTTTCAAAGGGTAAACCGAGCGGACCGCCATTGAGAGCCGTGCGCAAGGGCTTATCGCGCTATAAATCCCCGACCGGGCCTTCCCGATCTCGTCAATTCCTGTCTTCAAGGAACGCGTGTCGGCGCCGTTGGTAGCACTCGGCTCGACGTCTCCTGCACTGGAACCCGCGACTGATGGAAACCGTGAGCAGCGTGGTCGTTACCCGGATCACTTCCATCAAAGAGAGAAAGTTGGCTATGCCTCCCAAGGGCGAAAGTTTCCGATTACGATACAATCCATCCTTGCTGGCCAGCGGCATCATTGACCAGCGTTGAAGCTCAAGCTCCGTCACGTAGCAGAGACCAGCCGTCAGAGCCGCGGTTGAAACAACGCAAATCGCGATGTCAGACTAAGGTCCGGATCGGCATTAGACTGAGGTCCGTGGTCAGGAACAGCCTGCATTGATGGTGGTTTGTCTGGCAGCCTCAAGTCTCATCGACAAGGCTTTCGCTTCGACATTCAATGGAGGAAACCTACATGTTCAAGACAACCAGCATCGCCTTCGCGGCAGCCCTGCTTGCAAGCACCGCTTTTGCCCAATCGTCCAGTACCGTCGGTACGGGCGGCTCATCGGCTGGCGGAGGAACTTCGAGCAGCACGGTTGGGACCGGCGGAAGTTCGACAGGCGGTGATTGTCCGGCGGGCTCGGCCAACTGCCCGTCTGGAAGCTCCTCGACAGTGGGAACCGGCGGTTCATCTGCCGGCGGCGGAACGTCAAGTAGCACCGTCGGTACGGGTGGCTCTTCGGCTGGATCTGGTTCCGGATCGTCGACGGTGGGCACCGGCGGTTCGTCTGCTGGTGAGGGAGCGTCCAGTAGCTCGGTTGGAACCGGCGGGTCCGCTACGGGCACGGGCGATGCAGGTTCCGCTTCGTCCGTCGGCACAGGGAGCTCGTCGGCCGGCAACGGGGAGAGCGGAAGCTCCGTCGGCACCGGCTCGAGCCAAGCAGGCTCTTCCCATGACAACAACGGTAAGAAAGGCTGTGCGCCCGGTCAGATGAAGAAAAACGGTACCAGCCACTCCTGCTAACTGCAACGGCCGGCGCCTTTGGACGCCGGCCATCTCCGTTGGAGGCACCAAGATGACTTCTACATTCAGAACTCTTATCGCGACCGCGGCTATGGTCACCGCAAGCTGCGCTGCCGCCGAAGAAATCAAACTAGCCGACGGTACCAGCTGCACCTTGACTGAGGAACACTCTGGGTCGACCGGCATGTCAACCACAGTGACCGCCGGAAATGGCCAGGTAACGGCGTCAACGACAAGCCGGGGCGGTTCGACGAGTTCCTCTTCTGCGTCAACCTCCTCAGCCGGGTCCGGCAGCGTCAACAGTTACTCGAGCGCGAGCGTAACGCGACCAGACGGAACCGTCATCACAAAGCGCTCGGACGGTACCTGCTCCATCATAAAGCCCGGCAAATAGTAGGAGACGATTATGAAAAGGCCAGAATTATTCAGCGCGATCGCACTCTCATTCCTGTTGGCCACCGTGCATGCGACGGCACAGGACTGCAGCGCGGCAGGAACTGTTGCGACCGGTGGGAGCGCAAGCGCCGGTGGAACGTCGGCCAGTTCGCTTGGCACTGCTGGATCATGTCAGACGGACGGCGGCACAAGCTCATCTGTCGGTTCTGGGGGCAGCGCTACGGCAGACGGCGGAAGGGCGATGAGCAAGACCCACGTGAATGACAATGCAGATCGGCTCAAGGCGCAGACGAAATCCCAAGCTGTCGACAAGGGCAGCTTTAGCAAGTCAAGAACCCAAACCACAACGAATGGCGACACGCTTCAGAGCACGACGCGCACCATGTCGCATGAACCGGGACAGAAGCCCGTCAAGAACACAACGCAGCAGAAGATAGTTCTGCCTGAGCAATAAGCCTAGAAAGGATGATCGAATGAACAACTTGATCTGGCTTGTCGGTGCAGTCGTCATTATCCTGGCCATACTGAGCTTTTTGGGACTGCGGTAACACCGCACGCTGAACCTCGGGGCGGCCTTACTTCGGGCGCCCCTCGCCTATTGTGCGAAATCGTACGAAAGCAGAAAGGTGCTGACACCCCGCCCGTCGGCAGATAGGGTACGGCGATAGCTTATCTGCCCATACGGAAGCTGCCCACGTGGAATTTCATACTGTTCTCATTTTGGAGAACGAAGCGTTCATCGCGATGGACATCGAAGAGATCGCCTCATCGCTTGGAGCGAAATCCGTCACAACCTTGGACAACAGAGCTGCGGCGATCACATGGCTCGTGGCGCACAGTCCAGATATTGCAATTGTAGACCCTCTGTTGAACGATGGCGTCTGCAGCGATGTGGCGGCTTTACTATCGGCGAGGGGAGTTCCCTTTGTCGTTTACGCGGGAGCCGAAGTTGTCGGAAAAGGTTCTGAAGCCTTTGCAACGGCTCTGTGGGTTGGGAAACCGGCAACGCCTGAAGCCTTAAGGCAAGCAATGCTCGAGGCAGGCGGCGGACAATCGCTCCGCTGAGGATTCGCGCGGGTTCCCTATATCTCGGTCCACCCCTTAAGGGCTACTCGGATGACCCTGAAGTCGCCGTCGTCAGCACCAGGTGTCGGTAGCACGCAATGGTCCACTCGAGACGCTGGAGTGCTCCCAACGGGAGCCCGGCAATGCTGCCACAGGAGGTGTTGCCCGAACCGTGAAGAGCTCGTGAGGCCGTGCCCCGGCACTGCCGATAAGCCCCGCCGCCGGGCTCCAGCACAAGCACGCTCGGCCGGAGCCTCTCCATGTCTCAGGCAACTGAGTTGGGAGATGCGAAATTCCCCGACGCAGGCGCGGTTTCTTCGAGACCCTCGGTCTGGATGTCTGACGTATCGGCCGACGCGGATGCGTCGGCCGATTCTCCGACAGCAACCCCGAACGTCGCCACCTGCACCATCAACTCCTTGGCCTTCTGTAGCGCGGTCTCATCGTCGAGCTGGCCTGCAGCGACCATCTGTACGACGATGGATTCACCGCCTTCTCCGTTGAACGCCACTCTGAATTTGCCGTCGCTCTGCTCTGAGATGTTCGTACTTGTCACTTCCATATTGTCCTCCTGTTTTTTTGCAATAGTGCAAGATGCTGCCCGATAAAGTGCGATCGCGCCTTTGCAGACGGCTCCGCCCTGTCGGGCGGAGATCACTCAACAGGCGGCGAAGCTTTCCCAAGCTTCAAAGACGGCTCGCGGCCCCACACCCGCAACTTTCCGAGTTCTGATAGAAACTCCGTCGCCGATTTAGGATCACTGAGCGCAATCGTACCCTCATCAAGGGACTGTGAGATACCTGCCTTGTCGAGGAGGGGGAGCGCAGATTGGTCGTAGCCGATATATTTGCAATGCTGGAAGGCGTCTGCAACAAAATCCCGTGCGGTCGCCTCCTTGACAAGGTCATCGATCGCCTGGTGTGAAGCGAGCACGGCGACAGCGTCGAAAAGCACCGAAGGACCGCCATCAATCATACGATGAGCCTTCAACCAGGATCCGTCCGATGCCTTCACCCCGCCGACTTTTGGCGCAATAAGTTCCACGATCGCCTTTTCCTTGCCAGCGGCCTTGATGATTGCCTGAAGCAGCTTCGCATCGGTGCCGTCAGTGACCAGGACTCCGAGCTTTCTACCCTCGAACCGTTTCGGGCCGCGCTTCACGATACTGAGTGCCGGCGAAGGATCGAGGTCCTGACGGGTGGGCAGCGCCGCTTCTGCTGGTTTTGGCATCGCCTCGAACCCCAGCTTTTCTGCCACCGTGGATGCGAGGGTTTCGTCGATGTTGAGTAGGTGAGAGACCATCCGCTCCCGGATCGCCAGCGTCTCGACCTTGCTCAGTTCGAACGTTAGCGCCATGGCGATGTGGCGCTGCTCAGCGCCGGTCTGGCTGACGTAGAACTGCCGCGCCTGACTGTAATGATCGGCAAAGCTTTCTGGACGCAGCCGGACCTTCTGTCCCTGCTCCTCCGCCGAAAAATGCCGATATCCGCGCGCCGGCGATTCCCTTGGCCCTTCGTCGAACGAATTCGGCTGATAGTTGGCGCGGCCGCTTGGATTTCGCATCGCCATATGCCCGTCCTGCTGAAAAGTGTGAAACGGGCACTTGGGCGCATTGATAGGCAGATGCGTGAAGTTCGGTCCGCCTAGCCGCTTAAGCTGGGTGTCGAGATATGAGAAGTTTCGACCCTGTAGGAGCGGGTCGTTGCTGAAGTCAATGCCTGGAGGGACGTTCTGCGTCATGAAGGCAACTTGCTCGGTCTCGGCGAAGAAGTTGTCGGGCATGCGGTCCAGTACCAGGCGGCCAATGGGGCGCACCGGAAGAACCTCCTCCGGAATTATCTTTGTCGGGTCGAGGACATCGAATTCGAAGCTGTCGGCAAAGTTCTGGTCGAAGAGCTGCACGGCAAGCTCCCATTCAGGGAAGTTACCTGACTGGATCGACTGCCACAGGTCGCGACGGTGGTAATCGGGGTCGGCGCCATTGATCTTGACCGCTTCGTTCCAAGCAACGGACTGCAGGCCGAGCTTCGGCTTCCAATGGAATTTGACGAAGGTGGACTGCCCGTCTGCATTGACGAAGCGGAATGTATGAACACCGAAACCTTCCATGAAGCGGAACGAGCGTGGGATGGTCCGGTCCGACATGATCCACATCACCATGTGCATGCTCTCGGGCGTCAGGCTGATAAAATCCCAGAAAGTGTCGTGAGCGGTCTGCGCCTGGGGAAAAGCACGATCCGGTTCCTGCTTTGCAGCATGAACCATATCGGGAAACTTAATTGCATCCTGGATGAAGAACACCGGAATATTGTTTCCGACCAGGTCCCAGTTGCCCTCTTTTGTGTACATCTTGACGGCGAAGCCACGTACATCGCGGGCAAGGTCCGCGGAACCCTTATTGCCGGCGACAGTCGAGAACCGGACAAAAACCGGAGTCTTTTCTCCAGCGCGCTGAAAGAGGTCGGCGCGCGTGATATCAGCGAGCGACTCATAAGTTTCGAAAAAGCCGTGGGCACCATAACCACGTGCGTGGACGACACGTTCGGGAATCCTCTCATGGTCGAAATGGAAGATTTTTTCCCGGAAATGGAAATCGTCGACTAAAAGCGGCCCCCGCGCTCCGACCCGCAGGGAATTCTGATCATCGGCGACGGGAGCGCCCTGCGAGGTCGTCAGCACATCATGACCGTCCTCAGCGAACTGGTGAAGCTCGCCACCGGCTCCGCGATGAAGCTGTTGGTCATGAATGGTCACGGTTGATCCTGAACGGTCGGTTTTCGTGGCGCGCTTGGCCATAGGGTGGTCCTTCGAAAGATGAGCAAATTGGTGGGCCATCTTGAAAGACGGCCCTCGAGGCAATCACTTGGCCGAGGCTGTGCCCATAGCCTTGACATTCGCCTGCGACCCGGCGAGCGCGGTCAGCTTTTCGTCGGTGGCCACTTCCTCCGCGAGGTTTGCTTCAAGGAGCGCAACGGCGTCCTTCAAGCCGAGCTGATTGGCCCATGCAATCAGGGTGCCGTAGCGGGCGATTTCGTAGTGCTCGACTGCCTGGGCCGATGAAATGAGCCCGGCATCGAGGGCGTCAGAACCGTTGTATTCCTCGATAATCTCTTCACCTTCGGCAATAATTCCTTGGATCGCTTCGCAGGTCTTGCCGCGGGCGGGCTTGCCGAGAAATTCGAACACCTGTTCAAGCCGCTCGATTTGGCCTTGAGTTTCATCGCGATGGTGCAGAAATCCGGACTTTCCTTCTTCCGACTGAGCGGCCCGCGCCATTTTCGGCAATGCTTTCAGAATCTGCTTTTCGGCGAAATAAATATCCTTCAACGTGTCGAGAAAAAGGTCGTCGAGGGTCTTTGTCTTTGCCATTGTTAGTCCTCCAGAACTGGCTTCCGCGGCCGCAATCGCCCCGGCCTGAGATTTCGCAGCACCAAACGGCACAGCGCTTCCACAATGTTTGCTCGCTGACGTTGTTCCGGTACTGAAGCGTACAAAGGAATGGAAAGGTGCAGCCAAATACACATGATCTGAGCGCGACAGCGCCACCTCACGTGGCAAACACGCCAATTATTGGTGACGCGCTGCTGCACGAAGACAAACAATGGCGCACGCGAGGCACGCCGGGGGGGCCTTGGCATCAAAAGCTAGTTGGCGGCCTCGATCCGGCTGCCACACAGGAAAGGGGCGGGAGATCGCGATTTTCCGCGTAGAGGCCGCCAAGGCGGCCGGTGCGGCGCTGGATGGGGACTGGTACCGGTCGCCCGGGCGACAGAAACAGCGGCGGCTCTCCGCTGAATTGTCGCTGGGCTCGCAGACACCGCTTTGCTCTTCGTCTTTTGCCTGATGCTTTCGGCGCCGTGCGGAACTATCTGCCTCCGGCAGCGTAGATGTACGAACATCGGCATTGGCAGTGGAACGGCAGACGGAGACATGAAATGACAGACAGCAAAGTCCGACCAACTCTTATAGCTGAAGGCGCCCGCCTGGGAGAAACCGTGCCGCGGGCGGTGATCGATAGAGCGACCGCCTCAGTCGGAATACCGCCCGAGCCGGGCTTTAACGCGGGGGAGGAAATTGACATCATTCGAAAGCGGCTGGAAGACCTGCGTCAGCAGCTTAACGCCGCTTCTGATATGGTAAGAGGTGGCGCTCGTCAGGGAGCGCGGCAAGCGGAAGCGGGGGTAAAGCTTTACCCGATGTCTAGCCTTTTGGCCGCAGCCGCAGCAACGGCAGCATTGACGCTCGCAATCGTCGGCCTATCCCCTAGATCGCGCCGCTCGCGTTACGAGAGAGTCTTTGACGATTTACGCGGCCTTTATGACAGCGCTTTTGAACGTCTGTAGCCGAAGTATATTCGGACAGGCGAGACTGCCTGTGTCAAGCAGGGTCGCACCTCCTCAGTATCATCTTTCGGGCTTCTTGGCGTTTCTTGCCGTGAAGATCGATGTGACGTTCGAACCGAAAACCGCGCGAGCGATGGAAGCGTCCTCTAAATCGGACGTTCGGCGTCTCTGTCGCTCCCGAAGGAGCTCCTGGCGCGGCTGGAAGAATGCCGGCCTGTCAAGCGGTGACAGCCCGAATTCTCGTTCGATACGATCAGCCAATTCGAATGCCGCAAGCCCGAGTCGGACGTACTCGCTATTCCGCTTTTCGAAATATTTCTCGTCTGACGTCTGCGTTTGGAGATGATCCAGTGCGTGACTGACGTTTCGCGTTGAATTGGGCATTCTGATGAGAGCTTCTTCCAAATCCGTCCCGAGGATAGACCAATCTATATCCGCGGGAAGTGCGAAAATCGGTTCGTCAGTATGCATGAAGTAGTGCTCCGGATCGTCCTCATCGAACTCCGGCTTGTCGAAGGCAGCCGCGTGGCACGCGATTGCAAAATCATCCAAGAGAAGCAGAGCGCGCAATGCTGTACGCGCCGCAGCAATTGGTGGGCGACCCCAGTTCCAGCCCCCTAGCGCCACTAGCCCGACAGCTATAACCGCAACCAGCGAAGCTCCCGTCAGGAAACCGACAATCAGACCCGAGATTGGAGACGCGAGACTTTCCAAAGAATCCTACCCTATTTTTCCTCAACGATGCATCTGCCCTCTTATCACGAGAGTAGCATGAGTCGGCGAGATGGTCAGTTTGCAACTCAGACATCTGGACAGCAAGGCGGTAGAGCCCCGGGTACGGGATCGCACCAAGCTGGGGCGACGAGGCAAAGGGATGTCATCCCGGACAATCTCTGCCGGCAGAGGCCGGCCCAAGCCTTGTCGCGTTGTCCTCGCCAGGCTGCAAAATTTCCGTCTGCATCACCAAGCAGTCAACGCCGCTTCAGTAAACGCCCCAGAACGAAAGGCCTCAATCTCGATCGAGATGTCCTTCCGCCGCCTTGTGAAGATATTGGGCGCAGATCAGCCATCCCTTGAGTGGTCGCAAAAGCGACATGCATGCCGCAACGGTCAGCGGCAACGTTGACAGCAAGTGCACCCAAATTGGCGGGTTAAAGCTGAACTGAAGCCAAAGCGCAAAACCGAGCGCGGGAACTGCAACAACGCTCATGGCAAAGAACGCGGGGCCGTCGGCGGGGTCTGCGAAATCGTAATCGAGCCCGCAGATTTCGCATGACGGTGCAAGCGACAGGTAACCGCGAAAAAGGTGGCCGCGTTGGCAGCGTGGGCATAACCCCCTCAAGCCCGCATAGATCGATATGGTTGCTATGTCACGATCTGGTTCCATGACCTTCGCCTTTGCTAACGCAAACGAACCGCAGTTGACGGCGATGGTTCCAGCCAGACCAAACGTGAACCAAGACGCTAGTCTATCCGTATGACGTCACGAAACCTGATGACGTCCAGTACGCTTCCCTTCTCGTCAGCGATTTCGAACGACAACCCGTCGATCGGCTGATTATGCAAAACCATTTCGGCAACCATTTCTCGTGCGGCGCGCCGCGCTTCGCATCTCGCGTGGTCTAGGGAGGGCAAATCCATACCTTCTGCGTCCGTTTCCCGCTCCCGGTCGGAGCTGATATTGAAATAGAACATCATCTTGCCACCTCAGGCTCAATAACGGTGAGGGGCCCTTTGCTGTTCCATAAGCTAGCACCTGATCGCGGACACAGCCTCGCTCAGTCAACAGCAGCGCGGACAACAGCTACCGGCAACACTCCTTTCGATCCGTATGGAGCGCCTGCGGTGTCTACGGACATCCGCGCCATGTGAGACCTAGGTCAACCGGGGGATCAGAGATCCTTCTTGATGCTCAATCGAAGCGCAGCAAAAACAAAATGCGTCGCGCTCGCGCGCGACGCATTGTCTTCATGGGTAGCAACATGAAGGTCGCTCTTTCGGGCCAGACCATCTCGGCTTGCACCAACGAGGGGCAGACCGAGTGACACACCGTAACCACGCTGGCGATCAATGGTTCCCGAGCGAAAGACTTCTTCTGATCCGCGACGTCTACCTTGATCATGTTGTGCTGCATCGATCTTAGGTCTTCGTGCGATCCCATCGCAAAGCCGATGTGGCGACCTTGCCGGACCGCAGGGGCCAACGTCGCATTGTAACAATCGGACGTAAGCGCCGAGATAGGCAAGGCAGCTCGAAGATGAACCCGGCGTTACCCACGGCAACGCCGGGTTGTGAATTACTTGTTCAGATCTGTTGCCATCTTGAGGTGATGCTCGAGTGCAGGGCGCGTTTTGGCTGCCCAGGCCTTCAGTTCGGGGTTGTCACCTTCCTCCCCATATCGCTTGAAGAGATCGACGGCATCTTCGTGCACATCCTGCTGATCAGCGTGATACTGCTTCGTGAAATCGTCGCCGTTAAGTTTCTTGAGGTCATCGAGCATGCTTTGCTGTGCCGAACTCATTGCAGCTGGGATGGTGGCCTTCACCTTTCCTCCAGAAACGAGTGCCTTCAACTCGTCCGACGTCTTTGTGTGATCAGCTACCATCTGCTGCGCAAAACTCTTGGTCGCAGCATCCTGTGACTTTTCGGCGGCGAGTTTGCTGGATTCAATTTCGAACATGTCGCTCCCTGCGGCTTCGGTGACGAAGTCTTCGGTTTTGGGGGCGACACCCATTACTGAATTGACGCCCGTCTTTTCTGCTGCCGACTGGGCGAGGACGGGCGAGGCGAACAGGACAGAAAGTCCGGCAATGGCGAGGGCGTGCTTCATCATTTGCTCCTATGTGTCGATATAGCAGTAGCCAAACTTCGAAATGGATCATCTGTTCCAAGGGTCAGCGGTTTCGTGCAGTCAGACAGCCCAGCATATCTCGATTGATCGGAGCAACCTGCGCCGTTGCAGGTTCAAGGCCCATGCGGCCACCTGCGGAAGCGAGGAGCGCGAGCCGAGGACTGCGCACCCTCCGGCTTCAATATCTACGCCCCTTGGGAGGGTCGCGCATATAAACTGTTGAGAGCCTTGCATGGCACGGGGCCGCATACGGGAGGATAGAATGGATACGCCTTCGATCGTTGGCTATTGCGCATCCGCGTGTTCGGTCATTAGCTTTGTGCCCCAGGCCGCAAAGGTCATCCGCACGAGAGACACCGCGGCGATTTCGGGGTGGATGTACGCTCTGACAGTTACCGGTTTCGCGCTGTGGACGGGCTTCGGTGTCCTTCGCGGCGAGCTTCCAATCATTCTGACCAATTCGATTTGCTTCTGCCTATCTGCATTCATCCTGACCATCAAGATGATCGGGCATCGGTAACATGCAGGTTACGTCGGTAAAGCATCATGATGTGTTCGCGAGAAAGGGGAGTTTCGCCGGCTGGCCCGCAAACTACGGCATGTGGTTGTGGGAGAGGGAAGCTCTTGTCGTTTTTGCGGTTGGAGTTCTTGGAGACCAAGGCAGGCTACATGCTCGCGACAAGCATAGCGACTGCCTGCCAGTTCAGAGCCGGAGCCTCGACGGAGGTAGGACATGGCGATCGGAACCTTTCTGCGGGATCGTGCCCGGCGGCCGCAGCCTGTCGGCGAACGAACATGTGGATCAATCACTCCGGTCCGGTCCAAGGATAGACCTACTCCCGTCAAGCAGCCAGTCGTCCAGAATGGATTTCCAGGATCCGGAAGTCGTAGTCATGGCAGCCCGCACAGGCATCGATGGAGGCGCTGAAAGCTGGTTCTATGTCAGCCGCGACAGGGGACGAAGGTGGAGTGGGCCTCACGCCTTTACTGGCCTGCATCAAACCGGGGTTGCGGCCCGAACTGATCTGATCGCGATCGACCGCAATCATGCACTGTTCATGCTTAGCCGTTCCAAGAGAGACGGCAACGAAGGGCAGTGCATGTGCGTTGAGACGATCGATGGAGGGTTAAGCTTTTCTTGGAAAAGCGATCTTCCATTCGATGGTGACGGCTATGCCATCATGCCCACAAGCGTACTGCCAGATCGTTCCGTTTTGACTGTCGTTCGACGCGGCCGCGGTATCGAGGAGGGCGGATGGCTTGAGGCCTTTCGGTCAATGGACTACGGAAAGACTTGGGAGCCGCTGGGGGTAGCACTGGGCCTGGCGGTAATCCTGGCGCCTTGGTCGCGATAGGCAGCGGTGAATATGCCTTGCTCTATGGCTACAGGGGCAGCCCCGCCGGCATAAGAATGAAGCGCACGACGAATGGCACGCATTGGTCGGTGGAAAGCATTATCCGGTCGGATGGCCTGCTGCCTGATCTCGGTTATCCTCGTGCGGTAAGCCGACAGGATGGCAGCGTACTGACCGCTTACTATATGAATCGCGGCGAAGAAGGCTTCATATCGTCTTCAACGATTTTCCTTGCCTAAGACCGGGGCGGGTCGTATCGGCGGACACCGGCGCCGGTTGAACAGTCGGAGCGGTCATCGATTGGTGCGGTGAGAGGCGACAAGTATTGGTTTGAGCGCGCGCGGCGCTGTTTATGGAACCAAAGCATCCTGATCGCCGTTGCAGCGCAAACAGGAATGGTTGGCGCGATGACGGGCAGGCAGATATTGACGTACATGCTGATTATAGTTGGTATCAGCGCCGCCGCGTACCTTCTATACGAGACATTCAGCGAATACTCGTTGCGGGAGGTCATCGGTTCCGTTCGAGAGATTCCTGCTCAGAACCTCGCCCTGGCGATGCTCTTTGCCTTCGGTTCATATATTTGCCTGACCGGTTTCGACTGGGCAGGCGTCCGTCATGTTCACAGCGACCTTCCTTACCCGAAGATCGGCTTGGCATCCTTCATCGCGCTGTCGATTGGCCAAAGCGTCGGCTTTTCGGGGCTTAGCAGCGGCGCACTGCGATACCGGTACTACGCGCGTTGGGGATTGAGCACCGAGGATGTCGCCAAAATCGTTCTCCTGTCGGGCGTTACAGTCGGTGTCGGCATGGCAATGCTATCCGGCATCGTTTTGACATTGAACCCTGCAGACGCCAGTGCGGTGCTCGGTCTCAGTGAAGCAGCGGTGAGATCGATTGGCATTGCAAGTATAGTCGCGGTGGCGGCATATCTCCTGCTTGCTTCCTTTCTAAGGACCCCGCTGCACATCCGCTCATGGACATTCCAGATGCCGACGCTACGGATTGCCGCCCTCCAAGTGATCGTCGGGACAGTCAACTTTGCACTGGTCTCCGCATGTTTGCGCGAAGTGATGGCAGTGGGCGGCGATGTCAGCTATCTCAAGGCCGCGACCGCCTTCACCTTGGCTAATATCGCTATTCTCGCCACGCACGCTCCAGGCGGCCTCGGCGTCCTGGAGGCCACAGTCACCCATGTAATGGGAGACCAGGCCTCAATTGGATCACTTGTCGCCTTCCGCGCGATCTATTTCTTCATTCCTTTTTTCATTGGTCTTCCTCTGTCGCTGATTACTGAAGCAGTCTTTCGCGCCAACAAGAGAAATCGAAGCCCGGTGATAGCAGAAATCGAGCGCGCGTCGGCCTGACTGTATTATTCCGACGCCATGCTGGCCTTACGCGCGCGACAGTCGACTCGCTTCGAACCGAGCCAGATTAACCGGTCGCAAACACCGTCACTTTGAAGACTTTGCCAGTCGGTCCGCGAGGTCAGAGGCACTGCGATCCAAAAAGCGGTCGCTGACCCCGCCGCAAACCGGGCATAGAACGAACGCGAAATCTGGTCTTACTGTGCAACCGCTCTGACTTCGATGCTGGAGAGTGCCTCAGTCAAGCCATCATTAGCAGGTTGCTTTTTGGCGCATGAGAGATACCCATTTTGAAATTCAAATGTGCCGGTCTGCTTCAATGTCCGACCGAGGTAGTTCATCACCTCCTCGCGCCGGCTGATACGAGGGTCGGTGATCGGGATCGTTATATCCTGATCGTATACAACGACCGTTTAAGGAATTGTCGTGCCTATCTGCGGTTGCCGAAACCCAGAGGCGCCCGACATGCGGATAGTCCGGTTGATATTCGGCCGGGTAGGCGTGATTGGTAACGTTGCTGTTCGCCTCGCTCAGGCCGGTCAGTACGTTGATCATGACACTCTCTGGAGCAGCCTCGTCTTCGCATCGACAGGTGCGCCGGTCAGATAGATGGTCTCCTCGCGGCTGCCGTCGCTCGTTTTTAGTCCGGCCGAGATCGATGGCGATCGACGGGAGAAGAAGCGCCTCGGGCGCCGGCCAGGGGAGGGGGCTTGCCGTCGCGGCCAGTGCCCAGGCTTGAAGATAGGACAGATCCGAGGTGAGAGCCCTCAGCGAATTGGCGCCCATGCCTTCGTTGACGAGATGACGAAGGGTTTCGACGTCCTGGTCGGTCAGTAGTTCTGCGGGCTCGTCGCGCCGCTCGATCGGCAGGACCGCGGCGATCGTATCGAGCTCGCTGGCTCGGCGATCGACGGCACTCATCTCGGCATTCCGTTTTCGTCGTAGAACTCGTCGTGGTTTGAGCTGGCGCCGGGCGGCGCGCTGGCGCGCCCTTCCGCTGCGAGCGCCCGGAGGTCATCCATGGTTCCTGCGGCCTTCGGGATCGCGGTCAGCTCCGCGATCGGTATGCCGCCCCGGCAGATCACGAAGACCTCACCACGCAGCGTGCGTTCAATCAGTTCGTTAAACCGCTCGGTAGCCTCGTTCACATCAAATAGGATAGGCATTCATCTTTCCCCTGTCCGAAACGTGACATAAATACTGGAGCGACCACGGGGGTGCCGGCTAACCGGTAACTCGAGTTGCGTGGACCGCCACCGCCCGGGATTACAAAACTTCCGTAAATTCCGTATATTCCGTATATTCCGTAAAAAGGCAGTTCTCACATGACTTCTACAGTTACGGCGGCCACGGTCTCGAAAAATTTCGGCGCCTATCAGGATGCCGCCGTCCGTGACCCGGTGATCATCACCAAAAACGGGCGCCCGAAAACGGTCCTGATCGCTTACGAAGATTACCTGCGGCTGACGAAACGCGAACGGCGCGTCGAACTGACCTCCGCCATTGGCGACGACGACCTTGCTGCGATCGAGCGTCCGAGATGGATGAGGCGCTCGATCATCTCAATGCTGAGGTCCTGACGGGCAAGCATGCTGCCGACTGAACCAAAAGTCGGCTGGCTCTTTCGCTACTCGTACCTCTGGCATTGGCAGTTTCTCGAAGGTCGCGAAGAGGGCGACAAGGATCGGCCGGTGCTTGTGTTGGCGATGGTTGCGCATGTTGACGACGGCAGACCGGCCGTGCGGGTACTCCGATTTTCCATACCCCACCATCCAACCCTGCGGACGCAATCGAAATTCCGCTGGCAACCAAACAGCGCCTGGGCCTCCATGACGACCGCTCCTGGATCGTCTTGACCGAAAGCAACCGGTTTGTTTGGCCAGGACCGAATATCCGGCCGCTCAACACTAACACGGGCTACCACGGCCCTTTGCCTCCCGCGCTGTTTGCCGAGGTCAAACGCCGGTTCGTCGAGTTGGCCCGCGCCCAACGTCACCAAGCGGCCGCGCGTAGCGAATAGCTGATTCAGCTTCAATGTTCGATCCCCGGGGCTGTCGAGGCGGCCCGGCGCGTCTCTGCGCCGGCGCGATCTTCAGCGATTTGCGACACGCAAAAAGCCGAGCAATTGCAGCGCTCGCAGGCGCGCCTCGAAAGCAATCACCATCGATAAGGGATACTTATCGATGGTAGACAGTTCCGTTCAATACGCTCATAGCCGACCCCAGGCTTTGTGAATGAGGCCCTGGATTTCGAAATTGACCGCATCCATACATTGACGGCACGATCGTAGGTTTCGCGTGTGAAATTCGAACGATCTAGTTCATAAAGTGTGCGCTTTGCCAGTCCGGCGTCAGAGATGGCTGTGGTGTTCACCATCGGGCTGGTGAGCATCTCCTCTGCCAGGAGCGATTGCATGAAACCCATCATCTGGACTTGTGGCACGTCGGATGGCTCATAGCCGGTGATCAGATAGCGCAGCCAGTCCATCTTGACGTTCGCCCCTGCCCGCTTGATTGTCTTCTTCCCTTATCGAACTGATCTCGGCACTTTAGGCTTTTGAATTTTGCTTGTCGCGCGTCCCGGTAAAAGAAGGGCTACAAGGAAAAGCTATCTTGCGCCACCCCACTCCCTCCACATTCCGAGAAAGGTATGCGCAGATCGGTCCGGCCTCAGGATCGGCAATCATCTAGATGGCGCACCCAGATGGCGTTTTTCGACGATCTGAACGGGTGATGCCCCATGTCCTTTTTGAATGACCATTTCCTGAAGCTTTGGTATATCCAGTCCGCAAAGCAGCCGCGGCCGTGGCAGTACCTAATGCGTCAGGAGGCGTGCATGCTCAACCAAAACATCGATCCTGCGCTTACCAGCGCATGCGATCTTGAGCCCATCCACATCCCGGGGGCAATACAAGCCCATGGCCTCATGCTGGTGTGCGACGCCTCTATGACGTGTATCGGCGTAGCAGGACGGCCCGAAAGGTTTCTTGCGTCTCCCGCGCTCGGTAAATCTCTATCCGAGGTTTTGGGTTTAGATTTAGAGGGGCTCGCCCATAAGCTCCGCGCCGGCGCTCTTTCGGTTCTCGGTCGCATCGAGGCGCCTTGCGGGCCACTCAATGCCGTGGCTTACCGGTCTGGAAACTATCTGGTTGTGGAACTTGATCGAGCAGAACGAGATACCGTACAGGCAGTGCCGTTCCTGGTCGAACTGGACGCCGCTTCCTCAGCCTTCGAGAAGACCAGCAAACTCGAGGAACTCTGCAAGGCCGCCGCTCAAGTCTTTCGGGAGATGACTGGTTTTGGACGCGTGATGGTCTACCAGTTTGTCGACGATGATGCCGGCGTGGTTGTCGGGGAAAGCATCGACAAGGATTCATCGAGTTTCATGAACCATTACTTCCCTGCTTCCGATATTCCCAGACAAGCGAGGGCACTTTATGTTCGCAACCGCGTCAGGGTTATTCCCGATGTCTCTTACGAACCACAGCCCATTCACTCGATCACAACGGACTTACGCGAACTCGATTTGAGCGATTCGACGCTGCGAAGCGTATCTCCAGTCCATCTGCAGTATCTGCGCAACATGGGGGTTGCTGCCTCTGCATCCTTCTCAATTATTAAGGACGGGGTTCTCTGGGGGCTGATTGCCTGCCATCATCACGAACCGCGCGAAATTCCGTTGGCCGTGAGGATGGGCGGACAAGCGCTGTCCAACGCGCTGGCCAGGCAAATCCGCGCCAAGGAAGAGGCGGCCCAGTATCGCGAGCGCATTCGAAGCCGCTCGCAGGAAGATACAGTGATCTCCCTTCTTGGTAGTGATCGATCACTTGAAGACTTCTTCAGTGACGGTGGCGCGGAAATCGCCCGTCTTCTCGCGGCCGACGGATTTGCCGCGGTCCAGGGAACCGAGCTCTTTACCTATGGAGCTTGTCCGGATCCGATCGACGTGCGCGAGATCGCGAGCTACGCGCGCGTGCCGGCCGCCACGCAGCCGATCGCAACTGCAAGTCTGTCTCGCCTTTTCGAGGCGGCCATCGCATACCGGGATCGCGCCAGCGGCCTTCTTGCGGTGACGATGTCGACGGAAGTCCCGACAATTCTCATGTGGTTTCGGGCCGAACACGTGGAGGTTCTAAAGTGGGCCGGGAACCCGCATAAGGACGTGCCACTGGAAGCCGGTGCAACGCTGACACCGCGCGCGTCCTTCGAGGAATGGTCCGAGAGCGTCCGGGGAAGGGCGAGGCCGTGGAGTCACGCTGAAGAGGACGTTGCGTCGCGCATTGTCAAGCTTATGCTGGAGCATCGGAATAACCACCGCCTCCGCGAGCTCAATCGCGAGCTGACAACCACTTTGAAGGAAAATGAAAGCCTCCTCGTTCAAAAAGACTTCCTCATGAAGGAAGTCAATCACCGAGTACAGAATTCGCTGCAACTCGTATCAGCATTTCTAGGCATGCAAGGCCGTGCGACCGTTAACGACGAGGTCCGCGTCAGCTTGAACGAGGCTCAGAACCGTTTGAATGCGGTCGCTCTCGTGCATCGTCGGCTTTACCAGGACGGCAGCCTGGAAATCGTCGATCTCTCACGCTATCTCGAGAATCTCTTATCTGACATGTCCACAACGATGGACAGGAAATGGTCAGAAAGCCTCGATGTAGATTTGTCACCCATTCTGGTCTCTACCGATCGCGCAGTCAACATTGGCCTCGTGTTGACGGAACTTGTCATCAATGCACAAAAATATGCCTACGGCGGCGACGCGGGGCCGTTGCTGATCAAACTTGAACAGCACCGGAATTCGTTGCGTCTCATTGTCGCCGACCGCGGGAAGGGCAAGTTACCCAAGGGGAGGAGTGGCTTTGGAACCCGCATGCTTGCTGCGATCATTGATCGCCTTCAAGGGAGCATTGACGAGGAGCCAAATGGTCCAGGGCTGCGCGTTGTGGTGACTGCCCCGGTCAGGGCTCCTTGACAGACATTCAACCGGCGCGATGGATGTCTAAAAACTAGCCGTGCCCCTCGGACGTCCTGGTTGCACCTTGGCTCGGCGTTGAAGGCGCCCGGGTCGAACTTGGGAAGGTCGGGCTTGCATCCGAAGTTTTCTTGGAGCCGGTCCGTTCAACAACCGGTCGAGCTCGCGACACCTCGCATGGTAAAAAGGCCGAATCGGGGTGGACAATTCGCGCCCTTCCATGCGGCAGCTTGCCGGACAAACTCGATCATCGGTCACAAAAAGCAGCAACCATAGTTACAGCGAACAAAATTTTGATCCAGGCGTGACTGGGCACGTACATGCAAGTGGGAAGCGCCGGTGAGAAACAACGATGTTTGCAGGAACGGCATTAAAGCGTATGCCTCGCGTGCACGTGAGGAAGCAGAGCATGGAAGGCCAGGAGCCTGAAAACGATCAGACGAGATTGAAAAGACTGCTGGAGGCGGTGGCGCAGACGCGCGATCCTGCAGCATTTGAGGAGCTTTATAAGCATATTTACCCTCGGTTGCGATCGCATATGCGACGGCTCGCCAAGGATTTCGTGATTGCCGACGAGCTCGCCCAGGAGGTTATGCTTGCGGTATGGCGTAAAGCTGAACAGTACGATCCCGCGCGGGGTCAGGTATCGACTTGGGTCTTTAGGATTGCTCGCAACCTCTATATCGACTCTCTTAGGCGCCGGATGCCTGAGTTGGACGAGAATGATCCTGCCTTCGTCCCGCAAGAGGAGATTGCGGCCGATCGAGCGATTATTAATGCTCAGGACGCGCAGGCGTTGACCAGAGCACTTGGGTCTCTAAAGGATGAGCACCTTGAAGTCCTGCGGCTTTCATATTTCGAGGAAATGCCGCACTCCGCGATTTCTTCATTGCTAGGTATCCCGCTAGGGACAGTGAAATCAAGAATTCGAATGGCATGCGAGAAACTAAGATGGGCACTACAGCAGAGCCGATAATCCGACATCATCTCGAAGACGAGATGCTTATGCTCTATGCCGCCGGCAGGCTGTCCGAAGGCTGGAGTGTTGCTGTTGCGACACACCTTGCGCTTTGTCCCTCATGCCGTGGCCGCGTTGGGGTCTATGAGGCGATAGGCGGACACTTTCTGGACAATGAAGAGCCTATTGAGGACGATGATGCGGTTGCTGAGAGCTGGTCACGCCTAAAAAGCCGTATCGAAAATGAAGAGTTTCCCAACGTTGTGACACTTCGCCGGCCGGCAGGTGACAGGTTGCTACCGCAACCGCTTCGATCGTATGTCGATCGCGCTGGAGGGCTTAAATGGAAGACGCTGGGAACGGGCGGCGCCGCGCAGATGATCGTCCCAACCGAAGATAAAAGTACAACCGTGCGTCTGCTTCGTATCCCTGCAGGCCTGCCGGTCCCGGAGCATACGCATCGTGGCGACGAGCTCACTCTTGTGCTTGCTGGAAGTTTCTCGGACCAATTTGCGACGTTTAGACGTGGCGATGTGGAAATGGCTGATCCCGATGTGTTGCACACTCCGCGAGCCGGGCATGGACAAGACTGCATTTGCCTGGCGGTTACCGACGCACCACTGAAGTTTTCGAGCAGGCTACTGCGCTTGCTGCAGCCCCTCTTGGGTATCTAGACTAGCTCTATCGAACCAGTTGGAGTTCGGGCGGGAGCAATTCGAAAGGCGCGGCTGCATTTCGAAGACAGATTGCCAGGTTGGCCAATTTGTCTTCAGCAATAGCGGGTCTCCCGTGAAGGTTTCGCCGTTTGGAGGCGGCAATCACGTGGTTCGGAACGAAGACCACTCGGCTGGCGTTCTGTCACATAAGTCGCAATTTCCCCCAGGAGCAAAGTGATGACGACAGCCACCCCTGTGCGCTACTCAGCGGATCTCGAACAGATCAACCCTAACGAGCAGGAAGTGGTCTCCGGTCTTAATGACGCCTTCGACGTCATTCTGAAACGGACTGCTGAGGACTATGGCCACGCCGTCCGGTCCGTGCATGCAAAGGCACACGGAATCCTTAAAGCCAAGATGATTGTCAGGGACAACCTACCTGCCGAACTCGCCCAGGGCCTTTTCTCGCGTTCGGGCAACTACGACGTCTATATGCGGATGTCGACGAATGCCGGCGACATTCTGCCCGACGCGATTGCACTTCCGCGCGGACTCGCCATGAAAGTCGTCGGCGTCGAAGGCCCGAGGCTTTCCGATGCGGCCGGCTCGACCCAGGACTTCGTGATGGTCAACGGTCCGGTTTTCCAGGCGCCGAATGCGGAAAAATTCCTCGGCAATCTGAAGATGCTCGCCAAGATAACAGACCGGATGGAAGGGACAAAGGAGGTACTCTCTAGCGTTCTCCAGACGGTCAATAAGGGTCTTGAGGCGGTCGGCATATCCAGCCCGGCCATGCAGTCGCTCGGAGGTGCTCCGAATGTCGATCCGCTTGGCGAGACCTATTTCAGCGTTACGCCGTTTCGGTACGGCGACTATGTCGCTAAATTCCGGCTGAAGCCCGTATCGGTCGGCCTCACGGAATTGATGGGCCGCGAGATCGATACCAGCGTGAGCGAAAATGCTATCCGCGAGACGGTCCAGGCGGAGATGCGAGATATTCGCGCGCAATGGGAATTTCAGGTTCAGCTCTGTCGCAACATTGAAGATCAACCGATCGAAGACCCGACCGTCGAGTGGGACGAGACGGATGCGCCCTTCGTCACGGTCGCGATCGTTAGCGCCGGGCCGCAGGATAGCTGGAGCGACGAGAAAGTCGATGAGGTCGATGAGCGGATGCGCTTCAGCGTCTGGACGGGCTTGGCCGCCCACCAGCCGCTCGGCAACATCAATCGCGCGCGCAAGGCGCCTTACGAACATTCCGCCCAGTTCCGGCAGGGGTTCAACCGCTGTCCGATCCACGAGCCACGTTGAGCTTATTTCTAATTCGGGTCGCGCACATCGAAAGACCGGAGATACCAGCCATCCGCCAGATTGACGTTCGCGACCGGCTGCAAGGTGAGCAGACTCGCCCCGGCTTCAGGCCAAGCAGCAATCCGCCAACTCTGAAGAAGCAGAAATCCTCGCTCACGGCGCCCCAACCGTTCGCATTTTATTAAACATGTCGGCAAATACTCCGCTTCGAGGGGCAATCTAAATGTGGATACGCGAGTTCCTCTCGTGACCACGGAGCGGAGACTGCCATGTACCAACCTACGGTTCTCATCGTCGAAGATGAATTCCTGATTCGGATGATGCTCGCCGACACCCTTCTCGACGAGGGCTACGATGTGGTCGAGGCCGCCAACGTCCTTGAAGCCGTGGCCGTCCTCGGACAACGGAAGATCGACGCCGTCATCACGGACGTCGACATGCCGGGCGGCCTGAGCGGTCTCGATCTCGCAAGGATGATTTCGACGAGCCACATGAACGTACCCGTCATCGTCGCTTCGGGCGGACATCGGCTCCAATCTGAAGAACTCCCCGGCGACGCCGTATTCATACCTAAGCCATACGGCCTGGACGTCATTACGGCTTTGGTCGGGGACATGACCGTGGGCACGGTACATAAGCTCGTGGGCTAGCAAGGGCACCGATCCTACTTGTCGGGAAGCCGACGTTCAGATCGCGTTGCGGTAGAACAGTTGTCCGTTACGGCCGCCGGGACAAACCCTTAATCGACGCATTACACCTCCTCCCGCGCAAAGAAGACTGTAGGAAGTCATGCAAAATGTCCGCAGCATTTTGAAAAAACACAATGAAAATACGGAAAATGGGAACCCATTCCTATCTGACCTGAAACGCATTCGTAAAATGTTCTAATGCCTAACGCGCAGAAATTGCTTAAATATTACCTGGTGCTTATGGAATGCGTTGCTATTGGCTTTCCCGGCACGATGTAATGCCAGTCGACTTTGTGATCCTTCGACCAGGCGAGGATCGCATTCGAGGTGAATTCCGTGCCGTAGCACATCGGGAATCTTGCTCTGACAGAGCCGGCGGCGCGCGTAGCCGTGTGTAGCGGAGCGCGCCGCCGGCGGTGGTCATGGCCGGTCAACAGGTCTCTAAAGTGAAGTTGTCGAGGCAACACTTTGGAAACGACAAGCCATGACCAAATATCTTTCTACTCCCACAAACGCCGTGCTGGTAGCGATTGATATGTCGAAGCACCGTCAGGAGGTCCTTATCGAGCGGCCCGAAGGTGGCCGGCGCCAGCGTATGTCGGTGATGGCGACCAAGGATGACTATGATCGCACAGCCGCTCACCAGTCCCTGGATTGCCCGCCAAGCCTCGTCGAAAGGGGGCAGCCTGAGGAGCTGCCCCGCGCTTTTATCGCATCGACTTGAATGCCGCCCGTAGTTCTTCGGCGAACAGCTGCGGCTGTTCCCAGGCGGCGAAATGTCCACCCTTGGCGGCCTGATTGTAGTAGACCAGCGTCGGGTAAGCCTGCTTGCTCCAACTTTCCGGTGCCTTGTAAATTTCCTTGGGAAAGGCCGTGATGGCAACCGGCACCTTAATGTCCCTGGTCTTCTGGGTCTCGGAGCTGAAGTTGTTGTTGTTGTTTTCCCAGTAGAAGCGGGACGACGATGCGCCGACGTTGTTGAGCCAATAGAGGGTGATGTCGTTGAGCATGTCGTCGCGAGATAGCACGCGTTCCGGCACCCCATCGCTATCGCTCCACTGAGCGAATTTTTCATAGATGAAAGACGCCAGACCAGCCGGCGAGTCAGACAGCGAGTATCCGATGGTCTGCGGACGGGTGACCATCATTGCGCCGTATGCAGCGTTCCTGCCAAAGAAAGTGCTCAGGGACTGGTAAGCCTCCTTTTCGTCGGGCGCGAGGGAGGCCGGTGCGGGGTCGCCTGCGTTGATGCCCTTCATCAGTTCGCCAGGGACGGTGGCGGGCATGTTCAGGTGAATGCCGCGAAGGCCTTCAGGGGCTTGGCGTGCCAGAGCATCGGAAATAACCGATCCATGGTCGCCGCCCTGCGAGACGTAATTCTTGTATCCGAGCCGCTTCATCAGGACGTCCCAGGCCCTGGCGACACGATCCGGACCCCAGCCCAGTTCCGTTGGCTTTCCGGAGAAGCCGTGGCCGGGGATCGAGGGAATCACCACATCGAAGGCATCTTCCGCCCGACCGGCGAACGCGGTGGGATCGGTCAACGGGCCGATGGCCTTGATAAACTCGAATTGGGAGCCGGGCCAACCGTGCGTCAGGAGCAGGGGAAGGGCGTTCGGATGGCGCGAGCGAACATGGATGAACTGGATATCGACGCCGTCAATTGTGGTGATGAATTCCGGAAGGTCGTTCAGCTCCTTTTCAGCCTTCCGCCAATCATAATCGGTGCCCCAGTACCGAACCAGTTCCTGAACGCGTGCGAGCTGGATGCCCTGGGAGATGTCGCCGACGGTTTCCTTGTCCGGCCAACGGGTCTCGGCGATACGCTTGCGCATGTCGTCGAGCTGGGACTGTGGCACATCGATCTTGAAAGGGCGAATACTGTCGTCCGATGTCTTGTCGGCGGACGTCGTAGTGATTGGCTCGGCAGCCTTTGCATCCTGCAGGGCCACCACCGGCAGCAGCATGATCGAGCCCAGCGCAAATGCGAAAGCACGGCCGGTTGTCGAGTTTCGGCGGGACAATGTTCTGATAGCAGTCATGATGCCTCTCCTTGGGTTATGTCGTGGTGACGACACTTGGCGGAGGGGGTGTAGGGAACCGGCGTATCTGGCTTGTTTCTGAAAAATGCGAACTTGTATCGGGAACGTTGGTCACGGCTCTGAGATACGATTTGGTACAAGGTCTCAAAGATTTGAGGCCGTTGAAGTCCACTCCATGGACGAAGGCCTGGATTAGGCGCGAGTTCCGTCGTCAAACAGGCCAAATGCGCTGGGACGATCCTGTTGCTCGCCGTGCTGTCTCCACCTGCGAACGCGCAACAGGTCCGAGCCAGACCGATCTCGACGTAAGCCGAGCGTTGGAAATTGCGGCCAACGGGAATGCCCGTGATGTTGCAGGTTGAGGTCAATGTCACCTCCGCACCAAAGGCTAGTAAGGGGCGAGCATGCCCAAGCACTGCGTCCGCCATCTCCGCATGTCGGAACTCCAGATCCACGCTTGTCCCGAGACGAATGCGAGCTTGCTCTGGCATGGCCGATGATCCGCCGAGCACTGCAAATCTTTTGAACCTGGAACGACTTGTAGGACCTTTGCAGAGAGGAGGCCGGCCCCGGCCCCTATGTCGAACACCGTCAACTTGGCACAGGTCTGCCATTCTTGGTTAACTCCAGGGCGGTCCCGTAGAACTTATCGAAACAGGGGATCAACCGTCGGCGCAGGCTGTCGCACCCTTCGGCGTCACGAGAAAACAGAGTTGATGCTGCAGCGTCGTTCTTAATCATCCCAGGTTCCTCGATATCGTCTTGTTACTGGCCATGTTGTTGCCGGGTGATGCTCGGGTTGAGCGAGTAAGTGGCAGTAGCAATGCCCGTAGAAAGTATATGCCCCCTCATGGCCTTCGTGACTGTCTCGCCGTCGAACACACCACCGAGGCCGAGAGAAGGTACGTCCAGTGCGAACACTTGCAGTACGTACCGATGTGGGCGCTCATCATTCACTGGCGGGCAAGGGCCATCATAACCACCGTACGTCCCAGCCATTTCGGCGTCTGACGCGAGAAAGCTGGAATAGACGTTAGCGCCCCTGCGTCCGTGCGCTGTTTCGCCAACTGGTTTGCCGTGCGGAACCAGGCCCGCGCTTTCAATCCCTTCCGCAAGCGACCGCAGATCGGCGGGAATGTCTACGAGAACCCAATGAAAAACCGACACACGGGGATCATTGCGGTGGATCACGACGCCGGACTTGTTGATTTGGCTGAAGTCCTTCGGCACATCGGGGTCCGTCATCAGTAGGACGTAGGAGCGCGTGCCGCCCGGTCCTGCGGACCAGGTAACTGGTGGGCTGATGTTGTTTCCAGAGACAGTAGACGGCGCGCAAAAGGCGGCCTTGTCGGGCAAAAGTCCAGCCTTGCCAAGACCAGGAATCGTGACCTTGAGGCCGATAATGTCGGATGATCCAGCCGCCGTTGTGGCAAACGCTGCAATGAAGGCAGCGCTCATTGTTCGCAGGTAGTGGTGCATAGTGGTTATCCTCACTGTTTCTATTGGTGAGGATACCGATGCGCCTGCGAAAATCTGGACCCGAACCGATCAGCTTTGGGCCGGATTCAGTCAGGCAGCCGCGTTTGTGACCTGTGTAACCGTACCTCTGACGGTGTCGCACCAAAGCGCTGCTGAAAGTGCTTCGAAAAGTGCGAACGAGATTGATAGCCAGTCGCCGCTAGCGCCTCGGCAACGGATGCGTCACGGTCGTTCAAGATGGTGAAGGCAGCTTTCATACGCTCATCTAGCAAAAGGTGCTGAAGCGAATGGCCCTCCGCGCTGAGGCGGCGGCGAAGGGTGGCCTCAGACATCGAGAATTCCGAAGAGACTGCTGCCGTGGTCCACGGGAAGTGCAGGCGGTGGCGAACGAGGAGACGCACAGCCTCCACCACTGAACCATCCACATATTTCGGCGTCAGCGAAATCGCGCCCTGCTCAGCCAGTATCAGCAGCACCTCAAGCAAGCGGTGCTCTGCGACCCTGCGGGAAACTCGCGTTTGATAAGACAGGGCTTCGGCCGCGTGGAGAAGTGCGGAGCAAAGGTCGTCTGTCAGCAGAGGCTCCCGTAATCGTAGCTCCTGGTTCACGAACTGTGGCCACAAGCGTGCGGCCTCTATGATCAGAGCGCGATCAAAGCGCACGAAGAGGGCTCGATAAAAGCCGGATTTATGATCTGGTTCATTGACCACATCGACATGCTCGTTGGCATTGAGAATGAAGGCGTCGCCGCTTCGATAAATTCGGTGCTCGGTACCCGAGACAATGTCCTTAGTACCTTCCAGGAGCACGACGAGCCCCGCCGTAGGCATTACGAGACGGTTTAGCGTCTCGCGTACACGAGTGACGAAAGCGGAGATCACTGGAGGATGGCTTTCTCCCTCAACGGCTATGCGTGTGTCTTGCCTGGCAAACTTGAGCAGCCTGCCCACGTCAGCTGTCTTGCTTGGCACAATCACTACTGCATCACTCATCGCATCTCCTTCTTCCCGAAGAGATTTACACCCGGGCGAAGGGCGAAGAAAGGGTGGTTCAGAGCGGTTCGGTGGGTTGTGGCGGAACGAATTTTAGGTTCGCGCCGATATTATCGAAGCCTATTGGTGGTTGGCATCCCATCCGCCCCTTGGAAATTTAGCCGCCGTGACACGAACCGTCAGCCGACATATCGTACAGTCTTTCTAGAAGTCTGATGGGTGTAACTCGGTTGTGGATGGAGCAACAATCTACGAGACGCCCCGCGAGTTGGCTATGCTTGTCGGGATGGCCTCGTATGGCGAGACAAAAATCCGTTTGTAACTTTGCCGGCTGGCAAAGATTGGCACGACATCGACCTGTGCCTTTGCGGCATCGATATCTCGGCTTCTCGGCGCGACTTGAATTCAGTGTGAACGGATGACAGCGGACTGGATGGAGCTGAAGATCGTTCGGTGATGTCGGATGTAGCCCTATTGCCGAGGAATTCGCACTGCTTATGCAGGAAGGCCCTGATTAGCCAGGGCCGTCTGATGTAGAGGAACGCCGCCGGTACGGCTATCCTTCGGCGGCCACTGTCATTTGACTGCGGAATTCCCACCATTCGCGTAAAGCGGTGAACCCATAACAAAGCTCGACATGGCAAGGAAGAGGGCGGCATTTGCGATTTCCTCGGGTTGTGAGATCCGTTTGATCGCGTGCAGCCGGGCCGCCCCAACGCCCTGGCAGCAGTAATCCGCCGTGATACCCTTCACCAGACCCATCAGGCCGCCTTGGCAGTGGCACCGGGGAGCCCGACGCTCGTGCCAACAACGCTCGATTTAAAGATGATGCTGCCGCCTCCAGTCTGATGCATCGCCGGAATTTAGATACGGCTAGCAAAGGAAAGCATACGTCAGCGTTGTCGAGACGGTATTCTGCCATTCCGTCAAGTCGACCTCGGCCAGCGGCTTTCGGGGGCCGATGAAAACCGCGTTGTTGAAGGCGATGGCTAACCGTCCGAAGGACTGATGCGCCAGTGCTACCAGCCTGTCATGTTGTCTCCGGCAGGCCGACGTCGCCAGGAACTGCATCAGCTGTCCCTGCTAGAGCACGAATGCTGTCGAACACATGGCCGAGCGCTGCTGTTTTTCTCCGATTAAGCACAACCGCCGCACCCTCGGCGCTGAACAGCAATGCGGCCGCGCGGCCGATACCTGACGATGCACCCGTGACAATAGCTACCTTGTTTACAAGCAACCCACTCGTGGCCTCCATTGTTGAAGGACGAAGGATATCAATGCTGGTGACCCTCGCCGTCACCCGTGTCATGCGGGACCGGAGACGGAGCGCCGCAAATCCTTCAATGACGCTGAGTGAGATTGGTCGACCGGCAGGTCGAACGTATTGTGGCCAGATGTCCTCGAAGACCGTGCGCTTTCGTACGAAATAAAATGAAAGCGGAACGTCTTCGCTGCCTGGTCATTCATCTTCTGAGATCGCGGCTGTGTCAACCGGACGCGACGGGGATGGTGAACGCAGCGGTTTTTCCGGTTTCTCGCTGCGGGCAACGAAACGCCAGGCGAGCACCCAACCTGTCCGACCGCGATCTCTACCTGTTCCTTAGGAAAACCGATTGGGGTGGCTTGTGCAAAGTGTTAATGAGAATGCAGAAGCTCCGCTTCTTCAGGCGATTGTCGAGTGGTTTAGCTTCTACTCGGTACCTTTCGAAGAAGAGGTAGCAAACGTTCTGTGTGATCGAGCCATTATGCTCTACAACCAAGGTGCCAGCGGTTCAGAAATCACCGAACACCTTCTCACACATTTTGTAGGCTTAGTTTCCACTAAAGCAAACGCGCCTACGTCTTCCGCACTTCATTAAGCGCACGGCGAGCGGCTCAGCGTTGATGTACGAGAAAGGTGGCCTTGCGCACGGTGCGCGAAACGGTCAGGCGCTCGGTCTCGCGCTGGCGCAGAAAGCGTTGAATCGGCGACGATGGCAGCATGATTGTTAATGACACAGCCACCCAATGGCTTCCACTTGTAGAATTCGCTGGGTAACCGCGAAGCGCAAAGCGTTGCTATTACTCACACGGCAGAGCAGGTGTCGTCGGTGAATGGGCTCCCCGTAACAGCTTACCATTCCGTCGCTAACGTTGGCTTCCAATGCCCTCGGGAACCTCCAAGGTCTGGCCAAGTTTTCCCGTAAGCCTCCGGTGAAGGCCACAGGTCAGGCAGCTTGAGCTTCTGACGCTGGC
>NZ_JBMDIL010000021.1:0-92162 GCF_057808655.1 Rhizobium sp. FG96 | reverse complement strand
GGCCGAGGTCGGTACCGATCTTGGTATCGGCTTCGGTGCCGAGGAAGCGCTTGATATCCGGGTTCGGCGAGTTCTTCATCTCGTCGACGTTGGCCTGGGTGATGCCGAACTCTTCAGCATTCACGAGCGCGTAAGCCGTCCAGGAAACGATGTCGAACCACTGGTCGTCACCCTGGCGAACGGCCGGGCCGAGCGGCTCCTTGGAGATGATCTCCGGAAGGATCATGTGCTCGTCGGGGTTCTTCAGCGTCAGACGCAGCGAGTAGAGGCCGGACTGGTCGGTCGTGTAGACGTCGCAACGGCCGGAGTCGTAAGCAGCGTTGACTTCTTCGAGCTTTTCGAAAACGACCGGGTTGTACTGAAGGTTGTTGGCCTTGAAGTAGTCGGCGAGGTTCAGCTCGGTGGTCGTGCCGGACTGTACGCAGACAGCTGCGCCGGAGAGTTCGAGAGCCGACTTCACGTTCAGGCTCTTGCGAACCATGAAGCCCTGACCGTCGTAGTAGGTGACCGGACGGAAGTTGAAGCCGAGAGCGGTGTCGCGGTTGATCGTCCAGGTGGTGTTACGCGAGAGAACGTCGACTTCGCCCGACTGCAGGGCCGGGAAGCGATCCTTGGCAGAGAGGGGCGTGTACTTGACCTTGGTCGGGTCGCCGAAGACGGCGGAAGCGACGGCCTTGCAGAAATCAACGTCGAAGCCGGCCCAGTTGCCGGAAGCGTCAGGCTGCGCGAAGCCGAGCAGGCCCGAGTTGACGCCGCACTGAACGAAACCCTTTGCCTTTACGTCTTCAAGAGTGGTTGCCGAGGCCGCATGGGCGCCAAGAGCGAAAACTGCTGCGCCGACGGCGGCGGACAGGAGCTTAATCTTCATTTTTCCCAACCTTTTATCTGTTGTCTTATGTTCTTTGTGGAGGAGACAGCCGAAGAAAACCTTCCCCCCAATTCTCGACACCCTCCCGGCGCGAGTGGTTCTATCACAGTCGCAAATGCCAAGACGGTCAAGTGTCGCAGACAATAAATGCGGCAAAATTCGGCATTTTGGCAAAATGCGCCGTTCTCATAGGCAGTTGGATAGTATTTGGGCAGTGTTTTGCGGAAAAATACCGCGCAATTCACTGATATATCTGCGAAAGTAACGATGCGGGTAATTTTCGGGCAGTTCCGGCTACGGGGTTGACCCGCCTTTTCCCGAGGTCCAAAACTCGCCCATTGCATCCCTCGCCAAAGGCTATTTCAGACTATGAAAGACAAAGACGGTCTCCTGCAGAATGCAGGCATCAACACCCGCCTCTCGCATCTCGGCAACGATCCCTCGGAATATCACGGCTTCGTCAATCCGCCTGTCGTGCATGCATCGACCGTGCTGTTCCCGAATGCCAAGGCGATGGAAACGCGGGCGCAGAAATACACCTATGGAACCCGCGGCACGCCGACGACGGATGCGCTTTGCGAGGCGATCGACGCACTGGAGGGGTCTGCCGGAACGATCCTGGTGCCGTCGGGCCTTGCCGCCGTCACTGTGCCTTTCCTGGCCTTTCTGTCTTCCGGCGATCATGCGCTGATCGTCGATTCCGTCTACACGCCGACCCGCCATTTCTGCGATACGATGCTGACGCGCCTCGGCGTTGAGGTGGAGTACTACGACCCGGCGATCGGCGCAGGAATCGAGCAGCTGTTCAAGCCGAATACCAAGCTGGTGCACACCGAGGCGCCGGGCTCGAACACCTTCGAGATGCAGGACATCCCGGCCATCGCCGCAATCGCCCACAAGCACGGCGCCGTCGTTGCCATGGACAACACCTGGGCGACCCCGGTCTATTTCCGCCCGCTCGATTTCGGCGTTGATATCTCGATCCACGCGGCGACCAAGTATCCGGCCGGCCATTCCGATATCCTGATGGGCACCGTTTCGGCCAATGCCAAGCATTGGGAGCAGCTGAAGGAAGCCAACATCACGCTCGGTATCTGCGGCGCGCCCGACGACGCTTACCAGGTGTTGCGCGGACTGCGCACCATGGGCATCCGCCTGGAGCGCCACTATGAAAGCGCGCTTGAAATCGCCAAGTGGCTGGAAAGCCGCGAGGAGGTTGCCAAGGTTCTCCATCCGGCGCTGCCGAGCTTTGCCGGGCACGACCTCTGGAAGCGGGATTTCAAGGGCGCCAGCGGCATCTTCTCCTTCGTGCTGAAGGCAGGCGCGGCCGAGCAGTTCAAGCCCAAGGCGCATGCCTTCCTCGATGCGCTCAGCATCTTCGGCCTCGGCTGGTCCTGGGGTGGTTTCGAGTGCCTTGCGGTTCACGTCAACCTGAACGACCGCCGTATCGCCAAGGCGCCGGAAGGTGGCCCGCTGATCCGCCTGCAGATCGGTCTCGAAGATGTTGCCGACATCAAGGCCGACATCGAGCGCGGCTTTGCCGCATCGAACGCCGTCTGATCAGGCCTGCGGCCGGTAGCCGTAGATCCAGTCGAGATCCGCCGCGAGACTTTGCGGCGGCTTCAGCGACAAGACGATATCACGCCCGATCCTGACGGGACCGCGGGCGTGATAGGCAAAGCGGTTGAACGCACCGCGCTTGCGAATCCTGGCGATCCGCGCCGTCCTCAGCGCCTCGAAGCGGGGCAGGGCCTGTCCGGCACCTTCCCGAGACAACATCTCACCAAGCTCGAAAGCATCCTCGATCGCCATCGCCGCGCCCTGTGCGGCAAAGGGCATCATCGCATGTGCGGCATCGCCGATCAGCACGCGGTCACGCCCGTTCTGCCAGCGTCCCTCGGTCGCCTCGTAGAGCGGCCAGAAGGTTGGTGCGATGTCGCCAAAGAGTGACTTGATGCCCGGGTGCCAGCCCTTGAAGCGCGATCGCAATATCTGCAGCTGGTGACGTTCCGCTCCGCCGTCCCATAGATGCCGGTCATCCGTGCCACCGGTGATCGCCACCAGATTGAAGCTCGCGGTTTCCTTCAGCGGATAGCAGACGAGATGTGCGGAAGGACCGAGATAGGCCGCGACATTGTCGCGATCGAGAAAATCAGGCGCCGACGCCTGAGAAATCGTGAAGCGATAGGCGATATTGCCGGAAAAGCGCGGCGAGGGCGCGCCGGGAATGTGCTGGCGCATCTTCGACCAGACGCCATCGGCGCCGATCACCAACCCGGCAGGCAGGCTGGCGGATTCGAAGGGTGTTCCAAGATGCAGGCGGCAGAGCGGATTGCTGCACACGGCTTCGAGTAGAACCCGTTGCAAGGTGGCGCGATGCAGCACGCCATAGGGCGCGTCCCACCGGTCGCGCGCAAAACGTCCGGCCGGGACGGCGGCGAGAAGCCGCAGCGTATCGCCGGCGACGAGCCGGATCATCTCGGGCTCAAGCCAATGCTTCTCGATCTCGGAGAGAAGGCCGAGTTCACGTAGGATTCGCGATGCATTGGGAGAGAGCTGCAGTCCGGCACCGACTTCGGCAAGCTCGCTAGCCTGCTCGAATATGTCGGAGCCGATACCGTGCCTGGCAAGCGCCAGCGCGGCCGTCAGCCCCGCAATTCCAGCGCCCGCAATGGCGGCATGGTCGACCGGCATCTGTTATCCGATCCCGGAAGAAATGATCAGGCGGCCTTGACGTGGAAAACGCAGCCGGCCGGGTTCGTCTGGTTGGACTTCAGCGCGCCGTTGAAGCGGTAGAGCGTCGAGCAGTAGGAGCAGACCTTCTCGTTGTCGTCGCCCATATCGATGAAGATATGCGGATGGTCGAACGGCACGGATGCGCCGGTGCACATGAATTCCTTCACGCCGACTTCGATCACGCGGTGTCCGCCGTCGTTCTGGAAGTGGGGAATGCTGTGGCCGGCCATGTCTGTCTCCGAATGCTTTGAAATTTGGCCGGACATTATCTTTCTTCGCCGCAAATGTGTAGAGCCAAAGCGCCGCAAGCGGCATGGTTTTTTGCCCGCCGGGGTTCACCTCGCGGCAGCGATAAAATATGGTTCGCCGCAAACAGGAACCTGCCTTTATGAACTTGAATACGCCCGCATTCTCCAGCTTCACGCATGATGGCCTCAACCTCGCCTATTTCGACGAAGGTGATCCGAATGGCGCACCGGTTCTGCTGATCCACGGATTTGCCTCGACCGCCAATGTGAACTGGGTGCATCCGGGCTGGCTGAAGACGCTGGGCGATGCCGGCTACCGCGTCATCGCCATGGACAACCGCGGCCATGGCGCAAGCGACAAGCCGCACGATTCCGAGGCTTACCGCCCCTGGGTCATGGCGGCCGACTCCATGGCGCTTCTCGACCATCTCGGCATTCCGGAAGCCAATGTCATGGGCTACTCGATGGGTGCCCGCATCTCCGTCTTCGCCGCACTTGCCAATCCGCACCGCGTCCGCTCGCTGGTGCTCGGCGGTCTCGGCATCGGCATGACTGATGGCGTCGGCGACTGGGACCCGATCGCCGATGCACTGCTGGCGCCCTCGGTCGATACCGTCACGCATGATCGCGGCCGCATGTTCCGCATGTTTGCCGAGCAGACCAAGAGCGATCGCCAGGCGCTTGCCATGTGCATCCGCGGATCGCGCGATCTCGTCGCACGGGCCGATATGGGCAAGATCGAGGCACCGACGCTCATCGGCGTCGGAACAAAGGACGACATCGCGGGTTCGCCTCAGGAGCTTGCCGCCCTGATGCCGAATGCCGAAGCGCTTGATATCCCGGGCCGCGACCACATGCTGGCGGTTGGCGACAGGGTGTTCAAGAAGGCCGTTCTGGAATTTTACGAGAAAGTCGCCTGACGGTGACATGCCGCTTTTGAACGGATCTTCACGGAAAAATCATCCTAAAAAGGTCTGGCGGCTGCACCCATTTATGTTACAGCCGTTTTGCTTTATACAATGACCTTCCCAAGGGAAATGAGGAGACCGGTAATGGTCGCGAAGACAGACATTCGTCCTCTTGAAGCTGCAAGCTCGCTCAAGGTGATGGATCCGATCTGGGACAGCCTGCGCGAAGAAGCGCGCGTTGCTGCCGAGAAGGATCCGGTCCTAGCGGCTTTCCTTTATTCGACGGTGATCAATCACCGCTCGCTGGAAGAATGCGTCATCCACCGTATCTGCGAACGCCTCGACCATCCCGATATGCAGGCGACGCTGCTGCGTCAGGCTTTTGACGAGATGCTGTCCGACTGGCCGGAATGGAGCGACATCCTGCGTGTCGACATCCAGGCGATCTACGACCGCGATCCCGCATGCCTGCGCTTCATGGAAGCCGTGCTCTATTTCAAGGGTTTTCACGCGCTGCAGACCCATCGTCTGGCTCATTGGCTGCTCAACCGTGGACGCCGCGATCTGGCGCTCTATCTGCAGAGCCGTTCGTCCAGCGTATTTCAGACGGATATCAATCCGGCGGCGCGGATCGGGAAGGGCATCTTCCTCGATCACGCAACCGGTCTGGTCGTCGGCGAAACCGCTGTGATCGGTGACAACGTCTCGATCCTGCATGGCGTGACGCTCGGCGGTACCGGCAAGGAAGGCGCAGACCGCCATCCGAAGATCGGTAGCGGCGTGCTGATCGGCGCGGGTGCCAAGATCCTCGGCAATATCGAGATTGGCTATTGCTCGCGCGTCGCCGCAGGCTCGGTGGTGCTGAAGGCCGTGCCGCCGAAGACGACAGTTGCCGGCGTGCCGGCGAAGGTGGTCGGAGAAGCCGGGTGTTCGGAGCCGTCGCGGATAATGGACCAGGTGATCGGCGCCGATATCTGAGCCGCTCATATCAGAAACGGCTGAAAAAGCGGGCCACAAACGCAAGGGGAAAGCCGGTGCACTTGCGTGCCGGCAGCCTTTACAGCGCCGCTTTTCCTGTGCAAGAAGCGGCCAACTGAGACCGCTAGGAGATCAAGTGTGAAGCCTGAAGAACTCAAGAAGCTCGACGCCTATTTCAAGAAAACGCTCAATCCGGAAATCGTCGTGAAGGCGCGTCCGCGCAAGAACGACTCGGCTGAAGTTTACCTCGGCGAGGAGTTTCTGGGTGTCGTCTATATCGATGACGAAGACGGCGACCGCTCCTATAACTTCTCGATGGCGATCCTCGACGTCGATCTCTGATCAGCGCCGCCATTCGCTGGATATCACGGGCCGCTCTGCGGCCCGTTTGTTTTTGCCGAAACAATCCGGGCGGAATCGCTGGATGAACCCGCCCTCTGCTCCATTTTAGGGATTGCGAATGCGATCAACCAAAATGGAGGCTGAGGACATGGGTATTTTCGACAAGATCAAGCATGCGATCTTCGGTGAGGCCAAGGCGGCACCGGTAACGGCCGCTGCGCCGCCGAAGGCCGAGCCCGCTGCGGCGGCTCCCGCTTCGCCTTCGGCCGCCCCTGCGGGTGCGGCGCCCGCAGCATCTCCGGCGCCCTCCGCACCCGCGCCGAGCACCGCAGCTCCCGTCGATATCGTACCCATCCTAGATGCTGCCGTGAAGAAGAGCGGCCAGAAACTCGACTGGCGCCGCTCGATCGTCGATCTGATGAAGGCGGTCGGCATGGATGCCAGCCTTGCCGAGCGCAAGGAGCTGGCAGCCGAGCTTGGTTATTCCGGTGATGCCGGCGACTCCGCCAAGATGAACATGTTCCTCCACAAGGCGCTGATGAAGCGGCTGTCGGAGAATGGCGGCAAGGTGCCGGCCGATCTGCTCGACTAGGAGGCAAACGCAAATGTGTTTCGAGGCTTCGCTGGCTAATGGCGAAGCCTCAGGTTGCGACTTGCTGATATATGTCTGCAAAATCAATGATGGATGTACGTCCCTCTTTTTTGCTGGAGTATTTCTGAATGTGAATGCACGCATGAGTCGTTTTGCATCGCACAAAATCGCTTGACTCCTGAAGCTTTGCAGCTACCTTTTTTGCTGCAGAGCCGAAGAGGAGGATGTGCATGTTCAACTTTGACGAGACGAACCGCAAGAGCAAGGAAGCCATGGACACGATGCTCAAGAGCTATTCGGATAGCGCCAAGGGCTTCCAGGCGATCGCCACCGAAGCGGTGGAATATTCCAAGAAATCCTTTGAAGACGCAGTCAAGCATTTCGAGGCGCTGACGGGCGTTCGCAGCATCGAAGCTGCCTTCGACCTTCAGAGCAGCTATGTGAAATCGTCCTACGAAAGCTTCGTCGCCGAAGCCACCAAGATGGGTGACATGTATTCCGACCTCGCCAAGGGCGCCTACAAGCCCTACGAAGCGCAGGTTCCGGCGCCGATCGTGAAGGCCGCCAAGGCCGCAGCGCAGGCGACGCCCGCCGCGGCCTGATTTCATGCGCCTGATGGGCGCACCCCTTGAAAAACGAAGACCGGCTACGCACTTGCGGCCGGTCTTTTTTGTTTTCTGCCGCGTTCAAGAAATAGTCCGGGACTTTTTTCGCGTTTGCGTCAAGTCCTGCGGAATTGTGATTGCAGTCGGGAACAAGGGGCTTAAAATCGCAGCATTATGAACTAAGTTAGTGTTTCAGATATTCGGTGGGTAAAGCATCCTCCCATGCACCATCGGACTGATCGAGGAATGAATGAAAATGATCGCAAAGCCGATCCGGATGCAAAACGATGGCGAAAGGAACGGGGACAACGGAAATCGCGGAACCTCGGTCATTACACGTACCAAGCCGAAGACCAAGAAGCCTAATCTCTACCGCGTGCTCATCCTGAATGACGACTACACTCCCATGGAATTCGTCATCCACATCCTGGAGCGGTTTTTCCAGAAAGATCGCGAAAGTGCCACCCGCATCATGCTGCATGTCCATAACCACGGCGTCGGTGAATGCGGGATATTCACATACGAGGTAGCGGAGACCAAGGTGAGCCAGGTGATGGACTTTGCCCGGCAGCATCAGCATCCGCTGCAATGCGTCATGGAAAAGAAGTGAGGATCACAACGTGCCAACATTTTCGCCTAGCTTAGAAAAGGCGCTCCATCAGGCACTGACCTTTGCCAACGAGCGGCATCACGAATATGCCACGCTCGAGCATCTGCTGCTCGCCCTTGTAGACGACTCCGATGCGGCCGCGGTCATGGGTGCCTGCAACGTCGATCTCGACGCGCTCCGCAAGACACTGATCGAGTACATCGACAACGAACTCTCTAACCTGGTCACCGGATATGACGAAGACTCCAAGCCGACCTCCGGCTTCCAGCGCGTCATCCAGCGTGCCGTCATCCATGTCCAGTCCTCTGGCCGCGAGGAAGTGACCGGCGCCAACGTGCTCGTCGCCATCTTCGCCGAGCGCGAAAGCCATGCCGCATACTTCCTGCAGGAACAGGAAATGACCCGCTACGACGCGGTCAACTACATCTCGCACGGGATCGGCAAGCGGCCGGGCTCGTCGGAAAGCCGCACCCCGCGCGGTGCCGAGGACGAATCCGAAAGCAAGCCGAGCGCCTCCCGCGGCGGCGAGGACGATGCAGCCGGCAAGAAGCAGCAGGATGCGCTGAAGGCTTACTGCGTCAATCTCAACGAGAAGGCCAAGACCGGCAAGATCGACCCGCTGATCGGCCGCCACGCCGAAGTCAGCCGCACGATTCAGGTCCTGTGCCGCCGTTCCAAGAACAATCCGCTCTATGTCGGTGATCCCGGCGTCGGCAAGACTGCGATCGCCGAAGGCCTCGCCAAGCGCATCGTCGAAGGCAAGGTTCCGGAAGCGCTCGCTGACGCCACGATCTTCTCGCTCGATATGGGCACGCTGCTCGCCGGCACCCGTTACCGCGGTGACTTCGAAGAGCGCCTGAAGCAGGTCGTCAAGGAGCTCGAAGAGTATCCGGGCGCCGTTCTGTTCATCGACGAGATCCATACGGTCATCGGCGCCGGTGCCACCTCGGGTGGCGCGATGGATGCATCGAACCTCCTGAAGCCTGCTCTGTCTTCCGGTGCGATCCGTTGCATCGGTTCGACCACCTACAAGGAATACCGCCAGTTCTTCGAAAAGGACCGGGCTCTGGTTCGCCGCTTCCAGAAGATCGACGTCAACGAGCCGTCGATCGACGATGCGATCGAAATCATGAAGGGCCTGAAGCCTTACTTCGAAGAGTACCACCACCTGCGTTACTCGAACGACGCCATCAAGTCGGCTGTCGAGCTGTCGGCCCGCTATATCTCGGACCGCAAGCTGCCGGACAAGGCGATCGATGTCATCGACGAAACCGGTGCGGCACAGATGCTGTTGCCGCCGTCGCGCCGCCGCAAGCTGATCACCGAAAAGGAGATCGAGGCGACGATCGCGACCATGGCCCGCATTCCGCCGAAGACCGTGTCGAAGGATGACGAAGCCGTTCTTGCCAATCTCGAGCAGGAATTGCGCTCGGTGGTCTACGGCCAGGATACGGCGATCGAAGCCCTGTCGACGGCGATCAAGCTGGCCCGTGCCGGTCTGCGCGAGCCGAACAAGCCGATCGGCTCCTACGTCTTCTCCGGCCCGACGGGCGTCGGCAAGACGGAAGTCGCCAAGCAGCTTGCTTCCTCGCTCGGCGTCGAGATGCTGCGCTTCGACATGTCCGAGTACATGGAGCGGCACACGGTCTCGCGTCTGCTCGGTGCACCTCCCGGCTATGTCGGCTTCGACCAGGGCGGTCTCCTGACCGATGGCGTCGATCAGCATCCGCATTGCGTCGTTCTGCTCGACGAAATCGAGAAGGCGCATCCTGATATCTACAACATCCTGTTGCAGGTGATGGACCACGGCACGCTGACCGACCATAACGGCAAGAAGATCGACTTCCGCAACGTCATCCTGATCATGACGACCAATGCGGGAGCGTCCGAAATGGCCAAGGCCGCCTTCGGCTTCGGTTCGTCCAAGCGCAGCGGTGAAGATGAAGAGGCGCTGAACCGCCTATTCACGCCGGAGTTCCGCAACCGTCTCGATGCGATCATTCCGTTCGCCTCGCTGCCGACCGCCGTCATCCACAAGGTCGTCCAGAAGTTCATCATGCAGCTGGAAGCACAGCTTTCCGAACGCAACGTGACCTTCGACCTGCATGAGGATGCGATCGCCTGGCTGGCCGAAAAGGGTTACGACGAGAAGATGGGTGCCCGCCCGCTCGCTCGCGTCATCCAGGATGTCATCAAGAAGCCCCTGGCCAACGAAATCCTTTTCGGCAAGCTGAAGAAGGGTGGCGTCGTCACCGTCAGCGTCGGTCCGAAGGAAGACGGCAAACCCGGCATCGTGCTCAATTCCGTTTCGGAACTGGCGCCGATCAAGCCGAAGCCCGAAGCCGAGGCCATCCATCCGGAAGCCGATCATGACGAAGATGGCGAGCTGAAGACCAAGGCGAAGAAGGTCACGGCGAAGAAGGCCAAAGCCTCGGCCGAGCCCGAAGTCAAGTCCGCGCCCAAGAAGGGCAGCGCCGTACCGAAAGTGCCGCGCAAGAACTGAATGTCACCGGCAGGTGAATAAGGAAAAGGCCGCAGCAATGCGGCCTTTTTTGCTTTCAAGTGGTCGCCGGCCTCAGAGAGGCTGGTAGTCGATTTCGAGGAAATCCTCGACCTCGGGCACCCACCGGTCGCGCACGAAGGCGACATGGGCGGGATGCACATTGTAGGCGTCGTAACCGGCCTGGTTTTCGAACTCCATGGAAAAGCCGAACGCGAAGGCGTTCTTCGGGCTGGTCTGACGGAGTTGCTCGAAGTTGCGTACGCTCGGAATCTGCGCCAGATCGAGTGCGGCGCTGAGAAACGCCTTCTCTTCAGGCGAACCGGCGGAATGCTTGAGGCGGAACGCCACGGTATGACGGATCATCGATAGTTCTCCAGACGATTGCTGGCTCAGCCGAGCTCGGCCTTGATCTTCTCGGCATTGGCGGCCAGCACGGCGCCGTCTTCCATCTTGCCGGAATGCGGCTTCAGCGCCACGCCCTCGTGGCGCGGGATGACGTGAAAGTGCAGGTGGAACACCGTCTGGCCGGCCGCCGGTTCGTTGAACTGGCAGACGAAGACGCCGTCGGCGTCGAAGGCCTCCTGCACAGCATTGGCGATCTTCTGGACGACGGTGATCGAATGCGAAAGCGCTGCCGGATCTGCATCGAGGAGGTTGCGCGACGGCGCCTTGGGAACAACGAGCACATGGCCCGGCGCCTGCGGCATCACGTCCATGAAAGCAACGGTCTGCTCGTCTTCGTAGACGCGATGCGAGGGGATTTCGCCGCGCAGGATCTTGGCGAAGATGTTGTTGTCGTCATAGGCGGCGCTGGTCATCGAAAATCTCCTCATGTGTGCTGTTCGGGTAGCGCGGCGGAGCCGAGGGCGTCAATCCTCCTGCTGTCGTTCGCCTTTGCGGAAGGGGCTGTGGTCGGTGAGGATCTCGTTCATATGCTCGACATCCTCGCGCTCGCGCTCGAGATAATCCGAGATCGCACGGCGAAGCCCGGCATGAGCGACGTAATGCGCCGAATGCGTCGTCACCGGCAGGTAGCCGCGGGCGAGCTTGTGCTCGCCCTGCGCCCCGGCCTCGACCCGCTTCAGGCCCTTGGCAAGCGCAAAGTCGATCGCCTGATGATAGCAGACCTCGAAATGCAGGTAGGGGTGATCCTCGATACAGCCCCAGTGGCGGCCGTAAAGCGTATCGCCGCCGATGAAATTGATGGCGCCCGCCACATATCGCCCGTCGCGCTTCGCCATGACCAGCAGGATATCGTCAGGCATGCGTTGGCCGATCAGCGAATAGAAGTCTCGCGTGAGATAGGGCCGGCCCCATTTGCGGCTGCCGGTATCCATGTAGAAAGAAAAGAACTGGTCCCAGATCCGCTCGGTCAGATCGGCGCCGGTCAGCCAGTCGATGCTGATGCCGTTCTCGAGCGCCGCGCGCCGCTCCTTCTTCAGCGCCTTGCGCTTGCGCGATGCCAGCGTCTCCAGGAAGGCGTCGTGATTGGCATAGTCATCATTGATGAAATGGAACTGCTGGTCGGTGCGATGCAGATAGCCGTCCGTCTCGAAGACCGAGATTTCGTCTTCAGGAACGAAGGTCACATGTGCCGAGGAAACGCCGAGGCGGCGCACGACTTCCTTGAGGCTTTCGGCAATCGCGGTCTGGATCGGCCGCCGCTCGAAACCTTCGGCGACGAGCAGACGCGGCCCGGTCGCCGGAGTGAAAGGGATCGAGCATTGCAGCTTCGGATAATAGCGCCCGCCGGCGCGCTCGAAGGCGTCGGCCCAGCCGTGATCGAAGACATATTCGCCCTGGCTGTGGTTCTTGAGATAGCCGGGCAGGGCGCCGATCAGCTCTCCCTTGTCGGTCTCCAGCAACAGGTGATGCCCGAGCCAGCCGGTATCGGCCGTCGCGGAACCTGATTCCTCAAGAGAAGACAGGAAGGCGTGGGAGAGGAATGGATTGTAGGGAACGGTGTCCGCCGCTTTCGATGTTCCGGAGAGCCGTGACCAGCTCTCCGGGGAAATGGCGGTAAAAGACCGTTCGACGCGGATCGAGATTTCATCAGTCATGGAGCAAAAGACGAAGCCTTCGGGGGAGGAGTGTGGCTCCCTTTCAGTCTGCGCACGATCTTGTCCAAAAAGCGAGCATCAAACCGAAACGCGCGGATCAAATCCCTCGAAGGTCATCTGATCGGCGTTTTCGAACGTATGCTTGCGGGCCTTATCGTCGCGGACCGTCCAGGTGATGACTGAAATGCCCTTGGCGCGCTGGCCCGAGATGAACGGGTTCGGCAGGTCGGCGAAAAAATAGGAGATGAAGTCGAGGCCGAGTGCCATCGCCTTCTCATGCACCTCGAATTCCTCCGGCTTGTTGCCGCCGGCGGTCAGGCCGACCGGGTAGGGCGCGTTCAGCGCCTTCAGGTCACGCAGCAGCCAATGGTCGAAGCTCATCAGCGCCACCTTGCCCTCGTAGCCTTCGAGCACTTCGAGCACTGTTTCGGCAAAGCCTTCGTCATCGGCCTCGCGGCCCTTGAGCTCGAGCACCAGCGGCACCTTGCCCTGAACGAGATCGAGAAGCTGCTTCAGCGTCGGGATCTTGTCGGCGGTACCGCCGACGGAGAGCAGGCCGAGTTCCTTGGAGGTTCGCTCGCGGATATCGCCCTTCATGTTGCAGAGGCGTTCGAGGTTCTCGTCGTGGAAGATGATCGGCACGCCATCGGAGGCGTAGTGCAGGTCGCACTCGATCGCGAAACCGGCCTCGACTGCGCGCGAAAACGCGCTCAGCGTGTTTTCCCAGACGAGCTTGTTGGTGTCGTGGTAGCCGCGATGGGCGACCGGGAGTTCCTTGATCCAGGCTGCGGAGGTCATGTTATGCGATTTCCATGATGGCATCGATTTCGACGGCGGCGTTGAAAGGCAGGGCGGCCATGCCGACGGCGGCGCGTGCATGCTTGCCGGCTTCGCCGAGCACGTTGGCGATCAGGTTGGACGCGCCGTTGATGACGAGGTGCTGCTCGACGAATTCAGGAGCGGAGGCAACGAAGCCGTTCAGCTTGATGACGCGCTTGATACGGCCGAGATTGCCGCCGAGCGCGGCATTCGCCTGCGCCAAGATGTTGATGGCGCAGAGTTCGGCGGCGCGCTGGCCGGCGGCAACGTCGACATTCTTGCCGAGATGGCCGCTGACGGCGACCTTGCCGCCTTCGAGCGGCAGCTGGCCGGAGATGTAGAGAAGTCCGCCGCTGATCACATAGGGAACATAGTTCGCCGCAGGAGCAGCCGCTTCCGGCAGAGTTATCCCCATTTCCTTGAGTTTTGCGGCAATCTGGTCGGACATTTTCGCCTCCACTTTCATTGTCAATGCTTCAAAAATTATGCATCAAGACTAGAATATTGCGTATGACAGCTTCCAGCCTCGATTTGGCCGAAAGCGTTCTTATAACATCGCGGCCGAGTCCAACAGGAGATAATGGATGTTCCGATCGAGTCTTGCCGCTCTGCTGCTTGCAAGCGTTTCCGCAAATGCATGGGCTGCGGCGCCCGCTGCCGGAGCGGCGATCGCTTCTGGTCTTGTCGCGCATCGGGCAATTTACGATCTGGAGCTCAAGGACGCCTCGGAACGCTCGGGCATCGCTGGCATGTCGGGCCGTATGGTCTACGAATTCAACGGCAATTACTGTGAAGGCTTCACAACCAATTTCCGTTTCGTGACGCAGATCGATACCGGCGACAACACCCGCGTCAGCGACCAGCAGACCAAGACCTTCGAGAATATCAAGGACCGCAAGTTCACCTTCGAGACGAAGTCCTTCACGGACGATCAACTCGACAAGGAAGTGAACGGCGAAGCGAGCGACAAGGCCGATGGCGTCACCGTCGATCTGACGAGCCCGCAGGCGAAAGAGCTGCAGCTCGCCGAGAGCCGTTTCCCCACCGAGCACATGCTCGACGTGATCGAGAACGCCAAGTCGGGCAAGCGCTTCTTCGAAGCCCGCGTCTTCGACGGTTCCGACGATGGCGACAAGGCCCTGGCGACCACGACCGTTGTCGGCAAGCTCGTCAGCCCCAAGGCCGGCGACGAGGCTGATGCCGGCAATGCCGGCGCATTCGCCAAGACCGCTTTCTGGCCGGTGACGATTTCCTACTTCAACGAGAACAGCAAGACCGACGCCTTGCCAGTCTACCGCATGTCGTTCAAGCTCTATGAGAACGGCATCACCCGTGATCTGACGATGGACTATGGCGACTTCGTTCTGACGGGGAAGCTCGCCAAGCTTGAAATGCTCGACAAGAAGCCCGAGACCTGCAAGTAACCTCTTGAAGCCGCATCGAATCGGCAGGTCTTCTTCCGGGAGGTTGGCATGGCACACATGCCGGTAAAATTGCTTGCGACATCCTTGATCGCGCTCGGCGCCGTCTGCGTCGCGCTGCCCGCGATGGCGGCCGATTGCAGCGATACGCCTTATTCCGGCGTCGACTGGAGCAATTGCAACAAGAAGAACCTGATGCTGGAGGCGAGCGACTTCGAGGGCGCCAATCTCTCGGATGCCGACCTGTCGCAGACCAGCCTGAAGGGCGCCAATCTCACTTCGGCGAATTTCGAGAAGGCGACGCTGGTGCGCGCCTGGCTCGAGGGTGCCAAGGCTGACGGCGCCAAGTTCGACAAGATCGAGGCCTACCGCTCGGTTTTCCAGAATGCCTCGGCGCAGAAGGCCTCCTTCGTTGCTGCTGAGCTGCAGCGCGCCGACTTCACCGGCGCGCAGCTTTCGGGCTCCAGCTTCGAGAAGGCCGAGCTCGGCCGTACCAATTTCAGCAAGGCAACGCTCAGCGAATCTAAGTTTTCGCTCGCGAACCTGTCGCGCGCCAACATGGTCGGCGCGACTTTCGGCGGTCAGGTCAGCTTCGACCGTGCCTTCATGTATCTGACGCGCATCGAAGGCGTCGATCTGTCTTCGGCGCAGGGGCTGGAGCAGACGCAGATCGAGCTTGCCTGCGGCGACGCCGCGACGAAGCTGCCGTCGGGCCTCAAGGCGCCGGCCGGTTGGCCATGCCCGGCTGAAACCGACAATTGACGCCGGCAGCGCCGGCGGATCCTTGCAATCAGGCAGTTTTTTCCGCGCGAGCCTTGCATTTGCAGTGAATCGACTGTAAGGGCACCCGCATTCCACACGCAAGGCATGGGATGGTCCGGGAGAAATCCGGATTGTTCCGCCCGGTGGCATCCCGAAAGGATGCTGTTCGTCTTGCGGGGGTTCAACCGGAAAAGGATGACTAGGCATGGCATTGCCCGATTTTTCTATGCGCCAGCTTCTTGAAGCAGGCGTCCACTTCGGCCACCAGACGCACCGCTGGAACCCGAAGATGAAGCCGTACATTTTCGGCGATCGTAACAACATTCACATCATCGACCTCGCTCAGACGGTTCCGATGCTGTCGCGCGCCCTCCAGGTCGTGTCCGACACCGTTGCCCGTGGCGGCCGCGTTCTGTTCGTCGGCACCAAGCGTCAGGCTTCCGAGCTCATCGCTGACTCGGCCAAGCGTTCCGCTCAGTACTACGTCAACTCGCGTTGGCTCGGCGGCATGATGACCAACTGGAAGACGATCTCCAACTCGATCCAGCGCCTGCGCAAGCTCGACGAGATCCTGAGCTCGGAAGGCTCCGGCTACTCCAAGAAGGAACGCCTGAACCTTGAGCGCGAGCGCGAAAAGCTCGACAAGGCCCTCGGTGGTATCAAGGACATGGGCGGCACGCCGGACCTGATGTTCATCATCGACACCAACAAGGAAAAGATCGCGATCGACGAAGCCAAGCGCCTCGGCATTCCGGTCGTTGCCATCGTCGACTCGAACTGCGATCCGGACCTGATCGACTATCCGATCCCGGGTAACGACGACGCTTCGCGCGCCATCGCTCTCTACTGCGACCTGATCGCACGCGCTGCCATCGACGGCATCGCTCGTCAGCAGGGCGCATCGGGCCGCGATCTCGGTGCTTCCTTCGAAGCTCCGGTTGAGCCGACGCTCGACGAGGCAGCTCAGGCCTAATAAACGGGCGGCGGACTTCGAAGTCCGCCTGCTTGACCGAATTGGGAAAGGCCGCTCGCGACTCTCAGAAGTTCGGCGGCCTTGACCATTTCAGGCGAGGGCGATCTGCCCGTAGCCGCAACAGTTTCGATATGACGCGTCATTCATCACGCTGTCATACATACAGGTACATTTCGTGCCTCAATCCGGTGCAGCACCGCGTTTCGCGGGCCACCGTTTGAACCGACAAAGAGGAAGCTTATGACCGAGATTACGGCTGCACTGGTAAAGGAACTGCGCGAGAAGTCCGGCGCAGGCATGATGGACTGCAAGAAGGCGCTGCTGGAAACCAACGGCGACATCGAAGCAGCGATCGACTGGCTCCGTGCCAAGGGCATCTCGAAGGCCGACAAGAAGGCCGGCCGCGCTGCTGCCGAAGGTCTGGTTGCCATCGCTGGCGCCGGCCACAAGGCTGTTGTCGTCGAGCTGAACTCCGAAACCGACTTCGTTGCCCGTAACGACGCCTTCCAGGACCTCGTCCGCGGCATCGCCAACGTTGCTCTCGGCACCGACGGTTCGGTTGAAGCCATCGCTGCTGCGACCTACCCGGCATCCGGCAAGCCGGTCGCCGACACCATCAAGGACGCGATCGCAACCATCGGCGAAAACATGACGCTCCGTCGCGCTGCCAAGCTCGAAGTCGAGCACGGCGTTGTCGCGACCTACATCCACAACGCTGCTGGCGACGGCATCGGCAAGCTCGGCGTTCTCGTCGCTCTGAAGTCGGAAGGCGACAAGGCTGTCCTGACCTCGATCGGCCGCCAGGTTGCCATGCACATCGCTGCGACCAACCCGCTCGCGATCCGCGCCGAAGAAGTCGACGCTGCCGTTGCCGAGCGCGAACGCAACGTCTTCATCGAGCAGGCCCGCGAATCCGGCAAGCCGGAAGCCATCATCGAAAAGATGGTCGAAGGCCGTATGCGCAAGTTCTTCGAAGAAGTCGCTCTGCTCTCGCAGGCTTTCGTCATCAACCCCGACCTGACGGTCGGCGCTGCTGTCAAGGAAGCTGAAAAGGAAGCCGGCGCGAAGATCGAAGTCGTCGGCATGGCACGCCTCCTCCTCGGCGAAGGCGTCGAGAAGGAAGAGAGCGACTTCGCTGCTGAAGTTGCTGCTGTCGCCAAGGGCTGATAGCGCCTCATACATGTGAAAACGCAAGGGCATCGCGTGACAACGCGGTGCCCTTCGTGTATCCGGCAGTCAGCGGTGATTAACGAGGAGCCAAGATGTCGCGAGAGCCTGTCTACAAACGTGTTCTACTCAAGGCTTCCGGCGAAGCCCTCATGGGCAGCCAGGGCTTCGGTATCGACGTAGCGGTGGCGGACCGCATCGCGTCTGATATCGCTGAAGCCCGCCAGATGGGCGTCGAAGTCGGCGTCGTCGTCGGCGGCGGCAACATTTTCCGCGGCGTTGCGGTCGCCTCCAAGGGCGGCGATCGGGTGACCGGCGACCACATGGGGATGCTCGCAACCGTCATCAACGCGCTGGCGCTCGCAACCTCGCTGCGCAAGCTGAATATCGATACGGTCGTCCTGTCGGCCATCGCCATGCCGGAGATCTGTGAGAGCTTCTCCCAGCGCGCGACGCTCTACCACCTGTCGCTTGGCCGCGTGGTGATCTTCGCCGGCGGTACCGGCAATCCCTTCTTCACGACCGACTCCGCTGCTGCGCTGCGCGCCGCCGAAATGGGCGCCGAGGCGATCTTCAAGGGCACTCAGGTCGACGGCATCTATTCGGCCGATCCGAAGAAGGTTCCGGACGCGACGCGCTTCGACCGGCTGACGCACAAGGAAGTGCTCGACAAGGGCCTCGCCGTCATGGACGTCGCAGCCGTTGCGCTTGCCCGCGAAAACTCCATTCCGATCATCGTCTTCTCGATCCACGAGAAGGGTGGTTTTGCTGAAATCTTGACGGGCGGTGGCCTCAAGACCATCGTATCCGACAACTGACGATAGACTGCGCCGCGTGAGACGGCGCGATTGCGACTGAGACGGGAGCATTGCTATGAGTGAAGGCATCGACATCAAGGAAATCAAGCGCCGCATGGATGGCGCGGTTTCCGCATTCAAGAGCGATATCGCATCGCTGCGCACCGGCCGTGCCTCGGCCAACATCCTGGATCCGGTGACGGTCGAAGCCTACGGTTCGCGCGTGCCGCTCAACCAGGTCGCCAACATCACCGTGCCGGAGCCTCGCATGCTGTCGGTCTCGGTCTGGGACAAGTCGATGGTTTCCGCCACCGAGCGCGCCATCCGCGAGTCGAGCCTCGGCTTGAACCCGATCGTCGATGGCCAGAATCTGCGCATTCCGCTGCCGGAGCTCAACGAAGAGCGCCGCAAGTCGCTGGTCAAGGTTGCCCACGATTACGCCGAAAAGAGCAAGGTGGCGATTCGCCATGTTCGCCGTGACGGCATGGACGGCCTTAAGAAAGCCGAAAAGGACGGTGTCATTGGCCAGGATGAAAGCCGCGCCCAGTCCGATCGTGTGCAGAAGATGACGGATGAGACGATTTCCGAAATCGATCGCTTGCTTGCGGATAAGGAAAAGGAAATCATGCAGGTCTAAGGCTTTCGCCTGCGCCCCAAGAAACCGGACGGGAAATGTCGAAACCAGCATTCGCAAGCATGCCAGAACACGTTGCCATCATCATGGATGGCAACGGCCGTTGGGCCAAGCAGCGTGGCCTGCCGCGCGCCATGGGCCACCGCAAGGGTGTCGAAGCCGTACGCGAGACCGTGCGCGCTGCCGGCGACGCTGGCGTCAAGTATCTGACGCTGTTCGCATTCTCTTCGGAGAACTGGCGCCGGCCCGAAGCCGAAGTGTCGGATCTGATGGGCCTGCTCAAGGCCTTCATCCGCCGCGATCTTGCCGAACTGCATTCCGAAAATGTCCGCATCCGGATCATCGGTGATCGCTACACGCTGCGCAGCGACATTCTCGATCTGCTGCTGGAAGCTGAAGAGACGACGCGCAACAACACTGCGCTGACGCTCGTCATCGCCTTCAACTATGGCTCGCGCGACGAGATCGCCCGGGCCATGGTGAGCCTGGCCAAGGACGTCGAGGCCGGCGTGCTGCGGGCGCAGGACGTGACACCGGCGCTGATCAATGCCCGGCTGGATACGGCTGGCATTCCCGACCCCGACCTCATCATCCGCACCAGCGGCGAGGAGCGGCTGTCGAACTTCCTGCTCTGGCAGGCCGCCTATTCCGAATTCATCTTCGTGCCGGAATACTGGCCGGACTTCGGGCGCGAACTCTTCTATTCCGCCCTCGAAAAATTCGCCGCCCGCGACCGCCGTTTTGGTGGCTTGTCGTCGCAGGCCGCAGCAGTGGGTACTTGATGCAGCAGGAACTGAAGCTCCGTATCATCTCAGGAATCGTTCTGGCCGCGATCGTTCTCGCGGCGACCTGGTACGGAGGTCTGGCGTTCCGCGCGCTGTCGTCGCTGATCGGGCTGCTGATCTATTATGAATGGTCGGCGATCACAGGCCTGCAGCGCGAGCAGCCGGCGGCCAATGTCGTCGGTTGGGCCGGGCAGGGCGCCATCGCCCTTGCAATCCTGCTGGAGCGTTTCGACTGGGCGCTCGGGGCTCTCCTGGCACTCTTTCTGGTCGCGATCGGTTTCGTCGTCCTGCGCGGCGTCAGCCGCTGGTTTCCGGCAGGCGTCGTCTATGCCGGGCTGACAGGGATCGCGCTCGCCGAAATCCGCGGCGCCGACCTTTCCGGCCTGCATGCCATGCTCTTCGTCTTCGCCGTTGTCTGGGCGACCGATATTCTCGCCTATTTCGTCGGCCGCGCCATCGGCGGCCCGAAGCTGGCGCCGAAGATCTCTCCCGGAAAGACACAATCGGGCGCCATGGGCGGTGCCGTCTCGGCGGTGATTGCAGGTAGCCTGATCGCCTACATCTTCGTGCCGGGCGCCGATTGGGTCGTCGCCGCGGCGGTCGCCTTCATCCTGTCGGTCTGCAGCCAGGCGGGCGATCTCTTCGAATCCTTCATCAAGCGCCGTTTCGGCGTCAAGGATTCGAGCCATCTGATTCCCGGACATGGCGGGGTCATGGACCGCGTCGACGGTCTGATTTTTGCCTGCTTTGCGGCTTTCTTGCTTGCGACAGGTTTTTCCTTGATAAAGGGCGGAGCAGCAGCGCCGCTCGGTGCGGCACTGTTCGGACTTTGAAAGCGGCGAAAGGCGGCGGAAGAAACTTATGGAAGGCTTGACCGGTATATTCGGCTTCCTGACGGGATATATTATCCCCTTTGTATTGGTGCTCTCACTGCTCGTTTTCGTGCATGAGATGGGCCACTATCTCGTTGGCCGCTGGAGCGGCATCCGCATCCTGGCTTTTTCCGTCGGCTTCGGCCCCGAAATCATCGGCTTCAGCGACCGCCACGGCACGCGCTGGAAGATTTCCGCCATCCCGCTCGGCGGCTATGTGCGATTCTTCGGCGACGAGGATGCATCGAGCAAGCCGGATACCAGTGTTCTCGACGCAATGTCCGACGAGGATCGGGCGCGCTCGTTTGCCGGCGCCAAGCTCTGGAAGCGGGCAGCGACGGTAGCGGCCGGTCCGATTGCCAATTTCATTCTGGCAATCGCCATCTTCACGGTGCTCTTCTCGATCTACGGCCGCTCTGTCGCTGATCCTGTCGTTGCCGAGGTGAAGCCCGAGAGCGCTGCGGCGGAAGCCGGCATTCTTCCGGGCGACCTGCTGATCGCGATCGATGGCGGCAAGGTCGAGACCTTCGACGATGTCCGCCGCTATGTCAGCATTCGTCCCGAGCAGAAGATCGTCGTCAGCATCGAACGCAACGGCGAGAAGATGGATCTGCCGATGGTGCCGAAGCGCACCGACATGACCGACCAGTTCGGCAACAAGATCGAGATCGGCCTGATCGGCATCGTCACCAACCAGGAAGTCGGCCATTTCCGGATCCAGACCTACACGCCGGTCCAGGCGCTCCAGGAAGGCACGGTCCAGACCTGGCATATCGTGACCGGCACCTTCAAATATATCGGCAATCTCTTTGCCGGATACATGAAGCCCGACCAGCTCGGCGGACCGATCCGCGTTGCGCAGGCATCCGGCCAGATGGCGACGCTTGGTGTTGCCGCGGTGCTGCAACTGGCAGCGGTATTGTCGGTCTCTATTGGATTGCTTAACCTCATGCCCGTCCCGGTACTTGATGGCGGGCATCTGATGTTCTATGCGATTGAAGCCGTGAGGGGAAAACCTTTGGGGTCATCGGCTCAGGAAATTGCATTTCGCATTGGTCTGGCTATGGTGCTCTCGCTAATGGTTTTTGCTACTTGGAATGACATAAGCGCGCTCATTGGATAAGGGCGTCTGGCGAGGGAAAATTACCGTTTATTTACGATGTTTCAAAGCTGTAGTGGCGAATGGGTCACGCTTCGAAATGAAGTAAACAGAAATTAACTTGCTACCTTGCTTGTATGTCAAAAGCGGGTAAAACGACACACGTGGCCGGAATCGGGGTTATCCCGGCGACGGGGACGAGAAAAAAAGGTAATGGGTGAAATGAAGGCTGGTTCAAGATTTTTGAACGCAGTATCGGCGGTTGCGCTGTCTGCAAGTGTTGTGGCTTCGGGCGCAGGTGTCATTACAATCGTCTCTGCGAGTGCGGCTGAAGCCGCAGTCATTCAGCGCATCGATGTACGCGGGGCAAGCCGCGTCGGTGCGGAGGCTGTGCGTTCCAACCTCACCATTCAGCCGGGCAAGAGCTTCTCGAACACCGATATCGATGACTCGGTGAAGCAGCTCTACGGCACCGGTTACTTCTCCGACGTGAAGATCTCCGTCTCCGGCGGCACGCTCGTCGTGCAGGTCCAGGAAGCGCAGCTGGTCAACCAGGTCGTCTTCAACGGCAACCGCAAGGTCAAGGACGACAAGCTGGCGTCCGTCGTTGGTACGCACGCCTCTGGCCCGTACAACGATGCGCAGATCCAGGCCGACATCGCCGCCATCAAGGAAGCCTACGCCGCCACCGGCCGTAGCGAAGTCAACGTCACGACGCAGGTCGTTCCGCTCGGCGAAGGCCGCGTGAATCTTGCCTTCGTGATCGACGAAGGTGATCGCACCAAGATCGCCGCCATCAATTTCGTGGGCAACAATGCCTACAGCGCCGGCCGCCTCTCGGCTGTTATCGCAACCAAGCGCTCGAACTTCCTGTCGTTCCTTACGCGCAAGGACGTTTACAACGAAGACAAGCTGCGTGCCGACGAAGAAGCGCTGCGCCAGTTCTACTTCAACCGCGGCTATGCCGACTTCAAGGTCGTCTCGTCCGACGCCCAGTTCGACGAAACCACGAACAAGTACACGCTGACCTTCAATGTCGAAGAAGGCCCGCGCTACAACTTCGGCGCGGTCACCGTTCAGTCGACCGTCGATGGCGTCAGCGGCGAGCAGCTGCAGGGCCTCGTCAAGACGCATGAAGGTGAAGTCTACAGCGCTAAGAGCGTTCAGCAGTCCATGGAAGCGATCTCCGATCAGGTTGCTTCGGCAGGCTATCCGTTCGCCCGTGTAACGCCGCGCGGCAACCGCGACCTCGGCAACAACACGATCGGCGTCGAATATCTCGTCGACCAGGGAGAGCGCGCTTACATCGAGCGCATCGAAATCCGCGGCAACAGCCGTACGCGTGACTACGTCATCCGCCGCGAATTCGACGTCTCTGAAGGCGACGCATTCAATCAGCAGATGATCACCAAGGCGAAGCGCCGCCTCGAAGCTCTCGGCTTCTTCTCGTCGGTCAACATCAGCACGCAGCCGGGCAGCGCTCCGGACCGCGTCGTCGTTGTCGTCGATGTCCAGGATCAGTCGACCGGTTCGTTCGGTATCGGCGCGGGTTACGCTGCCGGTGGCGACGGCCTCATCCTCGAAGCTTCGATCGAAGAAAAGAACTTCCTCGGCCGCGGCCAGTACATCAAGGTTTCGGCCGGTGGTGGTCTCGAAGGTTCGCAGAGCTACGGCCTGAGCTTCACCGAGCCCTACTTCCTCGGCTATCGCCTCGCGACCGGTTTCGACCTGAATCACAGCGAGACCGACAGCAACGATAATTACGATTACACGGAAGACAGCGTCGTGCTTCGCGCGACCGCGCCGATCACCGAAGATCTGGCTTCGACTTTCCGTTATAACTTCAAGCGCATGGATTACGACGCGAACAACAGTGAGCTGAATGATCTGTCGACGCCTTACAAGGATCTTGTGCTTAACGGTCCCTGGATCAAGTCGTCTGTCTCGCAGACCTTCACCTACAACACGCTCGACGACATGACGTTGCCGCGTGAAGGTATCTACGCCACGCTGACCAACGAAATCGCAGGCCTCGGCGGTGACTCGCAGTTCTACAAGGTCTACGGTAAGGCCCGCTACTATCACCTGCTCGCTGACGACGCCGACATCATCGGCTCGCTCTCTGCCGGTGCTGGTTATGTCGTCGGTCTCGGCAAGGATCTGAACATCTTCGACCAGTTCACGCTGGGTAACAGCGATATTCGTGGCTTCGAAAACAAGGGTATCGGCCCGCGCGTCGGCAACGGTCCGGATGATCCGCTCGGCGGCACGACCTACTTCACGGTTTCGGCTGAAGCATCCTTCCCGATGCCTGGCTTCCCGCGTGACTTCGGTCTGCGTGGTGCCGTCTTCGCCGATGCAGGCACGCTGTTCGGCAACGACGTGAAGGTCACCAGCCCTGAAACAGTCAATGGTGAAGATGCTGCGCTCCGTGCGTCGGTCGGTCTTGGCTTGATCTGGCAGTCTCCGTTCGGCGCTCTCCGTGTCGACTACGCGATGCCGGTACTCAAGAAGGACTACGACAAGACGCAGTACTTCAAGTTTGGCATCAACAACCAATTCTGATATCGGCAGTCCGGAACCATACTGGAATTCCGTTCTGGAGCATTGCCGATGGAGCAAAATTCGTTCTTCAAGCCTCGGGATGGGGTGACGCTCTCTGAGCTCGCCCAATATCTCGGGGCAGAACTTCCCGATGCATCAAAGGCAGATGTGATCATTCGCTCTGTGGCTCCGGTTAACCGGGCCCAGGCGGGTGACCTTTGCTATGTGATCTCGCGGAAGAGCAAAGCCGAGCTTGAGACCTGCGAGGCATCCGCCGTGCTGTGCGATCCCGCACTGCTGTCGGCGATCCCGCCGCATATTCCGGCTCTCGTATCGAAAAACCCGCATGCGGCTTTTGCCATGGCGGGCGGCTACCTTCACCCGTCGGCCCTGCAGCCGCTTCCGGCAATGTCGGACGATGCGACTGTTGGTACCGGCGCCGTCATCGATCCGACTGCCAAGCTGGAAGCCGGCGTCGTCGTTGAGCCTCTGGCGATCATCGGTGCCAATGTTGAGATCGGCGCTGGCACGCGCATCGGCGCAGGCGCGATCATCGGACAGGGCGTCAAGATCGGCCGGAACTGCTCGATCGCAAGCGGCGCCAGCGTTCTCTGTGCCTTCCTCGGCAATCACGTGATCATCCATAATGGTGCCCGTATCGGCCAGGATGGCTTCGGCTATGCGCCGGGACCGCGCGGCATGATCAAGATCGTTCAGATCGGCCGCGTCATCATCCAAGACAATGTCGAGATCGGCGCCAACGCGACGATCGATCGCGGCACCATGGACGATACGGTGATTGGCGAAGGCACCAAGATCGATAACCAGGTGCAGATCGGCCATAACGTCAAGATCGGCCGCCATTGCGCCATCGTCTCGCAGGTCGGCATTGCCGGCAGTACGGTGATCGGCGACGGCGTGCAGATCGGTGGTCAGGCGGGCCTCAACGGCCATATCACCATTGGCAGCGGCGTGCAGATCGCCGCCAAGAGTGGCGTCGTGCAGAGCATCCCTGCAGGCGAGCGCTATGGCGGAATCCCGGCGCGTCCGATCAAGGATTTCCTGCGCGAGTCCGCGGAAATAATGATACGCTCCGGTGCGCGGGCGAGTAAAACGGGAGACAAGGAATGACTGAAGAAGCAAAGGCTTCTCTTTCGTCGGCTGACATCATCGAGATCATGAAGCTCCTGCCGCATCGCTATCCATTCCTGATGGTCGACAAGATCATCGAGATCGATGGCGACGATTCTGCGATCGGTATCAAGAACGTCACCGCCAACGAGCCGCAGTTCACCGGCCATTTCCCGGAATCGCCGATCATGCCTGGCGTGCTCCTGATCGAGGGCATGGCCCAGACGGCTGGCGCGATCTGTGCCCGCAAGGATGGCTCGAACGGCAATCTCGTCTACTTCATGACGATCGACAATGCCCGTTTCCGCAAGCCGGTTATCCCGGGCGACCGCGTTGAATTCCACGTCAAGAAGCTGAAGCAGCGTGGCAATATCTGGAAGTTCCATTGCGACGCCAAGGTTGATGGCAACCTTGCGGCGGAAGCCGATATCGGCGCGATGATCCTGCGTAAGGACCAGGCATGAGCACGGTTGCTGCCAGCGCACGTATTCACCCGATGGCCGTCGTTGAAGACGGCGCAGTCGTCGGCGAGAACGTGACGATCGGCCCCTTCGCCTATGTCGGGCCGAAGGTGACGCTTCATGATGACGTGCATCTGCATCCGCATTCGATCGTGACCGGCCGCACCGAGCTCGGCAAGGGCTCGAAAGTCTTCCCGATGGCCGTGATCGGCGGCGATCCGCAGAGCGTCCATCACGCCGGCGAGGAGACGACCTTGACCATCGGCGAAAACTGCACGATGCGCGAAGGCGTGACGATCAACACCGGCACGTCGGATTTCGGCGGCAAGACGATCGTCGGCAACAACAATCTCTTCCTCGCCAATTCGCATGTGGCGCATGATTGCCGCGTCGGCAACAACGTCATCATGTCGAACAATGTCATGCTCGCCGGCCACGTCACGATCGAGGATCGCGTCATTCTCGGCGGCGGCTGTGCCGTCCATCAGTTCACCCGCGTCGGCCGACAGGCTTTCGTCGGTGGTCTCTCCGCAGTGAGCTACGACGTCATTCCCTACGGCATGCTGAACGGCAATCCGGGCCTTCTCGGTGGCCTCAACGTCGTGGGTATGACGCGTGCAGGCATCGACCGCGCCGTCATCCACATCGTTCGTCGTGCCTACAAGGCGATCTTCGAAGGTACCAATTCGGTGCGCGACAATGCTGCTGCAATCCGCGCCGAATATGCCGATTGCCCGCAGGTGGTCGAGATCCTCGATTTCATCGCGGCTGAAAGCGACCGGGCGCTGTCTTCGCCGACGCGGGGACAGAAAGGCTGAGCGTGTCTCTGGCTGGTGACGCTGTAAAAGGCCGTCTGGCGATCATCGCCGGCAACGGCCTTTTGCCGGCTTATGTCGCCGAGGCCGCACGCGCCGCCGGTGATGAACCTTTCATCATTTCCCTGAAGGGCGAGCTCGACCGCTCCTGGCAGGACTACGACCACGCCGTCATCGGCGTCGCCGATTTCGCAGCGCTCGAAGGCATTTTCAGCAAGAATGACATCCGCCGCGTCGTCATGTCCGGTGGCGTTCGCCGCCGCCCGGAATGGCGTGAGATACGACCCAGCTGGAAGACGATCGGCAAGGTGCCCTCGGTCATACGGACTCTGCTCTCTGGCGGCGATGACACGGTGCTGCAAATGGTCATCAAGCTTATCGAAACTGATGGCCGCCGCGTCATCGGCGCCCAGGAGATCGCACCTGATCTGCTGGCCTCCGTGGGGCCGGCCGGTGTGGTCGCACCAGGCAAGGATGACATCACCGATATCCTGAAGGCAGCGGAAGCGGCCAATGCGCTTGGCTTGCTCGATGTCGGGCAGGGCGCGGTTTCGGTCGGCGGCCGCGTTGTTGCACTCGAAGGCCCCGAAGGTACCGACGGCATGCTGGAGCGTGTCACCTCGTTGCGCACAGCAGGTCGCATTTCCGCCCGCCGCAAGGGCGTGCTTGTCAAGCTCTGCAAGCCGCAACAGGACCTGCGCGCTGATCTGCCCTCGATCGGGCCGTCGACTGTTGAAAATGCCAGGAAGGCCGGTTTGGCGGGCATTGCCGTCGAGGCGGGCAGGGCGCTGGTGCTGGAGCGCGAAGCGCTGATCGCTGCTGCCAATGCCTCCGGCCTTTTTGTCGTCGGCCTGGATCGCGGCCTGCCGTCCTGGGGGCTCGCATGAGCCGCAGCCTGAAGATCGGCATCATTGCCGGCGAAGTGTCCGGCGATCTGCTGGGCGGCGATCTGATCGCTGCCCTGAAGCGCATCCATGACGGCCCCGTCGAGCTCGTTGGCGTCGGCGGAGAGGCGCTCGAAGCGCAGGGCCTCAAATCGCTGTTCGACTATTCCGAACTGTCGATCATGGGCATCAGTCAGGTGCTCGCCAAGCTTCCGACGCTCTACAGGCTGATCCGCCAGACGACGGCGGCGCTGATTGCGGCCAAGCCCGACATCCTGATCATCATAGACAGCCCCGATTTCACTCACCGCGTTGCCAAGCGCGTGCGCACGGCGCTGCCTGACCTGCCGGTCGTCAATTACGTCTGTCCGAGCGTCTGGGCCTGGAAGGAATACCGTGCTCAGCGCATGCTCGGCTACGTCGATCATGTGCTCGCCGTTCTGCCCTTCGAGCCTGAAGTCATGCAGCGCCTTGGCGGCCCGGCGACCACCTATGTCGGACACAGGCTGACTGCGGACGCAAATCTGCTGGCTGCGCGAAGCAGCCGCGCTGCCCGAGCCATCTCGCCGGAGCAAGGCAAGACGATCATGCTGCTGCCGGGCTCGCGCTCGACCGAGATATCGAAACTGATGCCCTTTTTCGAGGACGCGGCAAATGATCTCCTGACGCGCAATGGCGACATCCGCTTCGTCATGCCCACGGTGAGCCGCCGCGAGGCGCTGGTGCGCGAGTTGGTATCGCAGTGGAAAGTGCAGCCCGAAATCCTGATCGGCAGCGATGCCAAGTGGCGGGCCTTCGGCGAGGCCGATGCGGCGCTTGCTGCCTCCGGAACGGTGATCCTCGAGCTGGCGCTCGCCGGCGTGCCGACGGTCTCGACCTACAAGACCGACTGGATCATCTCGCTGATGACCTCGCGCATCAAGACCTGGACGGCGGCGATCCCGAACCTGATTGCCGATTACGCCGTGGTGCCCGAATATTTCAACGACAGCGTCCGTGGCGGAGCGCTTGCCCGCTGGATGGAGCGGCTGTCCGGCGACACCGCGCAGCGGCGCACCATGTTGGAAGGCTACGATCTCGTCTGGCAGCGAATGCAGACGGAAAAGCCGCCCGGAGAGAAGGCGGCGGAAATCGTTCTCGACATTCTGGACAAGAAAAAACCCGGTCATCGCTGACCGGGTTTTTTGTTTTCGGATTGTCCGGGCGCTTAGCGCTTGGAAACCGGAACGTAATCGCGCTGTGCTTCACCGATATAGAGCTGGCGCGGGCGGCCGATGCGCTGCTGCGGATCCTCGATCATTTCGTTCCACTGAGCGATCCAGCCGACGGTGCGGGCGAGAGCGAAGAGAACGGTGAACATGGTCGTGGGGAAGCCGAGAGCCTTCAGCGTGATACCCGAGTAGAAGTCGATGTTCGGGTAGAGCTTCTTCTCGATGAAATACTCGTCGGTGAGCGCGATGCGCTCAAGTTCCATCGCCACTTCGAGAAGCGGATCGTCCTTGATGCCGAGTTCGCCGAGAACTTCATGCGTCGTCTTCTGCATGATCTTGGCGCGCGGATCGTAGTTCTTGTAGACGCGGTGGCCAAAGCCCATCAGGCGGAACGGATCGTTCTTGTCCTTGGCGCGTGCGACATATTCGGGGATACGATCGACGGAGCCGATCTCCGACAGCATGTTGAGCGCTGCTTCGTTGGCGCCGCCGTGAGCAGGGCCCCAGAGGCAGGCAATGCCGGCCGCGATGCAGGCGAACGGATTTGCACCCGAAGAGCCGGCGAGACGAACGGTCGAGGTCGAAGCGTTCTGCTCGTGGTCCGCATGCAGGATGAAGATGCGGTCCATGGCGCGGGAGAGAACCGGGTTGACCGTGTATTCTTCGCAGGGAACGGCAAAGCACATGCGCAGGAAGTTCGACGCGTAATCGAGGTCGTTCTTCGGGTAAACGAAGGGCTGGCCGATGTGATACTTGTAGGCCATGGCGGCCAGCGTCGGCATCTTGGCGATCATGCGCAGCGAAGCGACCATGCGCTGGTGCGGATCGGTGATGTCGGTCGAGTCGTGGTAGAAGGCCGACAGGGCGCCGACACAGCCGCACATGACGGCCATCGGATGCGCATCACGGCGGAAGCCGGTGAAGAAGCGGCTCATCTGTTCGTGCACCATTGTGTGGTGCGTCACGCGATGGTCGAAGTCCTTCTTCTGAGCTGCCGTCGGCAGTTCGCCGTAAAGCAGCAGATAGCAGACTTCCAGGAAGTCGCCGTGCTCGGCCAGCTGCTCGATCGGATAGCCGCGGTGCAAGAGAACGCCCTCATCGCCATCGATGTAGGTGATCTTCGATTCACAGGATGCGGTCGAGGTGAAACCAGGATCGTACGTGAAGGAGCCGGTGTTTTTGTAGAGTGCGCCGATATCGATGACATCTGGCCCAATCGTTCCGCTCTTTACGGAAAGATTGGCGGACTTGTCGCCGATTTTGATTGTTGCGCTTTGATCCGTCATTCTGATCCTCCAAATTGGCGGCGGCGCCATAAAAGCGCCATAGGGTTAAGCGTCCGCTCAGATTGCTATATGATAGCGCGCCTAATGCCAAGTTACCGTGACGCCATTTTGTGCATCGCAGTATCAACTTTTAGGCACTCCTGCGATGCTGTAAACGCATAGCGGAAGCCGATGATTTATTTAGGCTTTTTGCACTCACGATTTTTTGCGTTTTTTCAATCGATTATTGTTGCTGAAACGCGCGCAGGGTTGCATCTTGGTTGTATTTTAATGGGTCGCAAGGCTCTTTACATGCCGGGGTTGAAAAGCAGCGAGATCAGCCTGGAACTTTCGGAGGATGCGGCCAAATTGCCGCATCTTGAGCCAGCGCGCGCCTATTCTGGCCTCTCGCCCGTGCCGATGCGGCACGTACCGGCCACGCTCAGCGCTTATCGACTCCGATCATCCATCAGGCGCGCGATAGGCGCCATCCCGAAATGCGCCAACGAAGAGCTCGCCTACGGTGGACGCATGCTCTTCGCGCCGGTTGCGCTCGGCTTTGGTGCCGTGGCGTGGTTTGCGGCCGGCACCAGCGTCTCGCCGATCATGCCACTTTTCTCCATGGTGGTACTGTTCACTCTGCTGATCTTCACCGATCGGGCGCGGGAGGGGATGCGCGTCGTGATCGCCGCATTGACGTTGGTCGCGGCAGGCGTCGCGACTGCGCAATTCGAAACCCGGAGAGCCGAGACCGTCCTTCTTGATTCCGCCGTGACGACGACGCTCACCGGGCGGGTCGAGCGCCGGGAAAGCGACGGCCGCGGCGGCTGGCGTTATCTGCTGTCATTGCGCGCAACCGAAAACCCGGTGGTGAAACGGCCGCCCGCCCGGGTGACTGTCATCGCCCGCGGCGCCAAGTCCGAATTCGAGACGGGAACCTGGGTGAAGGGCAGGGCGCGGCTGACGCCACCCTCCGGCCCGGCGCTCCCCGGTCTCAACGACTTCTCGTTCTCATCCTATTTCGATCGTGTCGGCGCCAATGGCTTTTTCTATGGGGCGCCAACGGCGGTGACGCCGGGGGCGGCAGACGAGCATTCGCTGACCGATAGCGTCTTCGAGTGGCTCTACCGGCTGAGAAGCGGCATCGGCGATCGCATCAGGGGCATTTTGCCCGGCGATACCGGCGCGTTCGCAGCCGCGCTCGTCACCGACGAGCGGCGGGCGATTTCGGCAGAAACTACGGAGGCACTCCGGCAATCAGGCCTCGCGCATATCATCGCCATATCGGGCCTCAACATGGCGCTGTCTGCCGGCATCTTCTTCGTTGGGTTCCGCACGCTGCTCAGCCTGTTTCCGTCTGTCGCCCAGGCCTATCCGGTCAAGAAGATCGCGGCCGCTGGAGCGCTTGCGGCCGTCACCGCCTATTTCCTGATTTCCGGCTTCGCAGTTTCCGCCGAGCGCGCCTTCATCATGATGGCGATCATGCTGACGGCGGTGTTCTTCGACCGGCCGTCGATCAGTTTGCGCAATGTGGCGCTCTCGGCACTGATCATCATCGCCATCTCGCCCTCAGAAATCATGGGGCCGAGCTTTCAGATGTCCTTTGCCGCGACGCTGGCGCTGGTCGCCGGCTATGCGCTCTGGAAGGAGCGGCCGGCGCGCGACAAGCCATTTGCGAAATTGCGCCTCGTCAGGTTCATGTCAGCCGCAGCCGGCTTTTTCGGTGGCATCCTGCTCACCTCCGTCATCGGCGGCTTCTCGACGGCACTGTTTTCGATCGAGCATTTTCACCGGCTGACGGCCTATGGCTTGCCTGCCAATCTCGCAGCCATGCCCGTCATCTCCTTCGTCATCATGCCGGCCGGGCTGTTTGCAATGCTCTTGATGCCGTTTGGGCTGGATGCCTGGGCCTGGCAGGTGGTCGGCTTCGGTCTCGATCTAGTGATCGCGATCGCCAAGACCGTCTCGTCCTGGGGCGGTGATATCGGCGTCGGCCGATTGCCTGCCTGGTATTTCCCGGCCGCGGTCGCGGGCTTCCTGTTATTGACCCTGCTGCGCACCCGGCTGAGGCATATAGGCACGGCAATCATGGTCCTATCGACGCTGACTGTTGTCACGCTTCCGGAAAAGCCGCCACCGAAGATCGTCATTGCTGAGGACGGCAGCATGGCGGGGATCGTCGGTTCCAGTGCAATCGCTACCAATCGCGAGCGCCCGCCGGGTTTCATCTTCGACCAGTGGAAACGGGCGCTAGTGCTGGACAGCCATCGCGAGCCGATCTTCATCACATCAGCATCGGTCCCCACCGCGCCGCCAGGCGAAAGGCTAAAGCTGACACCAGCGCAAGAGCAGGAAGCGCAGAGCGCCATTGCGGTGAACGCCAGGGAAGAGCGGTTTTCCTGCGCAAAGAAAGCCTGGTGCACGGCAAAGCTTGGAAACGGCTCGGTGCTGACGGTCATCGACAATGCCGCTTACCTCGGCCCCGCCTGCGATGCATCCGATATCGTTGTCACACCCGTGCGCCTGCGGCTTGAAAGCTGCCGCTCTGGCGCGCTGCTCTTCACCGGCGCTACTTTAAGAAAGACAGGCTCTGTCGAACTGCGCTTTGATGGAGGCGCTGCAGCGGTCACCGGATCCTTCGAGGATCTCGACCGCCCCTGGACCCGCCACCGCGCCTATGATTGGCGCAGCGGCACTTTTAACGGTGATGAGATCACCGTTAGTGATAGCGGCGGATAAGGCCGACAAGCTTGCCCTGAACCTTGACGCGATCAGGTCCAAAGATGCGGGTCTCGTAGGCCGGGTTGGCTGCTTCGAGCGCGATCGATGCGCCCTTGCGGCGGAAGCGCTTCAGCGTTGCTTCTTCATCGTCGACAAGGGCGACGACGATATCGCCGGCATTGGCGGTATTGGTATTGCGGATGATGACGGTGTCGCCGTCGAAGATGCCGGCCTCGATCATCGAGTCGCCCTTGACTTCAAGCGCATAGTGCTCACCGTTTCCGAGCATATCGGCGGGAACGGTGATGTCGTGGGTATTCTGCTGGATCGCGGAAATCGGCACACCGGCGGCGATGCGGCCCATGACGGGAACCGAGATCGAGCTGCTATTGTCTTCGTTCGCCGGCTTCGGCGGCGCAACGGGTTGCGGCTTGCCGAGGCTGCCTTCGATGACGCTCGGCGAGAAACCGCGGCGCGGCTGGATGCTGGGGCTGTAGGCCTCCGGCAGCTTGATGACTTCGAGTGCGCGGGCGCGGTTCGGTAGGCGGCGAATGAAGCCGCGCTCCTCGAGCGCCGTGATCAGGCGATGGATCCCGGACTTGGAGGCGAGGTCGAGCGCATCCTTCATTTCATCGAAGGACGGCGGTACGCCGGACTCCTTCATCCGCTCGTGAATGAAGAGGAGAAGCTCCTGTTGTTTGCGCGTCAGCATCGAAGTCTTTCCCCAGATTCGTGAAACAAAGCCAGAACGGACACTATATGTTCCATATGTGTTCCGCAAGTGCCTAAATATTGGTAAAACTTCCCATCATTTTTCGTCATTTTTGAAAGTTTCTTTGCCGGATTGGTTATCCGCGCTTGCGCTTTGCCCGGCGCGGCGTGCAAATCTCTGCCGGCTTCATCGGAGGGAACCGCCATGACGCATCCGCTCGATCATCTGGTACTGCCCGTCACCCATATCGATTTCGCCCGCGAGCGACTCGGCCGTCTAGGTTTCACCGTCGCCGCCAATGGCCGTCATCCGTTCGGAACGGAGAATGCCTGCGTCTTTCTCTCCGACAAGACCTATCTCGAGCCGCTCGGCATCGCGAGCCAGGGCGAGTGCGACGTGGCTGCCGCGAAAGGCAACAGCTTCATCGCCCGCGATCAGGCCTTCCGCTTCCGCTGCGGCGATGATGGCTTTTCGGCAGTCGTCTTCGGCACTGACGATGCCGATGCGGACAAGGCCGCCTATGATGGCGCGCAGCTGAGCGGCGGTGACATGGTGGAGTTCTCGCGCCCTATCGTCATGCCCGATGGAACGCAGGCGACCGGCGCCTTCAAGCTCGCCTTTGCCGCTGATCTCAGGGCGCCCGATGTCTTCTTTTTCGCCTGCCAGCGGATCAACGCCTTTCCGGCCGATCGCAAGGCGCTGGAGACTCATGCCAACGGCGTTCTCGGCATCGTCGAGATTGCAATGAGCGCAGACGAACCCGATGCCTTCGCGTCGCTGCTGCAGACGGCAAGCGGCGGCGTGGCGCCCAGTGAGGCCGCCTTCGGCCTTTCCTTCGCCCTCAGCAATGTCCGGATCGCTATCTATTCCGAAGAAGGGATGGAGGCCTATTTCGATGTCGAGCCGCTCGGCACCGATAACGGCCTGCGGGCGCGGGCAATCGTCTTTGCGGTCGCTGATCTGGCCGTGACAGCGGCGCATTTGGCTGCTAACGGGATCACCTACGTGAATACGAACAATCGTCTATTGGTGAAGCCGGCGCCGGGACAAGGCGCGATCTTCGCCTTCGAGGAGACCCAATGAGCAACACCAATGCAGAAGTCGCCGTCGGCGAAGGCGCTGGCCGCGTTACCTTTTCCAATGACGGCAAGCTGTCGATCATCGCTGGCCCCTGTCAGATGGAAAGCCGCGAACATGCCTTCATGATCGCCGGTGTTCTGAGCGAACTCTGCAAGAAGCTCGGCATCGGCCTCGTCTACAAGTCTTCCTTCGACAAGGCGAACCGCACTTCGCTTTCGGCGCAGCGCGGCATCGGCCTCGAAAAGTCGCTCGAAGTCTTCTCTGACCTGAAGAAAGAATTCGGCTTCCCGGTTCTGACCGATATCCATACCGAGGAGCAGTGTGCAGAGGTCGCAACCGTCGTCGACATCCTGCAAATCCCGGCCTTCCTCTCCCGCCAGACCGACCTTCTCGTTGCTGCGGCCAAGACCGGCCGCGCCGTCAACGTCAAGAAGGGGCAGTTCCTGGCGCCCTGGGACATGAAGAATGTTCTCGCCAAGCTGAACGAGACGGGCAACCCGAACATCCTGCTCTGCGAGCGCGGCGCTTCCTTCGGCTACAACACGCTGGTCTCCGACATGCGCTCGCTGCCGATCATGGCGGCCATGGGCGCGCCTGTGATCTTCGATGCCACGCATTCCGTGCAGCAGCCGGGCGGGCAGGGCGGATCTACCGGCGGCCAGCGCGAATTCGTCGAGACCTTGGCGCGTGCGGCCGTCGCCGTCGGCGTTGCCGGCGTCTTCGTCGAGACGCATCAAGATCCTGACAATGCGCCGTCGGATGGCCCTAACATGGTCTATCTGAAGGATATGCCGCGGCTTCTCGAAAAGCTTCTGGCCTTCGATGCGATCGCAAAGTCGGCCTGACATTCAAAAGGCTGACATGATCTTGTAATAGGCCACGCAGGTGGCCTGAAACGAAGGCATGTTAGGCGGCTCAAAAACGGCTGTGAAAACGCCATTGCAATCTGCGTGCCTTCGACTAAGACGATTTCAAACGATTTATCCACCCACCGAGCAGGAAGAAACCCATGACTGCAATTACCGATATCATCGCCCGCGAGATCCTCGATAGCCGTGGCAACCCCACCGTCGAAGTCGACGTCTATCTCGAAGATGGCAGCATGGGCCGTGCGGCTGTTCCGTCGGGCGCTTCGACCGGCGCGCATGAAGCCGTCGAAGTTCGCGATGGCGGAAAGCGCTATCTCGGCAAGGGTGTCGAAAAGGCTGTCGAAGCCGCCAACACGGAAATCTTTGACGCCATCGGCGGCATCGATGCCGAAAACCAGATCCAGATCGACAACATCATGATCGAGCTGGATGGCACGCCGAACAAGTCGCGTCTCGGTGCCAACGCCATCCTCGGCGTTTCGCTTGCTGTCGCCAAGGCTGCTGCCCAGGCCGCCGGCCTGCCGCTCTACCGCTATGTCGGTGGCGCTTCCGCTCACCTCCTGCCGGTTCCGATGATGAATATCATCAACGGCGGCGCGCATGCCGACAACCCGATCGACTTCCAGGAATTCATGATCCTGCCGGTTGGCGCCGACTCGATCCGCGAAGCCGTCCGCATGGGCTCGGAAGTCTTCCACGTCCTCAAGAAGGAACTGTCGGCTCAGGGCCACAACACCAACGTTGGTGACGAAGGCGGTTTCGCACCGGGCCTGAAGAGCGCCCCTGAAGCCCTCGACTTCATCATGAAGTCGATCGAAAAGGCTGGCTACAAGCCGGGCGAAGACATCTATCTCGGCCTCGATTGCGCTGCGACCGAATTCTTCAAGGACGGCAAGTACGTTCTCGAAGGCGAGGGACGCACGCTGGAATCGGGCGCCATGGCCGAATATCTCGCACAGCTCGCTGCCCAGTACCCGATCATCTCGATCGAAGACGGCATGGCTGAAGACGATTGGGACGGCTGGAAGGCCCTGACCGATCTGGCCGGCAAGAAGGTTCAGCTGGTCGGCGACGACCTGTTCGTCACCAACTCGGCCCGCCTGCGCGACGGCATCAAGATGGGCGTTGCAAACTCGATCCTCGTCAAGGTCAACCAGATCGGCTCGCTGACCGAGACGCTCGACGCCGTCAACACCGCGCACAAGGCAGCCTACACCGCTGTCATGTCGCACCGTTCGGGCGAAACCGAAGATTCCACGATCGCCGATCTCGCAGTTGCCACCAACTGCGGTCAGATCAAGACCGGCTCGCTGTCGCGCTCGGATCGTCTGGCAAAGTACAACCAGCTGATCCGCATCGAAGAGGGCCTCGGCCCGCAGGCCCGCTATGCCGGCCGCTCAATCATCCGCGGCTGATAGCCCTTAAAGCTCAATGCCTTGAAACCCGCGCTTCACCGGCGCGGGTTTTTTCTTGCCCGCAAGAATTCATAGTCAACGGACGGTTAATCTCTGAGCGTTACTCTCTTCGCATAGGTAATGCGTTTTAGAGCATGTGTGCGTATGTGGACAAAGCATCATAAGAAAAAGAAGATCGGCCGGTTCGTGGTTCCGGCCATGACGGTCGCCTTTCTCTCCTATTTCGGCTATCATTGCATCCATGGCGATTACGGCCTGCGTGCCACCGAAGTCTTCGAGCAGCGGCGCATTGCCCGCGAGAAGGAATTGGCGACGCTGAAGGCCAAGCGCGAGCATATCGAGCAGCAGGTCGCGCTGCTGAGTGATGGCTCTCTCGATAAGGATATGCTGGACGAAAAAGCCCGTTACCAGCTGAATATGTCTCGCGCCGACGAGGTCGTCATATTCAATTCATATTCCAATTAACCGAATACTGGTTAATCGATAATTCAATAGAATTATCAGTGGCTTAATCCTGAATACGTGCCATGCATTTATGGCATTGCTGTGGCCATCTTTCTTCCCTATGGTACGCGCCACTCGAAGAACGACAAACCCATAGGGAGGGTTGTATGGCGCCTCGCAAGAACGCGACCGTTTCCAGCCGTAAAACCAGCACGAAATCCGCAGCCAAGGCCTCCAATGGTGGTCCGGTTGCCGATTTTACGCGCGATGAGGAGCTCAAGGCCTATCGCGAGATGCTTCTGATCCGCCGCTTCGAAGAGAAGGCCGGTCAGCTTTACGGCATGGGCTTCATCGGTGGTTTCTGTCACCTTTATATCGGCCAGGAAGCTGTCGTTGTCGGCATGCAGATGGCGCAGAAAGAAGGCGACCAGGTCATCACGGCTTACCGTGACCACGGCCACATGCTGGCAACCGGCATGAGCGCCCGCGGCGTCATGGCGGAACTGACCGGACGCAAGGGCGGCTATTCCCACGGGAAGGGCGGCTCCATGCACATGTTCTCCAAGGAAAAGCACTTCTACGGCGGCCACGGCATCGTCGGCGCCCAGGTGTCGCTCGGCACGGGCCTGGCTTTCGCCAACCGCTACCGCGGCAACGACTCGGTCAGCGTCGCCTATTTCGGTGATGGCGCTGCCAACCAGGGCCAGGTCTACGAAAGCTTCAACATGGCGGCGCTCTGGAAGCTGCCGATCATCTACATCGTCGAAAACAACCGTTACGCCATGGGCACCTCGACCGCCCGTGCAACGGCGCAGTCGAACTACTCGCTGCGCGGTTCGGGCTTCGGCATTCCGGGCGTCCAGGTGGACGGTATGGATGTGCGCGCCGTCAAGGCTGCCGCAGACGAAGCGCTCGAGCACTGCCGCTCCGGCAAGGGCCCGATCATCCTGGAAATGCTGACCTATCGCTATCGCGGCCACTCGATGTCCGACCCGGCGAAGTATCGCACCAAGGAAGAAGTGCAGAAAATGCGCTCCGAGCAGGATCCGATCGAGCAGGTCAAGGCTCGCCTCGTCGAAAAGGGCTGGGCTTCCGAAGACGATCTGAAGACGATCGACAAGGATGTCCGCGACATCGTCGCCGACAGCGCCGATTTTGCCCAGAACGATCCGGAGCCGGATGCATCCGAGCTCTACACCGACATTCTGCTCTAATCGGGGAGGGAACCAATGCCTATCGATATCCTCATGCCCGCCCTCTCTCCGACGATGGAAGAAGGCACGCTGTCCAAGTGGCTCAAGAATGAAGGCGACAAGGTCACTTCGGGTGACGTGATTGCCGAAATCGAAACCGACAAGGCGACGATGGAAGTCGAAGCCGTCGATGAAGGCGTGATCGGCAAGCTGCTGGTCCCGGCCGGCACCGAAAACGTCAAGGTCAACGCCAAGATCGCGATTCTGCTGCAGGACGGCGAATCGGCTGCCGATATTTCGTCGGCTGCCCCTGCTGCTGAGCCGGCTCCGGCCGCTGCTGCTCCGGCGCCTGCCGCAACCGAACAGAAGTCGTCTGCCGCTCCGGTCCCGGCCGAGCCCAAGGCATCCGTGCCCAACGACCCGGAAATTCCGGCCGGCACCGAAATGGTCTCCATGACCGTTCGCGAAGCACTGCGCGACGCAATGGCCGAAGAAATGCGCGCTGACGACAACGTCTTCGTCATGGGCGAAGAAGTTGCCGAATATCAGGGCGCCTACAAGGTCACCCAGGGTCTCCTGCAGGAGTTCGGCGCACGCCGCGTCATCGACACCCCGATCACCGAACACGGCTTTGCCGGCGTCGGCGTCGGCGCTGCCATGGCCGGCCTGAAGCCGATCGTCGAGTTCATGACCTTCAACTTCGCCATGCAGGCGATCGACCAGATCATTAACTCCGCTGCTAAGACGCTTTACATGTCGGGCGGCCAGATGGGCGCTCCGATCGTCTTCCGCGGCCCCAACGGCGCAGCTGCCCGCGTCGGCGCACAGCACAGCCAGGATTATGCATCCTGGTACAGCCAGATCCCTGGCCTCAAGGTCGTCATGCCCTACACGGCAGCTGACGCCAAGGGCCTGCTCAAGGCTGCGATCCGCGATCCGAACCCGGTCGTCTTCCTCGAAAACGAAATTCTCTACGGTCAGCACTTCGACGTGCCGAAGCTCGACAATTTCGTTCTGCCGATCGGCAAGGCGCGCATCCACCGCCAGGGCAAGGACGTCACCATCGTCTCCTTCGGCATCGGCATGACCTATGCGGTCAAGGCTGTTGCCGAGCTCGAGAAGATCGGCATCGACGCCGAACTGATCGACCTGCGCACGCTGCGCCCGATGGACCTCCCGACGGTCATCGAATCCGTCAAGAAGACCGGCCGCCTCGTCACCGTCGAGGAAGGCTACCCGCAGAACTCGGTCGGCACCGAAATCGCCACCCGCGTCATGCAGCAGGCCTTCGATTACCTCGATGCACCGGTTCTGACGATCGCCGGCAAGGACGTTCCGATGCCCTACGCCGCAAACCTCGAAAAGCTGGCGCTGCCGAATGTCGACGAAGTCGTCCAGGCAGTGAAAACCGTCTGCTACAAGTAAGGGGAGGCTGTTCCGATGCCTATCAACATCACGATGCCTGCCCTGTCTCCGACCATGGAAGAGGGCAACCTGGCCAAGTGGCTCGTCAAGGAAGGCGACACGGTCAAGTCGGGTGACGTCATCGCCGAGATCGAGACCGACAAGGCGACGATGGAAGTCGAAGCCGTCGATGAAGGCACTGTTGCCAAGATCGTCGTTCCCGCCGGTACCGAAGGCGTCAAGGTCAACGCGCTGATCGCGGTTCTAGCTGCCGAAGGCGAAGACGTAAAGGCTGCCGCAAGCGGTGCAGGTTCTGCACCGAAGGCCGAAGCCGCACCGGCGCCGAAGGCGGAAGCAGCACCTGCTGCCGCCCAGCCGGCTCCGGCCGCTGCTGCTCCGGCTCCGGCCGCAGCACCTGCTGCCGCAGCCTCGTCCGGTAACCGCACCTTCTCGTCGCCGCTCGCCCGCCGCCTTGCCAAGGAAGCCGGTATCGACCTTTCGGCGGTTTCCGGCTCTGGTCCGCACGGCCGCGTCGTCAAGAGCGACATCGAAGCTGCCGTCGCCGGCGGTGGTGCCAAGGCTCCGGCCGCAGCAGCCCCGCAAGCCGCCGCACCGGCTCCCGCCGCAGCCCCGAAGGGCGCTTCCGACGAAGCCGTCCTCAAGCTGTTCGAAGCCGGTTCCTATGAACTCGTGCCACATGACGGCATGCGCAAGGTCATTGCCAAGCGTCTGGTCGAATCCAAGCAGACCGTTCCGCACTTCTACGTCACCGTCGATTGCGAACTCGATGCGCTTCTGGCGCTCCGTGCCCAGCTCAACGATGCCGCACCGAAGTCCAAGGACGGCGTTCCGGCCTACAAGCTGTCGGTCAACGACATGGTCATCAAGGCGATGGCGCTTGCTCTTCGCGACGTTCCGGATGCAAACGTTTCCTGGACCGAAAATGCGATGGTCAAGCACAAGAACGCCGATGTCGGCGTTGCTGTCTCCATCCCGGGTGGCTTGATCACCCCGATCGTCCGCAAGGCGGAGCTGAAGACGCTCTCGGCAATCTCCAACGAGATGAAGGACCTCGGCAAGCGCGCCAAGGACCGCAAGCTGAAGCCTGAGGAATACCAGGGCGGTACCACGTCGGTGTCGAACATGGGCATGATGGGCGTCAAGCAGTTTGCCGCCGTCATCAACCCGCCGCATGCAACGATCCTCGCGGTCGGCGCAGGCGAGCAGCGTGTCATCGTCAAGAAGGGCGAAATGGCGATTGCCACCGTCATGAGCGTCACGCTCTCGACCGACCACCGTTGCGTAGACGGCGCTCTCGGAGCCGAGGTGCTGCAGGCGTTCAAGGGCTACATCGAAAACCCGATGGGCATGCTGGTCTGATCAAAGGGCGGAGGCGGAAATGACGAAGACCGTTCTTTGCTATGGCGACTCGCTGACCTGGGGCTACAGCGCCGAGACGATCGGCCGCCACGCCTATGAAGATCGCTGGCCGAGCGCGCTACAAGCCGCTCTCGGCAGCGATGTCCGCGTCATCGCCGAAGGTCTGAACGGCCGGACCACCGCCTTCGACGACCATCTTGCCGATTGCGACCGCAACGGCGCACGCATTCTGCCGACCATTCTGCAGACGCATGCGCCGCTCGATCTCATCATCATCCTGCTCGGCACCAACGACATGAAGCCTGTCGTGGCGGGTTCGGCTTTTGCCGCCTGCCAGGGCATCGCCCGGCTGGTGCGGCTGATCCGCAATCACGCCTGGCCCTTCGAGTTCGACGGTCCGGATATCCTGATCGTGGCGCCTCCGGTCCTTTGCGAGACGGCTAACGTACCGTTCGCCGCGTCGTTTACTGGCGGCATCGAAGAGTCTGCGAAGCTTGCGACGCTCTACCGCGATCTCGCCGACGAACTCGGCTGCGGCTTCTTCGACGGCAATTCCGTCGCCAAGACGACGCCGCTCGACGGCATCCATCTCGATGCCGAAAATACCCGCGCTCTCGGGCGCGGCATGGAATCGATCGTCCGGATGATGCTGGGGCTGTGACCATGGGCGGCGCTTTCGCAGCGCTTAGAGCGGCGGAACGGAAGGATGCGGCCGAGCTCGCGATCCTCGTCGATATCGGCTCGCATGGCTTTGCCTCCTGGCTGTGGTTTTCGGAGGTTGCCAACGGCAAGACCGATACGCCTCTGGAGCATGGCCGGCTGAAGATGAGCCGGGACGGCGAATGGGGCAGCTGGCAGAACGCAGTCGTTGCCGAAGCTTACGGCGAGGTCGCCGGCGCTGCAATCGGATACGAGTTGGGCGAGGGGATCCACGCCCTCAAGACGGACCGTCCCGCACTGGCGCCCGTCATCGCCATGCAGAAGACGGTCGCCGGTGGCTGGTTCATCGGCACGCTGGCAGTCTACCGCCATCTGCGCGGTATCGGCATTGGAATGAAGCTGCTCGGTGACCAGATCGACAGGGCAAACGGATTGCCGGTCAGCCTGATCACCGCAAGCGACAATGACGCAGCGCTCGCGCTGTACAAGAAGAATGGATTTTCGGAAGCGGCGCGCGCTGACGCCGTACCGCTTTTCGAAGGCAGCAAGAAACACGAGTGGGTGCTTTTGACCCGCCTCGCCGGATAAAAAGGCAGGAAACATGGCTGAGAATTACGACGTCATCATCATCGGTTCTGGACCTGGCGGCTATGTCGCGGCAGTGCGTGCTGGCCAGCTCGGCCTGAAGGTCGCGATCGTCGAGCGCGAGCACCTGGGCGGCATCTGCCTCAACTGGGGCTGCATCCCGACCAAGGCGCTGCTGCGCTCCGCCGAAATTCTCGATCATTCGAACCACCTGAAGGATTACGGCCTCGTTCTTGAGGGTTCGGTCAAGGCCGACACCAAAGCCGTCGTCGCCCGCTCGCGCGCCGTCTCCGGCCGCCTGAATGCCGGCGTCGGCTTTCTGATGAAGAAGAACAAGGTCGATGTCATCTGGGGCGAGGCGAAGATCACCAAGCCGGGCGAGATCACCGTTTCCAAGTCGTCGAAGCCTGTCGTCGAGCCGCAGCATCCGCTGCCGAAGAACATCAAGAGCGAAGCCGGCACCTACACGGCCAAGCACATCATCATTGCCACCGGCGCCCGTCCGCGCGCTCTGCCGGGCATCGAGCCGGATGGCAAGCTGATCTGGACCTATTTCGAAGCGCTGAAGCCGGATGTCCTGCCGAAGTCGCTGATCGTCATGGGCTCGGGTGCCATCGGCATCGAATTCGCGAGCTTCTACCGCTCGATGGGCGTCGACGTCACCGTCGTCGAAGTCATGCCGACGATCATGCCGGTCGAGGACGCGGAGATCACCGCGATCGCCCGCAAGCAGCTCGAAAAGCGTGGGCTGAAGATATTCACCAGCGCCAAGATCACCAAGGTCGAAAAGGGCGCAGACAGCGTCACCGCGACCGTCGAGACTGCCGATGGCAAGTCGCAGCAGATCACCGCTGACCGGATGATCTCGGCCGTCGGCGTTCAGGGCAATATCGAAAATCTCGGCCTGGAGGCGCTCGGCGTGAAGACCGACCGCGGCTGCGTCGTCATCGACGGCTACGGCAAGACGAACGTCCCCGGCATTTACGCCATCGGCGACGTCGCCGGCCCGCCGATGCTCGCCCACAAGGCCGAGCATGAAGGCGTCGTCTGCATCGAGAAGATCGCCGGCCTGCCGAACGTCCATCCGACCGACAAGAGCAAGGTTCCGGGCTGCACCTATTGTAATCCACAGGTCGCATCGGTCGGCCTCACCGAAGCCAAGGCCAAGGAAGCCGGCCGCGATATCCGCGTCGGCCGTTTCTCCTTCGTTGCCAACGGCAAGGCGATCGCGCTCGGCGAAGACCAGGGCATGGTGAAGGTCATCTTCGACAAGAAGACCGGCGAACTGCTCGGCGCCCACATGGTCGGCGCCGAAGTCACCGAGCTCATCCAGGGCTTCGTCGTCGCCATGAACCTGGAAACGACCGAAGAAGAACTGATGCACACGATCTTCCCGCATCCGACCGTTTCGGAATCGATGAAGGAAGCCGTGCTCGACGCCTACGGCCGCGTGCTGAACGCTTGATAATTTCCGTTTCCGCCCTCTCTATCAGGATGGTGTGAACTGTCCTGACGGGGCGGAAAAACGAAAGGAAATCATCATGTCAATGGGTACGCAGGCACTGCTCATCTTCCTGCTGATCGGGCTCGTTGCCGGCTTTCTGGCAAGCCTTGTGGTTGGCGGCGGCGGTTTGATCCGGTGCTTGCTGAGCGGCATCATCGGCGCCTTCGTCGGTGGCTTTCTGTTCAATGCGCTGGGCATCTCGCTCGGCATTGAAAATGCATTGGTGGTACAGATCATTCACGCCACCGTCGGCGCGATCATCGTGGTGCTGATCGCCAGAGCGATAGCGTAGGCAGACCGGGAAACGGAAGGACGGATATGGAAGGCGTAGGCTGGTTGGCGGCAATCATCATCGGCGGTTTTGCGGGCTGGCTCGCGGGCAAGCTGATGGATGCGCGATACGGCATTCTGCTGAACATCGTGCTCGGCATCGTCGGCTCGGTCGTCGCGACCGCCATCCTGGCGCAGTTCCATATTGAAGTGGCCGGTGGGCGGCTCGGCTACTTCGTCACCGGATTCCTGGGCGCTTGCCTGCTGATATTCTTCGCCCGGCTCGTCCGGCGATGATGCACATGACCGGCCGATTGTAACGGACGGCCAAAAGACTTATGTGCAGACTGATGAAGCCGCATTGGGGCGGCGGAAAGTTGAAACGGTAATGGTAACCATTCTCGACACGATCAATCCCGACGTAAAGCGCGTGCGCCATCCGGAAAAGGCCCACCGGCCTGACCAGGAAGTTCTGCGCAAGCCGGAATGGATCCGTGTAAAGGCGCCGACCTCCAAGGGCTATGCCGAAACCCGCTCGATCGTGAAGGAGCACAAGCTCGTCACCGTCTGCGAGGAAGCCGGCTGCCCTAATATCGGCGAGTGCTGGGACAAGAAGCACGCCACCTTCATGATCATGGGCGAGATCTGTACTCGCGCCTGCGCCTTCTGCAACGTCTCGACCGGCAAGCCGAATGCGCTGGATATGGCAGAGCCCGAGAACGTCGCCAAGGCCGTCAAGCAGATGGGCCTCAGCCATGTCGTCATCACCTCCGTTGACCGTGACGATCTGGAAGATGGTGGCGCCGAGCATTTCGAAAAGGTGATCTGGGCGATCCGCGAGGCCTCGCCGATGACGACGATCGAAATCCTGACCCCTGACTTCCTGAAGAAGCCGGGTGCCCTGGAGCGTGTCGTCGCCGCCAAGCCCGACGTCTTCAACCACAACATGGAAACCGTCGCCGGCAACTACCTGACCGTCCGTCCCGGCGCCCGCTATTTCCACTCCATCCGCCTGCTGCAGCGCGTGAAGGAACTGGACCCGACCATGTTCACCAAGTCGGGCATCATGGTTGGCCTCGGCGAAGAGCGCAACGAAGTGCTGCAGCTGATGGACGACCTGCGCACCGCCGACGTCGACTTCCTGACCATCGGCCAGTACCTGCAGCCGACCCGCAAGCACCACAAGGTCGAAAGCTTCGTGACCCCGGAGGAATTCAAGTCCTACGAGACCGTCGCTTACACCAAGGGCTTCCTGATGGTCGCTTCCAGCCCGCTGACGCGCTCCTCGCATCACGCCGGCGATGACTTCGCCCGTTTGAAAGCGGCGCGCGAAAAGAAGCTGCTGATCGCCGCAGAATAAAATCCCTGCTTGCATTTTCGAGAAGCCGCGGCGATTTTTCGCCGCGGCTTTTTGTTTGCCGAGAATGCGGAGCGATGCGATGCCGGCCTATATCGACGACCTCGACCAAGCCGTCAGCCTGATCCGCGGCTCAGGGCGCATCATGGTCGTCGGCTGCTCCGGCGGCGGCAAGAGCACGCTATCGCGAAAACTCTCCGGCCTTCTCGGCCTCCGGCATATCTCGATGGACAGGGAGTTCTTCTGGCTGCCCGGCTGGGTAAAGCGGGCGAAGGCCGAGGAGCGGGCGCTGATCACCGAGGTTGTCAACGGGGAAGCCTGGCTGATGGACGGCACCGGCCCCTCGACCTTCGATATCCGCGTGCCGCGCACGCAGTTCATCATCTGGGTGCGCATGCCGCGGTGGATCTGCCTCTGGGGTATCTGCAAGCGCGCGTTCTTCCACCTCGGCAAGACACGGCCGGACATGGCGCCCGGCTGCCGGGAACAGCTGCCGGACCGCGAATTCCTCACCTACATCTGGACTTTCGAGCAGCGGTTTTCGCCGCTCGTCATCGACGGGATCGATCGCTACGGCCCTGATATCCCGGTTTTGCAGCTGAAAAGCCGGCGAGACGTGGGCCGCCTTCTTGATCTTCTCGGCGCGCCCGCTTAACTGCGCTTCATGCCGCAATTCGAAACGCATCGCCCCGTTCCCCATACAGCCGAGCAGATGTTCGACCTCGTCGCGGATGTCGAGCGCTATCCGGAATTCCTGCCGCTCTGCGAGGCGCTGACGATCCGCAGCCGCAAGGAACGCGACGGCAAGATCCTGCTCGTCGCCGATATGACGGTTGGCTACAAGGCGATCCGCGAGACATTCACGACGCAAGTGCTGCTCAACAAGGCAGAGCGCGTCATTGACGTGAAATATATCGACGGCCCGTTCAAGTATCTCGACAATCGCTGGAGCTTCGCCGAAGCCACGCCGGGCTCGATGGTCAATTTCTTCATCGATTACGAGTTCAAGAGCCGCATTCTGGGCGCGCTCATGGGCACGATGTTCGACAGGGCTTTCCGCATGTTCACGGAAGCCTTCGAAAAGCGCGCATCGGCGATCTACGGCAGCTGACGCCTACCGATCCAGGAAGTGGTCGAAGACCTGGTTTGCCGGATAGGCGTAGTAGCCCCGATCCACGAAACTGCGCCGGTAGAGGCAGTTCCGCAGAGCCACATTGTAGATCATGCTGTGCGTATCCGGCGAGCCGCGATGAGACATCGCTTCCGGCTGGCAATAGGACAGCGCTCGATCGTAGCGGGCGAGCAGCACCGGGTCGGAATCGACACGGATGCCGGAATAGGTCTGATAGTTGGACGGTGCTTCCGCGGCAGAAATACAGCCGAGGCTCAATGCAACGCCGATGGCAGCCAAATATCGCATGGGAACATCCTTCAAAACCGGCAGCGGCCGGCAACGCGGCAGAAACGGTGGCAGAAGACTTTTGTTCCCGGATGCTACTTCAGCGCCAGCAGCATTTCCAGCGCCGTCTTGACGGTCGCAAGCCGCACCTTGTCGCGGCCGATATCGCCATAGAGCATCTTGTGATGCATGAGCGCGCCCTGGCGTGATTTCGCCGCGAGATGGACGAGGCCGACAGGCTTTTCCGCTGAGCCGCCGCCTGGCCCGGCAATGCCGGTCACCGCCACGGCAAAAGCAGCGCGCGAGCGGAAGAGGGCGCCATGCACCATCTGCCGCGCGGTTTCCTCGGATACGGCGCCGAAGCGTGCAAGCGTATGCTCCTGGACGCCGAGCATCTCCATCTTCGCCATGTTCGTATAGGTGACGAAACCGCGGTCGACGACGGCGGAGGATCCCGAGATCTCCGTCAAGGCACCGGCGATCAATCCGCCCGTGCAGCTCTCCGCCGTCGAGACCATCAACTCCTCTGCCGAGAACTCCCGGATGATCTTCTCAGCAAGCGCCAGGATCTCGGCCGTGAACATCGTCAATCCCTCGCGCCGCGGAAGACGACGGTCGCCGTGGCGATGGCGGCAATGCCCTCGCGGCGGCCGACGAAGCCGATCGTCTCGTTGGTCGTCGCCTTCACCGAGCAGCGGCCGATGGAAATACCGAGGAACTCGGCAAGATTGGCGCGCATCTCGTCGCGATGCGGCCCGACCTTCGGTGCTTCTGCGATCAGCGAGACGTCGGCATTCATGATCGTCCCGCCGCAGTCGCGCACGATCTTGGCGGCATGTTCGAGGAAGATTCGGGATGCCGCGCCCTTCCATTGCGGATCGGATGGCGGAAAATGGTCGCCGATATCGCCGGCGCCGCAGGTGGCGAGCAGCGCATCGGTCAGCGCATGCAGCGCCACGTCGGCATCCGAATGTCCCTTCAGCTTCTGATCGTGCGGAATGAACAGGCCGCAGAGCGTCACGCCGTCGCCGGGCTCCAACTGGTGGACGTCATAGCCGTTGCCGGTACGCACGTCGGGCAGGGCCGATGACGACAGGCGGTTGTCGGCAAGGGCGATATCGCGCTTCACGGTCAGCTTCATGTTGTCGGCAGCTCCTTCAACGATGGTCACGGGAATGCCCGCCCATTCGGCAATCGAGGCATCGTCGGTGAAATCACTCCGGCCGGATCGATGCGCATCTTCATGCGCGGCCAGAATGGTGTCGAAAGCGAAGGACTGCGGCGTCTGCGCCGCAAAGAGGTGTTCGCGCGACACGGTCTCCAGCACGGTTCCCGTATTGTCGGCGCGTTTCAGCGTATCGGCGACCGGCGTGGCAGGAAGGACTGCGGGCGCTCCGGCAATGAGCGCATCGGCGACGCGGTCGAGCAGCACATGGTCGAAGAACGGCCGCACGGCATCGTGAATGAGAACGTGGCTGATGCCCTTGTCCTTGAGATGGCGCAGGCCGGCCAGCACCGATTGCTGGCGCGTCGCGCCGCCATGCACCGCCTCGATCGGCGTCGCTGAAAGGATATGGCGCAGCGCCTTGTCGAACAGCGCCTCGTCGTCGGGGTGGATGACCACGACGATATGGGCGGCGTGCTCCCATGTCATGAAGTTTTCAAGCGTATGGGCAATAACCGGCTTGCCGCCGACCATGCGATACTGCTTCGGCCCTTCGACGGAGGCACCAGCGCGCTCGCCGCGCCCCGCGGCGACGACGACGATCCCGGCCGATAGTGGTTGCTTCGAATGCATTTGCGGCATAAATCCCTAAAATATGCAGAAAGCGACGTAAGTGCTCTATAGCCTTGGTCACCGGCTTTCCAGCATCTGCCCAAAAAATATCGATTCCAACCAAAGCCTCTTGGCAAGCCATTCGTCTATGGCTAAAAATAGTGCAGCAATATTGTGTGCCTGAAAGATAATCAATTGCATCCAGTGAACCTAGCAGCGCCATTGCAGATCGGAAACGTCTCCGTGCGCAACCGCGTCGCGCTCGCGCCGATGTCCGGCGTCACGGATATGCCGTTCCGGCAGCTGGCCTGGCGCTATGGCGCCGGCCTCGTCGTCACCGAGATGGTGGCGAGCCGCGAGCTGGTCAATAACACCGCCGAATCCTGGTCGCGCCTGAAGGCCGCCGGCTTCAAGCCGCATATGGTGCAGCTTGCCGGGCGCGAAGCCTATTGGATGGGCGAGGCGGCCAAGGTCGCCGCCGATGCCGGCGCCGATATCATCGACATCAATATGGGTTGCCCCGCCAAGAAGGTGATCGGAGGCTACTCCGGCTCGGCGCTGATGCGCGATCCCGATCACGCCTTGACGCTGATCGAGGCGACCGTGAAGGCGGTCGATATCCCTGTCACGCTGAAGATGCGCCTCGGCTGGGACGAGAACTCGCTGAACGCTCCTGATATCGCCAAGCGCGCCGAGGAGGCAGGCGTCCAGCTGATCACCATCCATGGCAGAACGCGCATGCAGTTCTACGAGGGCAAGGCGGATTGGGACGCAATCCGCGCCGTCCGCGATGTCGTTTCGGTGCCGCTGATCGCCAACGGCGATGTCAACACGCCCGAAGATGCTGAGGAGATTCTCCGCCGCTCGGGCGCCGATGCGGTGATGATCGGCCGCGGCTGCCAGGGCCGTCCGTGGCATGCTGGCGTGCTTGCCGGTGCTGCCGGTCCTGAAAGCGCGGAGATCGCCGATATTGCCGTCGAGCACTACCGGATGATGCTGAAATTCTACGGTGAGCATGTCGCCATCCGCCATTCCCGCAAGCATCTCGGCTGGTATCTCGAACGATACGCCCCCGGCCTTTCCGGGGAAGACAGGGCGGCGATCATGACTTCGAACCAGCCGCTGGAGGTGGAGCGGCGGCTTCACGATGCGCTCTCTGCAGGTGCAGAGGCAGTTCAGAGCCGGGAGGCGGCATGACGGACAAGACGCAGGCCGATCAGACGAGTGGCGTAGCGATGGCGGTGCTGAACGCCATCCAGAACCCTGTGATCATGGTGGACGAGGCCGGTCTCGTGGCTTTCGCCAATTGGGAGGCCGAAGCCTTCTTCGGCGCCAGTGCCTCGCATCTGGCGCGCTACAGGATCTCGACCTTTATTCCTTTCGGCAGCCCGCTGCTGGCGCTGATCGATCAGGTCCGAGAGCGTCGCGCTCCGGTCAACGAGTATCGCGTCGATCTGAGCTCGCCGCGGCTTGGCCAGGACAAACTGGTCGACCTCTATGTCGCCCCTGTCATCAGTGCCCCGGGTTCCGTCGTCGTCGTCTTCCAGGAGCGCTCGATGGCCGACAAGATCGACCGTCAGCTGACCCATCGCGCCGCGGCGCGCTCCGTCACCGGGCTGGCTTCGATGCTGGCGCATGAAATCAAGAACCCGCTCTCCGGCATCCGTGGCGCTGCTCAGCTTCTCGAACAGTCGGCTGTCGATGAGGACCGGGCGCTGACCCGGCTGATCTGCGACGAGACTGACCGCATCGTTTCGCTGGTCGACCGTATGGAAGTCTTCTCCGACGAGCGCCCCGTCGATCGCGTTCCGGTCAACATCCATTCGGTCCTCGATCATGTGAAGGCCGTGGCCAAGGCAGGATTTGCCCGCCAGATCCGCATCACCGAGAATTACGACCCGTCGCTGCCGGCCGTTTATGCCAATCGCGACCAGTTGGTGCAGGTCTTCCTCAATCTGGTGAAGAACGCCGCCGAGGCTGTCGGTGAACGGCAGGACGGCGAAATCTTGCTGACGACCGCCTATCGTCCCGGCATCCGCCTCTCCGTCGCCGGCACGCGCGAAAAAATCTCGCTGCCGCTGGAATTCTGCGTGCAGGACAATGGTCCGGGCGTTCCCTCCGACCTGCTGCCGCATCTCTTCGATCCCTTCATCACCACCAAGACCAATGGCAGCGGCCTTGGTCTTGCGCTTGTCGCCAAGATCATCGGTGACCATGGCGGCATCATCGAATGCGACAGCCAGAACAACAAGACCACCTTCCGTGTCCTGATGCCGGCATCCAAGGATGCCTCTTCCGATGACGCGGCAATTGCAAACCCCACAGGAACTTCTCGATGACAGCAACGATTCTCGTCGCAGATGACGATGCGGCAATTCGTACGGTGCTCAATCAGGCGCTCAGCCGCGCAGGCTACGATGTCCGCATCACCTCGAACGCCGCCACGCTCTGGCGCTGGGTTTCGGCGGGCGAGGGCGATCTTGTGGTGACCGACGTCATCATGCCCGACGAGAACGCCTTTGATCTGCTGCCGCGCATCAAGAAGGCAAGGCCGGATCTGCCGGTGCTGGTCATGAGCGCCCAGAACACCTTCATGACGGCGATCAAGGCCTCCGAGAAGGGCGCCTATGATTACCTGCCGAAGCCATTCGACCTGACGGAGCTGATCGGCATCATCGGCCGGGCGCTGGCCGAGCCGAAGAAGAAGCCCGCCAAGCTGGACGAGGACATGCAGGACGGTATGCCGCTGGTCGGCCGCTCCGCCGCGATGCAGGAAATCTACCGCGTCTTGGCGCGCCTGATGCAGACCGACCTGACGCTGATGATCACCGGTGAGTCCGGTACCGGCAAGGAGCTCGTCGCCCGCGCGCTGCACGATTACGGCAAGCGCCGCAACGGTCCATTCGTCGCCATCAACATGGCCGCCATCCCGCGCGATCTCATCGAGTCCGAGCTCTTCGGCCACGAGAAGGGCGCTTTCACCGGCGCGCAGAACCGCTCGACCGGCCGTTTCGAGCAGGCCGAGGGCGGCACGCTCTTCCTCGATGAAATCGGCGACATGCCGATGGATGCGCAGACGCGCCTTCTCCGCGTCCTGCAGCAAGGCGAATACACCACCGTCGGCGGCCGCACGCCGATCCGCACCGACGTGCGCATCGTCGCCGCCACCAACAAGGACCTGAAGCAGGCGATCAATCAGGGTCTCTTCCGCGAGGACCTCTACTATCGCCTCAACGTCGTGCCGCTGCGCCTGCCGCCGCTGCGCGACCGCGCCGAGGATATCCCCGACCTCGTCCGCCACTTCATCCAGCAGGCGGAAAAGGAAGGTCTCGGCACCAAGCGATTCGACCAGGAAGCGCTGGAGCTGATGAAGGCCTACGCTTGGCCGGGTAACGTTCGCGAGCTCGAGAACCTGATCCGCCGCCTGATGGCACTTTATCCACAGGATGTGATCACCCGCGAAATCATCGAGAGCGAGCTGCGCTCCGACGTGCCGGATAGCCCGATCGACAAGGGTCCGATCCGCTCTGGTTCGATGACGATCGCCCAGGCTGTCGAAGAGAATATGCGCACCTATTTCGCCAGCTTCGGCGAGAATCTGCCGCCGCCCGGCCTCTATGACCGTGTTCTCACCGAATTGGAGTATCCGCTGATCCTGGCAGCGCTGACAGCGACCCGCGGCAACCAGATCAAGGCGGCCGATCTTCTCGGTCTGAACCGCAATACGCTGCGCAAGAAGATCCGTGAGCTCGGCGTTTCGGTCTACCGGAGCTCCCGCACAGCTTGACAATGTGGCGGGATGCGTTGCATTTTCGCCACAATGCGTTGCTTAAAGGTCACGCATGGGGTTTGGACAATCGTAACCATAACAGATGGTCTGTGCCGCTGATCTCTTCATTCAGGGATTGAGCGAACGCTTTCGATTTCCGGTCCGTTGGTTGCAGATGTGGCGTGGCGGCGATTTGCCGCCAGGAGAATGACCTGATGAAGCAGGATGCGGCATCGCCTGCGGCGGGTGAAGAGGGAGTTGCGATCGTCACCGATCGCCGCGCGCTTTTCGCATTGCCAGGCCTCATGCTGGCGGGTGGTGCGCTGCTCTGCGCCACTGCAACGCTCTTCGTGCTGCTCGGCTTCACGCCGATCGAGCCGACCTCGCGCGTCGTCATTACCTCCGTCGTCGTCAATTCCTTCTTCGTCCTTGGCCTGATGGCGCTGATCGGCCGTGAGGTTGCGCGGCTGATGAAGGCACGAACCCGCGGAAGGGCCGCAGCGCGGCTTCACATCCGCATCGTCGTGCTTTTCTCACTGGTGGCGATCACCCCGGCGATTCTTGTCGCCCTCTTTGCCAGTATCACGCTGAATGCCGGTCTCGACCGCTGGTTCTCGCTGCGCACACAGTCGATCGTCAGTTCGTCGCGCAATGTCGGCCAAGCCTACATGATGGAGAATGCCAGCTATCTCCAGGGCCAGACGGTCTCGATGGCGAACGACCTGGAGCGCAACCGCACGCTCTTCAATCTCGACCGTACCGGCTTTGCCGACCTGATGACTCGCCAGGCGCGCGGACGCGGCCTGCTCGGCGCCTTCCTGGTCGAAAGCAACGGCGCGGTGATCACGCAGGCAGACATCAAGACCGAGAAGCCGCTGCCGGCCATTCCGCAGGATGCGCTGACCAAGGCCGCCGCCGGCCAGCCGACTCTGATTCCGCCGGGTGTCACCAACCTCGTCGGCGCCATCATCAAGCTCGAATCCATTCCTGACGCATTCCTCTACACGGTGCGTGCCGTCGATCCGAAGGTCATGGGCGCCATGCGCCTGATGCAGGAAAACGCCAGCGAATATCAGTCGATGGAGGCGGGGCGCGTCTCGCTGCAGATCGCCTTTGCGGTTCTCTATATCGGTTTCGCGCTGATCGTTCTGCTCGCCGCCATCTGGACCGCAATCGCCGTCGCCGACCGTATCGTCCGCCCGATCCGGCTGCTGATCACGGCTGCCGATAGCGTTGCATCCGGCAATATGGATATCGTCGTCCCGGTTCACGCCGTCGATGGCGACGTCGCCAACCTGTCGCGCACCTTCAACAAGATGATTTCGGAAATCCGCACCCAGCGTGACGAAATCCTCGAGGCGAAGGACGAGGTGGACGACCGCCGCCGTTTCATCGAGGCCGTGCTGTCGGGCGTTACCGCTGCCGTGATCGGCGTCGAGAGCGACCGCCGCATCACCATCGTCAACAGCTCGGCCGAGACGCTGATGGCGCTCGAAGCGCCTGATATGCTCGGCAAGCAGCTTTCCGATATCGCTCCCGAGGTCGATCAGGTCCTCACTGAGGCCGCACAGCGCTATCGCGGCGATTTCCGCAAGCAGATCGCTCTGGTGCGCGGCGGCACGGTCCGTACGCTCAGCGTCCAGGTGACGCGTGAAGAGGTGAGGGAGAGCGGCGAATCCTACGTCATCACCCTCGACGACATCACCGATCTCGTCATTGCTCAGCGTTCCACGGCCTGGGGCGACGTTGCCCGCCGTATCGCCCACGAGATCAAGAACCCGCTGACGCCGATCCAGCTGTCGGCCGAGCGCATCCAGCGCCGCTACGGCAAGCAGATCAATCAGGACGACAAGACCGTCTTCGACCAGTGCACGGACACGATCATCCGTCAGGTCGGCGATATCGGCCGCATGGTCGACGAATTCTCGGCTTTCGCCCGCATGCCGAAGCCGACCAAGGAACCGAGCGACCTGCGCGACATCCTGCGCGACGCGATGTTCCTGCGCGAGATGGGCAACACCCATGTCAGCTTCCTGCAGGAGCTCGGCGAACGGCCGCTTGAAGGCATGTTCGACAGCCGCATGCTGGGTCAGGCCTTCGGCAACCTGATCAAGAACGCCGTCGAGGCGATCGAAGCCGTACCGAGCGAAGAACGCGACGAGCGTAAGGTGCTGGTGCGGGCAGCTATGGACGAGGGCCGTGACCGCTTCACCGTCGATGTTATCGATAACGGTCGCGGTCTGCCGGTGGAAAACCGGCACAGCATTCTAGAGCCTTACATGACGATGCGGGAGAAGGGCACGGGCCTCGGCCTCGCCATCGTCAAGAAGATCATTGAAGAGCATGGCGGGCAGCTTGAGCTGCATGATGCGCCCGCAGAATTTGACCAGGGAAGAGGAGCCATGATCCGCGTGCATCTGCCGCGTCTCGAGCCGGCATCTTCCGCCCCTGCTGAAAGCGACAAGGAAAGCGTTTATGGCCTCTGATATTCTCGTCGTCGACGATGAGCATGACATTCGCGAGATCGTGTCCGGGATCCTGTCCGACGAGGGCCACGAAACGCGGACCGCTCACGATAGCGATAGCGCACTGGCAGCGATCTCCGATCGCGCCCCGCGGCTGATCTTCCTCGATATCTGGATGCAGGGCAGCAAGCTCGACGGGTTGTCCCTGCTCGACGAGATCAAGACGCGCCATCCCGATATTCCGGTCGTGATGATCTCGGGTCATGGCAATATCGAAACGGCCGTTTCCGCCATCAAGCGCGGTGCTTTCGATTTCATCGAGAAGCCCTTCAAGGCCGACCGCCTGATCCTGATTGCCGAGCGCGCGCTGGAAAACTCCAAGCTGAAGCGCGAAGTCTCCGAGCTCAAGAAGCGGGCGGGCGATGCCGTCGAGCTGATCGGCACGTCCGTCGCCGTCTCGCAGCTGCGCCAGACGATCGAGAAGGTCTCGCCCACCAACAGCCGTATCATGATCTTCGGCGCATCCGGTTCCGGCAAGGAACTTGTGGCGCGCATGATCCACAAGAAGTCGACGCGCGCCAACGGCCCGTTCGTGGCGCTCAACGCCGCCAACATCACCCCCGACCGGATGGAAATCGCGCTCTTCGGCACCGAGGGATCGCCCGGCCAGGCCCGCAAGATCGGAGCGCTGGAAGAGGCCCATCGCGGCATTCTCTATCTCGACGAAGTCGGCGAAATGCCGCGCGAGACGCAGAACAAGATCCTGCGCGTACTCGTCGACCAGCAGTTCGAGCGCGTCGGCGGCTCCAAGCGGGTGAAGGTCGATGTCCGCATCATCTCCTCGACCGCCTACAATCTCGAAAGCCGCATTGCCGAAGGCTGGTTCCGCGAAGACCTTTATCATCGTCTGGCCGTCGTGCCGGTCCGGGTTCCGGCACTGGCCGAGCGCCGCGAGGACATTCCGTTCCTCGTTGACCAGCTGATGCGCCAGATTTCCGAACAGGCCGGCATTCGCCAGCGCCGCATCGGCGATGACGCGATGGCCGTTCTGCAGGCCCATGACTGGCCGGGCAACATCCGCCAGCTGCGCAACAATATCGAGCGCCTGATGATCCTGGCCCGTTCCGACGGCCCGGACGCGCCGATCACCGCCGACATGCTGCCGACCGATCTTGGCGACATGCTGCCGAAGGTTTCGGCCAAGAACGACTATCACATTATGACGCTGCCGCTGCGTGAAGCGCGCGAGATGTTCGAGAAGGATTATCTGATCGCCCAGATCAACCGCTTCGGCGGCAATATCTCGCGCACCGCCGAGTTCGTCGGCATGGAGCGCTCGGCGCTTCACCGCAAGCTGAAGTCGCTCGGCGTCTAAGCTTCTGCCGGCGCAGATCCTGCGCCGATTCATGTCATTGCCCCAGCACCAGGTTTCCCATGCCCAGAATTTCCTACGTCAACGGCCAGTACGTCACGCATTCTGAAGCAGCCGTTCATATCGAGGATCGCGGCTATCAGTTCGCCGATGGCGTCTATGAGGTCTGCGAGATCCGCCACGGCTATATCGTCGATATCACCCGCCACCTGGATCGCCTGCACCGCTCGCTGAGCGAGTTGCGCATCGCCGCGCCGATGAGCCGTGCCGCGATGGTGCATGTGATTCGCGAGACCGTTCGCCGCAACAAGGTGAAGAACGGCCTCTTCTACATGCAGGTCACCCGCGGCGTCGCCCGCCGTGACCACGTGTTCCCGGCCGAAGGCACCAAGCCGTCGATCGTCATCACCGCCAAGAGCACCGATGCATCGGTTGTCGCCAAGAAGAATGCCAATGGCATCAAGGCTGTGACCGTGTCCGACAACCGCTGGGACCGCGTCGATATCAAGACCGTCGGTTTGCTGCCGAACGTCATGGCCCGCCAGCAGGCGAAGGAGGCCGGCGCCCAGGAAGCGATCTATGTCGACCGTGACGGCTTCGTTACCGAGGGTGCGGCAACCAACGTCTGGTTCGTCGATGCCGACGGTACGCTCGTCACCCGTCCGGCAGAGCATGGCATCCTCAAAGGGATTACGCGTACCACCTTGCTGGATGTCGGCGCCAAACTGGGCCTCAAGGTCGCGGAACGTAAGTTCACCGTTGCCGAAATGCTGGCCGCACGCGAGGTTTTCATCACGGCGGCGACAAGCATTTGTTTTCCTGTGGTTTCCATCGATGGACAGACGATCGCCAATGGCCATCCCGGAAGCGTTTCGCAGAATATTCGGGAAGCCTTTTTCGACGTTGCGGAAAAGATTGCGATTTGATACCAAGATTTGCTGGACGCAGGGGTGAGGGTTACCTGCCGACGGCCTGGAGAGGTTGATTAGTATTCTACCGGCTGAAACACGCCGGCAATAAAGAAAGAAGCGGCGCGATGGCGGAACGTTCTCAGAATCTGCAGGACTTATTTCTCAATACTGTTCGCAAGCAAAAGATTTCCCTTACAATTTTTCTGATTAACGGCGTTAAGCTCACGGGCGTTGTCACGTCTTTCGACAATTTCTGCGTTCTTCTTCGCCGTGACGGTCATTCGCAACTCGTGTATAAGCACGCGATCTCGACGATCATGCCGGGCCAGCCCATGCAGATGTTCGAGAGCGAAGAAGCCGCTTCCTGATAGGATCAGAAGTCATTTCGACACGCGATACGAAGAACGATTCCATCATCCCGGAAGCCGAAAAGCTCCGGGACGATATGCGCGCGACCGTCGTCGTGCCCGTGCTCAAGCAGGGCCGGGGACGTGGCGCCGCATCCGATGGTGCAATCTCCACGACACGTTCGCCGGAAAGCCGGCTTGAAGAAGCAAGCGGTCTCGCCGAAGCGATCGACCTCGATGTCGTCTATGGCGCCGTCGTCCCGATCAATGATCCCCGGCCTGCAACGCTGCTCGGCACCGGCAAGATCGAAGAGATCAAGGCCAAGCTCGACGAGCATGATTCGGGTCTTGTCATCGTCGATCACCCGCTGACCCCGGTTCAGCAGCGCAATCTCGAGAAGGCATGGAACGTCAAGGTCATCGACCGCACGGGCCTCATCCTCGAAATCTTCGGCCGCCGCGCCTCCACCAAGGAAGGCACGCTGCAGGTCGATCTCGCGCACCTGAATTACCAGAAGGGCCGCCTGGTCCGCAGCTGGACCCACCTTGAGCGCCAGCGCGGCGGTGGCGGTTTCATGGGTGGTCCGGGTGAAACGCAGATCGAAGCCGACCGGCGCATGCTGCAGGATCGCATCATCAAGCTGGAGCACGAGCTGGAGCAGGTCGTGCGGACCCGCCAGCTTCACCGCGCCAAGCGCAAGAAGGTGCCGCATCCGATCGTCGCCCTGGTCGGCTATACCAACGCCGGCAAATCGACGCTGTTCAACCGCATCACCGGCGCCGGCGTGCTGGCCGAGGACATGCTGTTCGCAACGCTCGATCCGACGCTGCGCCGCATGAAACTGCCGCATGGCCGCACCGTCATCCTTTCCGATACCGTCGGTTTCATCTCCGACCTGCCGACCCACCTGGTAGCCGCCTTCCGCGCGACGCTGGAAGAGGTGCTGGAAGCCGATCTCATCCTGCATGTCCGCGACATGGCCGATGACGATAATCCGGCCCAGAGCGCCGACGTGCTGCGCATCCTGAACGATCTCGGCATCGATGAAGCCGAGGGCCAGAAGCGTATCATCGAGGTCTGGAACAAGATCGACAGGCTGGAGCCGGAAACCCACGACGCCATCGTCCAGAAGGCATCCGGCGCCGAGAATGTCGTCGCCGTCTCGGCCGTCAGCGGCGAGGGTGTCGACCGGCTGATGGACGAAATCAGCCGCCGCCTTTCCGGCGTCATGACGGAGACCTCGATCACCGTGCCGGTTTCGAAACTGGCGCTGCTGTCGTGGATCTATGAGCACGCCATCGTCGATGCCCGCGAGGACAACGAGGACGGCTCGGTGACGCTAGACGTGCGCATGGCCGAGGCTGAAGCGTCGGCACTCGAAGGACGGCTCGGCACGCAGAAGACGGCGAAGGAAGATTGGGAGCGCTGAGCGCTCGCAATCTCGCACTGCATCAGATCATTGGAAGGGACGGCATGGCTGGTATCAAGGCTCGGGCAGGCGGTCTTTTGCTGATCGCTATCGGATGCGCTCTCGCCTGGTTTTTCCTGCTGCAGCCGCTGAAGGAAGCGCAGGCCGGTGTTCCCGAGGTCCATTATCAGCTGAGAGCCTTCCTCGCGGTGCCCGCCTGCCTGGTCTTCGGATTGGGCTTTCTGTTCGCCGGCGCAGGCCTGAACTATCGCAATGCCGCCGAAAAGAAGCTGACGGTCACCGGCTGGGTGCTCCTCGCGATCGTCGCACTGCTGACGTTGGCGGGCTACTGGTGGTTCCAGCAGCAGTTCTCGGCGCTCGGCTATACCAGCGCCGTCTGATCTCTTGCTGCAGGCTCTTTATCGGAAGCTAGCCATTCCAGACCAATCCGCCCGACAGGATCGAGCAGCTCCCCAGTCACCAGCGTCGTGATCAGGCTGCGCAGGAACGGCAGTTTCGTCGCCGGGCCGATCATCAGGTCCCGGCTCATCGGCAGGATCTTGCTATCCGACTGATAGAACGGCGTCAGCACGCGGCTCAGCAGCTGGTAGAAGCGGATATGGATCTGGCGCTGGCGCAGATGCCGTGAAATAGCGTCGCCGACCGTTGCCTCGCGGATCATCGCAGTGCAGAGCGAGGCAGCGTCGAGCAGTGCCATATTGGCGCCCTGGCCGAGTTGCGGGCTCGTTGCATGCCAGGCGTCACCGATCTTGACGACATTCTGCCCGGCGAGCGGGACGCGCGTATGATGCCGGTAGCGTGCATGAACCGGCTCGGCCGATGCGGCGAAATGGGCAGCCTCCGGCCAGAAGCGATGCACCGCTTCGATCCACGCCTCGCGCCCGGCGTCGCGCCAGGCCGCCACATCCTTGTTGCGGATGCTCCAGAAGAAGGTCGCCATCGGCGCCGCTCCATCCTTGGCCGTGCCGACAGGCAGCACGCCGGCCATCTGGCTCGCCCGGTGATAGCGCTGTTCCAGTTCGTCGGAATGGAAGACGCCCGATGCATCCCAGGGAACGGTGGCCCAGAGCGCGCCGTAATCGAGCTCGGTCGAGGACTTGTAGCCGATCGGCGAGCTTGCGCCCATCGCATCGATGACGAGATCGGAAGCGGTGGATGCCTTGCCGTTGCCGAGCTTTAGCCGCGGCCTCGCGCCCGGTTCGAACGCCGTCACCCGCGACGCCGTTTCGAAACTCACGCCGGATGCGACAGCGGCATCGAGCAGCAGGTCGAAGAGTGCCACCCGCTGGATGGCGATGCCCGATGCACCATTGCGGTAACCGACATCGAGCACGGTGCGGCCCGTCGCCGAGAGCTTGCCATGCATCCGCAGGATCCGCGCGCCGCGTTGCTCGACCTGGTCAAGCAGCCCCATCGCCGCGAGCACCGCGGATCCCGTCGGCTGCAACACGAAGCCGGATCCGACCGGCTGCGGCGCTGCCATCTGGTCGTAGATGGTGACGTTTGCGCCATGGCGCGCCAGGAGCGCGGCGAGCGACAATCCGCCGATACCGGCACCTGCAATCGCGATCTCAAGGCCGGAGAGCTTCATGGCGGGTCAGCCGAGTTGCCGTTCGATGGCTTTCGCCGCCTGCCAGATTTCTTCCATCCGCTCCAGGCTTGCGGCCTCCAACGTTTCGCCTTCCTTCTCAAGAACCACTTCTATATGATTGAAACGGCGTCTAAACTTCGTGTTCGTTCCGCGCAGGGATTGTTCCGGATCGGCATCGACATGGCGGCCGATATTGACGACGGCGAAGATGAGATCGCCGAGCTCGTCGCTGACCTTGGCCCGGTCGCCATGCGCCAGTGCCTCGCGCAGTTCGCCGATCTCTTCCTCGATTTTGTCGAGGATCGGCTCGGGCGCCGACCAGTCGAAGCCGACCTTCGCCGCACGCTCCTGCAGCTTCAGCGCCTCCGTCAGGGCTGGAAAGCTGCGCTGCACAGAGCCCAGAAACCCGGCCGTGGAGTCCTCGGTCACCCCGCGCCTGGCGCGCCGCTCGGCACGCTCGCGCTTCTCCGCCTGCTTGATCTCGTCCCACTGCTTCTTCACGCGATCCGGCGTATCCGCATCGGAGCGCGCGAAGACATGCGGGTGGCGGCGGATCATCTTGCGGGTGATGGCCTCGACGACATCGCCGAAGGCGAACTCACCGGCTTCCTCCGCCATCCGCGCGTGAAAGACCACCTGCAGCAGGAGATCGCCGAGCTCGTCGCAGAGATCGTCCATATCGTTGCGCTCGATCGCATCGGAAACCTCATAGGCCTCCTCGATCGTATAGGGCTTGATGGTCTCGAAGGTCTGGACGATGTCCCAGGGGCATCCCGTTTCCGGGTTGCGCAGCGCTGCCATGATCTCGATGAGGCGCGAAATGTCTTTGGAGGCTTCCATGATCGCTCAATTCAGGGGGATGTCGTTATCGCTCTTGGAGGCCTGATAGGCGCCGGAGAGAGCATCGTAGCGGGACTTGATGCGGGCGGTCTGCGCCTTCAGCTCGCTCTTTAGCGCATCCGCCTCGGTCTCGACCAGATCAGCGATCGCAAAGCTGTTCCAGAAAGCGTTGCTGCGGCGGTATCCGCCGGGCTCCAGGCCGAAGACTTCCTTGAGGATCTTCAGGTCGTGCGGAATGGCGAAGCTGTCTCGGGAGTCTTCGTGGCTGAAGAAATAATAGAAGTTATCGAAACCCGCCCAGGTGATCGCCGACATGCACATGGTGCAGGGTTCGTGAGTCGACAGGAAGATCAGGTCCTTGGTCGCCGGTTTCTCGCCGAGTTCGTAGAAGCGCTTCAGCGTGTGCACTTCGCCATGCCAGAGCGGATTTTCGAGCTCGTTGTTGGTCTCTGCGACCACCAGCGAGAGGTCGGACTTGCGCAGGATTGCCGCGCCGAACACCTTGTTGCCGGCAGAAACGCCGCGCTCGGTCATCGGCAGGATATCGCGCTCCATCACCTCGAGCAGGCGTGGAGCAATCGTCTTGGAAGCCATGGCTTTCTCCTTGTCGCAGCAAGTCTATCCCGCCCGGGCAAGAAGAAAAATGCCGAATTGCCCGATGGACGTTTTTGATCACAGGCTTTACATTGCACTGCAGCGACAACGGCGTCGCTCGGGCGACTTTTCTCAAATCAGTGGCATGCAGGCAAAAGATTACGCGGACCGCGTAGGCTTTCGAATTTCTGTTTCTTCAACGCCTTGCCGGTTAAAGGCATATTGGCGCAACTTCGAAGTGGAATGATAATGCCTTCCAAGAGCGAACAGCTATCGGTTTTCCCCGCCTTCTTCCGTGTTGAAGGGCGGATCGCGGCTGTCTTCGGTAACGGGGACGAGGCCTATGCGAAGGTGCGCCTGCTGCTAAATACGCAAGCGCGCGTCATTGCCTATACCGATCATCCTGAAGCCAGCTACCACGCCTTCCTGATCGCCAATCGCATCGAGACCGTCCGCGCATCCTTCGCTGCCGAACAGGTCGAGGGCGCGGTGCTTGTCTTCGCAGCAACCGGCGAAGCTGCCGCCGACCGCGCCATCGTCGATGCAGCGCGCGCCGCAAAAATTCCCGCCAATGCCGTCGATCAGCCTGATTACTGCGATTTCTTCACGCCGGCGCTTGTCAATCGCGCGCCCGTCGCCGTCGCGATCGGCACGGAAGGCGCCGGTCCGGTCCTGGCCCAGATGATCCGCGCGCAGATCGACCAGCTGCTCGCGCCCTCGCTTGGGCGCCTCGCGACCTTGGCGACCAGCTACCGCAAGACGGTCGAGCACCTCATTCCGCGCGGCGTTTCCCGCCGTGTCTTCTGGCGCGGCTTCTTCTCCGGTCCCGTCGCTGATGCCGTGGCCAATGGCAACCTGCCGGAGGCCGAGCGCGCCGCACATGCGCTGCTGCAGGAAACCGGCAAGGCGAAGGGTCGTATCTGGCTCGTCGGCGCCGGCCCCGGTGCCGAAGACCTGCTGACGCTGCGTGCGCAGCGCGTCATGATGGAAGCCGATGTGCTCGTCTTCGACGCACTCGTGCCGCAGGCAATCGTCGACATGGGCCGCCGCGATACCGAACGTATTTCGGTCGGCAAGCGCAAGGGCTGCCATTCCAAGTCTCAGGAAGAGATCAACGATCTGCTCGTCCAGCTTGGCCGTGAAGGCAAGCGCGTCGTGCGCCTGAAATCCGGCGATCCGTTGGTCTATGGCCGGGCAGGGGAAGAGATGGCCGCCCTGCGCGCCGCCGGTATCGCCTATGAAGTGGTGCCTGGCATCACATCTGCCTTCGCTGCCGCGGCTGATTTCGAACTGCCGCTGACGCTGCGCGGCGTCGCCTCGTCGCTGGTATTCACCACCGGCCACGACTTGACCGGCGACGTGCTGCCGGATTGGGCGAGCCTCGCCGTCTCGGGTGCCACCATCGCCGTCTATATGGGCCGCACCGTCGCGGCCTCGGTTGCCGAGCGCCTGATGGCTGCCGGCATTCCCGCCGAGACGACGGTTGCCGTCATCGAGAATGCCAGCCGCGCCGAGCGCCGTCTCATGCATGGCATTCTGCGCGATCTTCCCGACCTGCAGCATCGTGACGAATTGACGGGACCCGTCATGGTCATTATCGGCGATGCAGTGGCAGGCGCCAATTTCGAACTGTCCGAGCCGCTGGTTCGCCGGGAGGCGAGCGTGCCGGAACTTGCAAGGAGCTGATCATGGTAGACAAGGTACTGACCGCCAACCGGTTGACGGACGGCATTGCCGTCTGGCTCGACGCCAATGGCGCGTGGGTCACCTCGTTGCAGGATGCGCTGGTTGCCCGCCATGCGGAAGCGGTCGCCGCGCTCGAGGACATCGGCAAGAAAGCCTATGCCGACAACAAGGTCGTTGACGTCAATGTCATCGAGGTTCAGGAAACCAACGGCGTATTGTGGCCGCTGCGCCTGCGTGAGCGCATTCGCGCGCAAGGCCCGACCATGGAATATGCTCCGGGATATGCGATTGCCGATCCCAAGTTCATTGATGTCTGAGGAAGCTGATGTACCGTTACGACGAATTTGACCACGCCTTTGTCGCCGAGCGCGTTGCGCAGTTCAGCGATCAGGTCCAGCGCCGTCTCGCCGGCGAGCTTTCCGAAGATGCCTTCAAGCCGCTGCGCCTGATGAACGGCGTTTACCTGCAGCTGCATGCCTACATGCTGCGAATCGCCATTCCCTATGGCACGCTGAGCTCCAAGCAGATGCGCATGCTGGCCCATGTCGCTCGCACCTATGACCGCGGCTATGGCCACTTCACCACCCGCCAGAACCTGCAGTTCAACTGGCCGAAGCTCTCGGACATGCCGGCCGTTCTCTCCGAATTGGCAACTGTCGAAATGCACGCGCTGCAGACATCCGGCAACTGCATCCGCAACGTCACGGCAGACCATTTCGCCGGCGCCGCCGCCGATGAAGTCGCTGATCCCCGGCCTTATGCGGAAATCCTGCGTCAGTGGTCGTCTGTCCACCCCGAATTCTCCTTCCTGCCGCGCAAGTTCAAGATCGCCGTCACCGGTGCCGAGCGTGACCGCGCCGCAATCCAGGTCCATGATATCGGCCTGCATCTGAAGAAGAACGACAAGGGCGAGATCGGCTTTGCAGTTTACGTCGGCGGTGGCCAGGGCCGCACGCCGATGGTCGCCAAGCTGATCCGCGACTTCCTGCCGGAAGAGGACCTCTTGTCCTACACGACCGCCGTCATGCGCGTGTACAATCTGCACGGCCGCCGCGACAACAAGTACAAGGCCCGCATCAAGATCCTCGTCCATGAGACCGGCGCCGAAGAGCTCGCCCGCCAGGTCGAGGTCGAGTTCGCGCAGCTGAAGGACACCGAGCTGAAGCTGCCGGAACAGGACGTCGATGCGATCACCGCCTATTTCGCGCCGCCGGCTTTGCCGCAGCGCGCCGAAGGCTGGGAAAACCTTGCCCGGTGGAAGAAGGCCGATCCGGCGTTCGCCCGCTGGGTCCAGCAGAACGTGCAGCCGCACAAGAACCCCGACTACGGCATGGTGACGATCTCGCTGAAGCCGATCGGCGGCATTCCGGGTGACGCCTCCGACAGCCAGATGGATGCGATTGCCGATATCGCCGAAGAATATGCCTTCGACGAAATCCGCGTCAGCCACGAACAGAACCTGATCCTGCCGCATGTCGCGCTGGCCGATCTCGAAGCCGTCTATCGCGGCCTCGTCGCCATCGATCTCGCCGAAGCCAATGCCGGCCTGATCACCGATATCATCGCCTGTCCGGGCCTGGACTACTGTGCTCTCGCCAACGCGCGCTCGATCCCAGTGGCCCAGGAAATCTCCCGCCGCTTCGGCAATCCCGAGCGCCAGGCCGAAATCGGCGAGCTGAAGATCAAGATCTCCGGCTGCATCAATGCCTGCGGCCATCACCATGTCGGCCATATCGGTCTGCTCGGTGTCGAGAAGAAGGGTGCCGAGCTCTATCAGATCACGCTTGGCGGCTCCGGCGACGAGCACACCTCGATCGGCGAAATCATCGGCCGCGGCTTCGAGCCCGAGAAGGTGACGGACGCGATCGAGACGATCGTCGATACCTATCTGAAGATCCGCAAGGATCAGTCGGAAATCTTCCTCGAAGCCTATCGCCGTGTCGGACCGCAGCCGTTCAAGGACGCGCTCTACGGCTCTGCCGCCGAAGCTGCATAAGGAGGGGATGATGACGAAGATCTGGAGAGAGACCGGTTTTGTCGAAAACGATCCCTGGGTCATCGAGACCGAGGAAGTCAAGGCAACCGAAAATCAGAAGCCGCTGCTTGGCCTCGACGAGCTCATCGCCAAGGCGGACGAAAGCAACGATGTCGGCCTCGGTGTGCTGGTCAAGCCGGCCGACGATGTCCGCAAGCTCGAGCCCTATCTCGACCGTCTGGCGATCATCGCCGTTGCCTTCCCGGCATTCAACGATGGCCGCGCCTTCAGCCACGCCTCGCTGCTGCGCGATCGCCTCGACTACAAGAGCGAACTGCGCGCCGTCGGCGACGTGCTGATCGACCAGGTGCCGTTGATGCTGCGCGTCGGCATCGACAGCTTCGCGGTCACCAACGAGACGGCGCTGAAGCGTCTCTTGGAAAACCGTCTGCCGGGAATTCAGCATCATTATCAGCCGGCTGTGCGTGACGCGGACAGCGGCAAGGGCTATAGTTGGCGCCGTCAGGCGAAGCCGGCGGCATAGGGCCGGCTCGCCGTCATCTGATGACGGAAGCAATGCGATGAAGAATTTCGAAGTGGCGGTGATCGGTGGCGGTCTCGCCGGCATGGTTGCCGCGGTAGCGATTGCCCGCGGCGGCCGCAACGTGGCGCTGATCGCGCCGCCTGCAGCCAGGGAAGACCGCCGCACCACGGCGCTGATGGATCAGTCGATCCGCTTCCTCGATCGTCTGACCCTCTGGGACAAGCTGAAGCCGTCGACCGCGCCGCTCACGAGCATGCGCATCATCGATGGCACGAATCGCCTGCTGCGCGCACCGGCAACGACCTTCCGTGCCGCCGAAGTCGGCCTCGATGCCTTCGGCTACAATTTCCCGAACAAGGCTCTGACCGATGTGCTGGAAACGGCCATCGCAGGCGAGGGCAATATCACGCGCTTCGACGCTTTCGCCGAGACGATCGAAATCGGCGCCGAGAGCGTGACGCTGACACTTGCCGGCGGCGAGCAGCTGACGGCCGATTTCGCCATCGGTGCTGACGGGCGCAAGTCGAAGCTGCGCGAAACGGCCGGCATAGACGTCCGCAACTGGTCCTATCCGCAGTCGGCCATGGTGCTGAATTTCAGCCATTCGGTGCCGCACCAGAACATCTCCACCGAGTTTCACACCGAGCATGGGCCTTTCACCCAGGTCCCGCTCGCAGGAAGCCGCTCCAGCCTCGTCTGGGTCCAGAACCCGGCGGAGGCCGCTCAGAATGCCGAACTCTCCCTTGGTGATCTGAGCCGTCTCGTCGAAGAGCGCATGCAGTCGATGCTCGGCAAGGTCACCGTCGAAGAGGGCGTCCAGGTCTGGCCGCTGTCCGGCATGATGGCGCATCGCTTCGGCAAGGCCCGGATCGCGCTGATCGGCGAGGCTGCCCATGTCTTCCCGCCGATCGGGGCTCAGGGACTGAACCTCAGCCTGCGCGATATCATGGCGCTGACCGATATTCTCTGCACCCACGCCGAACTGCCGGTCGCGGCCGATGCAGGAGACCAGTTCGACCGCAAGCGCCGAGCCGATATCATGACGCGCACAGCCAGCGTCGATCTTCTGAACCGCTCGCTGCTTTCGGACTTCCTGCCGGTGCAGATGCTGCGCGCTGCCGGCCTGCACATCCTCTCGGCCATCCCGCCGCTGCGCAATGTCGTCATGCGCGAGGGCATCGAGCCCGGCCGCGGTCTCCGCGGCATTCCGGATGCTCTGAAGGAAAGGCTAAGCCGGAAGAAAGCCTGATTTGATCGCGATCAGGAACATCGACACGGTGACCACCGACAGCGCGGTGGTGATCAGAATGGTCGCCGACGCGCGCTCCTGCCAGACGTGATAGAGCTGCCCGAGGACGAAGACATTTGTCGCGGTCGGTAGTGCCGCGAGCAGCACCGCGGCATAAACCCAGACCGGCTCGAAGCCACCGACCAGCGTCAGCGCCGCATAGACGACGAGCGGATGGACGATCAGCTTGGCCGGAACGATGTAGCTGATTTCAACAGGCACCCGCTTGAGCGGCCGCAGCGCCAGCGTCACGCCCATCGCAAACAGCGCGCAGGGCGCGGCCGCCTGGGCAAGATAGTCAATGAACTGTTTGAGCGCCGATGGCTGCTCGAACTGCAGCCCCGCGGCAAGAAAACCGGCCGCCGTCGACAGGATGAACGGATGCAGCGCGACCTTGCGGACGATGTCGGCGGCAATCTGTCCCCGTGAGCGCTTGTCATCGCCTGCGGCCGCCATCATCGCCGGCGCCACGATGAAATGCAGAGCGTTCTCGAGGCAGACGATCAGCGCGACCGGAACCGCAGCCCTGTCACCGAAGGCGATCAGCGCCAGCCCGGGACCCATGTAGCCGATATTGCCATAGGCACCGGCAAAAGCCTGGATCGTCGATTCGTCCATCCGGCTCTTGCGGATGAAACGGCCGATGACGAAAATCGCGATGAAGATCGAATAGGTGGCGGCCAGATCGGTGACGATGAAATCGATCCGCGCCAGATCCTCGACCGGCGTGCGCGATACCAGCTTGAAGAACAGCGCGGGCAGGGCGGCATAGACGATGAACGTATTCAGCCAGCCGAGCGCCTCGGCCGGCTGTTTCGTCACCTTCGCGGCGATATAGCCGATCAGGATCAGGCCGAAGAAGGGCAGGAGCAGGCTGATGATGTCGGCCACTGGACCGTCCGGGGCAAGTTGCAGAGCGGGCGAATGCTTCCCGCTTAGCCGATCTGCATCAGGATTGGAAAGGTCTGCTGGAACCAGATCGCGGCTTGACTGATAAAGCCGAACATGAAGGCGAGGCCGGTGAGCACCAGAAGCCCGCCGAGAATCTTCTCGACCGTGCCGAGATGACGGCGGAAGCGCACCAGGAACCGCATGAAGGCACCCGAGAAACCGGCTGCGATCCAGAAGGGAATGGCAAGACCCAGCGAATAGATGGCAAGCAGCCCGGCGCCGGAACCGACCGTCTCGCGCGACGCGGCGATGCCGAGGATCGCGCCGAGCACCGGACCGATGCAAGGCGTCCAGCCGAAGGCGAAGGCAAGACCCATGATATAGGCGCCGGTCAGCGTCGCCGGCTTGCCGCCATTCTGAAAGCGGGCCTCGCGCGCCAGCAATCCGATTCGGAACACGCCGAGGAAGTTGAGGCCCATGATGATGATGATCAGGCCGCCGATCTTCGAGAGGATGTCGAGATGCTGGCGGAGAGCCATGCCGATGCTGGAGGCACCGGCACCCAGCGCCACGAATACGGTCGCGAATCCGAGCGTGAAGAACAGCGCCGAGAAGAACACGCCGCGGCGCACATCGGGAGCCACGGCAACAGCCGTCCCGCCACGGAACTGATCGACGGAGATCCCGGCCATATAGCAGAGATAGGGCGGAACGAGCGGCAGAACGCAGGGGGAGAGGAAGGACAGAGCACCGGCGATCAGGGCGCTCCACAGGGAAATATCGGCAATCGACACGCATCTTCTCCGGCTGCAATCAGGCCGTTCTCTAGCGCTGCGGCCACGCGATTGCCAATCACCTTTTTGCGCTCCGGCAAGAAATGTGCCGAACGCCTGTGAAAGGCATGATTTTTCGGTTGACCGCAATGGGTCGCCTGCATATGTTCCGCGCACTTCCAGCCGGGGCGGCAAATCGCTGTCCAGTGCACCGTGGGAGAGCGTAGCTCAGCCGGTAGAGCAACTGACTTTTAATCAGTAGGTCATGGGTTCGAACCCCATCGCTCTCACCAAAAATCAAGCACTTAGCCGGAATGCTTGGAACTCTGGAACAGGACCAGAGTTCCACGGTTCCAAACCTACTTCAGGAGTGCATCGCGACCAGGCGAGCGCCCCTGCAGGATCGCCCGCACAACCTTCATGTCGCTGCTCACATCATTGACCGAAGCTGTCAGTTCCTTCACCGAAGACAAGACTTGTCCGACCGACTGCTCGTTTGCCGACATGCGCAAGGCGAGCATCTTGATATCGCTCTCGGCCGTGGTGATCCGGGCCGTGCTGTTTTCGAGGATGGTCTTCAGCTCGGTCGTGGTCTTCTCGTTGGCGATCTGGCGATCCTTGATCTGCGCCTCGTGCTGGACCTTCCAGCCCTGCAGCTCCTCGATGTCACGGCTCTTGTTGGCCGTCACCCAAACCGCTGTGCCGACAGATGAGCCGACCGAGATCAGGCCCATGATGACGACGAGCGAGGAATTGATATTCCAGCCCGCCTTCTTTGCTCGATCCGAGACGTTCACGTCCTCAATCTCCGGTTCGTTCGCCACCCTGCAGCCCCTGTAAACGCAAATCACCCCGGTTGAGATCCTACGGGCAGAGAGATACGGTCAACGGATGCCGGACAATTCGACCTGGGCGGGGATGATCGCCCTCAATCTCGCCTGCCATGTCTACTGCAGTCACTGCAAGCGAGAGAGCGAGATCGACATGAAGAGCATGCCGCCGGAGCAGACGGCGATCGGCCGGACATTCCGTTGCTCGATATGCGGCCGGGCGGCATCACCGATCATCAGCCACCGGAGCGCCAACCACACCTATCCCGGCGCGAAGCGCTAGGTCCGGCTACTTCCGGCACATCGGATCCTTTGCGCATTGCTCGTTGTGTGCCGCGACCTGGTCGCGGAACAGCGGGTCATGAATGGTGATGAAGGTTCGGGTTTCGGAGTTGGGCGTCTGGCGCTCGTAGCCGGCGCCGTCACTCGCACCGCCCGTTGCGGTACACCCCGCCAAGAGAGCGGCACTTGCGAGCTTCAGAAAAATTGCGGACTTCCTCATTGGTCACGTTCCTTTCGCCGAGCTGGTTGATCGTCGACCGCTGATGCTTGCTCTCGTTGTCGGCAGCGCCGCTCGAATAGCGCTCGTGGCCGAACCAGGCGAGACCGGCGAGCACGGCCGCGATCGCCGCGATCGGCAGCCAGTACTGGCGGCCGAAGGCGAGGAGGGCGGCGGCCGTCACTGGCCGAGATCCGATTTCAGGTCGCGATAGACCTTGCCGATATCGGCCCGGCGCTTGATCGCATAGGCGGCGAAGCAGGCGATGATGAAGACGATCGCCAGCTGGACGCGCCAGTCCTGGAAGACGGCGAGGACCGGCATGAGGATCGTTGTCAGCAACCACTGCCAGACTGTCTTCGAGCGAAACAACGGCTTGTCGAGCTTCTCCGGGTCGACGTTGTGGGCGAGGCCGGCTGCGGATCCGGCCCCGCCCTGGTCGCTCGACGGGCCGGGAGGAGTGGCCGGAGCAACATCGGTTGTCGATACCAAGGCCGCCGGCGCGGCCGCCTTGTCGGCGGCGAGGAGCACCTGGCGCAGAACCTTCTCGATCTTCGCCGGAGAGACGAGTGCCTTGTTGAGCGCGTCGCCGGCGTAATAGCTCTCGCCGCGTTCGACCATACGCTTCTGGCCCTTGACCGGCGCCAGGACCGGGAAGCTTGCCCACTCCTGCGCCAGCGCCAGGCCGAACTGGGCGACCGACATGCCGCCGGCGATGAAGCGTTCATAGCCGCGCCGCAACAGCAAATAGTAGGCGAGGCGGTCCTGCAGGGCACGCGTAAAGACAAGGTCGCCACGGACGTCGGGAAGCTCGCGGCAGATAGACTGCAGCGTATTGCGCATGAACTGGTAGCGGCCGCAGGCACTGGACTTGAAGCGTTTCGTCCAGGTCGGTTGCGCATCGACGATGTCGCCGAGCATCATAGATGTCAGCGGCTTCGGGAGCTTGCCCTGGTTGTTACCGTAGATCGTGTCGTAGCCGACCGGCGCTTCGGTATCGCCGATGAAGTCGAGCAGGATCATTGCGTGGGCGGGAACGGAAAGCGGAAGCGACTTTAAGGCCATGAAAAAAAGCTCCTGGTGAATGATCCAGGAGCTTAAGCGCAGGGCCGTCCGGTCAAATGCGATCAGGGCCAGGCGACAGCATCGGCGGCAGCCTGCGCTGCCTCCACGGTCTCGGCCACATCAATCGCAGCCTTGGTACCGAGGCGAGCCGCCTCGATCGCTGCGCCGATCACCTGCCACTGCGTATAGGCATCATTGACAATCGCAGCCACCTCGCCGATCGACGGCGCGGTGATGCCAACCTCGGCCGCAAGCAAAGGGAAACCTGCCGGATCCGGGGTCGACGCTGCGATAAAGCGTGCCGCCTCGTCAGCCTTCTGCATGTAGGTCATCGCCTGGCCGGAGCCGGACGTGATGTACTTCCGGCGCTCGCCCTCAGCCTGCTGATCTATATCGTCCTTAAGGGCTTTCTTGACGTCAGCGAGGGTAGGCGGCTCCGGCTCCGGCGGATCCTCCGGAAGCAGGCGATCCTTGACGGCAAAGCCGCCCTCGATCGAAATGAGCTTACCAATCGCCATTCCCGCAAGCGCTTCCCGATACTGCGCATCACTGATCTCGATCCCATCCTCAATTGGGTCGGATGAAATTCTGCCTTCTGCTGCATAGGGCATTTACTTGATCCTCATATAAGCTTTGACGCCGCCGTTTTTCATGCGGGTTTCTGTGTCGGTTCGCACTGCCAATGATGCGTTAAACCCAATACTTCTACCGGTACTCGAACCCACCGATGGCCGCGTTGCTGCCGTGCCGTTAGCATCGGTAAACGCGCCTGCTACAGTTATCGATGTACCCCACAAGCCTTCCAGCGTCCCGATAATATTTTGAATAGCATCGTTCTGCTTCGTGCCGGGCGATGCGCTCGGTCGGAGCATCCGGCCTTCGGTATTGATCAGGTCGATGGTCTGACCATTCATCGGAGAACTTGCCAGCGATACGGCCGCGGTTGCGAGCACCAACGGCGCCGATCCAGACACGCTCTCGCTGCTCAGTTTTCCGTTGTTGTATCCGCCAGCGCCCGTGAGGCCAGCTGTCAATTCGACGAACACGGGCCCGGTCGTAGTCGATGGCGGAATCTCGGCGCCCGTCTTCGAGGTATCAACGAGGTAGACCTGACCGATACCAACCCGGCATTGCCATACGAAGTCTGAAAAAAGTATCTTACGGATCGAACCTGAAACGCTGTCCCAGAAGCCGATCTCGTCGGCGCCGACCATGGATGTCTTAGCCGTCGCAGCATGGATCGCAGCGGCAAAGCCAGCGACCACTGAATTGTAGAGCGCGAGCGTCTTCCGGTACCAGTGAAAAGCCGAGAAAAGTCCACCCGATACCGGAACATCCTCGGCGTTGCTTGCCCACTTGCTCGCGAGTGCGGCAGAAGCCGAGGCGTCGCTGGCGCTGGTGTTCGCGGCACCCTGGGCCAGCGCCGCATCGTAGGCATGCTCGGCCGCCAACTCGGCATAGCCCTGCGCATTCTGGATTTCACCCGCATTCGGCCCAGCCACAAATCGGTCGCCGTCGACCATCAGCGTATCGCCGTTCTCAAGATCGTTGGCGATCGTGTAGCCGGTGGCGCCATAGTCGACCTTCAGCGCACGATCCGTCTCGCGGAAGAGCTCCAGGAGAATGATGCGGTTGCGATCGAGCTCGTCGTCGGTGAGATCGGACCGGAACCGGCCACCGGTGACGATCGAGGTCAGGCGATCGATGACGGTCTTGCCGATGACAAGGATGACGTCACCTGCTGTTCGGCCGACTGCCAGCGTCACGGATCCGCCCGCGGGGTTGCCGGCGCCGGCCAGCGTATAGTCCGCCTTGTTGATTTCCGTGTACAGGCTCGGCGCGGTCTGCAGAAAGACCTTCATGTCGTCATTCTGCTGGAACGGAAAAGGGATCGGGAAAGCGGTCTGGCCGGCACTCGCCGTGTAGCGCCGGTACCGCGGATCATCCTCGATCGGAAAGACTGCACTCATGAAAGTTCGCCCCTTCTATCAGTCGAGGCGATCTTCCCATGGGCAAGCTGGCGTCAACCGTCAGGGTCTGACGTCGTAGCCGCGCTTGCTCATGCAGCCGTGCATCGCAGTTTCGGAGAGCGAAGCCTCGACCATTGGATCGCGCAGGCCACTACCGGACAGGCGGCTCTGCGCGACTTCGCCCTGGCATTCGGTCTTTGCCCGCTGAAAGGGTGCGAGTATTTTAGGGCTGGCGTCGGCCCGCAAGCCGGAGCTGCGCTCGTAGTAATAACCACCACTGCAGCCGGCGAGGATGCCGGCCATCGTGATAGTGATAAGGATGGATTTCATTCGCGGTTCCCCAGTTGGCCTGGGTAGCGGTAGCACCCGATTTCCCGCGTGTGAAGATTTGAGGAAAAACAACCACAAGCATTTTACGGCACGAGCTCCGGCTTTGCCTTGCGCCCGCGCTTTTCGCCATCGAGCGCCAGGCCGGACGCTTTCACGTCTGCGACCAGGTCGGCGGTAAAGGCCGAGGATCCGTCGGAGAGTGCCCGCGCCTTGAGTTCCGGCCAGGCCTGCTTCACAGCGTCGAAGCTCCACACCTTGTTCGTCGCGAACGCATCGCCGAGACGCTGCGCCAGCGCCGGGCTGACGGCTTCGAGCTCTCGATAGAACGTGTCTTCATCCATCTCTGAGCGCTGCGCCCATCCTGGTACGCCCGCCTCCTTAAGACCGTTTCTCGCCATGGCCATCGAAAGGGTCGACAGGATGTCGTCGGCCGCGGTCCTGGCCGCTGCAGGGACATTGATCGGGTTGCCCTCGCCATCGACCAGGCGCCCAGCTGCGAGCTCGCGTCGAACCGTCCCGATCGCCTGAATGCCACCGCGGGCGCGGATCATCGGATGAAGCCGGCGCGCATCAGCATCGAGCGAGGAGACGGCGACATAGGCCTTGTCTATGGGAGGCAAGTGCGCGAAGTAGTCGGCGGCGCCGGCGGCGTCACCATTCTCCGCCATCATCTTCCAGCTCTTGACCTTACCTTCTAGCACGCCCTCGCGCTCGCCGACGAGCTCCCAAAACTTCGTGCCCGAGTCCGACCCTCTGCTGGCATCCTTGATGAAGCGGCGCGTGATCGGCGCATCATCCCAGGCAAAGCCGGGCGCATCCGGCTGCGCCAGGTCGTAGAGCGAAACCGCGCTTCGGCCGAGAGAGCCGGTGAAGCTGACAATGAGGTGATCGATGACCACAGGCGGCTCATTCAGGAGATAGCCCAGCTGCTTTGAAAGTGCGCTCGTGCGCGCCGTATACTGCAGCCAGGGCTCAAGGCCCTTCAGCTGATCGGGCACGATCGGAGCGTCCGTGAACAGATCGGTGTTTGTGCGCAGCTCGAAATAGCTCTTGATCAACGGGTTGCTCTCGAACAGCGACGGAGGTGCCACGGTCAGATACAGACTGTCGAGCCATCGCTTCGCAGCAACGGGATCTTTTCTAATCCAGCTGTCGTACATTGCCTCGCCGAGATTGATAGCGACGGCCATTTCGAACGGCTTGGGCACCACTGTCCATTTCTCGCCGGATTTGATCAGCCAGTGTGTCGCCCGAACTGTTGCCCCCGGCTCGTCATGATCTTCATGCTGAGCTTGCAGGGCGTAGAGCGAGATCGAGCCTGTCACCAGCGCGGCAAGCCGGGCCCAGCTCTTAACAGCCAGAGAAGCGGCAGCTGCATCTTCCGGCCCCTGCGCCTGGCCGAGCACCTTGCGGGCAAGCGGCGCAATCATGTGCCGGCTTGCCTTGTCTAGCCCCTGCATCGAGGCATTGAGGAACGGAATGACCTTCGCAAGCGCTGCCATGCCTGAGCCGCGGCGGTCGAAGTCCATGTAGTCGCGGGCGCGCCAGGCGGCCTCGAACATCGCTTCGTAATCGGAGAGGCCGCGCTTCTTCGCCTCGTTTTTGAATGTCCGGAACAGCCCTAGGCGAGTGGCAGTTTCGGCGATCTCCGTCGTCTCGAGAATTTTGCGCGGAGAGGTGAACCTGGTCGTCCAACCTTTCTTTGCAAGGCGTGAGAGATCGCGCTCTGCCATCAGCTTGTGCATGGTCGATGTCTCGGCGCCTCCGGAGATACCGTGCATGCGCGAGTACGAGCGGGCGACCTCGCGCCCCCATAGGTCATCAACACCACCGAGCACCGTTGTCGCGACGCGCTTTAGCGGATTGCCGTAGTAGATTGCCGCCATGGTCTGGTCGCGGACGAAGTTGGCGCCGATGAACTCCGGCGCCAGGGTGATACCGGCGCGCAAGACGCGAGCCGGCATTGCGACGAGCTCTAGCCAGAAGTTCTTCTCGACCGGGCTCATGCCGGTGATTGCCTTGTACATGTCCTGGCCGAACTTGCCGTCAGCCAGGCGCAGCGCCTTCAGGTCGCCGCCATCGCGGAAGAACACGATAGGTTCGCCCTTCTCGTTGATGATGGCCGGCCGGAAGATGGCGGCTTTCTCCGAGCCGACGGCGCTTTCGACCGCGTCACGCAGCACAGTGATGTCGGCAGCCGACAGGCCGGCATTCTTGGCGGCGCTCTGCACCGCCTCGATCGGATCGATCATCGAAGCGCGCAGATCCTTGACCGGCACGATCTCGGCGATCCGGCCGCCGCCCAGGCCGGCATTCAGCGCCAGGCGATGAAGCGACTTGACGACGTCGTTGCGCGCGATCGTCATCGCGGTTTCGTAGGCGTCGGCCGCCATGCTTTCGAGCGGGTTGATGACGTCGCGCTTTGACCCCTTGAAGCGCTTCACCAGGCCGCCCTTCATCGAGCCGCCGCGACCAGGCTTGCCGCTTTTGAGATCGGTGTCGCTCGTCGAGAAATCGCGAAGGCCTGGCACATAATCCTTGATCAGCAGGCCCTGGTCATAGGTCTCCTGGTCGATCAGGCCGGCGTCGTATTTCTTTTTCCACAGCGCCCGGCCGAACTGGTGAACCTTGTCGGCCGCGCTGACGAATTGCGGGTTTGCCTTTTCATGCTCGGCGACGTTGGCGGCATGATCGGCCTCGGTCAGCTTGTCCGGCGGGTTCGGAATGTCGCCGTTCCTGTAACGCTCCCATTCGCCGAGCGCCCGGCGCGACCAAAGATAGGCGCCGAAATCGGTGACCTTCTCCTGGTCCCAGCCCGACAGGGCGTTCGGCTTGCCAGTCGCCTCGATGATCGCATCGCGAAGCGAAGGGCTCGCAGGGTTCGTGCCTCGATAGGGGGCGACGCCGTACATGATATCCATGTGGCCGGCCGAGTAGGAACCGCGCGACATGCGAGCCAGCTTATAGGGATCGCTCGAAACCTTCAGGTCGAGTGCCTTGCCGGTGTTCGCATAATGGAGATCCTTGAGGTAGGTGACACCGCGATTGATCGGGTTCAGGTCGTCGAAAGCAAAGGTGTAGATCCGCTGCAGGACTTCAGCGATCGTGCCGCCGAAACCCGACTTCCGGAGCTCCTTGGCGGTCGACTGGACCCAGCCGTCCTTTTTGGCAGAGACGATGGTCGAGCGGACTGCAACCGAAGACGGCGCTTTGAGGAAGGCATCCCAGGCGTCGGTCGCCGCATCGATGGCCTTCGCCATGTCAGGCGCGGCCGACTTTATGACCTGGTCGAATTCGCTCGCCATCGCCGGCATGTTCTTTTGCACATAGGCGCGGTTGGTGAGCCAGAGGCGAAAGAACTCCGCGAACCCTTCGAAATCGCGCCCCTTAGCGGGATCGTAGTCGAGGAGCGCCAGCGCCTTGGAATTTTTGGCGATGAACGCTTTGACTTCCGGGATCTTGGCATCGAGGTGATGGCCGTATTCGTGCGACAGGGTATCGAAGTCGTCGAGCGATCGGACCCGGACTACGCCGTCGCGCGTGTCGAAAGTACCGAGAACGTTCGATCCTCGGCCGGTGCGGCCCTGCCTGGTAGCCGCGACATCGAGCGCCTTGGCAAGCGCCTCGGCGGTTTCGCGCACGCGCTCGACGCGCCCGGTTGCCGCTTTGGCAGCGCTCGCTGCAGCGCGCACGCGTTGGCCGGTGAAGCCGGCCGTCGGAGATGCTTGGAGAAACTGCTCGGGAGAGGATTTGGCCGTCAGGCCGGCTTGCTCTCGTGCATTGCCGCCAGCAGCTGCAGATTGCCCGCGATCCGCTTCATCTGCGCCGCGTCCTCCGGATGCGCTTTCGCCGCCCGCGCGTTCCAGTTCTCGGCCCGCTGGCGCAGCTCGGCCGGGTTCGACGTCGTCGAAGAAGGGGATGTCGGCTGCTTTTCCTGCATCGGGTGTCTCCGGGCCGCGTTCTGAAAGGCTAGCTTCGAAACGAGCCTCGTCTTCGAGCACCGATCGGTCGAAAGCTTCGAGCGGTGACAGGCGTTCTTGTACCATGAGGTCAGCGGCGCGAGCAAGAACAGCGTCATCGACAGTCACGCCGATCTGATGATCGTTGAGCTGCTTTGCCATGTCGTCGACAAAACGGCGATAGTCTTCACGGCTGGCGATCGCCGCATCATGGTCAGCGATCGCCTTGACGCGATCGGCATCCGGCATGGAATAGGCTGGCTTGCCGCGGGCCTCCTGGTCGACCAGGTCGAGAAGATCGCGCACCGTGCTCTGCGCCGTCGCCTCGTCGGCCGAGCCGTACAGGTGATTGAAATATCCGGCCTGGGCGGCAGCCTCGCGCGCCTTGTCGAGCTCCATGCCCTCGCCACGGACCAGCGCACCGCGCCCTGGCAGAAACTTGCGGGATACGCCCATATTGGCGAGCTCGCCGGCGTCGTCACGAATGCCGCCTTCGGATGCGAGGAAGTCCATCAGCGACTGGGGCCGCGCCGGCGGCTTGCCGATCGGCGCGTTGGCGTCGACGACGCGCTGCACCTGTTCGGGCGGGATCGCCAGGCCACGGGCCTCGGCAGCCTTGGCCGAGAGGCGCTCGCCGATCGTCTCGCTCGCAACGGCCGCCGGCGCCGGCGCTGCCTCACCGGCCGCCGCCGGCGGCGCTTCGAGGATCGTTTGGGGCACCGGATCCGGTTTCAGCGGCGCGGCGACGTTGTCGGTGGACGCGATCGGCGGGGCAACCGCTTCGTCCAGGCCGGCGAAAGGATTGTCCGCGTGGAGGGATTGTTCCGGCGCGGATCCGCCAAGCGCCTTGCCCGCGGCTCCGGCAGCACCGCCGACGGCCGCGCCGAGCAAGATCCCGGCGCCATATTGCACCGGGTCGAATTCCTGGCGATTGCCGCCGGCAATATCGATGCCCTGGATTGCGGCGTCGGTGACTGCGTTCGAGGCGGCCGCGTCGACGGCGCCGGCGAAAACTTTGGCCCACAAGCCGGTTACACCCTGCTTGCCGGCGACAAGGATCTTCTCGCCGAGGCCGACAGGGATGAAGTTTTCCGGGCTTGCAGCCGTGCCGGCGATCTGGCCGGCCAGTGCTGCGCCACCTTCGAGGATGCCCTGCCACTCCGGATAGCTCTCATACCGGCGATCGAAGCGGGCGCGATCGGCGCGGCCGACTTCCGTCGCGGCGTCGAATGTGGCGCCGGCGATCGTGTTTTGCCGGTTGCCGGCTTCGAAGTTGATTTTGAAACGATCGATGAGACCAGGCGCCGGCGCCTCGGTCAGGAAGTCGCTTTCGTCGTCAAGACCCTGAAACGGATTTGGCATGCTGCAGCCTCGCAATGGTGGAGGCTGCAGCATAGGATGGCTGAAATCACGTCAACCAATTAGCGGTCGGTAGGCGGCTGCAAGCTCTGTGTTCCGTCAGGCTGGACGGTGACTACGCCCTGCGGCGTCTGATAGGAGACAGGCCCCGAGGGACCGATCACGCGCAGGGCTGCACCTGGCCCGAACATCTGGTCGAACTGCGGCGCGAGCTCCGGATGTTCCGTGAGCAGGCGCAGGCTCTTTGCGCCAGGCAGCGGGAAGGCGTCGCCCGTCGAGGCTCTCGCCGCGCTCGTCACCGGCCGGGAAGGGTCGCCGCCGACGCCGGTCAATCCGGCTCGCGGTTCGGCCGATCGGGTGGCAGCGGCCGTCTCGTCGAGGACGCTGGCCTGGCGCTTGTCGCCGGCCGACGGCGGCTCACCGCGCTTGAGCTTTGCGAAGTAGCCGGCGCCGAGCGTCGCCATTTCCTTGTCGATGCCCTGGGCCGAGAGGACCTGGCTCATGACCTTGTTGGCCTGCGGGCCATACATGTCTTCGACCTGGGTGACGAGATCCATCATCGCTTTTGAAGCGAGCTTCGGATCCGTCTGCGCCGAAATCGGCTTTGAGAGCTGCAGCGCCTCTGCATTGGTGAGGGGCTGCTGCTCGTATTCCGAAATGTCGAGCGCCTTCTGCGCCTGCAGGCGGGCGGTGACGACGGCCTGCATCGAGGCCGGATCCTGCGGGTTCGCCGCATCCATCGCCCGCTGGACTGCCGGAAACGCTTTCTGAACGGCGGCGGCCGGATCCTGAGATCGCTCCTTGATCACGGCCGATGCCTTCTTCTGGGCGGCCTCGTAGATTTTCAGATCGTCGGCATAGCCTGCCGCGCCAGGCTTCGGAGCGATCAGCGCCAGGCGCTCGGTCAGGTCAGTTGCCGATTGCGTCTCCATGCCGGCGGTCGCGTCGTACATCTTGCCGGCATTCTCGCGCTCCTTCTGCCATTTCGCGAGACCGTTCTCGCCGACGATCGTTTTGACGCGGTCAGGCGTGAGGCCGGTCGCATCCGGGTCGACGCCCTTGCCGGTGGCCTCGATGCTGGCGACGTCGTCATCGATGAGCGAGGAGAGCCTGGCTGCCTCGACCTTGTTGTCGGCCGTGCGCTGATTGATCTGCTCGCGCGCGTCCCGTCGGAGCGTATCGGAGATCGCCTTGACTGTTGCGTAGGGAAGGGCGGCCATCGGGCCCTTCTGCTCTTTCCAGTCATCAAGGACGCCGAGCGCGAACTGCTCCTTCGCCTCGGGCGTCGGAAGCGCATCGTAGACGCCCTGGATACGGCCGCGGGCGGCCGTCGTGGCAATCTCTTCCTTCTGCTGCTGCCCTTGCGCTGCAGTGATCGTGCCGGCCGCGACCGCGCCGTCGATGGACGCCTGGACGGTCGCGACCTGGTCGGCGATGATCTTGTCGCCTTCCGGGTTGGCGCCAAGCACCTGCGCCTGACGTTCGAGATCGACCTGGCGTGCGGCCAGGCCACCGGTGAACGAAGAGACCTGCTCGCGACGCAGAGCGGCTTCGTGGTTGGCGATGATATCCCGGCTATAAGCCTGGGAGCGATCGACGAACGTCTTGTCGAACATTTCGCGCTGCTGCTGGTCGCCGAGGTCGGCCGCATATTTCTGGCGGATCGCTTCTGCCGCGCCCGCGAAACCTTGCGGATCCTCTTTGAACTGCTGGTGCGCAGCGAATAGATCGTTGCTGACGCCCTCCTGCATGCGCCATCCCCAGGAAGAGATTGCAGCATCATCGAAGGCTTCGCCGCGTACCGTGCCGTCCCTACGCAGTGCTAACGGCTCCGTCGAAAGAGGCGGGCCGCCGTGCGTGGCGCCGGTGACCAGACCATCGGCCACAGCGACCCCGCCGCCCGCTTTGGAAATCCAGAGGTTGGCAAACTGGCCGGCGGTCATGTCAAGCGATCCGCCGTTCAGACGAACGGCGTCAGCGCCGACCAGGTCGGCCGCCTTGGCGTCGGGATTACTAAGCAACTTTGATGCCCCGCCGGCACCTTGCTGATGAGCAAGATAGAGCTCGCCAGCGGTCGGCGCGCGGCCAAGAACCTTGGTAAGCTGCGCGGCATTATCTTTTGCCAACCGTGCCGCCGCATCTGCCGCCTGGGCCGGATCGTAGCGATCCGCCAGTCCGTAGGCCTTTGCCGTGCTATCGACAAACTGGAACAACCCGCCGGCGCTAGAGGATGGGTTCGATGCCTTCGGGTTGAACGAGCTTTCGAGCATCGCAATCTTCTGCAGGGCACCAGGATCGACGCCGTGTTTGATCGCCGCATCGGACACGATTTTGCGAAGCTCTCCAGGTGCCCGCACCTCGATGCCCGGGCCATGCGGTGCCGAGCTCGCGGCCGCCGTTGTTTCCTGAGCCTGAAGGTAAGAGGCGCCGGCGCGCTGGCCCGCAGTCATTCCTTCCATCTCGCCTTCGCGCGCGGCAGCCTTGAATGCGAGCTTCATCAGAGTGTCGGACATGCCGCCGGCAGCCGCGGCAAGCGCTTGGTAAGCCTGGCCGGTATCAACAGCGTAAGACGGTACGTCCTCGGAAATGCGTCCGGCCGCATCGAAGCGTGAAATCTGGCCGGGGTTGCGGATTTGCCGGTTTGCCATCAACCCATCTCCGCCAGCTTGATACCGTATCCGGCGACGTCACCAAGAGCACCGATCAGCGCGCCGCCCTTGGTGGCCCGGGCGCGATCGCGAAGTCCGGACGCACGCATGCGGTAGAGCGAACGGCGAAAATCGGTGTCCTGCTGGTCGATCGAGATCTCGGTCGCGGCCCGCTCTTTGGCGGCGGCCGCGCTGTCTTGAGCGACACCCTGAGTGAGATCGATGCCAGCAGCAGCGTAGGCCACCTCGTTCTGGCCGAGAACGCGGGCGAGCTCGCGGGTCATTTTCGTCTTGCGCTGCTCACCGGCAAGCTGCTCCTGCCCGGATTGAAGCACAGCTTGGTCGGCCGCCTGATTGTCCGCGCGCGCGGATGCATTCGCGGCGCCGACGTTGCCGAGCACCTTGAGAACGGTTGAGACGCCAGAAAGCACGGCGAGCGCGCCTGATCCCGCACTAGCGGCAACGCCGGCGCCCACCGTTCCCGCCGCCGTCGCCGCCGTGCCGCCCAGCCCCAGGCCTCCAAAAATGCTACCGATCGCTGCTGTCGCAAGTTCCATCGCGAACCCCCTATAATGCAGCCTCGACGGTAATCGCCCTGACGTTCAGTCTACCGGGCCGGACTTGCGATATGGTGATGAACGGCGTGTCAGAATAACCGCGCAGGCCGGTGATCTTGATGCTGTCGGTCACGCCCTGGTCGAGCTCGGCGACGTCGGCCTGCACGCCATACCGGTAGAGCGACACATCATGCAGCGGACCGCCGTTCGTCGAGATCGCGAGGCTCGTCGTATCGAGCACGGAGACATGAACCGTGTGGATCCTCGCTCGGCGCTTCATGACCGTATTCGGGCCGATGTCGCGCGGCGGCGGAAGGGTCGAGGCGACGGGAGGACGCCAGGTTCCGACGGTGACGGCCGAGACAGCGACGGGAAGGATGATCTGTCCGCCGGCGACTGCGAACGGCCCGAAGACATTGCGATCGCCGATCGCCCACACCTCGCGGCCGTTGTAGCGGCCAAGGCCGGTGATGACAGCCTGCGGCACGCCGTAGGTGAAATCCATGGCCTCGTCGAGCAGCAGGCCGTTTTCCATCCGCTCAAGCGATCGGGCGCCGCCGTGATCCATGATGAAGGAGAGCTGGTTGCGCCCGTTGCGGGAGACCGCCTTGAACAGGCCGTCGGCCGTCATGCGCGCGAAGGCGGTGACCTCCTGCTCGCGAAGCAGGGTCACCATTCGAGCCTCACCATCGGCGCGCACGATCGCGCCGACATTGCCGTCCATGTCGGCCGTCGAGCGGCGCACAGCCATGTCGACGACATTCTCAAGCAGGTGAGGAGCGAGCAGCGATATGTTTGTCGGCACGAAATTGCCATCGACGTCGGTATAGCGGAGCTCGCCGATCGAGGATCCGTTCGCGTGGCACCAGAGCGCCGCACCTTCGTTTTCCGCGACCGGAATGCCGCGCTTCGATCCGTAGCGGGAGGCCTGGACATGGTTGGGCGCCTCGGTCTTCGAGATCGCCCGCTCGGCAATCCAGTATTCCGCCTGCGTTGTGAACAGCAGGAGGTTGAGCGAAGGGACGATGGCTTCGAGCTTTTCGCCGCCGGCGATGTCCATCGGCACCAGGAAGGGGCCGTTGGCCTCCGTGAAGCGTTCGTCGTAGTTGAAATAGTCAGCCTGCTTGGATGGCATCCAGGCATTTGGCAGCGACTTGAACCCGCCGATGATCAGACGCTGATTGAAGAAGGCGCCGCATTGCGGCCAGCCCTTGGTCGCCGAGATCAGCGGTTCGCCTGGCGCGACGCCGGGCGTCTTCTTGACGGCCAGCACCGCGGCATCAGCCTTGTTGACAACGCGAGCCGACACCGCCCACCCGTCCCCCTCGTTCCCGACGCCGGAAAATACTATCCGATAAATCCCGCCGGAAAGGTAGACGTCGATCCCGGCGCTAACATTCGGCAGGGCCATGATAGCCGTCTCCATGGTCGAGGAAAGGCCGCTGTCGTACAGGATCGAATTGGTTTCCTGTCCCGATATATTGAGGACGAATGACGTGCCCTCCCCCGTTGTCATGCCGACAAATTCCAGGGTCCAGACTGCCGGAACTCCATTCGTGTAAGCAGCACCGTAATCATAGTTCGGAATGGCCTGGTAGGGCAGGTCATCGACGACCCAGCCGCTATCAGTGAGACGAATACGCTTGGTCTCTAGGTCCGAGTGAAAAAGCACCATAGTGTCGAGGCGCTGGGCGAAAGTCATCTCGCTGACAACAGCCGCCATGCCCGCCACGGCAAATGAGGCGCTAAGAGCCGTCGCGGTCCAGACCTGGCATGTGGTGCCGCCGAAGACCAGGTCGTAAGATGCGCCATTCGAAGCGTCGAAGGGGAAGATCCGCGCGGCCGTCGCCAGCACGTCGCCGACCAGGCGCAGGCCGTCACGAAGCCTGAAGCCGCCCTGGGGCGCAATGACGATATTCTCGGCATGCTTCAACCCGGTCGAAAAATACTTGAGCGTTGTGCGCTCCTCGAGGAGCGGGGAGAGCTCGCCGGCGGTAAAGGCGGCCTGGGTGCGTCCGGGGCTGGCAACCATTATGACCTCCAGGCACGTTCGAGCGGATTGCGGCTGGTGCGTATCGATCGCGGCGGGTTGGAAAACCCGTCTTCGTTGAGCGCTGCGCGCATCTGGCCGCCACGAAAATCGGCGCTTGGCGTGCCGTAGGCTTCGGTCATGAGGTCGTTTTTGACGTTGAGGTTGGAGGCCACCGCAAAGGCGAGCTTGGCGGCGATCGCCGTGATCGTCGCCGTCTTGAAGGTGCCGGTCCAGCGGTGCGGCTCGGGCCGAAACTTGATCATGGCGAACAGCGTATCGGCGTCGGCATGCACCTGGCTGTTGGTCAGGATGAAATCATCGAACCGGCAGCCAGGATCGCGGATGTCGTCGCTCAAAAACACCGGCAGGCCCGTATAAGGGCCGGGAATGTCGTAGACGTAGGCATAGCCGGTGAGGGGCGTTGCATCGGTGAGGCGGGAGAGCTGGCGTACCTCGCGCGCGAAGGCAAAGCCGGACGGCTGCAGGCCGAGATTGAAATCGACCGTCTCGTCATAGATCAGCGAGGCGGACTGGCCGCCGCCGAGATCGTCGGTCAGGCTCTGGACCGGTTCCTCGCCGATACGGGCGCAGGCGGCGTTGACGATGTCGGTTACTGTCAGCAGGGACATGGGCGTCACTCCTCAAGAGCAAGCCGCCGCCGGGGCGTGACACCGGGCGGCGGCGAGGCGGCAAAACGGAAAATTACGTGACGTTCTGCTTGGCGATGGTGACGACGCCGCCGGCATTGGCGGTGACGATGTAGTTACGGCGCATGGGAGCGGTGGCGAGCGCCAGCGTCATGTCGAGGTGATCGCCGACCTTCACGCGCGTGGTCAGGGCATTGAAGTAGCCGGCGGTCTCGATCGCCGCCGTATCGTCATTGGTGACGTACTTATGGACGCCGAGATTGGCGCCGGCCAGGCCGGACGGGTTGGTCATGTAGTCGACAGTGCGGAAGCCCTTGACGTCGAATGCCATGGAGAAGTTCCTTTTTCAGTGGACGGAGGAGGGCGCCGGCGCGAACGCCGGCAGCCTTGTTAGGAGACGACGATCGCAGCGTTGCTGGACGTCGTGAAGCGCTTGATGCCGTTGCCTTCCTGCAGGGTGGTCGCGCAGCCCTTGGCCTTCATGTTGATCGTCCAGACGTCCTCGCGGTTGTCCCACTGGGTGATGACGCTGAGATCGGTATTGTTGCCCCAGCCCATCGCCGTCTTGTGCCAGATGAACAGGTCCTGCTTGTTGGCGCCCGGAACCGGGTAGAGATCCTGGGCGTCTTCCTCGACGAACAGGAACCAGTTGACGCCATTCCAGAAGCGCGTGTCGGTCGCCTTGACGAACGGCAGGTCGTTGCCGACGTGGTCGGAGCCGTTCACGATCTTGTTGGCGAGGAACTGGTTCCACTGCTGCTGCGGCAGGCCGCAGAAGACATTGCCGTCCCACGGCACTTTGTCGCCCTGCAGGGCGGCGCAAAGCGTCAGGGCATTGGCAGCGCTGAAGGCGCCGGCGGAGAAGTCGAGATCCGCGACCGTCTTTTTCGCCGCCATCTTGGCGTAGATTTCGATATCGGTTGCGCGGCCGAGGGCGTTGGCGCCGCTTTCGTAGACGACTTCCTTTTCGTCGACGGTCATGCGGTCGACGTCGTACTCGTCGACCTCGTCGAAGGCGACCCACGTTTCCAGCGAGGCTTCGAACTTCTTGCGCTCGCCGTTGCTCGGGATGTTGCGCTGGCGGCGCGTCTTCTTCACGGCCTTGGACTTGCCGGCGAGCCAGAACACGGCCTTTTCGTTGTTTTCGATTTTGAGCGCCTGGGTGACTGTCGGCCGCAGGCGGTTGCCCTTCTGCTGGTAGATGGCCATGGCGCGATTGGCGAACTGGGTTGTATTCCAGTTATTGGCGTTTACCGTCATGTGACGAGATCCTCGATGTGTTTTGGGAGAGGCACCGAGGGGGAGAGGCCAAAGCCGCCCGCGGGTCCGGTCGATGCCGGAGAGGCCGCGGGCGTTTCAGGTCCGCCCTGTGCTGATCATGACGATAAGCGGGCGGAAGTCCGGTCAACTTTACCGGTTGGTGGAGAGGCGGGCGTAGGCGTCGTCGTAGCGCTTGCGCAGATCCGGGTCGAAGCGCTGGTTTGGATCCTTGTGCTCGCGGTTCTTCGGATCGATGCGAGGATCCGTGTCGAGCTTGCGCAGATCGTCCATGGTCAGCGGGCCGTCGCGTCCGCCCTGGCTTTCCTCGGACAATCTGAACCCGCTTTCCGAAAGGCGCCCGGAGATCGCCTGCAGGAGGATGTTTCCGGCCGCCGTGTCCGTCATACCGAGCAGCATCGCATCGATGTCGTTCTTGATCTCCGCCGGGATGCCCTGCAGCTGCGAGGTGATGCCTTTCGCGAAGGTCTCGGTCGCCACGAGTGCCTGCTGCGTTGCCTTCGGATCGAGGCCGGTCAGCTTGGAAAAATCGCCGAGCTCTTTGGCCGGGTCGAACGGCGCGACCAGGGCGCCGCTTTCCAGCAGCGGCGAATAGAGATCGTCGATAAAGCCTGAAAACTGGGCGTCGCTCAGGCCGTGCTTGTGCGCGGCATTGCGGGCAGCCTCGTAGGTCTTGTTCTGGCCGAGGTCACCGAAGAACGGCGCCAGCTTCTCGCTCGGCGCAAAGGTGTAGCCGTCGGCTTTCTCCGGCGCCGACGGCATCTTCGAGAGCTTTTCGCGCATGCCGCCGAAGCGGGTATTCAGGTCGCTGTAACCAGCGAACAACTTTCCGAGCGTTTCGTCAGCATTGGTGCCGACGAACTCGGCCGGCAGACCCAGCGGCGCCGACCAGGACGAACCGCCGCCACCGGATCCGCCGCCGTCGCCACCAGCGCCACCCGCACCGCCGGCGCCACCCGCGCCGCCATCACCACCAGCACCGCCACCGGCCTCGCCGGCAAGCCCGAAAACCGGCATCGGCCGGCCAAGCAAATGTTTCATGTCACGCATCCTTCTTAGGTTTCCCGAGGCTTGAGCTTCTCGGCATTGCCAAGCGCGATTTGCCGGGCAATCTCATGTGCGAGGGCGTTCTGGCCCTCGCGAAACGCGCCAAAGATCGCCATGGAGTTCAGATCCAGGCCGAGCTGAGCGAAGAAGACGGAACGGCGCAGCGTTGAGTCGAAGAGCCGCTCGATCGCCTTGCGGCCATCCGGGCTCCTGGCGAAACGTGCCCAGGCGGCCGCGATCGTGCGCGCATCCTCGGCGTGCTTCGACTGGTTGACATCCATGGCCTGCTGCACGGAAGGATCGGCCTGGGCGAACCAGTCCCATCCAGCCCGCGAGGCGTCGGCAATTAGGCTTTGCATCGGGTTTGCCCGCATCATGCTGCTCCTGGCATTGCGCCGCCGGCGGCGGCCTGGACGGCAAGCATGGCCGCCTGCTTGTCGGCCTCCTGCTTGTCGATCTCTTGGCGTTCCTTTTCGGTGACGATGTACTCGGCCGGGATGCCCATCTCGCGGCCGACATCGGTCAGCAGCTTTTCGAGGTGGACGATGCGGCTGACGCTGCCAGGCGCGCCCGTCGAGGCGAGGATCTGCAGGACCATTTCCAGCCACTGGACGATCTTCTCGATGCGGGCAGTCTCGCGGGCGATTGCCAGCGGAGACTTGACCTTGACCTTGACCAGCAACTGGTCGATCGGGATCTCGTTGCTGATCAGGCCCAGATTGTAGGCGAGCTCGATGACGCGCCGGATCGCCTGGACGACGATGTCGTTGACCAGGCGGCCGAAGGAGCCGAGATAGTCGGCGGCCAGGCGCTTCACGCGCTCGATGATCTCCGTCGCCGACTTCACCGCCGCATTTTCAGGCGGCAGGCTCTCATCGAGCATGGTTGCTTTTACGCTCGAACGCATGTCGTTCAGCACGAGGTTTGATAGATCGAGGCGCGGATCCGGGAAGCGGTTGACGGACGGGCCCATCGTGCCGCCGTTGCGCGCGACCTTCCAGAACACGCCGGGCTCAAGCGGGGCGAGATCCGGGTTGAAGACGCCATCGTCGACGACGGTGTAGATGCCGAGCATCGCGATCGCGGCTGCCTGCAGCTGCAGGCGCGCAACGGTGTTGACCGTCTTGATCGACGGCATCGCCAGCATGGCATTGCCGCGGCCGTATGTTTCGCCGGGAACGCGGAAATAGCGGACGGTCAGCCAGGGGCAGGTCCGGCTTTCGGTCTGGAAAATGATGGTGTCCTGCTTGTCGCACCAGACAAGCATGTTCCAGCGCCGGCGCTTGCGGTCGTAGACCGTGTCGACATGGACTTCCAGCTGGTCTTCGGGCTTGGCGCGAAACAGCTCTTTGAGCTCATTGCCGAATTTGCCTTCCGGCCAGGTGTCCATCAGGACGCGGACCGACATTTTGCGGTCCCAGAAGATCGCCGAGATCTTGTTGTTCGGCCCGTTTTCCCACAGGAGCTCGTCGATCGAGACGGAGATCGGGTTCCAGAGCTTCTCCGGCTCGTCCTTGCTCGCCGAGTTCATCAGGATCGCGCCATTGCCGGCGTTGAGATCGAGCGCCATCTCATGGAAGGCGATATCCCAGTCGCCGTCCTGGAAGAAGGATTGCGCCACGTCGCTGACCGGCTTCAGGCCGGCAGCCAGATCTTCCTTCTCGTTCGCGGGAACGGTCGGCCCGGGCGCAAGCTCGAAATTATCCTGCCCGGGCGGCCAGAAGTCCTGCTGGAACTTGCCGGCGAAGCGAAAGGCGGCGTCGATCGCCGTGTGATCGAAGACCTGGTCGACGCGCTTTTCGTTCGTGCCGCTGTTGCGCGTCGATTTACGAAACGGGATTGTGTACTGGTAGGCCTCGTCGAGCAGAGGCTGGAAGCCGTCCCGCTCGCCCTTTGCCGCGTTGCGGCGTGCTTTCAGCTTCGCGGTTTCAAACATCAGTTCTGCCCGAACTTATCGTTGCCGGTGCCAGAGAGCGACGTGTCGGACAGGAATGTCAGCAGTCGGCTGCCTGTCTTGCGGCCGGTCTTGCCCGCCGCCGCCTGGTCAGTCTCCGCCTGCTGTGCTGCCAGCTGCGCAAGCGTCCGGCGCTGCTGCTGCTCCGCCTGCTGCTTCGCGATCTTCGCGCCCTCGTCGCTGCCGCCGCCCAAAATCCCGCCCATGCCAGACTTCCCTACCTTCGCTGGTGCCAAAAAACTGAAAGCCGCAGAGGCGCGCGATACGCTTCCCGGCTGCAGAGGTGCAGATCACCACGATTTCAGGGTATGAGCGGCAAGCTAAGGTCAACCGGATATGCTGGACGATGAAACCAAGGTGGCGAGCCGCTTCCGGCCGCACGATAAACCAGGCCTCGGCGCCGTAATCGGTCGGATAGAGGCCGACCAGGGCGACCAGGCGCCCCTCGTAACGAAAGGCCATGCTCTCACCGCCGGACCACATTTCGCGGACCACGGCCCATTCCATCTGCGAGCGCGCGCCGCCGAGCTCGGCCATGTCGAAGATCGTTGCAGGGCATTCGACGACCAGGCTCATCGCATCCCGACCTTGTGCGGATCGAAGCCTCCCCGACCCCAGGGGGAGCCAGGCTGGCGGCCAGAAGGCGCGCTCGATCGACGCTCGTGATCTCGATCGGCTGCGCCACGAATGACGCCGGCGCGACCGCGGATGCCGCCGATAAGGTACTGGCCGCCGTCCATGACGTCGGACCATGGGTGCGCCTTGTCCGGCTTTTCCTCGAATTCGGTCGAGGCGTGCTCCGGCCGGCGCTTGAAACGATACTTCCCGTCGAACCCTTCGAGCAGGATCGGGCATTTTTCCGGGCAGATCAGCAGCTCGCTGCCAGGCTCATGGTAGCCGCGCAGTTCCGTGTTCATGGCATCGAGGCGCAGTGAGAGCTCGTTCGAGCCGCCGAAGGGCAGGAGGATCGGCAGCTGCAGGATCATTGCGCCGATCTCCATCGCCGCCAGCTGGCCGCCTTCGCGATCGGCGCCGTTCTCGGCGGCCGGGTCGATCCAGACGCGGATTTTCGAGGCGCCTGGATATTCGCTGTCGAGCTTCATCTTCAGGGCCTCGAAGAAGCGGGCAGGGCCGACGCCGTGGCCGAGATAGAGCTCATCAATGATCCGGATCCGCGCACCGGCCGGCTGACCGAAGACGGCAGCCGGGTTGAGGGAGTTCGTCGACGTGTCGACGCCGATACCGAGCGTGACTCGAGGGTCGAATTCGAGCCGGTGCCTTGCGACATGGATCGCACGGTTGAATTTCGGATGGACCGGCTTGCCGTGGCGGGAATAACCGAACTCGTTATCGACCATGCGCTTGACGAAATGTTCGTCCTGGTTGCGGATGATGCGCGGGTAGTAGTCCTTTTCCAGGTTGAAGAGATTTTCGGCCTGCGCCGATCGGCCTGACGGCTGGATGTAGAGGTGCCGGTCCGGCTTGGGGTTCTTGACGAACGCCTTGTAGACCCAGTTGTCGACGGTCGGCGCATTGAGGTCGCCGATGACCTGGCGCTGGCGCTGTCCGGAGACAAGCGTGCGTCCGAGCTTCCGGCCGAGCTCCTCGATCTCGGCGACCGTCAGCAGCAGCTTGGGGCTCGGATAGCGGCCGACGCGCTGCTCAAGGTCATCGAGGGCGCCGTCGGCATGCGTGTCTGCTTCGTTGAGCCAGCCGCCGGAATACTCGCGGCCCTTCATCAGCGTCTCGATCGAGTTCTCGCCGAGACCGGCGAATTCCGTGACGATCTCGATCCTGACGCCGTCGCCTCCCATGAAACGCAACGTGTGCGTCACCGGGCGATCGTTACCCCCGGCCCATTTCGAGCCGGGAAACCCTCGCGGAAACCACTGTTTCCAGCTTTCCAGAACGGTCTTTTCCACCGAGCGGAAGGTATCGCGCAAGACGATCCAGCGGCACATGCGCGTTGGCTTGCTGTCTTCCGGATGCCACGCGATCGGCGCCAGTGTGGCCGCCAGGATCCGTCGGAAAGCGCAGAGCGTCGTCTTGCCCCCGCCGAGCGGCCCCATGATGAACGGGGTGAGATAGGTCGAGTTGAGGAAGTCCTGCCCGGTTGGACCAGGCGGCGTGTAATTGAACGGGCTGAAGTCGCCGACGAATTCCAATTCGGCGATCTTCTCGCGCATCTCGGCGTCGCTGTACGCCCGAAGGTCATCACGTTCGACCAGGTTGGCGATGTGCTGGCTCATGGGCGGCAGCCCATGACTGCCGGGCGGCAGCCCGGCTCACAAAAAAGCGCCTGCGCGCGCATCAGCGCAAGCGCGCAGGCCCCGCCGATGTCGATCGGAGAGCGACGGGCGCCGGCAGGCGCACGACGTTCGGAGATCGTCCGCTTTTCCTCTCTCCCTCCCGAGACAAAAATTGGTTTTTCCCCCGACCCCGAGCGGCGCGAGGAGGGCACCGGCGCGGCCTGCGGCCCAAACCCCGACCCCCGGGCGCTGCGGCAAAGCGCGGTGCAAAAGCCCCAAAACGCAACTCCAACGTGCCGCAAGCCCGCTTGCTCAAATAGAGATCGGTGTGCGCACGCGGTCCCCTGGGTGTGGGGGTGGCCCCCCTTTCGGGGGAAGGCGCCCGGCCGGGCGCCCGGCGTG
>NZ_JBMDIL010000020.1:0-129543 GCF_057808655.1 Rhizobium sp. FG96 | reverse complement strand
TCTCGAAGATCGAGATCCGCAAGGAAGGCAAGATCGGCCGCGTCTATTACCCGGCGGCTTACCTGACCAACGACAATCTCGAATACTATCAGGATGCCTACGAGATTGGGCCGGAAAAGATCATCGACACCTACGCGGCGGCCACCCAGCATGTCGATCAGGGCCTGTCGCTGACGCTGTTCTTCCGCGATACGGCCACGACCCGCGATATCAATCGGGCGCAGATCTACGCCTGGAAGAAGGGCATCAAGACCATCTACTATATCCGACTTCGCCAGATGGCGCTGACCGGCACGGAAGTGCAGGGCTGCGTTTCCTGCGCATTGTGACCGCAAGGACCGATCCCATGAACATTCAAACGAAACCCCGACCCGGTCGCCCTGCGCGCGCTATCCGCGCCGTCAACTGGAACCGCATCGAGGACGACAAGGATCTCGAGGTCTGGAACCGCCTGACCTCAAATTTCTGGCTGCCGGAGAAGGTGCCGCTGTCGAACGACATTCCCTCCTGGGCGATGCTGAAGGCGGAGGAGCAGACGCTCACCATCCGCGTCTTCACCGGGCTGACCCTGCTCGACACGATCCAGAACGGCGTCGGCGCGGTCCGCCTCATGGCCGATGTTCAAACGGCCCATGAAGAGGCGGTGCTCTCGAACATCTCCTTCATGGAGGCGGTGCATGCGCGCTCCTATTCCTCCATTTTCTCCACGCTGTGCCTGACGCCGGACGTGGACGACGCCTATCGCTGGTCAGAGGAAAACGAGTTCCTGCAACGCAAGTCCGCGCTGATCATGGAACAGTATGACGGCGCCGATCCCTTCAAGAAGAAGGTGGCGTCCGTTTTCCTGGAAAGCTTCCTGTTCTATTCCGGCTTCTATCTGCCAATGTACTGGTCGAGCCGCGCCAAGCTGACGAATACCGCCGACCTCATTCGCCTCATCATCCGCGATGAGGCGGTGCATGGCTATTACATCGGCTACAAGTTCCAGCGCGCCCTGGAGCGCGAACCGGAAGCGCGGCGACAGGAGATCAAGGATTTTGCCTTCGATCTGATGCTGGAGCTTTACGACAACGAGGCGCGCTACACGGAAGACCTCTACGATGGCGTCGGCCTCACTGAGGATGTGAAAAAGTTCCTGCACTACAACGCCAACAAGGCGCTGATGAACCTCGGCTATGAGGCGCTCTTTCCGCCGGAGACGTGCAAGGTCAACCCGGCGATCCTGTCCGCGCTCTCGCCCAATGCCGACGAGAACCACGACTTCTTCTCGGGCTCCGGCTCCTCCTATGTCATCGGCAAGGCAGTGGCGACCGAGGATGAAGACTGGGATTTCTAAGATATTGGGCCTCGAACCCTGCAGGGAAGGCAAAGTCAGCGATGATGACCGCCCTCCCTCTATGTTCTTTCTGTGCGCCCATCTATGCGGATTGACCAACGGCGTCCGTCGGCGCTCAATTCAGTCCTGCTGAGAGGCGTCACGTCCAGACGCCAGAATGCTTGCGCCGGTGCGTCAAGGATAGCGATCAACATTGCGCGTATCATCGACTGGTTGGTGACCGCGACAAGCTTGCCTCCCCGAGTGACTTGGCTATCAAGCCATAGCCGCGCTCGTTCAATCAAAGCGGCGATAGTCTCTCCGCCATGTGGAGCCGCATATGGATCCGACAGCCAGGCCCGAAGGTTATCAGGCTCGGCCTCTGCCACTGAATGAAGTGTCATTTGCTTCCATCGTCCGAAATTGAGTTCGGACAGCGGCTCTTCGATTTCAAAGGTCTTCGAAACCAATGATGCAGTTTGCACGGCATTCCGTTCCGGAGCGGCAAGGAGAGGCGCATTTACCTCAATATCCCCGGCGTACATTTGAAGGACGCGTTTTTCCTCTTCGTCGACCAGTTCCTTGTCAGAACCGAATACGGAAGAACGCGCGCCGATAGACTGTCCGGCACAGATCAAAGCGATCCGAGTAGCCCTGTTTGCTGCCATCTTGTCCTTACCTGACCACGTCGCAAATCGACGCGCACCGTTCACATTGCCGTGTAAGCTGACGCCTGTTATAGAAAGATCGCCGATATTCGGGAAGCCAGTGAAATTCTGGAGCGGTCGCGCCACTGTAATCGCCATCGTATGGACGAAAGCCAGACCCCGACAACCGACGTCCATATTCGAACGCGCTATTCAGGAGGACCGAATGAACACCGCGACCTACACGACTGGAACCGCAATTCAACCCATCCCGGTGGGCCAGATTGTCCCTTGGGCGATTTTTGCCGGCCTTCTGGCAATGATCGCCCTGTACTTCATCAGCACCGAAGAAGGTGCGATGCAGATCGTTCCTGGGATGGAAGTGCATGAGTTCGTGCATGACGGTCGCCACCTCCTCGGTTTTCCCTGTCACTGAAGGACCACGATCATGATGGGAAATCTTTTGGCAAGAGGCTTGATCGCAGGCCTCGTGGCGGGTTTGCTCGCCTTTGGGTTTGCGCGTGTTTTCGGGGAACCCCAGGTTGATAGAGCGATCGCTTTCGAGGAGCAGATGGCTGCTGCGACGAACGCTCCAGCGGAGCCGGAGCTCGTCAGCCGCGATACACAGGCGGGTATCGGCCTCTTCACCGGGGTCATGACATATAGCGTCGCAATCGGTGGCATCTTCTCCCTGGTGTTCGCATTTGTTTACGGACGTGGCAGCACGCTTAGTCCACGCGCTCTGTCGGCGGTCATTGGCGTTGCTGCTTTTGTGGCCATGGTGGTAGTGCCGGATCTTAAGTATCCGCCCAATCCCCCAGCCGTCGGTAACCCGGAGACAATTGGCGTCAGAACGGAACTGTTCTTCATCATGCTGGTTGCTTCCATCGGCAGCTTGGCTGCCGCATTTGCCTTGGCAAAGAACCTGCGTCCCCGTTTTGGCGCTTGGAATGGCGCTATCATCGCTGGCCTGTTTTACATCGCCTTCATTGCGATCGTTCAGGTCCTGATGCCGCCGATCAACGAAGTTCCCGAGAACTTCTCGGCGCTTACGCTGTATAATTTCCGGCTCGCGACGATCGGCATCCAGGCGGCGATCTGGACCGTCCTGTCGTTAGCTTTCGGTTATCTGGCTGAAAAGCTGCTCGCTCAGAGCGGCAATTTTCGTCCGGCTGCTGCCGCGTTGCGTTAAGATGCTGCGGGGCCCGCTGAACGGTGGGCCTCGCACTTAGCCGCATGAAGCACCTTATCTTGCTATTTTTGGCATTTCTTTTGACGGCGGGAATTTGTTTTGCTCATTCCCAGCGCTTACCTTCTGGCGAGCGCAACGGTCTGCCGTTCGAGAGCGTGAGCCACGGCGAGCTTGTTGTCCTAGGACGCCACAGCGCTTCAATCTTTAAACTCGCCCATTCTTCCAATCAGACCGATCTCACATTCCGTCGGCTGATGAACTACGCCTCGATTGAATATTCCTACTGTCTCTGGGGCCTTGCGCCGCGAGCGGCTGTAGATGAGGCAAGTCCGTTCAACGAATGCACCCACGCCTATCTTTCGGCACAGAAAGCCCTGTTGCTTTATATGCGTTCTATCCCGGACGTAAAAAGGCAGGCCGGTGAATTGATTGCGAAAATTGATGAGGAAGCCGTCTTGAGCGGCGCGGCATTGATCGGCTGTGTCTTTACAGGCGAGCAATTCACCACGGCTGAGTTTGTTACTCCTCACTGGGAGCTGCTGATCGGCCACTGGCCTAGCCTCCTTGCCCTTGCGCTTGTTGTCTCGCTGACAGTCATTACTGTTGCCACAACGGCATGCTTCCTACGCCGGGCACCCTGATATCATTGCACACGAAACCAGCTGAACGTTTGTTGCGAGATGCCAGATCGAGTCACTCCGCTTAATTCATCTGCGAACGTCCAATCCCGCTCTCTTGTGATGGCGTCCTGGCGCAGGTCCGGATCTTCCACGATCAACCCGCAAGGGGTCCGCTAGCGAGCTGCGGCCGCTTCGGCATTCGCCTGCGCGGTGATCGCGCCCGTCCCTGCGCCCCGTCGGAGCCATCGAGCGGGAATTGGCCCGCTCCCGGATGGAGCCTCTCAAATGTCACAGGATCTTTCTCTTGCACAGTCCCACGCCTTCCAGCTTTGCCGCGACCTGATGGTCCCGGTCACCGTCTTCGAAGTCGACGGCGAGTATGGCGTCCTTCCTTCTGACGAGATTGACGCAGGCGACGACCTTGAGGTCATCCATGAATTCCATCCATGGGGGGCTCATTGAGCCCCACAGCTTGATGACAAACCCCCAACGCACCTTCTCAAGCCTCAAGATTCACGGAACGTCTCTGAATCAAAAAGAGAACGGATCGGAATCAAAGTAGCGACAGCAAGGGCAAAAAGGACTTTGTCAGCAGTCTGGGGGGCTCATTGAGCCCCATTTTGCCGTTCCGGCTGCCGCTTGCGAGCCAGCGGCCGCAAGGGGGGCTTCGCCGCGCCTGATCGCGCAATTGTCGAATCTTACAATTGCCAGGCGCACCCTTGCAGCCTTTGCTCTTCGCGCCTGTCGGAAAGTGGTCCCGCATGCTGCGGGAGGAAGCGAGAGGAAGGGTCGGCCGCCATGCGGCCGGAAACGAACATGAAGAGAGAAGAGATAGAACGTCTTCGCGAAACTGTCGGCTGCCAGGCGGTGTTGGAAAATGCCGGGTTTGCCCTCGATGTGAAGGAAAGTACGAAACGTGCGATGAAGTATCGCCGAGGTGGCGAGATCATCATCGTCACGCATGCCGGGCGTGGATGGTTCGATCCTCTGAGTGACGGGAAAGGTGACGTCTTCGGCCTGATGATCGCGCTTGAGGGGTGCGATTTTCTCGAAAGTTGCCACCGCATAGCCGATCTGTCCGGTTTCCAGCTATCGAACACACTGTGGCGGCAGGGCGATCGTGAGGATAAGTCCCTCCAATCCATCGCCGAGGACTGGGCCAACCGACGAGCGCCTTGGCCAGGGTCGGCCACATGGCGTTATCTTCGCTGGGATCGCAGCCTCCCCGCCTTCGTCATTCGCGCAGCGATCAATCGCAATCTCTTGCGGGAGGGCCCCTATGGCAGCATGTGGGCTGCCCATACTGACGACGACGGCGCCATCAGCGGATGGGAAGGCCGTGGACCCGAGTGGCGCGGTTTTGCAACAGACGGGAGCAAGATCCTGTTTCGTTTTGGCGACGTCCGGGCCAACCGTCTTTGTGTCACCGAGGCCGCTATTGACGCCATGAGCCTTGCGGCGATCGAGGGGGTGCGAGAGGGAACACTCTATCTCAGTACGGGCGGCGGATGGGCGCCGGCGACTGCGGCAGCGCTGCAGCGCCTTGCCGCGGCGTCGGACACGCAGCTTGTTGCAGCGACAGACGGCAATTCCCAAGGCGATGCCTTTGCGGATCGGCTGCGGGCTCTATCCGAGGATGTCGGCTGTGCCTGGCTTCGCTTGCGGCCGCCCGCAAACGACTGGAATGAGGTGCTGCAGGAACGGGAAAAGGAGAAGAGCGAAAGAAGAACGGGGACAGGAGGCGTGCCGCATGCCCGCCCGCCACGTCAAGGGAAAGCTTCGCCCGGCTGCGCCGGCCCTTGACCCGGCCGACCGGCAATCCGGCGTTCCCGAAGATGTCTTGAAGGACTGAAGAAAAAGACGAGGTCGCGAGGATCTCGGCGCTTCGGTCCGCAACATCAGAAGGAGCAGCCAATGTCCGACCCGATCTCGATCCGCAAGGTGTTTGAGGGGTGTGCTACCCGTCAACAGATGTTTTCGCTTTTCGATCGCCATGCCAAACGTCCAACGAGGGGCGAAGATGAACCGGCGGCACTTTATGCTGGCGAGTGGTTCGAGATTTCCGAAGCTGAACACGACTACATGTTGGAAATCTTACCCCCGCTGTGGATCCGTGGCTCGATGTTCGCGATGCGCGAATTCATGACGGGTTCGGTGACATCGATCTTCTTCGCGCTTCGGATCGACGGCACAGTTCGCCATTTCCATGGATACTGCGACCTCTCGGACGGGTCAGCCGTGGAAGCGATGCGGTTGGCGATCATCGAGCGAGAAAGCCGACCGGTCCGCGCCATGACGCGCGTCGAGCGCCTCGAGCATATCTGGAGCGCCACTGCCGAAGCCTATCGCGGTTACGCCGGTGATCGCTGGCCGTCGGCGGTGCAGGGACAACGCACGGTCATGCTTTGGAGCGGCGCCAACGGGACAATCCTGAAGCTCCTGGACGATCTGACCGATGATGAGATTTGCGCCAAGCTGCCGGTGCAGTTCCGCCACCTCCCTGAAGCTGTCGCGGCTTAAGGAGAATCCGATGCTATCCTTCCCGCTCGAAAAGGTGCGCGATGTTCTCGATCACGGTCGCACCGATGCTGCGACACATGGGGGCTTCCGCAATCCGTATTACGGCCTCCGGCCCGGCGAAGGCGAACAGCCTGGCCTCTGGCTTGTCGGCGACCATGGCGTTTACCTGATGTCGAATGGCAAGCTGCCAGACGGGGCCAGACCACTTGTGGTCTATGCCGAAGAATGCAATCCGACCACCAATGACGATTGGTTTCACATCAAGCGCGCCACGTTCGGCGGCGATGACGGCGTCGAGCTTCTCGATGGCACTCAGCTGGAAGCCATGATGTCTGCCAGCCCCGGGGCGACCCATCTCTGCATCGTCTTCCACGAGGACACGATGCAGCTATCGATGATCGCGCTGCCATAGGCGCGGCGCGGCGACCCCAACACATCCCTCACTCCCCTCAGCATGATCGACCGATGCTCCGGCGTCTTCGATTTCGTGCGCTTAGCCCTCAAAGGAGAATTCCATGAGCAACGATCCTTTCACCCTCGACATGTTTGGCAGTTCCGCGCTCTCGTCCGGCCTGGGCCTTGGTGTGACCGCCTTTGGCGGGTTCGACACCGTCGCTGCCAATGACGACGATCCTGATCCCACACCGCCCTCGCCTGCCCCCTTGTGCGCGGGTCGCAAGCCAGCCCCAAAGGCTGCGCGCAAACAAGGGGAGCGGGCGAACTTCTATCTGGACGACCAGGATCGTGGTCTTGCCGCGAGCTGGAAGGAACGCGCGCGGATCAACGTTGCCGCGATCCTGACGGCCAACGAGATCGAGCGGAATGACGTTCCGGTCACGCGCGAGCACCAGGCGAAGCTCATCCGGTTCTCGGGCTTCGGCGCATCGGATCTCGCGAACGGCATGTTCCGGCGACCCGGTGAAGCCGAGTTCCGAAAGGGTTGGCACGATCTTGGCAGCGCGCTGGAATCTGCGGTCACGGAGGCAGACTATGCATCGCTTTCTCGCTGCACCCAGTATGCGCATTTCACGCCGAAATTCATCATCCGGGCGATCTGGGCGGGGCTCAAGCGTCTCGGTTGGCGCGGGGGCCGGGTGCTCGAGCCGGGTATTGGCACCGGTCTCTTCCCGGCCCTGATGCCGATGGACTATCGCGATCGTGCCTATTTCACCGGGATCGAACTCGATCCGGTGACGGCCCGGATCGCCCGGCTGCTTCAGCCGCGGGCCCGGATCATCAATGGCGATTTTACCCGCACCGACCTGTCGCCAATCTACGACCTCGCCATCGGCAATCCGCCCTTCTCCGATCGGGCAGTCCGCTCCGACCGGGCCTATCGTTCGCTCAGGCTTCGCCTGCATGACTATTTCATTGCCCGATCGATCGACCTCCTGAAACCCGGCGCATTGGCGGCCTTTGTCACCAGCGCCGGCACCATGGATAAGGCGGACACGACGGCGCGAGAGCATATCGCCAAGTCTGCAAACCTGATCGCGGCGATCCGCTTGCCCGAGGGCAGCTTTCGTCGCGACGCGGGAACGGACACCGTCGTTGACGTGCTGTTCTTCCGCAAGCGCAAAGTGGGTGAGCCGGAGGGCGACCTCCTGTGGCTCGATGTCGATGAAGTGCGCGGCGCAACGCAAGACGAGGGCGCGATCCGCGTGAACCGCTGGTTCGCGCGTCATCCTGACTTCGTGCTTGGCGACCATGCGCTGACCTCAGGCCCGTTTGGCGAGACCTATACCTGCCGGCCACGCCCTGGCGACGATCTCGAAACCCAGCTGAACGCTGTGATCGCCCTCCTGCCTAAAGACATCTACGACGGCGAGCCGACCGCAATCGATCTCGATCTGGAGAACGAGCTCGCCGAGATCGTTGATCTCCGCCCGGATAATCTCAAAGTCCGTGAGGGCAGCTACTTTGTGGATCCCAGGCATGGCCTGATGCAAATCGTCGATGGCGCACCTGTCGCCATTCCCTTGCGCAAAGGGCGAACAGCCGAAGGCCGAGCACTTGAAGGAATGGCGGAAAAGCACGTTCGGATCATCAGGAAACTGATCCCGATCCGCGATGCCGTGCGGGAGGTTCTGAAGGCTCAATCGACCGATCGCCCATGGCGCGATGCGCAGGTGCGTTTGAGAATCGCGTGGTCGAGCTTCGTGCGCGACTTCGGTCCGATCAATCACACGGATGTTTCAATCCAGGAGGATCCTGAGACCGGCGAGGTCAGGGAAACGCATCGCCAGCCGAATCTACAGCCTTTCCGCGACGATCCGGACTGCTGGCTTGTCGCGTCGATCGAAGATTACGATCTCGACACCGATACGGCCAAGCCCGGTCCGATCTTCTCTGAGCGGGTCATTGCTCCCCCTGCCCCGCCCATCGTGACGAGCGCCACCGACGCCCTGGCCGTGGTGCTGAACGAAGCCGGACGTGTCGATCTCGACCATATTGCCGAGCTGCTTCATTCTGATCGCGAAGCCGTGGTTGAGCAACTCGGTGAGACGATCTTCCAGGATCCGGCCGACGGTTCATGGCAGACAGCCGACGCCTATTTGTCGGGGCAAGTCCGAACCAAACTTGCTGTAGCGGAAGCCGCCGCTGAGCTCGATCCCGCTTTCCAGCGGAATGTTCGAGCCTTGCAGGGCGTGCAGCCTGCCGACCTGCGTCCATCGGATATTACTGCGCGCCTCGGAGCGCCATGGATCCCCGCTGCCGACGTCGTCGCCTTCGTGAAGGAGACGATGGATGCCGACATCCGCATCTATCATATGCCGGAACTTGGCTCCTGGACGGTCGAGGCCCGCCAGCTCGGATATTCTGCCGCAGGCACGTCGGAATGGGGCACCAGCCGGCGCCATGCCGGCGAGCTGCTGTCCGATGCGCTGAACAGCCGCGTGCCCCAGATCTTCGACACCTTCAAGGACTTGAATGGCGAGCGGCGGGTGCTCACTGTCGTCGATACGGAAGCCGCGCGGGAAAAGTTGCAAAAAATCCGAAGCGAGTTCGAGCGCTGGGTCTGGACGGATCCGGATCGCACAGACCGGCTGGCCAGAGTTTACAACGACCGCTTCAACAATATCGCGCCACGCGTCTTCGATGGCTCCCATCTCCAGCTTCCCGGCGCCTCAGGCGCCTTTGTTCTTTATGGGCACCAGAAACGTGGCATCTGGCGGATCATCGCCGATGGCGCGACCTATCTCGCCCATGCCGTCGGCGCCGGCAAGACGATGACGATGGCAGCCGCGATCATGGAACAGCGCCGTCTCGGGCTGATTGCCAAGGCTATGCTGGTCGTGCCGGGTCATTGCCTGGCACAGGCAGCCCGCGAGTTTTTAGCCCTCTATCCGAACGCCCGAATTCTCGTCGCGGACGAGACCAACTTCTCCAAGGACAAGCGCGCCCGGTTCTTGAGCCGAGCAGCAACTGCGACTTGGGATGCGATCATCATCACCCACTCGGCCTTCAAGTTCATCGGCGTTCCCTCCGCGTTTGAGCAACAGATGATCCAGGATGAGCTGCAGCTTTATGAAGACCTGCTGGTCAAGGTAAATAGTGAGGACCGTGTGTCGCGCAAACGCCTCGAGCGTTTGAAGGAAGGGCTGCAAGAGCGGTTGCAGGCACTGACCACGAAGAAGGACGATCTCCTCACCATCTCGGAGATCGGCGTCGACCAGATCGTCGTCGACGAGGCGCAGGAGTTCCGCAAACTCTCCTTCGCCACCAACATGTCGACCCTGAAAGGTATCGATCCCAATGGCTCGCAGCGTGCCTGGGACCTCTATGTCAAATCGCGATACATCGAGACCAAGAACCCAGGCCGTGCGCTGGTGCTGGCGTCCGGAACGCCGATCACCAACACGCTGGGCGAGATGTTTTCGATCCAGCGCCTGCTCGGCCATGCTGACCTTCACGAGCGTGGGCTCCATGAATTCGATGCCTGGGCATCCTGCTTCGGCGACACCGTCACCGAACTCGAAATCCAGCCGTCTGGCAAATACAAGCCGGTCAGCCGGTTTGCCTCGTTTGTGAATGTGCCCGAGTTGATCGCGATGTTCCGCAGCTTTGCGGATGTCGTGATGCCGTCGGACCTGCGGGAGTATGTGCGGGTGCCGGACATTTCGACCGGACGTCGGCAGATCATGACCGCGGCTCCCACGCCAATGTTCAAGACCTACCAGCAGCTCCTCGAAGCCCGGATCAAGGCCATAGAGGAACGCGAAGGGCCGGCAAAGCCCGGAGATGATATCCTGCTTTCGGTGATCACCGACGGTCGCCATGCAGCGATCGACCTGCGTCTCGTCATGCCGGCGGTGGACGACGAGCCGGAGAACAAGCTCAATCTTCTGATCCGAAATGCCTTCCGGATCTGGCTGGAGACATCGAAAAGCACATATCTGCGTCCCGATGGAAAGCCTTACGAGCTGCCGGGTGCGGCGCAGATGATCTTTTCCGATCTCGGAACGATCAACGTCGAGAAGGTCAGGGGTTTCTCCGCCTATCGCTGGATCCGCGACGAGCTCGTCCGGCTCGGTATTCCACCTTCCGAAATCGCCTTCATGCAGGACTTCAAAAAGACCGAGGCCAAGCAACGGCTGTTTGGCGACGTGCGCGCCGGCAGGGTTCGCTTCTTGATTGGCTCGTCCGAAACGATGGGCACGGGCGTCAACGCTCAATTGCGGCTGAAGGCGCTTCATCACCTCGACGTGCCATGGCTGCCCTCCCAGATCGAACAACGCGAGGGCAGGATTGTTCGCCAAGGCAATCAGCACGATGTCGTCGATATCTTCGCTTATGCCACGCAAGGATCGCTCGACGCATCCATGTGGCAGAACAATGAGCGCAAGGCCCGCTTCATCGCCGCCGCCCTTTCCGGTGATACCTCGATCCGGAGGCTCGAGGACCTCGGCGAAGGCCAGGCCAACCAGTTCGCCATGGCCAAGGCCATCGCGTCGGGTGACGAACGCCTGATGAAGAAGGCGGGGCTCGAAGCCGACATCGCCAGACTTGAACGCCTTCGTGCAGCGCATGAGGACGATCTCTACGCGGTCCGTCGGCAGATCAGGGACGCAGAGCGAGACATCGAACACTCAACGCGTCGGATCGACGAGATCGGACAGGATATTGCCCGGCTCATCCCAACAAGCGGTGACGCCTTCACGATGACGGCGCTCGGCCAAACCTATACGGAACGTAGGCAAGCGGGCCGCGCCGTCATGAAAGAAATCCTGACGCTCGTGCAGCTCCAGAGCCAAGGCGAATTTCATCTCGCGACAATAGGCGGCTTCGATCTCGTCTTTGAGGGCGAACGGATTGGCAAGGAGGGTTTTCACTATCAGACCTTGCTTAAGCGCACAGGCGCGACCCAAGAGGTCGATCTTGCCGTCACCGTCACGCCGCTCGGCGCCATCTCCCGTCTCGAACATGCGCTCGGCGGGTTTCAAGAGGAGCAGCAGCGCTATCGCCGACACCTTGAGAAGGCGCATCGACGGCTGGCCTCGTACCGGTCGAGGCAAGGAGGCGTCTTTGCATTTGCCAATGAACTCAAGGAGAAGAGACGGCAGCTGCGAGAGAACGAAGCGTTGCTGGCAGCGGATATGATCGCTGAGGCAAGCCAAGCGTCGCCCGCATAGCTGCACCGCACAAATTTCAGGTGCATTGCGATGAAAAATTCATCATAACGCACACAGCTGATGCATATGTGCGGTCACCTCCCAGTTCCGCCGCACCAGCTGTTCCCCTCTGGAGGTTTAGTTGACCTTCAAACTTCATGGGCTGCGGTTATTCGCGGGCCCATTTTTTTTGGCTGCAGTCAACATCAGACAGCGATGATGGCAGGCACCATAGCAGCAATCGCCGCCTGGATCTCGGCGTAGAGTTCTGCCTCGACGGTGCCGGCGTCAATCTCGACGATAAGCGCAAATCGGGCTTTGAGATTTTTCGGATCAGGAATGCTCTTTGCCTTCCACCAGCCTGTGACGGGATGAACGGCAATCAGGTTGCGGCGGGCAAGATCGGACGCGGCACAGGTTAGCTGGTCGATCTGCAGCGATCCGACGTCGCGGCGGTTCTGGCCGAACATCCAGCCATCCGGCTCTTCGATCGCTCCCTCGTCGGTCTCTTCTGCAATCTTGCTGATGCGCTGGATGAAGGAGCCCGCTTTCTCGTTCGCCCTGTTCAGCTTGAAGCGCAGATTATGCGAGGCATAGCGGTACTTCGATCCGCGCGCCGGTTCGGACGGATTGGGGCACATGAATGTACTAAGGCTAATGCGCAGCGTCACCTGAGCAGCGCCGAGACGGCGCAGCTCCCGGACTGGCCACGGCAGCTCGAACAGTTTCAGCTCATTGTGGATGTGCTCGGAATTCTTTCGAGCACTTTTCTTGTAGGGCTGGATCGTATCCTCGACGATCAGCGTCAAGGCGTTCGACGCGCTCCGCCTTGCCCGCTCCATATCCGGCACGCCATAACCATAACGCTTGAAGAGGATACCGAGATCGGTCTTGGACGGCTGCGCCGGGACATGGGAGAGCATCCGGTTGGTCCAACGCGCTGATGACACGAAGATCGCACGGATCGTTTCCGGCCAGAGTTCAGGATAGTCGGACCACAGGGTCGTGATGTCGCGTGAGGCGAGCGCTGTCGCAGCACTTGTCTCGCCACAGGTGGTGAAGGCGCGCTGTGGATATTGATTATCGGTCGTAAGCGGCGTCAACGCCGGATGCTTCATCGGCGGCGGCGCGCCGTTCAGGAACCAGTTGCCGCCCTCATAGACCACGTCCGGCTTGATCGGCCAATAGGACTGCCAGCTTGCCGTGCGCGACGACGGCGCCAGGTCACCTGATGGCGCAACACACGTGCCCGGCTCTCCCGGCGGAAGCGTCACCTTTTGCGTATAGGCACCGACGCAGATGGCGTTCCAGGCCTGCGATGGCGATTCCAGCTCATTATCGGGATGATCGGAGATCGAGAGATAGTTGGCGCTTTTGAATGCATTCTGATCGCTGTTCCCCGCCGAAACGAGAAGAAGCCGCTGGCGTTTCTGCAAACCTGATATGCCTGCCGCCAGTTGGTCGATCTCGCTCGACCAGGAGGTCGGCGCTCCATCGTGCGGAGTGTCGTCCTCGGTCGTACTTGCCAAGCAGAAGGTCCGCCTGCGCTCGGCCGTGGCTTCTGCTACGTCGATCCCCTTTCGTGTGACAGTTCCAAGCAGATGATGCGGATTATGCCCAGCATCCGGGATGATCTTTGATGATTCTAGCCGATGGCTGATCGTCATGGGTAAGGTTGTCTGGAGCGCGATGCTCAGATCGCCGAACAGCGCCAGGCCCGCCAGCTGCGTCCCATGCCCGACGAAGTCGTTCACATCCCAGGCTGCTTCTGCTGCATGCCGGTCGCCAGCTGCCAGGGCCGGCTGGATCAGAGGGTGCGCCCGGCTAACGCCCCTGTCGAGCAGGGTGACATAGTTTGGGTCCGCTTGGGCGGCGAAGGTTGTACGGCCAACCAAATCATCGACCCACTGATGTTGCTCTTCAACCGGCATCGCGTCGAAATCGTCCGCAGTGCGGGTTGGTGTCGCAAGCGCCCGAACGCCGCCAAGGTTGCGTACGGCGGTCGCCAGTTCCACGGCCGTTGCGACTGCGATCACCACCAGATCTTCCGGGAATTCAAGCCTGTCCGTCCCGATGGCGACACTATAGTCTGCAGCTCCCGCAATGAAGTCGGGTGCCGCCGACTTGTCGAGCCAAACCTCCCAGGCCTTCTTGCCGGGATCGGTTGGAAAGCGGTCCTTGGGACTGCGCCAGAGGGCACGAAGTCCGGCTTCCGAAATCGTACTAATACTCTGAACAAGATCGGCGTTTTTCGGTGGCTTGAAGCTACCATCCTCGTTGACCGGAAGATCGCCTCCAAAATCCTCAATCTTCTTGCGGAGCTTCTGAATACCCTTTTCCGTCGCAAACACCGTTGCTTCTGCCGGTGCACCAGGCTGTCTCTCGACCTTGAGAAGGGACAGTCCGCTGGCGTTCAGGCTCTTGGTGACCATCACCTCGTGTGGCCGGCCCTCAATCGCAAGATAGACGCCTGGAAGATTTTGGTCAGTGACATTTGGAAGGTGGTCGAGCGCTGCGAGCAGGGCCTGCGCGTGCGCCTCCCGATGGTTGACGTCACTTGGATGTTTTGTCTTGCCGCCGGTTTTTGCTGCGAACGGGCGTGCTTTTCCGATGCCGCTCAGCGTGAAGTGGCGCCGATCTCGAGCCATGCTTGTCTATTCCTATGCCTTGCAGCGAGCGTCTGCGCTCAAGCGATGCCATCACAGCTGATGTCGCAATGGCGCCAGAATCGAGAATGACAGCGCGACGAGCTGCGTCCTCAGCGGCGGCGATCACATCAGCCGTCGACAAGCCGTCGGCGCAGCCTGCGATCTGTCTCCAATTGATGTCTGTTACGTCAAAGCCATGCAGCCGTCGGCGCATGGCTTTCTCGATCGCCTCCTCGTTCGGCAGGTCGTAGGACAGAACGAGGTCGAAGCGGCGCAGCACGGCCCGATCGAGGAGCTCAGGGAGATTCGTCGTCGCAATGATGATCGACGGGCCGGTATCTTCGTCCAGGAACTGCAGGAACGAGTTCAGCACGCGCCGCGCTTCACCGATGTCGTTCTCGTTGCCACGGCTGGACGCCAGTGCATCGATCTCGTCGAAAAGATAAACGCCGCGCGTCGTTTTGATCGCGTCGAACACCATGCGCAGCTTCTGCGCGGTCTCGCCCATGAATTTCGTGATCAGCCCATGGAGGAGAACGGTGAAGAGCGGATAGCGCAGTTCAGCGGAGAGAGCCGCGGCGGTCAGCGTCTTGCCCGTGCCTGGCGGCCCCGCAAGAAGCACGCGCCGTCTCGGTCTCAGACCGCGCTCTTCAAGTTTCTCGGCATGATGGATCTCGATGACAAGATGCTTGAGCTCGTCTTCTATCAATGGCGGCACGATGACATCGGCCATACGGGCTGTTGGATAGCTAGCGCCGAGAAAACCGGAGAGCTCGCCACGCGGTGCGGCAAGCGGCGTTAGATTGGGGCGCTTCTGTTCCGGGGCATTGGCGCCCGCTTCGGCCCACTGGCGAAGCTGTTCGGCGAGGCGCTCATGACCCTTCTGGGATTCGGCGGCGGCAAGCTGCATCGCAAGGTCGTAAAAACGATCCTTGTCGCCTTCAGCATGGCTCTTCACGAGCCCGATGATCTGTTGTGCCGATGCCATGGTCTAAACTCTATACGTGTTGCCCGATTTAGGAAGCCCGAGCGGCTTATATAGGAACTTTCTGAACAGAATTACTTGCATGCTGCCCGATCCGGCTCGCCCGGACCTTGCGATGCCCGAGCTGCTGCTGACAGAACGCTTCGCCCTGCAAGTTGTTCGCGAAGTCTTAGCAGTCCGGCCCGGCTGACGCCACCCGGAAGAGCTCGAGGAGAGCACCAAGCTGACCGCTGGAGGCATTCCGCGAGATCTCCCTCGGCCTTGTGCGTCGAGCAAGGCCGGTGAAGCTGATGAAGCCAGGGAGAAAAGAAAGAGAGAAGGGAAATGAACCCGGGTCGCTGATCGCTCATGCCGCCGCCGCTGGCGCTCAACCGCCACCTCCTCATCCCTGCCACTTGCCCTCCGCAGGGCTGTAAGCCCCGCTTGCGCTTCGAAGCAGGGTTGCTCGGTCGCAGTTGCGCCGGCCCGCCCGCTCCGCGGTCCGGAAAGTGTCTCGCAAAGGAATGGAGACGGAAAGGAGCGGCAGTCACGCCGGTCCGCAACTGGACAGGAGCTATCTCATGCACATCATCAAGATCGATCCGCGCGCACTGAACGAAAATGCCGACGATGCGCGCCAGTCGAAATCGTCGGCTCAGGCTGACGCGCTGCTTCTCGCCACGGTAAAGGCTGTCGGCATCATCCAGCCACCGGTGGTATCGCCACAGGTCGATGGCGGAAACGGTTATGTGATCCAGGCCGGTCACCGGCGTGTGCAGGCGGCCATCGCTGCGGGTCTCGAAGAAATCGAAGTTCTCGTGCACGAAGCGGCTAACGACAATGGCGCCATGCGCTCGATGGTCGAGAACATCGCCCGCGAACCGCTGAATCCGGTGGATCAGTGGCGCGGCATCGAACGGCTCGTTGCACTGGGTTGGACCGAGGAAGCGATCGCCGTCGCACTCGCTCTTCCCGTCCGCCAAATCCGCAAGCTCCGGCTTCTCGCCAACGTGTTGCCAGCCATGCTCGACCAGATGGCCAGGGGCGACATGCCGAATGAGCAGCAGCTCCGCACGATCGCGGCCGCCTTACTCGACGACCAGAAGGAGGTTTGGAAAGCAAACAAGCCCAAAAAGGGCGACACCGCATCCTGGTGGCAGATCGCCAACGGTCTGTCCAAAACCCGTATGTTCGCCCGCGATGCGAGCTTCGGTGACGATCTTCGCGAGGCCTATGGCATCGAGTGGGCCGACGATCTGTTCGGGCCGGCCGATCAGGACAATCGCTTCACCACCAATGTCGAGGCGTTTCTCGGCGCGCAGCAGGAATGGATGACCTCCAACCTGCCGAAGAAGGGTAGCATTCTTGAGGTGAGCAATTACGGCCAGCCGGAACTGCCGAAGAAGGCTGAGCGCGTTTACGGCAAGCCAGGCAAGGGTGACCACACTGGTCTTTATCTCGACCGCGATGGCAAGGTCCAGACCGTGCATTATCGGATGCCGGAGGCGAAGCCAGCCAAGGGACCGACTTCCACTACGGCCAATGATGAAGCTGCAGAGGATGTCTCTGTCGCGAAGGTTCGCCCCGATGTGACGCAGAAGGGCCAGGACATGATTGGCGATTTCCGCACGGATGCCCTGCATGAGGCCCTGGCCCGAGCCCCGATTGAGGACGACATGCTGATGGCGTTGCTCGTGCTCGCCTTTGCCGGTCAGAACGTCCGCGTCGACTCCGGTGCGGGCGGCGCTCTCTATGGCGGGGCACGCCTGGGCCGTCATGCCGCCCGCCTCTTCACTGAGGATGGCCGGTTCTCCTTCGACGGAGACACCGTCCGCGTCGTTGCGCGCGCGGCCCTGGTCGATGTCCTCTCCTGCCGACGTGGGATGTCGAACAGTGGCGTCGTATCTCGTATTGCAGGCGAAGCGATTGGCGCTGACAGTTTCCTGCCTGATATGGGCACGGAGGACTTCCTGGTATGCCTGTCGCGGCAATCGCTTGAGGCGGTTGCGAAGGACGCTGGCATCCAGCCGCGCGCCCGTGTTCGCGAAACCCGTTCGGCCCTGGTCGAGCATTTCGCAGGTGAAGCCGCCCTTGTTCATCCCGCTGCACTGTTCGCCCCGGATACCGAGGATCTTGCCGCACTCCTTCGCCATGGCGAACTGGATGCATTGGGAGATGACGAGGTGACCGATGACGTTCCAGATGACGACGCTGAAATCAATGCCCCGTCGGACGATGAGGAGCAGGTCGACCTAGATGACGAGGCCGGCACACTCGATGACCATGAAACCGCCTACGGCATAGCTGCCGAATAGCGCCACCCAAAAGCACCGTACCATTCTTTGCCGCCGGTCCCCCCGGCGGCGATTTGCATTTGGGGCATTCTCACGGATTTGAGGTATCAAACATGATCGCTTCCCACCATTTGAGCACATCGCAGCATTTGCCCATCACGCCCGAGTTCGGCGTCAGCGCAGACGGGTTTCCCGTCGCCCGTATCGGCGATACGGTTCTCGCTCTTTTGCCCGCCCGCGATGGCGGCTTCTTCCTCGCCGGCGCCTGGCGAAATCATCGACCGCTCGATGAGCTGCGGCGGGACCATTTCTATGGTCACGATGGTCGCGTCGAAAATGAGATCGTCTTTCGTAGTCGTGTCATCGAAACAGCCGAGCACATGACCGAGTTATCCGGGCTCTCGCGTGTCCAGACACAGATGGCCGTGACCACCCCCTGGGGCAGCTCGCAGCTTGCGACCATCTATGCCGACGGGGTGGTCAGGCATTCGACCGCGGGTCACGGTGGCTTTCATCTGTCCTGTGATCGCAACGCCCTGGTCGATTCCACCGTCAGGGCCGACGGCGGTTGGTATGAGGAAGATGCCGAGTGGGCGATCGTCGCTGTCACGTTCCCTGACCTGTTCACAGCCTATGAACGCCGGTGCGCGGATGAGACAATCCGCAACAGCTGGCCGCATTTCTGGGAGAAGATCCACGGCCGGGCGCTTCTTCCCGGCGAGTCCTGGTCGAAGGATCGAGCCGAATTCGATCGCATCCATGCGGAGCATTGGGTTGTCATCTCCGCTGTACAATCCTCGGATCATGCTGGCATGACGGAAGTGATCGCGACTTTGGACGGTCGTCGTGAAGCCATGGGCACTGAGCGGCATTATCTGATCCCGCGTGGGGAATACGAGGCACGCGGTCCCTTCGGTTTCGTTATCGATCCGGAACGACACTTTGCTTTCGACGGTCCGTCGAGCTTTGTTGGCAGACGGGCGCAGGTGGCGTGATGAAACCTGTCCCGGTCCCCAAAGTCTGGCTGTCCCGCATGCAAGATGCGCGGCGACAGACGCAGCGACAGCTTGAGATCATCAATCGCCGGATCACTCGCAAAATGACCGCTATTTTGCCTCAGTCGGCCCGGCGTCAGACGGGTTATCGACGCGGGGGGGCGCCTGACGGTCGACCCTTGCTCAGACGATACAGGGCACACCTCACCGGTTTGACAACAGAACCTCAGCCTGAGGTCGATGCACTGGCGTGCCGGCTGGCTCGGCAGGACGCTGCGATTGCCGCGTTTCGCGGGCGACATTCATCTGACGGCCACGACCATACCGTCTCATCTCAGGAGTGACACGATGGTCATCATAGGCGAACTTGAGCAGAAGTCGGGGATCGGATCCTCCACGGAGGCGCGCATAGCATTCTGGCTTCAATTCCACCATCTCGACGGAAAGGTCTGTCTCGATGCGGGTGTCGCCGAGCTCAATCGGCTGATCGCGGAGCGCAACGCCATGGCTCTCTCATCTGGCAAGAGAAGGCGCGAAGCTCTTCCCGAACTCGACGGCGAGCAGGTTGCAGCGCTCCAGGCATATGCTGCCCGGCACGGCCGACGCTGGAAAAGCATCCTCAACAACGTCTGGATGGGCGGCGCACCCTATGACGATGGTGGAATCCTCCGCCGCCTGCGGAACACCCATGGTCCAAGCTGGCTTCAGTGTTACAGGCTGCCCAAGGCATTTCCGCCGGTCGATGACAATGATGGCCGGGAGATCGGCTGAGTGCGGTGAGCTGCGGCACGGCAGTAGTGACGGGCGTGGCCATGCTCCCCTCGCCTGCTTGCGTTGAGCCCCGTGACGGTTTGCCGTTCGGTTTTGCTGCGGTCTGAACCGGCGTCCGTTCGTTTCAAGGCCGCTAGCGCGCCGCGTGGCGGCCGGGCCCCGCCGTCCATCGCAGAGCAGATCCGCGTAATCTTCGCAGGGCTGCACCCCGCTCGTCCGCAGAACGGCTCCGCTTGTCCTGGTGGGTCCGGACCTTGAAGCGCCCGTCTTCCGCCGGTTCGGGTCGACCGCACCGAAAGGCAAGCCGGCACGGGGCCGGAACCGCTTCGGTTCGAAAGGAACAGACATGACCAAGCCCGCAAGCAACCCTCGCCAACCCGCCCGTCCATCAGCACGCATCGTTCAACTCCGCAAAGGCGCCACCCTTGAGATGGTCCGGCTGACATGCCCTGATAGCGCCCAGGCGCTGAAGATCGCCGAGAGCTTCGGTACAGCCGTCATCGACAGCGATGGGATCCGCGATCTCCACGAGCGCCTGATTTCCGAGACGGCGGATGCTCTCAGCGAAGGCCTTGGCGAGCGCGCCATGCAAATCCACCTGCAGCGCATTGTCGGTGCCTTTGTCGGATCTGCCCATGGCGCCGGCCAGTTCTACAGTAAAGCCGTCACCGAGGCGCGCGACGCGACGGCCAAGGCTGCGAACGACGCACGCGACGAGGACCTCGATGGTCCCGTGGGCTACGATAGTGCCGCCCATCGCAAGCGCGAATTCGCCGCCGACATGGGGATCCAATCCCATGCGCTGCGAATGGCTGCCGAAGGCGCTGTCGCTGCCTACAGCCAAATCGTCGGCGAAGCCTGGAAGCCGTTCGATCGACCGGTCGAGAACCCCGGACAATCCGTGGATCGCAAGGCCGCCGCAGCCCAGATGTCAGCCTTCGACTGACACCATCACGGCGGGGTTCGCCCCGCCGTAGCCGTTCAGGCCGCTCCTTCGGGGGGCGGCCTGTCCGCGTGCCGGCTTTCGCGGAAGTGAAATGAAGGGAAATTGCTGACCGCGCCATCGCCGCCCGTCTCTTGCGTCGGGCCTGCAGGAGCCGCCAACAGCCCGCAACGGCTTCGCCGCCCTCCACTCCGTTCCGGCCGTTCCGGTGCAGCCTGTCAGCTTATGGCTCCTGCCATTGGCCTCCGCGACGGGGCCGCTGATGGAGCGGCACGCAGATGTGGAGATGAGAAATGAGCAAGACGAATGAAGGCCAGCGGACTGACATCTATGCCCGGATCACCGATCGGATCATCGAAGATCTAGCCAGCGGAGTTCGCCCCTGGATGAAGCCTTGGAGCGCCGGCAATACGCACGGGCGGATCACCCGCCCTCTCCGTCACAATGGACAGCCCTATTCGGGTATGAACGTACTTTTGCTCTGGTCAGAGCAGACCTCGCGCGGTTTCGCCTCATCGATGTGGATGACGTTTAGGCAGGCGCTTGAGCTCGGAGCGGCTGTTCGAAAGGGCGAGACCGGGTCGACAGTCGTGTTCGCGTCCCGGTTCACCAAATCTGAGGACAACGGAAAAGGCGGTGAGGTCGATCGGGAAATCCCCTTCCTCAAGGCCTACTCCGTGTTCAATGTGGAGCAGATCGATGGGCTGCCCGAGCACTACCATATCCAGCCGGAGCCGATAGAGGACCGGATCCCACGCATCGAGAACGCAGATCGGTTCTTCCGAAACACGGGCGCGATCATCCGTCACGGCGGCAACCAAGCCTACTATTCGCCGGTCATGGACTATATCCAGATGCCGCCCTTCGAAGCGTTCGAGGACGCTGCGAGCTACTATGCCACGCTGAGCCACGAGGCAACGCATTGGACCGCCGCTGAGAACCGCGTCGGCCGGGATCTGTCGCGCTATGCGAAAGACAGAACCGAACGTGCGCGCGAGGAGCTGATTGCCGAACTCGGCAATTGTTTCTTATGCGCCGATCTCGGCATTGTGCCGGAGATAGAGCCACGGCCCGACCACGCGTCATACATTCAGTCGTGGTTGAAAGTATTGGCTGGCGACAAGCGAGCCATTTTCCAGGCGGCTGCCCATGCGCAGCGAGCAACGGCATTTCTTCACGGACTACAGCCGACGACGGAGAATGTTCGAGAGGCGGCTTGAGGCTTGAGTGCTCCTGGTAGAATTAAAGTCGGTCTCCGCTCTCGGCGTCGGCCGGCTCTATCCCCGTTGGCGCGGGAGCACGTTGATCTGCGGCAACGCTCAAATCCAACGTCCCCCAGATCGACGGTTGCTGGGTGGCTGGTTTCAGCTTCCGGGATTGCGTGATTTCGACGATAAACGGCTTTGTCTGCTGACGCATTGTTCCTCCAAGCAACGAATCGCAGCGCAACTCTATCGCGGCAGATTGGTCTCTCAAGCGGACTTGGTCGGAGATCACGCGTCGACGGTGCATATCTTCCCCGAGGCTCGTGTGGGTGTAGGGGACCGGTGAGGCCATTCGACTTGGGTTTCCCCGTGCAGATCGCGCCATGTCGTTTCCCTTGCCCAATCACTGTGGCTCCATGTGCGTGCTCGATGGGGCAGGTCTGACCGGAAACCGGCTGCGCCTCGACCTTTATCCCGCAACGGCGCTTCGAAACTTTCATCCCCTGCCGGAACCTACCCCACTCGACCAGTCGAGTGGGGACCCCAGGTCGCCGTCATTCCTCGCGAAACAAGAAAGTCTCTTCACGCCGCCCTCCTCGTTGTTCCGGCCTTGCCAGGTGCGGTCCGGTCGTCACCGGCCTTTGCGACTGCCATCGAGGCCGCAATGGAGCGGCCCGAACAGCAAAAAGGAATGCGACAATGGCGACCATCGGCACCTTCACTTCTACCGAAAACGGCTTCACCGGCTCCATCCGCACCCTCGCACTCAACGTCAAGGCGCGCATCGCCCGCATCGAGAACCCCTCCGACAAGGGCCCGCAGTTCCGGATCTTCGCGGGGGCCGTCGAACTGGGTGCTGCCTGGCAGAAGCGCTCCGAACAGACGGATCGCGACTACCTCTCCGTCAAGCTCGACGATCCGAGCTTCCCCGCCCCGATCTACGCTACGCTCACGGAGGTCGAAGGCGAGGATGGCTACCAGCTGATCTGGTCCCGCCCGAACCGCGACTGAGACGGCCGAGGCCCCGCCCGAGAGGGCGGGGTTCTCCTCTTCTCCCGGAATAAGCCGGAGACAGGCGTTGAGCCCGTCTCCGGCTTTTTTGGTGCCACATGAGAGGGGAGGTCTGCTCAGAATGAGGCAGGGTGGCATGGTAAGCGCGCAGCCTCAAGGACCTGGCGGTTCCCCCAAAATGCTCGCGCATTTCGGCTCCCCCACCTGGCCGCTCACGCGGTCGCTGGCGCGCTCCTTGACCCTACCCACTCGCCACGCCGGCGGTTGTCATCTTTCTCAAACATCAGGAGATGACGACGATGACCATCGAACAGCACCATTGAAGAACTGCGCGCTGAACTGCGGAATGCGTTTGACGTCAGCGAGCGCCGCGAGATGCAGGCCGAGCTGGATTGCGCTCTGGCCGAGCTTGCAGTCATCGTCGCCGAACAGGATGGTCGCCTGGATGCGGAGCCGCCGTTCTGACGGCGATAATCTCTGCCAGCCCATGCACTTTGCGACTAAAGTTTACATCATTTGCAGCAATGCTGTATATGCTGTATAAATAGCATTGCGACCTTTCACCATAACTCCGATTGAGGCTGGCCACATGGCACACAGAAACGGTTCCTACACGACAAGCGACCTTTCACGGAAATCCGGAGATATTATCGCCGAGGCACTCCGGCATCCCGTGACGATCACACAACGCAATAAGCCGCGACTGGTGCTGCTGAACATAGACGACTACGAACGTCTGATGCGCCAGTCGGATCGTCGCTCCGTAGGCACACTGCAGACCATGCCCGACGAGCTCTTTGCTGAATTCGAAGAGGCCGTCGATGCGTACGCCCAGTCTGATGAGACGAGCCGATGAGCGGATATGACAAGGTCCAGACGGCTGCGGTCGTTCGATACCCGTATTTATGGAGCCATGAGGCAGACGGAGGCGAAACTGAAGGGCGCAAGAACCGTCCTGTGGCTGTCGGCGTTCGGATGGCGAGGGCAGGTGGCGATCTTGTCTTGTTCTTTCCAATCACAACGAAGATGCCAGACCGGAATCGCTTCGCCATTGAAATTCCGACGATAGAAAAGCGGCGCGCCGGTCTCGATGCAGATCTTCCGTTGTGGCTCATCCTGGATGAGTTCAACAGCGATGTCATAGGTCGGTCATTCTATCTGGAGCCTGAGCCTCCGCTTGGTCACTTTAGCAAGGCATTCTTTTTGCCGCTTCTGCGCGAATTCATTGCACGGCGAAAATCATTTGCGGAAGTCAGCCGATCGAGATAGCGGAGAGTGGACAGCAGGGTCTCCGTTATCGCGAACGAAGGTCCGACCTCACACTCTCCTTTGCCAGCGGCAGCATCGTCGGGTGGTTACTGCGAGGTGACACAGCCGATTGCACGATATCCCCGGTGGCGTTTATGCCTTAGAAGATCGAGGAAGAGGTCAACTGCGTCCTGTTCCTTTTCGAATTGATGAGTTTTCACCTGACCTCTCGTCCCAATCCGTCCCCATCGCCGCGTCAGGCATGCCTCTCCGAACAGGTTCGGCTCGATCGACATCGCGTAAAAGCGTGCCATGTTCTTACTGGCATCCTTGCGTTCGACATAGAGGTGATAGGGTTGGGCGATCATGCGCCAAGAATCGCGTGACGTGCGCCCTGCGTCCAACGAGACTTATGAATCGATTGCGCGGGATAGATTCAGTTCTGTGAAGAATGGATCGCGATCAGGCTGGGCGGTCCGCCTCCGGCGCACGGCTCTATTCGCTAGCGCAAACGAAGCCCACAGGCGCTCTTCGCCGATTCCGGTGACGATCCTCCCGCAAGTGTCATATCGGTTCGCAGATTGGCTACTCCCACTGATTTTTCCCGAAGAGATGAACCGATTGAGCAGCCGGTTGATGAAACCGGTTTTGCCCGACGCAGTTTTTCATGTCGTTGCGCCGGAACCAGATGGCGCGACCGCATCTAAGCGGCGGATTGCCGGCGGTAAAGACGATCTGTTCGTCGGCTCGCATTCGCAGCACCTCATGCGGCTGGATCAGCGGTCTAGCAGCCAGTTGCTTGGATCGTGTTCGCGACGAGCCGCGTGCCTGATAGTTGCGGCTAACCTGGTCGATCTCGACCGTCGTCATGCCGCAGCGGCGCGATATGTAATCCGCCGTCTCCGGATCATTGATGGCAGCAAACGAAATCCAACTCGCGCTCTCGAACCATTTGCTCGATGCGTCCCGACCACCGTATGTCTCGCGAAGTTGGCCGATGGACTGATAGATCATCGTGAGCGTGATGCCATATTTGCGCCCTGCGTCTCGAGCGGTCTCCAGGATGCGCATGTAGCCGAGCCTCGCAACCTCGTCCAAGAGAAACAGTGCGCGTCCTTCGATCGCGCCATCCCGATTGTAAATCGCGTTGAGGAAGGAGCCGATGATTACACGGGCCAGACCGGCATGTGTCTCAAGCGTCTTCAGGTCGATATTGATGAACACGTCCGTCTTGCCTGACGCGATATCGTCGGTTGAAAATGCAGAGCCGGACACCAGAGCTGCGTAGTTCTGGTAGGACAGCCAATGTGTCTCCTTGATCGCATTGGCATAGACACCGCTGAACGTTTCCGGCGTCATGTTCACGAACGCGGCCACGTTTTCCTTCACGAACTCGGACTCTGAATTGTCGTAGATGTCCTGCAGCCGCTTGCGCAACTGCGGTTCCGGCTCCGACAGGTTGGCCCGCACCTGACGAAGCGTCTGCTGCTCATTTGGTGTGTGGCCGGAAAGGCAGACGTCGGCGATCATCGCCGTCAGGAGCTGAAGACCAGACGCTCGAAAGAAGTCGTCGCGAACGCCGCTCGCGCGTCCACTCTCGCTCATGATCCAGGACGCCACGGCGGCTATGTCCTCTTCTTTTGTGCCACCGAACTTTCCGATCCAGGCCAATGCGTTAAAGCCGATTGTCGGATTGCGGGGATCAAGGATCCGGATCCTTCTCCCCGAACTCTCGCGATGCTGCGACACCATCGGCGCTACCTCGTTCGAAGGATCGAGCACGATCAACGAACCACCCCATTTGAGCGCGGTCGGGATTGTCACCGACGTCGTTTTGAAACCGCCGGAGCCGGCAAAGACAATCCCATGGGATGAACCGAATGAGCCATCGAAACAAAGCAAGGGCGCTTTCCCTCCGTCACCCCAGGTGCCCGTGTCATCGGCGCGGAATCCACGAACGGCTACGCCATCACGATCGACGCGATAGCGTTCGCCAACGACGATGCCGCCAGTACCGGCGAACAAGCGTCCGGCCTCACTTAACCTCATCCAGTCGGCTTCTCCATGAAGAGCTCGTTTGCCGACAATCCGCTTCGGCTCGGGGCGAACGAAAGCCGCGTTTCCGATAACCGCAATACGAAGCGCAAAGCATCCGACCATCAACACACCAGCTGCACCAAGCATGGTGGCTGGATCGAGATAGGCGAAGATCGACTTGCTTGCGGGAACCCTGTCGGCGAATGCCGCCAGGCGCGATGTCTCGCGCACCGTTGCCACAATAATGGTGACGACGCTTCCACCTACCGCGCTCCAACCAACGAACCGGATGCTCGCCGATCCTGCCGACGCGAAGAGCCAGATAAGGCCAATTGCGGCGGCGGCAATGTAAGGTATCGCGATGCCGATCCTGCCGAACATCAAGCGCTGGGCTTCGGTCTTGCCCAATGGCGCTAGCGATTGTTCGAGACCGGTCAAACCGATGGCGACGGCGATGATCAGCACGGCCGGTACGGTGGCGAGAAAAAATCTATTCGCTGTCATTGCCAAAGGCCTCTGCGCCGATAGAGGTCAGTCGCGCGCGTTCGCCCGGATCCACTTTGAGTCGGCCGGCAAGTTCGAGTAACGCACCCAGCAGCATCGCTCGCTTCTCAAACCGAAGGCCTGCTTTCACGATCAGGCCCCCAAGCTCAATCTTCTCGCGCGTGTCCTTCTTGCGGGCATCCGATGTCGTGTTCCTCGCCATGCGCTCAAGCCTCGTCAGCGCCGCCCGGAGCCTCGACAATCGGGTTCGCCGAAATCTGCCCGCTACGCGCGTCTCCCCTCTCCCTTCCGTTCGATCCGGCGCTTTGTGCTCTCGGGCCGCCGCGAAACCGTTTCGCCACTTCCTCGAAGGCCGTCTGGAGCTCGCTCTCATCGATCTCGAATTCGCCAAGACCAGCGCGCAATGCGATGCGACCGATCCGTTCGGCCTCTCTGGTTTCTGCTGCCTTGAGCTGTTCTTGGAGCTTGGCGATTTCTTCGCGGATTTTCGAAGAAGGCTTTTTCATTCCGCTCGTATCCTTTCGCTGAACGTCGATGCCGTCAGGCAGAAGATTTCAGCGCGGAGTGCGCAACGCACTACTGTGAATCCTACAATCGCCAAGGGCGATGCTTTTGTGAATGATCCCATCCGTTCGCAAGGACGGATCCGAAGGGCGCAATTATACGTCGCTGATGCGACGCACTTCTTTGGCCCCCTGGCGGGGCCTTCCGCTCCTCACGAACACGTTGATTTTGTTCGATCAAAGAAGTTTTCTCCGTCGTGGCTGTCCCGCATTTTTCAGTCAGCATCGTTGCCCGCGGCTCCGGCCGCAGCGCCGTGCTGTCGGCTGCCTACCGGCACTGCGCCAAGATGGACTATGAGCGTGAAGCCCGCACCATCGACTACACCCGCAAACAGGGATTGCTGCACGAGGAGTTCAATACTCCAGCCGATGCCCCGGACTGGCTCCGGTCGATGATCGCGGATGGCTCTGTGTCGGGGGCATCAGAAGCCTTCTGGAACAGAGTCGAAGACTTCGAGAAGCGATCGGATGCGCAGCTCGCGAAGGACGTGACCGTTGCACTGCCGATCGAACTGACTGTCGAGCAGAACATCGAGCTGGTCAGGGACTTCGTGGCGCAACACATCACGGCCCAGGGCATGGTGGCGGACTGGGTGTTCCACAACGCACCGGGCAATCCGCATATCCATCTCATGACCACATTGCGGCCGCTGACCGAGGACGGGTTTGGTTCGAAGAAGGTGGCGGTCACGGGACCCGACGGAAATGTGCTGCGCAACGAGAGCGGCAAGATCGTCTATCAGCTTTGGGCCGGCGGGTTGGATGACTTCAATGCCTTTCGCGATGGCTGGTTCGCCTGCCAGAACCGACACTTGGCGCGCGCTGGCCTAGACATCAGGGTCGACGGACGCTCCTTCGAAAAGCAGGGCGTCGAGCTGACCCCGACGATCCATCTGGGTGTCGGCACGAAAGCGATTGAGCGCAAGGCGGAAGGCGCCGCGGAAATGGCTGCGCTCGAACGCCTGGAGCTGCAGGAAGAGCGGCGGGCGGAGAACGCGCGCCGGATCCAGCGTCGTCCGGAAATCGTGCTCGACCTGATCACGCGGGAGAAGAGCGTCTTCGACAGCCAAGATATCGCGAAGATCCTGCATCGCTATATCGATGATGCTGGTCTCTTCCAAAGCTTGATGGCGCGCATCCTGCAGAGCCCCGAAACCCTGCGTCTTGATCGCGAGCGGCTGGATTTCGTGACCGGGGTCCGTGCGCCGGCGAAATACACAACGCGGGAGCTGATCAAGCTCGAAGCCGAGATGGCCAACCGGGCGATCTGGCTGTCGCAGCGGTCCTTGCATGGCGTTCGGCAGTCGGTGCTCGAGACGACGTTTGCGCGTCACGAGCGGCTGTCCGACGAGCAGAAGGCCGCTATCGAACATCTCGCCGATGGTGAGGGGATTGCCGCTGTGATCGGCCGTGCCGGCGCAGGCAAAACCACGATGATGAAGGCGGCGCGCGAGGCCTGGGAGGCAGCAGGTTACCGTGTCGTCGGCGGTGCGCTCGCCGGCAAGGCGGCCGAAGGTCTGGAGAAGGAAGCGGGCATCGTCTCGCGCACATTGTCGTCCTGGGAACTCCGCTGGAGCCAAGGGCGCGGGCAGCTCGACGACAAGACAGTCTTCGTGCTGGACGAGGCCGGCATGGTATCGTCACGGCAGATGGCCTTGTTCGTCGAAGCCGTCACGAAGGCAGGCGCCAAACTCGTGCTTGTCGGGGATCCCGAGCAGCTTCAGCCGATCGAGGCAGGTGCAGCGTTCCGCGCCATTGCCGATCGCCTCGGCTATGCTGAACTCAAGACGATCTATCGCCAGCGCGAGCAATGGATGCGCGACGCGTCACTCGATCTTGCGCGCGGCAAAGTCGGGAAAGCGGTCGCGGCCTACCAGTCCAATGGCAAGATGATCGGTTCCGAGCTGAAGGCCGAGGCTGTCACCAACCTCATCGCCGACTGGAACCGCGACTACGATCCTTCTAAGTCCACTTTGATCCTCGCTCATCTGCGTCGCGACGTCCGAATGCTCAACGAGCTAGCACGCGCCAAGCTCATCGAGCGCGGCATCATCGAGCAGGGTTCGCTGTTCAAGACCGCCGATGGTGCGAGGAGCTTTGCAGCCGGCGACCAGATCGTCTTCCTTAAGAACGAGGGTTCCATTGGCGTCAAGAATGGTATGCTGGGCAAGGTGGTGGAAGCCGCACCTGGTCGCATCGTCGCTGCCATCGGCGAGGGTGCACACCTGCGCCAGGTTATCGTCGAGCAGCGCTTCTATAACAATGTCGATCACGGCTACGCCACCACGGTGCACAAGAGCCAGGGCGCGACCGTTGACCGGGTCAAGGTGCTCGCCTCCCTCTCTCTCGATCGTCACCTGACCTACGTCGCGATGACCCGTCACCGCGAGGATCTTGGCGTTTATTACGGCAGCCGATCCTTTGCCAAGGCAGGCGGCTTGGTTGAGATCCTGTCGCGCAGGAATGCCAAGGAAACGACGCTCGACTATGCCAGCGGTAGCATCTACCGCCAAGCGCTCCGCTTTGCCGAAGCGCGTGGGCTTCACATCGTCAACGTTGCGAGAACCGTGGCGCGTGATCGTCTCGAATGGACGGTGCGGCAGAAACAGAAGCTTGTCGATCTCGCCGACCGGCTCACTGCCCTCGGCGCCAAACTCGGCTTCGCAACGTCGACGGCCAACACAATTGCCACGCAAGCAAGGGAGGCCAAGCCCATGGTGGCCGGCATCACCACATTCCCGAAATCGATCGATCAGGCTGTCGAGGACAAGCTCGCCGCCGACCCCGCACTCAAGAAGCAGTGGGAGGAAGTCTCGATGCGTTTCCACCATGTCTACGCACAGCCTGAAGCGGCATTCAAGGCGGCGAATGTTGACGCGATGTTGAGTGATCAGACGACTGCGGAAAAGACGATTTCAAGGATTGCTGCAGAGCCTGAATCCTTCGGCGCTCTCAAGGGTAAGACGGGTCTACTTGCCAGCCGCGCTGACAAATCGGACCGGGACCGGGCGCTCAAAAATGTCAGGCCGCTTGCCGACAGTATCAACGATTATCTGCGCCAGCGTAGCGAGGAGGAACGGCGTATCCACGCTGATGAAATGGCAGTGCGTAGACAGGTCGCACTGGAGATCCCCGCTCTCTCAGCAAGTGCGAAAAGCGTGCTGGAGCGGGTGCGTGACGCCATCGACCGCAACGACCTGCCCGCCGGTCTCGAATATGCGCTCGCAGACAAAATGGTGAAGGCTGAATTGGAAGGTCTCGCCAAAGCCGTCACCGAACGTTTTGGAGAGAGGACCTTCCTGCCCCTCGCTGCGAAGGATCCCAACGGCGAGGCATTTCAGCGCGTCACCTTAGGAATGAACGCCACGCAGAAGAGCGAGATCCAGCAGGCTTGGAATACGATGCGGACTGTGCAGCAACTGTCTGCCCACGAGCGCACCGCGACGGCGCTCAAGCAGGGTGAGCCCCTGCGTCAGACGAGATCGCAGGGGCTCACCCTCAAATGAAGATGCGCCATAGACACAGAGTGCTACGGCGCATGAAACGGCTCGTCTGGTTCTATCGAATCAGCAGCGTCAGCCTGTTCACGCTTGGACTGATCGGGCTGCTTGGGAGCGCAGGGCTCAGGGTCAATCTTACGCCGAGTGAGCCGCTGGGTCTGTGGCGGATCGTCGAACCCGATCGTCCGATCTTGGTCGGCGATCTGATCTTCATCTGCCCACCTGATACCAACGGGATGCGCGAGGCGCGAGCGCGTGGATATCTGCGCTTCGGCCTTTGCGCCGGTTGGGTCGCGCCGCTGATCAAGACGGTGGTGGCGACATCCGGGCAGGCGATCGAGATAGCGGATGATGTGCGCGTCGACGGCCGGCCGCTGCCTCACTCGCGTGTTGCACGGGTGGACGGCCAGGGGCGTGAGATGGGGCATTACGATGGGGGTGCCATTCCTCCCGGCATGGTTTTCCTCCATTCGGAGTTTCCGGGATCGTTCGATAGCCGGTATTTCGGTCCTCTGCCGATGGACGGCATTCTGGGACTGGCGCGGGAGGTCTGGACCTATGCGCCGTGAGTTGTTCCGAGCGGCCACGCTGGTCGGCATTTCAGCAATTACCGGCTGGGCCGGCTGGAGCGGTCATATGCTCCTGCTTCCTGTCGCCGCCGCCTTGCCCCTGCTCTGGTCTCTGGCGCGAACGCGCCTGCAGGTGTCCGCTGTTTGTGCTACCTACTTCCTCGCTGCGTCGCGTGGACTGCCGCAGGGTGTGGCGAACTTCTATTCATCAGATATCTGGCCCGGTTTGCTCTTGTGGCTGGTCGCTTCAGCCGGTTTCGTCATTGTGCATGCAGCACTCTGGTCCAATTGCGCCGGTTGGCGAAAGCCCCTCCGTTTCCTGATCGCCTGTGTGATCATGGCGGTCCCGCCGTTCGGGATTACCGGATGGGCGCATCCTGTGACGGCGGCCGGCATATTGTTCCCGGCCTGGGGGTGGTGGGGGATGTTGGCGATGGCAGCCGGCCTTGGCGCGATGACGACTCGCCGGTGGCCGGCTGCTGCCATTGCCATGACTGGCTTCTGGCTCTGGTCCGCCGCTTTCTGGACGCAGCAGAGCTTACCTGCGTCGTGGCGAGGCGTCGACTTGGAAATGGGATCTTCGCTTGGTCGCGACGCGAGCCTTGAAAGCCAAGGGGCACTCATCGAACTTGTTCGCCGTCAGGGGCCCGCTGATCTCGTTGTCCTTCCGGAGAGCGCCCTCGGCTTTTGGACGCCGACTCTTGCGCGGCTTTGGCAAAGGGCGCTCGCTAAGACCGGGACTACAGTGATTGCTGGCGCCGCGCTCATCGACGCGAAGGGGTATGACAATGTGCTCGTTTCGGTCAGTGCGGATAGCAGCGCGATCCTTTATCGCGAGCGCATGCCCGTTCCCGGTTCGATGTGGCAACCCTGGAGGAGCGTCGTTGGAGAAGGCGCCGGCGCGAAGGCGCATTTCTTCGCAAATCCGGTCGTAGAACTCGACGGCTTCAGGATTGCGCCGCTGATTTGTTACGAACAGCTGATCGTCTGGCCGGCTATCCAATCAATGCTGCATGATCCCGATGTGATCGTTGCTGTGGGCAACGGCTGGTGGACATCAGGCACTTCGATCGTCGACATCCAGCGCACGAGTGCCCGGGCCTGGGGTCGCCTCTTCGGCAAACCCATCATCCTCTCATTCAACATTTAGCTGGACGGTCCTCATGCTTGACATAGCGCTGATCGAAAAATGTGCTGACCCTTCCCTGACGCCCGCGATCGTCGAGCAATTCGTGGCGGCGGCAGGCTCAGACGATCCTTTGGCGATCACAGTCAAGTCCGGCGGACGCCTGGTTCTTGTTCCGAAACCGGCTTCCTCCGAAGCGGCGCTCGAGATCATGAGACAGTATGTGGGAAAAGCGAACGTGCGGGTGGGTCTTACCCAATATCCCGCAGGCGTTGGCATAGCAGACATTGCTCAGCTGGATGCTGCTCTCGTTGATCCCTGCGAAAACCTCAAGCGTGGCACGGCTCTGTTTGCGAAGGTCGCCCGTATCGTCACGAAATGGTACGGGAGCCCGACGAGCAGGGAGGTTATGCCGCAACTGATCGATGATGCGATCCACGCCTGGAGAACAGGCATGTTCGAAGGCACGCAAGTCTTCCAAGCTGACGATCCAGGTGGCGCGACGTTCCTTCGCGGCAAGACTTTGCCAAAAACGCGAGCCGAAGGAGAGGCGCTGCTGGAAGGGGATACCGGTGAGATCGCAGATCCGGCGTCTGGCGCAGCGACAGACGCCGGGTCGGGTGAAATGCGCATCGACCTTTCAAGGATCGGTGGGAGATAGCGTCCGTCAAGTTGGTGTAATTTCGGGTGTGGGACCGGGCCGTCATGATCAGGCGGCTCTGGGTGTAACTTGCAGTGTCATTTCCTCCTCGATTATTTGTGGGCTTAGCTCGGCCATTGCCTCGACCTGCATGTATCGGCTGAGGAGCTGCCATTCGTCGTTTGCTTCGAGGAGGACCGCTCCGATGAGACGAACGATGCTGTCCTCGTTGGGGAATATGCCGACGACATCGGCGCGGCGCTTCACTTCCTTGTTCAGACGCTCCAGCGGGTTCGTGCTGTAAAGCTTGGTGCGGTGCTGCGCCGGGAAAGCCATGTAGGCGAGCACGTCGGCTTCCGCATCACCGGAAGGCTCGGGTCACAAGTTCTGCTGGTTCGACACCCAAAGCCTGGGAAATTTGGCCAAGTACGGTTACGCTGGCTGAGACATGCCCTTGTTCGATCTTTCCGATGTAACGCACGCTTAATCCCGCCCGATAGGCCAACTCTTCTTGCGTCATTTGCTTGTCATGACGAACCCGACGCAGGTTAATTGCCATGACTTCCTTGAGATCCATGGCAAGAGGGGAGCCGCAATAAGAATGATCGTTCCAGGAACGATAGTTCCGATTCCGCCGTTGAGATGTTAAAGGTGGAGGAATCCGAAGGTTTCGATTGTTGCGGGACGGTTCGCGCTAATCGATTGGTGAGGCGGCGCCACGGCGTCGATTTGTGCAGTCAGGTTTTGATCTGGAAATAATTGGTCTACTAAAACGAATGAAAAAAGACGCGTCACCCGCCAAATCGGAGAAGCTGGCTTTCGGCTGTCCCTATAGTTCCATGCCCAAAGCTGAACTTGAAGCTTTAGCCGTCGAGCAGATACGAGAGCAACGACGGTTGATGGCCGCTGACGAAGCTGTCTACGAGGAATGGCTGCGCGCCAGCAACAATCCGGATACACCCGCTGATATTATGAAAAGCCTGCAGGATGAGTATCTCGCCCGACAGATGAAAGCGGAGGCTCAACAAGAGCAGTTATCGAGGATGCTCGATCTGCTTGGGTATGTCCCAGAGGTTCGCGACGATAGCGGAGACGACTAGAACAGCCCCCGATCCTTCACCATTGCGATCAATTGCGGCAAAGTTTGCGCATCGAATTTGCGCCTGGCGTTGTCGAGGTAGTGCTGCACTGTCCGGGCATTGATGCCAGTTAGCATTGCGGTATCAGGCGTGTTTCGACCTTTCGCTGCCCACATCACACATCGCAGTTCTCGTGGCGAGAGTGCCTGTTTTGGATTGAGAACCGTCGATGCGCCAATCATTCTCAGTCGGTAGTGAATGGCCATGACGATCTGAACGGCGGTTCGGTCATCGAGCAACCCCGATATATCTACCGATCTCGCGTTCGAGGCGAAGGTCAACATGTGCGTTGCCCCAAAGCTGCCGTTCACGGGAATGGTAATGCCCGAGCAAATTCCATGATCTATCGCTTCGTCACGAAACCGTCTCAGATCGGAAGTGCCACGGGCCGGCCAGTCTTCACACGTCCAATTGAAAACGTCGCCACGCCGTTTTGCTTGAGTGATCACCGGATCGATTCGAGAATAGTTGTTGCCGAGATAAGCCTTCTGCCATGGCTCCGGATATGTGTTGAATGTCTTTATGTCCAAACCTTCGGTATGGAGGTAGGCAAACTGAGTATAGCCGCACGCGTTGGCGAAGCTTTTTATTGCTCCTTTTACCATTTGCTCGTCCTGGGCCACTTCCAGCATGTCGATAAGCGTTTGAGCAGTGGCGTCCATGGACGTATCTCCTAATTTCAGGGCTGGTAGTCGGCTGCGCTTCTCCCCAGTAACTGAGGGAACTGCAGGCCATTTTGCGACTTTGCGCACTGCCGGCCGGGACTTCGGATAGTGAACGAGACATGGGCACGTTCATGTTTGCTGTGCGCGATACCCTAAGTCGTGATTGCTATCGACTATTGAGGTTCGCGGCTAAGGTGTAACGGACATTTCGTCTCCTCGAAAGATGACGAAAATATGAAAGTATTCGCCATTGGTGTGGTTGTCAGGAGCCTTTCTACAGCAATGGGTTCCCGCGTTGCTCATTCCACTCAATCGCGGTCGTCATTGACCGCGATAGGCCGACGGGAAAATGATGTCCTGATCGACCAGCACATTGAACTTGTAGCCCGGCCGGATCCGTATCGTTGGCTGCACATTCAGATTCTTCGAAATGGTCTGTTCAGCCACGCGACCGAAGGATTCCGCGAAATTTCTGCGCGCTGCGTCAGAGGCTGTGTCCTGTGTCGCAAGCGTTGAGCTTTGTGGCACTGACATGTCGATGCCCGTGCCGATCAGCGCAACGAGCGCCGCGGAGCCAAACGTTCGCAACAGATGACGATCGACCTTGTCCTGAAAGCCTCCATAGCCTTCCGCGTCGGTGCCAGCCATCCCGCCGATCTGTAAGGTCGAACCGTTTGGGAATATGAGGTCTGTCCAAACAACCAGAACACGCTCTTGACCGAACGAAACCTTGGAATCGTATCGCCCAAACAGCTTGGCACCTTGCGGTACAAGCAGGCGATACCCGGTGGCGCTGTCATAGACATTCTGACTGACCTGCGCCGTGATCCTTCCCGGAAGATCAGAGTTCAGGCCGGTGATCAGCGTCGCTGGAATGACCGAGCCGCGCTTGAGCTCGTAGAGTGACAACTGAGGCACTACCCGGTTCGGCAGATAGCCAAGGTCTTTAATGTCCTGATTGAAGAAGTCTTCCTTGGTAGCTTGGCCGTTTGGATCGACGCTCTGCCCGAGCAGTCCTGATTTCATAGCCGTCGCGTAAAGATCGGATGCGCTACTGCCCGTAACGTTGCCTCGTTGGCTTCGATCATCGGCGACATCAGGCTTTTCAGCGATTTCTGAAACATCCACCTTGAGAGGTGAATCGAACGCGGTCGCCCTCGCCTGCAATCGCGCCATCCGCTGACGCTGCGCCTCACGGATATACTGTTCGTCCTGCTCTCTCTTTAGCCTTGCCTTCCACTCCTCTTCAGGCTCAAGTCGCGACTGCCGGGCCTCACGCACCTCCTTTTGTTCGATAGCCGGTTCTTGCTTTTCCTGCTTCTGAACGACGACCGGGGTAGGTTGGAAGATTTCTCGACCGTCCGGCTCGCCAATTATCCCATCGGTCACGCCTTTCTTTAGCTGGTCGCCGAAATTCGTTGCTGGCGTGCCAGAGGCACTGTCGAGGGAGTTGTTCCGATTAAACGACAGGCCACGCCAGGAAAGCCCAATGATCACCACGCCGAAGAATAAAACGATGATCGTGATGGCAATGATGATTGGCAGGCGATTGAGCCGGCGCATCCCCTGCTGGCCATCAGATCCCACGGGACTGCCAAGTTGGAGCGATTGGACCATGTGGCCGGCCTCCTCAGTTTCTCTGCATAACGGAAAGCGGGCTCGACGGCGTCGCGCCGGCTGCGGTCACGGCGTAGGTGCGGCCGAGCGCGACGGATGGAGTCCCGATGTGGGCCAGGAGTTGCCCGTCAAAGTGATCCAGCGCATAGGAAATCTCCACAGGCTTCTGGTCTTTCGCCACCTTGCCATCGGTGATGACGGTGTAGCCCCAGCCCTTCAATGAGGCCTCGAGCGCCATCGCATATTCGCTCTGGTCATTTTCCATTTTGATGGATGCCGTGCCTGCTGGTCCGATCTGTTCGGCAAGCCGGCTTGCCATATCACCAGCAATAGCGCCTGCGGCGGGAGCCGTGATCGCAACCGGGGCGGAGCTTGTGTTGATTGCCGCATCTGTACTTTGGCAGCCAGATGCAAGTGCGGCCATGAGAGTGAGGATGGTGATCGTTCGCATGATCACCCTCCCCGCCGAATCGTAATCTTTTGTTGGCGCCAGCCAACGCCTGACAGAAGAACGGCCTTGTCGATTGCATAGTCGACGATCATCATATCGTTCTTCATTCGATAGTTGACGATGCGATTTTGTCCCCCACTTACCACGAACAGGACCGGCGCATCCTGCCCCGATATCGACTTTGAGAATTGAATGTAGGTTTTGACGCCGTCGGAATAGACCCGTTTCGGCTTCCACGACGCGCCTCCGCTCACCGTGTAGGAAAAGTTCAACTTGTCGGGAGCGGTCCCAGGAATTCCGCCCGTCTCAAGCCTCGCGTTGATGTCGGCGAGCTTGGTGGATGCGTCCTCCGGATACTCGAAGCCCACGCGGGCCATGTATTGGCTTGGGTGCGATTTCAGCTGGATATGGTAGGTCCGGCGCGAGGTGGTCACGACCATCGACGTGACAAGACCGGGTTCCGAGGGCTTGACGATTAGATGGATGGCTTGGCCGCCTGTCGCGCCCGATGTTGCCGGCTCCACCTTCCAGCGAACGGTGTCGCCGACGAGCACGTCTCTGACGACTTCGCCGCCCTGTAACTCGATATCGCAAACCTGGAGAGGTGAGCATACGACGGAGGGTTGCACTTCGCCGAATAGGAAAATGACCTTCCCATCTGGCCCGGTTGTGACCAGGCCAGGGGTGCCACGCCATTTCCGTGAGATGTTTGTCCCTTTGACCTCGTTAGAGGTCATGCTTTGCGCAATCGCGCCGTCCACGAGGACGAGTCCGGCCATGCAGCCGAAGGCAGCAATCAATCCATTTTTGTGCATACGTATCCCCCTGCCCTTAAAGCTGTGCGGTCCAGTCGAAGTCCTGAACATAGAGACCGATCGGGTTGAGACGGATGATCGCCTCGTCCTGTGGCGCGGTTAGCGCCACTGTCGCAATTCCGCGAAACCGCCGGGTTCCGGTTTCCTTGCCCTTGCGATCACGCTCATATTCAGTCCAGTCGATTTGATAGGTCTGATTGGAAAGGGCCACGATGTTGCTGACTTCGATGGCAACAGTCGATGTCTTTGCCCGCTCGAAAGGCGAGTTGGCGCGAAACCACGCATTGATTTTTTGTGTCGAGGGATCAGACGCCCTCAGAAGCGCATAGGTCCGGTCGATGTACTGCTTCTGCACAACCGCATCCGGCGTGATTGATTTGAGGCTCGTGATGAAATTGCCGAGGGTCGCTCGCACGACGCGGGCATCGGCATACTCGATCTGCTGGGGAAAGCCCGCCGTCACCGACGTGCCGAGTTTGTCGACCTCAACGATATAGGGAACGAGCTTGACCTGCGTACTGAGGTACATCGCATAGGTGAAGCCGATCACGGCCATAGACAATCCGAGAATGCCGACGATCCGCCACGCGCGCGCGGCCTGCACGTAGGATCCATATCTCTCCGTCCATTCCTGCCGCGCGGCAAGATACGGGCTTTCAGGGGCGCGGTTTGCGGCCATGTCTGTTTCCCTCGCTATTGAAAATTATTCTTTGCGTTCCGGGGGAGTGGGTTTGCCGCTTTGACCGCCTCGACTGCCATCCAATTTGGCGTTGGCGAGGCCAAGAAGCGATCCGGCATAGGCGCCCGGCGAGCCGATCGCTTTTTCTTTCGCGGCGGATCCGGCCGCCTTGGTACCGGATCCGATTGCGGCCCCAATACCGCGCAGCGCGGCCCCCGTCGCAGATGATCCCGCCGCTCTGGCGGATTGAGCCGCCGCGGCGCCCGCTCCGGCTGCTCCGGCGGCAAGCATGGCAGCGCCGGCGGCAAACGATGCGGCCTGACCACCGTGTCGGATGGTTTCCATCCCACCGGTGACAGAAGCGCCCTGCACGACCCCCTGAATGATATTTGGGACATACATCGCTATGATGAAGACAACGACCGAGATGCCAGCGATCGCCAAGGTCGTGATGAATTGATCGGTTTCTGCTGTCGGCGCTTGAGCGAGACCCAGGAGGACCTCCGAGCCAATCTTCGCGATCATGACCAAAGCCATGAGCTTCATGCCGACGCCAAACGCGTACACGAGATACCGGACAGCGAAATCCTTGGTGTAGGACGATCCGCCGAGGCCCAACATGATCATGCCAGCAAGCAGCCCGACATACATTTCGACCATCACGGAAACGAAGATCGCCGCCACGAGCGAGAAGCAGATCACGACAATGCCCATTGCAAGGACGGCAGCGATAGCAAGCGCATTATCCTCGAACACGCCGAACTTTGCCTGTTCGGACATCTGTGAAGCAACCCGAATCCCCGCGTCAAAAACTTCTGCTGGAGACGCCGATCCGCCGCCGGCGCCGATCTGGAACAGGCTGTCGACCACGGCGCGCGACACTGTCGGCCCCTGATCTAGCACGAAGGCGAAGAAGCCGATGAACATGATCCGCCGCACCAGTTCTGCAAACCAGCTATCGAGAGACGCTGCCTGGATCGCGAGCCATACGGCTGCGATGCCGACCTCGATCGCCGCGAGGATCCAGAACAAGGATCTCGCGGCATCCATGATGGTGTTCTCCCATCCCTTCGCGGCTGCAGAGACCTGGTTCTCGAGCTCGGTCAGGACTTGACCCTGTTGGGCAAACGCAGGCCCTGCGAATGCGATGCAAAGAATTCCAACTGTAAAAAGTGTGCCATTAAACCTGAGTTCTACCATCGTGGACGCATCTCCTGACCATCCTTGATGGGCGGCAGCTCCTTCGACGTTCCAAAGAATTTCCCGCGAGTTGCCTTCTGCTCCTCCGTCATCGCCGGCTTCGTGCGTTCGATCGTGACGAAGAATACGGTTGTTGCGGCACTAACCGCCGAAACCCCCAAGGCAATGATTACGACAACACGGCGGCTCACCAGCGCGGCTCCATCTTCTGTCCCGCCGGCACGGTCCGGACGTCGGCATTGAAGAACTTTTGGCGGCGAGCCTGCGCAAGATCCTTGTCCGTCTGCTCGGTCTGCAGCCAGGTCCCCATCATCGTCATCTGCTGCGAAACGAGGCCGCGGAGCTTTTGCATCTGGGCCACTTGCTGCGCGGCAATCTGATGGCCAACCTGCAACGCCTTCATCTGCCCGTCTGCCGATTCCGACATTCCTCGCAGCGAACTCATCGTGTCTTCCTCGCTGTCGAACTGGTCGGCTGTCAGACTGGCGGCTTTGAGGGTGCCGGAAATCGTATCCCGGTTCGTATCCGACCAGCTTTGATAGCTAGACGAAAAACTCTCGGCATTCGGCAGGTTCGTCTTGAGGTCGGCGTAGCTCTTGAACCTCTGTTTCAAGACATCGTCGGCATTCGCCATCGAGAAGGAAATGCCTTGGCCTTGCTCAACAATGCTCCTCAGGCGGTTGAGATCTCCCTCGACCCGTCCCCAGATGTGGTCGGGAAGCTGCGCGGTATTCTGCAGCATGTTTTCATAGATTTTCAGCTGGTTCTGGATTTGCTCCGCCAGCTGTCCGATCTGAGTAATCTGATTGTCGACCTGAATTCCAGAGCTTTTCAGGAGGTCTATGAGCTGTGCATTATTGGCAAGCTGCGTCCATTCGGTCGCCGCACCCGTGGCGGACCCAGCTTGCGCGGCAGGAATCGTGGCAAACACGACAACACCAGTCATCAGCCCAGCCAACAGTCTATTCGAAATCGGATTGCGATAAGGCATCATGCACTCCTCTCATTTCAATCCACTTGATTGGCCAGGTCCGGCCATGCTCAGCCTTCAGTGCACGGATGCGCTTCAGGTCTTCCTTCCCGGACGCGCCGACAAAACTCAGCGCGACTGGACCAAGCGACATTTCGAACAGCCTCCGGCCGTCTGGTGTCGCCACGTAGTATTCGCGCTTCGGGATTGCGGCCGACACGATCTCGATCTGGCGTTCGTTGAAGCCGATCCGCTCATAGAATTCCCGTGTGCCCGGTTCACGCGCGGCACCGTTCGGCAGGCAGATTTTTGTTGGGCAGGATTCTTTCAGCACATCGATAATGCCGGATCGCTCCGCATCCGAGATCGATTGTGTTGCCAGGACGACTGCGCAATTCGCTTTACGTAGAACCTTCAGCCATTCCCGGATCTTGGCTCTGAAAACCGGATGGCCCAGCATCAGCCAGGCCTCATCAAGGAGGATCAGGCTCGGTGAGCCGTCTAATCGCTTTTCAATGCGGCGGAATAGATAGGTGAGGACCGGCACAAGGCTTCGTTCGCCAAGGTTCATCAGATGCTCGATCTCGAAGCACTGAAAGGCCCGTAATGTGAGCCCGTCTTCCTCGGCATCCAGCAACTGGCCCATCGGCCCATCAACGGTATAGTGATGCAACGCATCCTTGATCTCGCGCATCTGAACGCCGCTTACGAAATCCGAAAGCGATCGCCCGGACGCAGTCGCCATCAAACTCACCTGCCGAGAGATCGCATTGCGATGGTCTGGCGTGATCGTCACCCCCTGCAGAGCAGCAAGCATTTCGATCCACTCGCTCGCCCAAGCGCGATCGCCGTCCGTTGAAAGATCAAAGAGAGGGCAGAACGAGAGAGCCCTCCCCTCCTGTTCATGATCCCCGCCTATCTCATAATGATCCCCGCCAGCCGCCAGGGTGAGCGGAAGAAGAGAATTGCCCTTATCGAACGCAAAGATCTGGGCGAATTGGTAGCGTCTGAACTGCGCGGCGATCAGGGCCAGGAGCGTTGATTTGCCGGAGCCGGTTGGCCCGAATATCAGCGTGTGACCGACGTCATCGACATGGAGGTTCAACCGGAAAGGTGTGGAGCCGCTCGCGACCTGCATGAGCGGTGGGGAGTTGGCAGGATAAAACGGGCACGGTGCGACAGGACTGCCCGACCAGACCGAGTTGAGTGGGATCAAATCAGCAAGATTGTTCGTATTGATCAACGGTTCGCGGACATTGGCGTACCAGTTGCCAGGAAGACTGCCGAGGAAAGCATCAGTCGCGTTGAGCGTTTCGATGCGCGCGCCAAAACCTTCCGCCTGTATCAGGCGACGGATCGCCTCTGCCTTTTCCTGTAACGCCTCTCTGTCCTCGTCGAAGAGGATGACGACTGGGGTATAAAAACCATAGGCGACAAGCTGTGACGATGCCTGCGCAATTGCGTCCTCGGTTTCCGCCACCATGGTCATGGCGTCCTGGTCGACGGAGCGGCTCTGTGTCTGGAACAGCTGGTCGAAGAAGGGCCGCACCTTTTGCTGCCACTTCTTGCGGGTCCGCTCGAGCTTTTGCCGGGCCTCTTCGGCGTCCATGAAAATGAACCGCGACGACCATCGATATGTCAGCGGCATCAGGTCAAGGCTGTTCAGGATACCTGGCCAACTCTCGGCCGGCAGGCCATCGATTGCGACAACACCTAGAAACCTACTCTCGACTTTTGGCGTCAGACCGTGCTCGAATTCGGCTGTGACCAGCCAGTCCAGATACATTGGCACGTCTGGAAGGCGAACCGGATGGTTTTCACCGGTGATGCAGAAGCGAACGAATTGGAAAAGTTCGTCATAGCACGCCTTACGCTCCCCTCCCCGCTCAGAAACTACGCGCGTTTCCATTCGTCGAATCGAAAGTGCATTCGCCAGATATTGCTCGATCTCGCGGATCGCGTTCTTGAAGACGAAGAGCACGGTGTCCGCATATGATTTCTTGCGGCTTTCTTCGTCGGAATAGATGTACTTGCTGAGTGCAGTCTTCCTAGATTCAAGAGGTCGGTATGTCAGGACAAGCGCATGCTTGCTTTCAAAGTGTCCTTGTTCCCGACCGAAGTGTAACCGACGTTCGGCATCGATTGCCCGTGTTACAGGATCTGGAAAGTGGCAATGTTCTTCCGTTGGGTAGTCGATGGTTGGTACCCGGATTGCCTCAACCTGGATCATCCAGCCGCTGCCAAGACGTGACAGGATGGCATTGATCTGCCGCGAGAGCTCGTTGCGCTCGACATCGGTCGCGCTCTCGGAATCCGGGCCGGCAAAGTACCAGCCAGCCATCAGACTGCCGTCCTTCAGAAGAAGAATGCCGTTGTCGACAAGGCCCGCATAGGGGACGAGATCGGCAAAGGATGGACCGGTTGCGCGGAAACGTTTGAGAGCTACCATGACGGCACCTTCAGTATTTCCGCCACGGTGACGTGGTCGGCTTGTAGTAGGGCTGATAAGAAATATGCCGGGCATAAACCTGCCGCATCAGCGGGTCGGACTTCGCCATCATCCGGAGCGCGCCGACGATGACGATCCAGACAGCCACGCCGAACAACGCTGAATAGACCGTCAGGACAACGAATATCAGGATGACAGCCGCAAGGCCGGTGATGAGGACCAGCTCCCGGTCGGCGCCCATCAGGAGGTTCGGACGCGACAGCGCGCGATGAATTCGATTTCGTTGTAGTCTCGAGGCAGCTTCAGCCATTTCTCCCCTCCCCTGCATCGATAGCTGGGAAGGTGGAGATGACGTTCTCTGAAATGCCGATCGAGGCGCCGGTTGCACCGAAGAGACCCACGATCGTTGTGGCGCCGAGCAGAATACCGGCGACCAGGACGACGTATATGAGCCGTCGCGCGAAATCATTGAGTTCACCGCCAAAGATCAACATGCCGCCAGCGATGGCAACGGCTGCGAGCGCGATGTATCCAGCGACTGGACCTGTTATCGATTGCTGGATCTGCTCCAGTGGTCCTTCCCAGGGAAGGCTGCCACCGCCCGAACTCGCCATTGCCGGCGCTACAAAAGCAAAATGTGCTGCGCAGAGGGCGAGAGAGAAAATCGTGGTCTTACGCAACATGACGGGCCTCCTGTTCTTCCGTAAGATGCTCGGACTGGACTTCGTATTCGCCATTGGCAAAGCGCTCGACGGTTATGATGTCCCGGACTCTCCGGCCGCGGGGCGTGCGCTCGATCGAAACGATGAGGTCAACGGCCTCACCGATGACTTCATGCATTGGCTGTTGGCTTGCCTCTGCCGTCAGTTGTTCGAGCCGGCGGAGTGCCGACATGGCGGTATTGGAATGGATGGTTGCCACCCCGCCCGGATGTCCTGTGTTCCATGCTTTAAGAAGCGTGAGGGCGGCGCCATCGCGCACCTCGCCGACGACGATGCGGTCAGGTCGAAGGCGCATCGTGCTCTTGAGCAAGCGGGCCATATCAACGGTGTCGCTTGTGTGCAGAAGAACGGCGTTCTCGGCGTCGCACCGGATCTCCGCCGTATCTTCGAGGACCACAAGGCGATCCTCTGGCGCACTTCTTACGATTTCGTCGATCACTGCGTTGGCGAGCGTCGTTTTCCCGGAGCCCGTCCCGCCTGAAATGATGATGTTCAACCGAGAAGCGATTGCGCTTCTGATCGTTCCAGCCTGCAGGTCTGTCATGACGCCGCTGCGAACATAGTCATCGAGCGGAATGAGACGTGAGGCACGCCGGCGTATAGTGAACGCCGGTCTCGCAACGATGGGAGGCAGCAGACCTTCGAACCGGTGCCCCCCGATTGGCAGCTCACCGGAGATGATAGGTTGATTGGTGTCGACCTCGGACTGAAGAGCGTGCGCAACAGTCCCGATGACCATCTCCGCCGCAGCGGATGACATTTCCCCGGCCGGCGCTACGCCGTGACCGAGCCGCTCGATGAACAGCTTGCCGTCGGGATTGAGCATGATCTCAACGACATTGCTGTCGTCGAGCGCGACGCATAGCTGATCGCCCAGCGCCTCCTGGAGTTTGCGTACAAGTCTTGGATGGGAAAGAAGCTGGGTCACGTGGCTCTCCTCAAGCGGCCTTGCGGAAGGAAGTGGCGATGAGCGACCGATAGTGCGGCGGCTGTAACCGCTGGAACGAGGCTCGATCTGCAGGGAGAACGCCGGCAATCGCCGTGGTGACACCGATCTTTTGAGGTGCTCCCAGTCGTTGCAAAGGCCATCCGACGCGGGAGAGGATCCGCTCAAACCGCAGATCCGTCACGGTGACGATGTCGCTAAAGCCGTTGACGATTGACCACTCGATGATGCCAGCAAACATCGCTCGCGTGACGTCGTTGATGGAGCTATGCGTGCTCGATTCTTGCGATTGCGTATCGACGCAGAAGCGCGAGCTTTCGATCATTGCGGCGTGCGGGAACAGCCTGCCATCTGGAAGAAGTGATGGGAAAATCTCTTGGATCATTGTTGGCCCTGTGGCGGGCAGAAGTCGTGCGCAGCCATGGACACGATCGTCATCCCCGACAGCGAGAATGTATGTTGGACGTAGATCATCGAAACGATCCACTTCCATCCCGTCGTGAACGTCGACTTCCCATCCCAACCGGTCGGCGAAGACTTTTGCTCGGAGCCCGTGCTGGGCCGCGAGCAGTCTCGCTTCCTCTTCGGTTCGAGGTGTCGAAATCGCTAATAGCTGCATGGATATCTCCGTCGCTGTTCAGTCGATTGAGATATGTGCACGGATCGGAATCGAGCGGCAGTTGTAGGATTCTACAAATGAGAATCGCGCTGAGTCGCGGTAGACATGGCTACTGCATCGGGTTGGTTGTGAAATTGACTGCTTTGCGGCTTCGGAAAATTGCAGGATTCACAGTAAAACATATGAGGAACAGAAAGCTGCAAGGGCGACGCTAAGATCCTGTATAAAATACGTAATCTGTTCGGGGTGCTGTTGATGGCAATACGTCGAGTAGGTTCGCGTTAACCATTAAGTCCTTGCCAAGAAATTGGTTGCGGGTATCGTCACGGCAAATAGGCCGTTTCGGCTTAAAATCCGTGATAAGAGAGATCATCGTGAGTGTGGCTAAAAACGTGAATAGGCACAGCCTCCCAAGTGCTGATGAAACCATCGGGGCGCAGGCTGAACTCCTGAGCTCTCAGCTTAAGTCTATGAGCGAAGCACTGTTTCCGCCGACTTCACAAAAGGTCCTCCGTAAGTTTACGTCGGGTGAAGCTGCTCGTCTGATCGGCATATCTGATTCCACGTTGCGCAAGATGACGCTGGCTGGTGAAGGACCGCAGCCGGAAACTACGAGCAACGGTAGGCGTCTATACAATCTCAGTGAGATCAATCAGATTCGTCGACTACTCGCCCAATCGACACGCGGTAGAGAGACGATAGAGTTTGTCCCTCACCGTCGCCCAGGTGAGCATCTGCAAGTTCTTGCAGTCACCAATTTCAAAGGCGGGTCCGGCAAAACGACAACGACAGCTCATTTGGCACAATTTCTGGCTCTCCAGGGCTATCGCGTTCTAGCCGTCGATCTCGATCCACAAGCCAGTCTTTCGGCACTGCTAGGTGTGCTTCCGGAATTGGATGTCGCGTCAAACCAGACTCTTTATGCTGCCATTCGCTACGACGAAGAGCGTCGCCCACTTTCGCAGGTGATCCGTCCAACTTACTTCGACGGTCTGGATCTCGTCCCGGGTAATTTGGAACTAATGGAGTTCGAGCATACAACGCCCAGAGCGCTCAGTGCGGGAGCTTCAGGCGAAACGCTGTTCTTTGCACGCGTGGCGGCGGCGCTCGACGAGGTTGCGGACAATTACGACGTCGTCGTGATTGATTGCCCTCCGCAGCTCGGCTTCCTAACGCTCAGTGGATTGTGCGCCGCGACCGCGATGATCATTACCATTCATCCGCAGATGCTCGATATATCATCGATGAGTCAGTTCCTCTTGATGACTCGCGATCTGCTCGGCGTAGTGCGGGATGCTGGTGGCGAACTTAAGTATGATTTCATCCGCTACCTACTGACCAGATATGAGCCCCAAGACGCTCCTCAAACGAAGGTCGCGGCTCTGCTGCGGAATCTGTTTGACGACCATGTGTTGACGAACCCGATGCTGAAGTCTGCGGCGGTATCGGACGCTGGCCTTACCAAGCAGACCCTCTATGAAATTGGTCGTGAGAACATGACGCGCTCGACCTATGATCGGGCGATGGAGTCTTTGGAAGCGGTCAACTCGGAAGTTGAGACATTAATTAAGCAGGCCTGGGGAAGAGCATGATCACCCGATCCGGCTGTCTACATGGTGATTTCGCGGGTTGTTGGGAGCTCCCAACCATCACGACTGGCACATCTTCCCAGAGTGTTGATCTGAGCGTGTTGGGAGCTCCCAACAGCGGGCCAATTGATCGGCGCTCTTATCTTGGAGCAAGCTCATGAGCCGCAAGGATTCCATAGACAATCTCTTCATGAAAAAACCGATCGTCACCGCAGCTTCACCGGCCAGGTCTCCTGATCGGGTGCGCACTGGTGCAATATCGGCTATGGGGTCCTCACTCCAGGAGATGGCGGAAAATGCGAAGCAGGTAACTAGACTGCAGCAACAATTGGCCGAAGGCGAACCGGTCGTTTCCCTCGACCCATCTGCGATCGACAGCTCAAAGATCACTGATCGTATACAGATCGAGATCGACCCTGATTTTGAGGCGTTGGTAGCAAGCATTGCTGAACATGGGCAGCAGGTGCCGATCCTCGTTCGTCCAAATCCTGAAACGGCTGGGCGGTTTCAGATTGCCTACGGGCGACGTCGTCTGAGAGCGGCTGAACAGCTTGGGCGACCTGTCCGCGCAATTGTCAAAAGCCTTTCTGACAGCCAACTCTATATCGCCCAAGGCCGGGAAAATCTGGATCGGAAGGATCTATCCTTTATCGAGAAAGCCTTCTTTGCACGAAATCTGGAAGACGGTGGGTGCGACCGCGCCACTATCATTTCTGCTCTCGTAACGGATAAAGCCGATGTGAGCAGATACATCGCAGTGGCTCGACGATTGCCGGACAGTGTGGTGAACCTGATTGGCCCTGCGCCAAAGGCAGGACGCGCCAGATGGATGGCGCTGGCCGAACATCTTGCAAATCCGTCAGTGGTCGAAACCGCCCATCAGCTTCTAAGAGGTTACGTAGAACAGCGGTTAGACAGCGACGCGCGTCTCAGCGGTCTGCTGGGTGAATTGTCGGGGCGCCTCAAGGCGAGCACGAAGAGATCTAAGTCGACGGACGTTTGGAGAACTCCAACGGGTAAACGGGCAGTAAGGATCGAATCGAAGGAGGGCAAAACCTTCATTGTGTTCGAAGAGAAAGCTGTTCCAGCGTTCGCCCAGTTTGTCTCGGCGAGACTCGATGAGCTTTATGAACAATTTCAGAACCAGAATGACGAGGGAGATTGATGATGAGCTAAGCCGCTGGATTGTTTCAAGAGTGAAGCAAATCGGCAAAGAAAAAGCCCTCCGAAACGAATTCCGAAGAGCCTTCTCCACTTTGGTCGGTTGAGAGAATCGCACTTCTCAGAATCTCCGTCAAGAGTCTTTGACGTCGTTCCGGCGAGTGTTTTCTGTTGCCTTTCGAAAGGTAGGAAAATGCATCCCGAAAATGTAACGACGCCCTTTGGGCGGCGGCCCGTTGTGCTTGCTCTTGTAAAGAGGCAGCTCCAGACGTCCGAGACGAAACCAAACCGCCCGGTCGAAAAATGGAAGGTGTTTCGCGACGCCTGTGAAGCCCGTGAACGCCTCGGCCTCCAGGACAGGGCGCTGACTGTGTTGGACGCATTGCTGACGTTTTATCCGGAAAGCGAGCTCAACTGCGATAGCGGATTGGTGGTCTTCCCTTCGAACGCCCAGCTTTCTGTCAGAGCGCACGGCATCACTGGAACGACCTTGCGGCGCCATTTGGCTGCCTTGGTCGAAGCCGGACTCATCCAGCGCAAGGATAGTCCGAACGGCAAGCGCTACGCTCACCGGGACAGGGGTGGCGATATCGAGCAGGCCTTTGGTTTCGATCTTTCTCCACTTTTGGCTCGTGCTCCGGAACTTGCCAGCCTAGCACAGGAAGTCGCAGCCGAACGTCTGCAGTTCAGACGAGTCAAAGAGGCACTGACGATCTGCCGGCGTGATGTCCGGAAGTTGATTTCCGCCGCTATAGATGAGGGGGTTGACGGCGACTGGGAAGCCATCGAAGACATGTATGTAGGCATTGTCGGCCGACTCCCCCGCAATCCAGACCGTCACCAGGTGGAAGCAATCCTCGACGAGATGCAGCGTCTGCGTACGGAGATCATCAACATTCTGGAAAATCAACTGAATTCTCAAAATATGGATGGCAATGCTATCCAAAACGGATGCCACATACAGAATTCAAAATCCGAATCCATCAATGAACTTGAACCTAGCTCTAGAAGAGAGCAGGGCGGAGCCGCCGAGCCAGGAGCTGAACGGGCAGCGGTAGTCCAGTCATTGGCAAAGCCTGAACAGATGAAGGCGTTCCCGCTGTCGATGGTCCTGAAAGCCTGCCCGCAGATTTCCGACTACGGACCTGGGGGCGCGATCTCCCATTGGCGCGATCTGATGGGAGCCGCAGTGGTGGTTCGATCCATGCTTGGCGTCAGTCCATCGGCTTACCAGGAGGCATGTGAGGTTATGGGGCCGGAGAACGCGGCGGTTGCTATGGCTGCAATCCTTGAGAGGGCAGGGCACATCAACTCGGCAGGTGGATATCTTCGTGATCTCACGCGGCGAGCGAGGGCAGGGGAGTTCGGGTTGGGACCGATGCTGATGTCACTGATGCGCGCCAATGCTGGCATAAACCGACGAATGGCTTGAACGATTGGCTGGCCTATTGAACTTGAAGCTTAATCGAGAAGTCGGGAGGCTTTGCCGCTTCGGCGTTGAGCGTGATTGTAATATTCCGACGCCTGCTGGACCGAGCGATGGCGAGACTGCTCCATGGCTTCGGGAAGGGGAATGCCGCGGTTGGCGGCTTCGGTGAGATAGCCGGAGCGCAGGCCGTGGGCAGAGAAGTCAGCCGGGTCGAGCCCCGCCATGGCGGCGCGTTGCTTGACGATATCGCTGATGGCCTTGGGATCGAGTGCGCGGCTTGAGACATTGCCCCAGCGATCGATAGCCCGAAACACGCTGCCCTTGTCTATTCTGCCCGCCTGGAGCCAGGCATTCAGTGCATCGACGGGACGACCGGTGAGGTAGACTACCTCGTCGTTGTCGGCACCACTGGTTTTGGTGCGACCGAGATGGATGGAAAGAGAGGGCAGGGGAGATGACCCCTCAACAGGGATCGGCACTTCTATGACCAATTGCTCCTTGCGCAGCCCTGCCATTTCGCTGCGACGCCGCCCGCCCGAGGCGAAAGCGACCATCAGGATTGCCTTGTCCCTCACATCGCGCAGGCTGTCGGTGCGGCAGGTCCCGATGAGCTTGGATAGAACATCACCTGTCACGGCCTTGGCACTCTTGCGTCGCTTGGGGCGTGGCGTTGCCCGCACCGCCAATCGGATGGCGGACTTCAGGGCAGGGGAGGCAAAGGCACCAACATGCCCACGCCATTTCGTCAGCGTGGACCAGGTGGCGAGCCGCCGGCTAACGGTATCGGGTGCATGCGGTCCGACCGTCCGCAGAAATCCCTGGATCCGGAGCTTTTCCTCGACATCCGACGGCATCCCGTGTTCCGGATCCGTCAGACGCTTCTCTGCGTCCCACAGGTGGTGCGCGACGAATTTGAGAAGCAGTGCTTCTGGTGCTGGCCAGGGAAGTGATCGACCTGTGGCGGCCAGCGACCAGGCCTGCAGGTAGCCAAGATCCGAAGTCAGTGCGCGCAGCGTGTTGGCACCCATGCCCTCATTGACCAGATGACGCAGGGTGTCGATATCCTGATCGGTCAGCAGTTCCGCCAGTTCGTCGCGGCGTTCCATGGGAAGAACGGAAGCGATCGTGTCGAGTTCTTCGATGCGGCGTGACACAGGCGCGTTGCTTGACGCGGATATTGTCGGCTTTCGCATTATCGCAATCCACGGAGTCGATCAGAATGATTGTCAAAGTTCCGGAAACCCCGTATATTCCGGAATAAAGGAGATCTGCCATGACGTCGATTGTGACAGCAGCTGCGGTTTCGAAGAATTTTGGCGCCTACCAGGATGCGGCCGTGCGAGAGCCGGTGATCATCACTAAGAACGGCCGTCCGCGTACTGTGCTGATGGCCTACGAAGATTATCTCCGGTTGGCCAAGCGAGATCGGCGGGTCGATCTGACAGCTGCGATCAGTGACGACGAGCTTGCCGCGATCGAGGCTTCGAAGATGGAGCCGGGCCTGGATCATCTCAATGACGAACTGCTGATGGACAAGAATGCTGCCGACTGAACCGAAGGTCGGCTGGGTTTTCCGTTATTCCTATCTCTGGCATTGGCAGCATCTGGAGGGACGAGAGGAGGGGGACAAGGACCGACCCGCTCTGGTCCTGGCCATTGTTGCGACGCTCGAGGATGGGACGCCTGCAGTTCGTGTCCTGCCGATCACACATTCCCCGCCGTCCGAGCCCAGCGAAGCAATCGAAATTCCGCCGGCTACCAAGCGCCGCCTCGGTCTCGATGACGAACGGTCGTGGATTGTACTGACTGAAAGCAACCGCTTCGTCTGGCCGGGGCCTGACGTTCGCCCTGTTGACAGCGAGAGCGGATATCACGGGCCATTGCCACCGGCCTTGTTTGAAGAGGTAAAGCGTCGTTTTGTCGAGCTCGCGAGAAGCCAACGTCACAAGGCCACCGTTCGCAGTGATTGAGTAGCTATTCATCCTGTCGCTCGCCTTCAAGCTCCGCCGTCCAGCAGTCGTTCCCAGCGTGATTTGCCACGACTTTAGTCCTTCAGAACCGTCAGATCAATCACATCCGATAAGAGTTACTTATCGATGGTTAGACGCCCAACACACGATCATACCATGTGAGGAACTACAATATTGCAGTAGAGTTCCTTTAAGAAATCATTTACCAAACTTTCAATGGCTTACGATCTCACGAAAATCAGCATGACGCCCCTGATGCGGCCGGCTTTCGAAGCAGGTGTCGTTCTGACACGTCTGGACGAGCGTACCGCTCGCTCGCCGGTCGGCCAGGGCTGGATCGAACGCATCCACTTCGTTGACGCCTGTGCCTCGCTGTGGATAGATAGCGAACTCGTCCATCTCGAAGACCTCATCCTCCACGACGCCACAAAAGATGTTCGCACACCCACCCATGAGCTGACAATCGCCCGCGACGTGCTGCGAACCCGTCGGCGCATCGCCGCCCAATTGCCGGGCTGGGCGCTGTCGGCCGAGGGTATCCGCTCGCTGCGGAAGACCTCGGAGATCGGGGCGAGCGGCGCGGACGAGGCTACGACGACCGGGGTTGCTCGGCCGGCGATCGCGATAGAAGCGGAAGGGGAGGGGGATGACGCCGACGAGGCCCAAGATCTCCCCGGCGTCGACTATGTTGCTATCGATGCGCTGCTTGCGCGCTCTGACGCTGCGATCGAACGAGCCAAAAAGCCCGGCCGGGCTCCGGCCGATCCGCTGGTCTATGATCTCGACTGGGACGAGGATGCCCGGCTCGATGAATGGCGTGGCGTGTTGCGTCAGGCCGAAAACTTGCCGGCGGTGCTGCAGGCCATCGTCGCCCTCGACGCCTGGAACGAGCTTGCCGTCCTGCAGCACGCGCCCTGGCTCGGCCGGTTGTTCGCCGCCTCGATCTTGCGACAGGCCGGCATCACCACCGGCGCCCATCTCGCTGCCATCAATCTCGGCCTCAAAACCATTCCCGTCGATCGGCGCCGAAGTCGTGATCGGGAGACGCGGCTGCTGGCGATCGCCCACGGCCTGATTGCGGTCGCCGAAACCGGTATGAAAGAGCATGACCGGCTGACGCTGGCGAAGACGATGATGGACCGAAAACTGGAGGGGCGGCGAACGTCGTCAAAGCTGCCGGAGCTGGTCGAGCTGGTCATGGCAAAGCCGCTGGTGTCGGCCGGGATGGTGGCCAAAACGCTCGATGTGACGCCGCAGGCGGCGCGGCGGATTGTTTCGGAGCTGGGCTTGCGCGAGATGACCGGGAGGGGGCGGTTTCGGGCGTGGGGGATTATCTAGTCGGATAAATTCTTTTGCCGCCGTCTGTGACGCTGTTTTCCCGTGACCCTGGCTTCGTAGGCTCACGTATTCTTCTGCGCACCTCTCTGATGAGCGCTAACACGAAGTCCGGATGGGAAACAGGTCCTCGCCGTAATGGTGAAGCCTCGTGTGATGGCGACGGCATAGCCACCGGACTTTCAAAGGCTCATCATATTGATCGTGATGGGCATCGACGGCTGCGTTGCCGCAGACCTCACACGTGTTCTTCCTCAGTTCGGCGACCTTTAAGGCACGCTGCACGATGAGGTGAGCCTCATACTTTGTCGGATTGGCTCGTCGCCAGTTTGCCTGACGGGTATCGGTTTTGAGCATCTATGTAGTTCTTCCCGATCAGTTCAGGGTGTAGCGCTTCCAGGGTATCGCCTGCATAGGCACCCGCGACAGAAAATTAACGAGATCACGTCGACCACGATATGTCGGGACACCCCGGCTGTTTTGCGCCATGAGAACAATCGGCACGCCGGGGAATGCTGGCTGGAAGCTATAAGCAACCTCATCGGCTTGAGGGCCGCTGTTGAGAACGTGCGGCTTAACAATGACGATGGCGAATGTGACGCCCTGCTCGCGAACTAATGCGCCTTCAAACTGCATTTCTTCTCTCCTTTGATGAAGAGGCCGCCTCACTCCAGGCGGCCTCAGGTTTTAACCACGTGGCGGGAACGGGTCGCGACCGTAGGAATCCTTGTCCCGGATTTGACCGTTGGGACGGTGGATGACCACTTCGCTCTGCTGGTTGATCGCAATCTTGCGAGCAGCAGCAGCCGCGTCGGCCTGCGTTCCATGAGTAGAGGTCACTCGCTGATTTCCAGCGCCCCGCACGGCCCATTCGCCGTTGTGGGGAACCACATGCTGATTTTTCTTTGTCATTGCATCAGATTCCTTTTTCTTGAGTGCCAATCCACATTACATTAATGAAAATTTAATTGTCAATATGGCTATTGTGGTTTACGGGTTGGGGTAGAAATTTTACGCATGGAGTGATCATGACCATAGAGATGAAAAATGTGCTGGAGTTAGCCGATGCGGCGCTATCCGCTGACTACACGCGCGTACGCAGAGCCGCGAATGCGCTCGCGCGAGACCTCGACAAGAATGGTGAGACTTCCATTGCCAAGGAACTCAAGGCGCTGGTTCGGAAGAGGGGGGTACCTTTGAAGGCGTCTGGTTACATGGAATCCCTGCCTGTTGACTCTAAATCCCGCTTGCCGCTTGTCGAAGAGCAGACTTGGCCCGATACACCTGTTTTCCTGAATGAAAGCGGTTGGCGCGTGTTCAGCGATTTCATCGCGGATGCCCGTCGCATTGATGACTTGAGTGCCAAAGGATTGGCGTCGCGACTAGGGCTTCTGCTCTCCGGCCCACCGGGAACAGGTAAGTCTCTTCTTGCCGGGCACATCGCTGCACAGTTGTCACGACCGCTCTACGTCGTCCGGCTCGACTCCGTGATATCCTCGCTGCTCGGCGATACGGCAAAAAATATTCGCTCCGTTTTTGATTTCGTACCGGCGCGGAACGCTGTTCTATTTCTTGATGAAATGGATGCTGTTGCAAAACTGCGGGACGATCGACACGAGCTGGGCGAGCTCAAGCGTGTGGTCAATACCGTCATTCAAGCGCTTGATGGGCTGGACCCGAGTTCGATCGTGGTTGCTGCAACCAATCATGCCCACCTTCTCGACCCTGCGATCTGGAGAAGATTCCCCTACAAAATAGATCTTGGGCTTCCGGAGGAAAGCGTCCGTGCCGATCTGTGGCGGCATTTTCTCTTTGAGGATAAAGATGAAGATGGTCGCGCCGAACTGTTTGCTACAGTGTCAGCAGGACTATCGGGGGCCGATATCGAAACGATGAGCTTGTCAGCACGGCGTCATGCGGTTCATGATTCGCGTGACATCGATTTTGGAGCCGTCATTGCGGCTCTGTTAGAGCCCCGCTCAGGGCGGACCGCCCCTGTCCAACGGCAGCCATTGGACGCCGAGCAAAAGCGGCAGGTGGCGATGGCATTGAAGGAGAAACACGGTATTGCGGGCGCGGATACCGCCCGCATCCTTGGTGTGTCACGGCAAGCCATTTATGCATATTTGAAGCAACAGGATGGGGAGGCATAGCATGGCGGAAGTTCAAGACCAGCCCCTTCTCTATCCTGTTTTGAGCCTTCAAATGGACCCTGCGCTCCGGAGTCCTACAGGGCGCGGCAAGGGCATTGAAAGTATCGTCACGGAGCGCCTCGGCCGACAGCAGGAAGTTCTTGCGAGCGAAACACGCGATATCTATGAGCACCGCGCGGAGTTGCCGACATATTCGGGGCTAACTCACCTCGTAGTTCGGATGTTTACCGAAGATTCGCTCGCTCCGACACACACACCAGACGACCTCTTCTCCCAGCGTCAGGGCTGCAGGCTGGTTGCACCCCTTCCAAGCGGTTATTTGATCGAGGCCGACATCAAGCAGTTGCCTCGCCTTCTCGACGCGATCCAACGTCCGGTCGGCTATGCGGTGCAAGCAGACATATCGCGAGTTTCGTCCCTAGAGCGATTTGATGCGAAAAGTCGATTGCGCGGCCGGTCAGTCAATGAGCTCTGGAATTCCGCGCCGGAGGACGACGATGGACGTTTGTTCGTGGTCTGGCTTGCTCCTTTTCGTGATCGTGATGCCAAGGTAGAGATCCTGGAGCGTATTCAGGGCTTTGCCAATGAGAGGTTGGTATTGCCGACTTTCACGAGTGTACGGTTGACGCTAGGCACATCCGAGGAAGCGGAAGAACCGCGCGCTTTAACGACGCCGCGACAATCCAGCATAGCAAGGGCCATGCGGGATTACCGAAACACCGGCGTCGGCCGAGCCACGGTTCGTATTCCGAACAAAGAAGGATTGCGGCAGCTAATCGCCTCCGGTGCTTCCTATCGAATCGATCCTGTGCGGCCCATCAGAGTGGCGGCCCCTGGCGAAGGAGCTGAGCCTCCTGCGCCGGTAGTCGATCAAAACGCACCCGTCGTCGTTGTCGTGGACGGGGGACTGCATGCGAAAAGTTACAGCGCAGCTGAAGCCTTCAAGGCAACGCCTTTCGTGACGAATGCCCAAGCTGATAAGCTTCATGGCAACTGTGTCAGCTCGCTCGTTGTCCATGGCCACGCCTGGAATAATAATCGATTGTTGCCGCAGCTGAACTGCCGCATTGGATCGGTTCAGGCGGTCCCCCATAAGAACGCAAACCGTCGTTTTGATGAGCGTGAGTTGGTTGACTACCTGACGGAGGTTGCACGTCTTTATCCAGAGGCACGCGTCTGGAATATTTCCGCCAATCAAGATGGCATCGGCTTAGACCCCTCAGAAGTGAGCGTTCTTGGGCATGAAATCAGCCTCTTGGCGAGATCGGCGGGCTTCCTCCCGGTGATCTCTGTTGGAAATGTCAGCCCGGGCAACAATTCCCGGCCCAATCCGCCAGCTGATTGCGAAGCGGCGATTGTCGTGGGTGGCCGTCAGGCGCTCCCGGATGGAACGCCTGGAGACCGTTGCCCTGCCTGCCTGCCCGGTCCTGGCCCCGATGGGATGATGAAACCGGACTTATCGTGGTTTTCAAATCTCAGGATGCTGGGTGGAGTTGTCGATACGGGAAGCAGTTACGCAACGCCGTTGGTATCGTCTTTGGCAGCCCACACTTTCGATAGCTTACGTGAACCAACGCCGGATCTGGTTAAGGCTCTCCTCATCAATTCAGCGGAACGCAGCGAGCACGATCCCAACCTCGGTTGGGGAACGCCGTATCAAGGCCACCTTCCTTGGACCTGCGCGCCCGGCAGCGTCACGCTTGCGTGGCGGGCACAACTCGAGCCGGGAACCGCATACTACTGGAACGATATTCCCATCCCTCCCGAGCTGGTGCGAGATGGAAAGTTGTTCGGGCGCGCCAGCCTGACCGCCGTGCTGCGACCCCTCGTTTCGCCGTTCGGCGGCGCGAATTATTTCGCCTCTCGGTTGGAGACATCTTTGATGTACCCTACTGGGCCAAAGAAATGGCCCTCCCTTCTTGGTTCAATGAAGGAGTCGACACTGCCGGAGAACGACGCTCGTGAAGAGCTGCGAAAATGGCAACCGATCAGAAGGCATTGCCGGGATTTTACCAAAAGCAGTGGGCTCGGCTTTTCCGGGTCGCATATGCGGCTATATGCGCGCGTTTACATGCGCGACCTCTACCAATTTGGGTGGACGCATCACAGTCAGGCTGGGCCGCAAGAAGTGGCTTTCGTACTCACGCTTTCGAGCGCTGATGGAGAGAAGTCGATCTATGACTCGACAGCTCGTGCGCTTGGAAACTTCGTTGAAAGCGCGGTCTTGAACCAAGACATCGAGGTCTCGAATGAGATTTAGTAGGTCGACGTCTTCCGAATCTGCAATTACCCCTGCAATCGAGGCAGTTTCGTGAGGAGTGGCCGGCTTTCCTTCGGTTTTTCCGAAAGGGAATTTGCCGAAGCGCTGGCTCTCAAGGTCGCTACCGTGGGCGTGAGGCCGGTAGATGCCGTCGAACAACTGCTGACACAAATTCTCGTCGAAAATCTTCAGCAGAAAGCAGCTTTTGCGCTCCGCAAGATTCCCTCGGTAAAGCTTCACGCGATGTATTTCAAGGAGCGCTGTGCATCCTTGGCGCGGCTTGCGGACATCGGATACGAAACCTGGTATGTCGAGCTGGCCTTTTCCACAACCAAAGAGACCATGGTTGACGCCGTTGAGATTGACACGCAGGGTTTGCAACTCAGTCCCATAAATTATGGCCCTGCGGGGCTGATGTCACATCGACTTTGGTCGAAGCAGCTAAAAACGCAAACAAACCACATCCTGCGTCTGAACCACGTGACGATTCCGCCCAGCATGTTTCTTGAAACCAAGAAAATGATGGAGGCGATTCCCCTTGAGCAGCCGCTGGTCGCGAACCCTCGACCTGGGCCGCGTACGCAAGGCTATGAGTTCGGGATCGAGGGCTTTGAGTTTGTTGCATTTGACCATTTGATTACCGGGGAGCGTTGTTTCTGTTCATGCGCACGCCCGGCCCATGGCAAAATGATATCAGAGGCTATGCGTATTGCGTCTCATTCAGGCGCATGGACCCATCAGGTTGTTCGATTGTTGTCGGATGCGACCTACATCGACGAAATATGCCACCTGTGTATCGCCCGTCGCTCGGGACCGGAGGCTGCTGCTAAACTCTACGGTGATGATATTGGGGAGTTTATCGCGCCGTATATCGATCAGCTGATGTTGATGCCTGGAATGGACAAGCCCACTGCGCGTTCCGAAGTCCAGCACACTCTTGGTCTTAGCCGATGGGTGAGGGAGGCGGAAATGTACAGTCTGCTGAAAAAGCTATTTCCCGACCAAGTTATCCTAAGGGAGGCGTCGCCCCCGTGGCTGGGGCGCCAACGATTAGACGTGTATCTGCCCGCCATCGGCCTTGCTCTGGAACACCATGGTGAGCAGCACTACAGAGCCATTGCTGCATTCGGAGGAGAAATGGCGCTGAAACGGAACATGGAACGCGATGCATTGAAGAGAAGTCTCTGCGAGCAAAATTCGGTCCAACTTGTCGAGATTCGATTTGATGAGCCAATGACTTTGCCAATGCTTCGCCAGAAACTCCGGCGTTTCACTGTGGCCTAAATCTGTGAGCGACGGCCGCCTTCACGCATCTGGCGCGGCACCCGCTCGTCGTCGGATACGCTAAGTCTCCGGCCTGGCGCCAGCTCTGCGCTTGGACGTACCTGCCCGAACGCAATATTTGAATTCAAGAGACGAACTCGTGTAGCAGCTCGATAAACGGGAACTCACACATCCTGGAGTAATCCTCCATGCGGCCAGCATCGTGCTCGTTGCGGCAGAGTTCGGCGACCACTTGGTCGGCCCTGGCCAGGATATTGTTGCGTACTTCACTGGTTATGCCGATGATCTGCAGACATCCGGGAAGCTTGAACCCGATCGCAGCATCTTCAGTCCTATGGGCGGCTTGCCTGGCCGGACGCAACGAGGACGGAGCCGCGTATAAGCCCAAGCGTGCCGTGCTCTTCCACGAGCGCGGTGAAATCCGTAATCGCTTCTCCAGTTTGAGATTGGCCACTCTGGCACAAGCGTATTAAAAGTTCTCACTGTGTGGTTCCCGCCAGGTCAGCAAAAGGCCGTAGTCGCCGTTTTTGAACATTGTCATGATATCTTTACGCTGCTGGGGGTCGTCGATCCGGTGGTCCCATTCTAGGATGCGGTCGAGCCTCAAGAAGGTGTCCTGGCGAAGGTAGGGGTTCATCCTAAGATACTCAGGATCGGCGGCGTGTTCCATCTGCGTCCGGAAAGTGTTTCGGAGAGCGGCGAACGCTGACACGGCCTCCCTAGCGTGACGGTACCGCCAGTTCGAGCCTGACATTTCGGCAGCCAGATCGAAGTCAATCACGTGCGCCATGTTGTCGGCGACTTCGCGAAGGCTCGCCCTCATCTGCTCGATCGTGAGATAGATGTCGGCCAAATCGCGTCGCGACTGACTGAGCTGGGTTCCGATGTCGGCGCAGTCGGAGCAGACGTCGAGCCAGTGCATCGGCTGAAGGTGAAGGTCGTTCGGAAAGCGGGGAAATAATCTTTCCCGCAGCGCTATCTCGTCCTTGTCGAGAAGGATTTCGTACTGGGCGACGGCGCGGATATTCCCCGTCCACTTCTTCTTCGAACTTAACCTGATCAGAGACCTTTTCCCGCGCGCACAACAGGGACACGCCCAGTCGTCGCCGGTCTCCTTCCATTTCCCTGCGACTTTCTCGGGGACATAGTTTTGGTATTCCTCGTCGGTCGGATGCCGTACGGCCGTCTTCTGGCGTTCCCTCCTGACAAAGTCTTTCTGCACCGAGCGAGCAAGGAAGTCGCTGCGCATCGACTGTAAGAGTCCAGCGTTGATAGTGCCCTTTGCAGACCTGCTGAAAGCATCGTAGAGTATCTCGGTCTGTCCGACGCGCTGAAACATTCGTCGGTCGATACGCAGCCTCCCCTCGATTCGACGCTGTAGATGCCCGGCGGCGAGGTCGCCGAGCAACATGTTGAGGATGGCAAGACGTCGTTCGAAATTCGGCCGCTCCGCCTCCCAGGCCGCCTTCGCGGCTCCGATATCGATCTCGTGGTCCTGGTGAGGCGTCGCCTTGACGAAGGTTGCGATCTCCGCAGCCGCGAAGCTGAAATTCGGATTGGTGCCCACCGCCGTCTTCGCCTTGCCGTCAGCTGCGTTGCATTCCGAGCAGACGAGGGCCTCGTCAAAGCGGACGACAAGGGTACGGATCGTGTCGAGAACGATCGTCGCACCGTCCATCAGATTCTCTCTCCAGTCCGGTCCGAGTAGCTTCTCGGCCCTGCGGAGGCCTTCATCCCACAAATGGTCGTGGTGCAGTTCGAGCTTGGCGAGAAGAATTCCGTTCGATGACTTCCGGAAAATTTCTCGCTTGTGACGCCCGCATCCTCTGCAGGACCAAATCTGACTTTCTAACGCCCAGTTGGAGTTTAACTCGAGGCCTTTGGCACCGAGTTCCTTCATCGCCCGCTTCGTTTGCTCGCTCCATTTGCCGTCGTAGCTGCGGAAATAGTAATCCATGGCGATGTCGTCGAGCCTGGCGGGATGCGGAAAGACCAGCACCTCCGACCAATGACGGTGATCGTCGTCCGGATCGAAATCTGTCATGTCGTCCACGCGAATCCCCTCGGTTCACCTGAGAGCAACTTATAACAGAGCCTCGGGAGGACATGAGCCTGGTGATTTACGGACGACGACCACCCGCCCTAGCTGAGTGTGAATCGCTGCGGGCGCCCAAATGGCAGTGTTGTGAACGTTGAAGGCGCCGTTCGAGGACGCGTGAGGCGTGATTTATCAAGGGCCTTGCTTGATGTGCGCCAGAATGTGCACATATTGTGCATAATATTGAGCGGAGATTAGATATGGCACAGGCTCAGACAGCACATTCCTACGCAGTTGTTTCTGGCTTTGTTGATAGCCTTCAGGAACCGCGGACACCTTACATTTCTCCGTCTCGCCTGTCGAAGGCGCTCGGTGTTAATGTCGCGAACCTTGCAGAATTGACCGGTGTTCATCGCAACACCCTGCGCAATCCCTCCTCCGAACGCCTGCAGGGCAGGATGCGGGAAATGATCAAGGCGATCTCTGCGGCCATCGAGCTGACTGGCGATCTTGCGAAGGCAATCTACTGGTATCGTAATGAACCGATTGCCGATTATGGCCACCGCACGGCTGCCGAGCTTGTAGCCGATGGTGAGATAGAGGCTGTTCTTGCGTATATTCGGGACCTGGAGAATGGAGCGCGCGGGTGAAGATCATCCGCGTTGGCCCGGATGCAGTCTTTCACCGCTACCTGACCCCGAAATGGGCGTTTCTTCCCACCAGCGGCGCCGGAGCCGCTGTTGATGGCGGTCACTTTAATCGACCCGGCGTCGAGGCTCTCTATCTATCCGTGGCCCCCCAAAGCGCGCTGGACGAATATCGACAGGCTGCGAGCATCGCGCCGCCGGCTACGCTTGCAGCGTACAGGATCACGCTGAGCGAAGTGGCCGATCTGTCGGAAGGTTTCGATCCGCTTCATTGGGATGTTGCCTGGGCTCAATGGGACTGCGCATGGCGGAAAATTGCTCGCATTGACAAAAAGGTTCCACCGTCTTGGAAGCTCGCGGACAAGGTCATTTCGGCTGGCCTTCGGGGGCTGTTCTTTCCGTCACTACGGCACGCTGGCGGAACTAATCTTGTGATTTTTCCTGCCAATCTCATCGCAGATGATGAAGTGCATGTTCACGATCCAGACAATCGATTGCCGCGAGATCAATTGTCCTGGCCGCACTAGCAGCAATAGATACAGGCCGGCTTTGGAGGAGGGGAATGAAACGCATCAGCATCAACAGTGTTCAGCCTGGAGATATTCTCTTCACGGCTCGACCGGGAAAGATAAGCAAATCGATCCGCTTCAGCACGGGGGGCATCGTTTCTCACGCGATGATCTGCGTGCAGCATGGTTCGTTTATCGATTCCACTGCGGACGGGGTCCAGGCGCGCAACCTGCAGCGGGAGTTGTTCGAGGATGACGAGCAGGTTTTCCATTTCCGCCTGAAGGAAGCTCTCCCCCGCGAGGTTCTTTCAAATGTAATCGATTTTGCGCGGGCCGAGATCGGTGCTCGGTATTCTGTGCCGGAGGCCATGCGGTCGGTCGCTGCTGTCCGAAAGCCGAGATCGAAGCGCCAATATTGCTCTCGTCTAGTGGCCCGCGTCTACAGAAACGCGGGCATCGATCTCGTCCCCGACGCAGACTATTGCTCGCCGGAGGATTTACGACGTAGTCACCTGCTGGTGGAAATCCCTATAGAGACCGAAGCCGTGCCCGAGGAAGAATGGCTTTGGCTCGAAACTAATCGTAACCCGATCCGAGATACACATCTGGCCCATAAAGCCATTCTTGATGTCGCTCGTACGTTCGTTCCGGACTTGGAGAGCCTAAACGAACTCCATGCTTTACTCGTGACGCACCCTGAGTCCGATCCGGAAATTGCAAAGGTTCTGCGCGAGAGCGGTTACCTTGATCTGTGGCGCGGTGAAATAGCGGCTCACCCTTGGCGCTACGACCAGAGCCTAATCGCAGCAATGTCCGCGCCCGAGCAGATGGCCGACATACGTGAATACTGCATAGGTACAGTGAGCGAGGCTTACAGCGGAGGCGTGCGGTTTTCCATCAACCTCATCCAGTTGCAGATGCTGGAGAACCAGCACGGCGGTCAATCCTTCCGCATGTTGGTGGACCTGTACGAAACTCTTGTGCTTAACGATCAGATCCGCAGGGAGGTCGCGTGTGCGTGGCTGTTGAAGCACTATCCTGACGATCTGAAGAAGCACTTGGAGCAGATCGAGCCGCACAGCGCCTATTGGTATTCGATCGTCGATCGCGTCGAGCCCAAGCTCGCTGTATTGTCGCGCATGGTTGTCACTGCGGAAGACAGTCCAGAAGTCTGCTCGTCGTGCGGCGACCGGCCAGCCATGTCCTACCGCCTTGCGAACGGCGCTCAGACGATGCCCGGCGTACCTTCCCTGCGTCTGTGTTGTGACTGCATAGAGATACGGCGCGGCATGGGCAATGTCCTGATGCCGTTTCTGCCGTGACCTGGAAAGAGAATGGGACCGCGGATGAACGCTGCGATACAAAAGGATTTGCTGAATTGGAAAAGCTAAGCCCTTCAGGAACTAATGTTTTAGACCCGGCGCAACTGCTTCGAATCGAAGCCGTGCATCGCGGCTACCTGTTCCAGCACCTCTATGCGGTTCAATGCCTGTTGTCGGCCGAGACCATCGCGGCGCGGGAGATTGCTGTCGAAAGCGACGAAGATGTCGAAATCCAACTCAATGGCATCCGTATCTATGTCCAGGTTAAACATCGGAAAGATGCTCTCGCATGGGATGATATTGAGGGCACGATGTCACGTTTTGCGGACCTTCGGGGATCGCATGAGCGATCGGAGCGACAGGGCGCTGCGCGGTTCGTCATTGTCAGCAACGCTGGGCCGAACGGACCCCTATCGCAACGAATGACAAAACCTGATTGGCCAGCCGACGTAACTATTGATTGGCCGCAGGCGGACCTTATCGACAGGATCCTGCCAGCCCCAAAATCGTCCCTCATGGAGGCAATTGAGGGAAACTGCCGTCTAGCGGAGGTGCTGCCTTTTGCAACCTTGGCACCGGAAACACTCGTGTGGAAGCTGGCGGGTGTCGTCACGCTGGCAGCTACTGGCGAAAAGGCTTCGCTCGACCATGTGTTCACGACGAAGGATCTTCCTGCACTTTTTGAGCAACTCGTGCTTCAATTGCAAGACCTGCCTGTGCCTCCGGTTCCTTATCGGGTCCAACAGGATGAGCCGGATCTCTTCACAGGCGATCGGGTCCGTTTGATCGTTGGCTATTCAGGGGCGGGCAAGACGTCATGGCTGGCGCAAGCAGCGCAGCATGCGGCAGGTCCTTTGGTCTATTTCGATGTTGGCGACACGCCCGGCGGCGCCTTGTCGAACGCTGTCGCGCGCGAGGTGGCAGGCCGATTAGCGGGCAACCGATATCGGCTTGGGGAGATATTCCTGCCGGGCGCCTCTGGACGGGAGATTTTGCAGCTCCTCTCGCGTCGGATCACCGAAGCCGGAGACGTCGTTACAGTTGCCTTGGACAATATTCACAAACTGGCCGCTGATGACCTTGTCGGCGTGATCCAGGCGGGTGGGAATATCAACTTTCTGTTGCTCGGCCGTCCGGAAGGAGAGGTCGCCGCAATCGAGGCTATTGTAGGCGTCAAGCGGGAAGATCTTCGCGGATGGGCATCCGATACCGTAGCAGCCGCCGGACACGACGCTGGCTGCAAGGGCGATGCTGCTGATTACCACAGACTGATAGATCTGACGGGTGGCCTTCCACTGTTCGTTCAAAATGCTCTCGCGGTGGCAGAAACTGACTATCAGGGGTCGGTGAAACGCTTGTGCGGTGACTTGGTCCGCGCAACGCACACGACCGAAATGGCTCAAGACTTCGTATTGGGTCGCGTCTTCGAAGGGTTGCCGGTGACGATTGCCAAGGTCGCTGATCTGCTAAGCCTCTGCGATGCACCCCTGACACGTGAGGAAGCTGGTTCCTACATCGTTGCTGCAGGTGGGCCGGAAAGGCCGGTGCTTCTGCAGTCGTTTCGCAAGCTGTTGAGCTTGGGCCTTCTCCAAAGTTTCGCCGGCGACAAGATCAAACTGCACGACGCAGCCCGCGTTGTCGGCAAGGGACGACTCGCTCTTCTCGGTGCAGAGACGGTGAAAGCCCACCAGGAAGCGTTGAGAAGCGTTGTTCAGCAAAGCCTCATCGAAAGCTGGAGCCCGACGAAGCTTTCGTTATTCCTCCGGCTTACGGGTGAAGTCGGCCGTCTCGATATCCTCGTCGAAATGGCAACGGAAGAACTGTTTCATGAGATGGGCGTCTGGCCGGAGGTCGAAGCCTATCTCGAGCACGGTGCGCAAGACGAGCACGTGCCACCTGACCAGAGAGTAAAGGCCTTAGACGCCCTGGCCTTCGCCGACATGAAAGCCGGATCCGATCGTGCCACTTCCTGGCTCGATCAAATGGACGCACTGATCACTGCATATGATCTTGGTGCTGAGGAGCGGCTTCGCGTTGGCATGAAGCGCATGAACCTTCTGGCGGGCCAGGGTAATAGGCGAGCCGCGCAACAGGCTATCGCGGATCTGGCGCCTCTTGTGAAAACATTGCCACCTGGTCATCAGCGCGTCTTTTCCTACAATGTTGCCTGTGCCGAGCTGGCGCTTGGAGACTCAGATGCCGCGATCAGACGTATCCAGCCGCTGATCAAGGATTATTATGAGGTTATCGGGCTATCACCCGAAATGGTTATGGGAAACAACGCCCCGGACCTGAAGCCTATGCTGAAAGAAGAAGCTGAGGTCGATGACGTCAAGCATCTCGCGGATTCTTTAGATGTCCTTGCCAAGGCACTCGACGCAGAAGGCAAGTTTTCGCCACTGGCCCGCGTTCACGCGCTGAAATTCTATGACCTTGCCCGCGCCCCGGATTCTCTGTTCCGAGTTGGACAAGATCTTGTCGATCAATTCATCCGAAAGCGCGACTTCGATGGCGCTCGTGACATGATGGAGTCGATAGTCCTGCCGCAACTTCAGCAATGGAAGCTGGCCGACTACCTCATCTCCGTGCGCTCTCAATATGCCGTCGTGCTGGCCTATTGCGGGCTATATTCCGACGCGGAGGCAGAAATGCGCCGTCTTGAGCCGTACAAATCGGGGCTGGCCCCGCTCGCACAGCAGGAGCTCGAGAACCAGCGCGAACTGATAGCGAACCTGCGCAGATTTGGTGCGCCTCCCAAGTGGACTGCACCACCCGGTCTGCTCGACAACATCGCAAGGCAGTTGGACAAGGGAAGGCGTAAAGCATCGATTGTGCCATCGCGTGCCGCCTCGCCAAAGATCGGTCGGAATGAGCGATGCCCGTGTGGATCCGGTAAGAAGTACAAGCATTGCCACGGGGGCACGTGATGGTTGGCATCAAGCTGAAAGCCAGATGGCAACGCCTCTCATTCGGACCGGTTTTTTGTTCTCGAAGGGACTCGCGGCTTGCAAAACACTGAATTCTGTCTTTCTGTGTTCACAGATTGCTGGCCATCCCGAATTCTGTTATTTCGTGATTCACGGCAACCGGGAGGAGCTGATTCGTGGCGCAGCGCAAGGTCGATAGCTTCCCAAAGTCGGGTTCCATCAAATCCCCCGAAAAGCTCGAGACGTTGAACTTCAAAGTTCCCGTCGACTTCAAGAAGGCTTTCAAAGGCTATGCGGTGGCCCAGGGCATGACAATGGTTGATCTCCTGCGTGAGGGGTTTGAGCTCAGCAAAGCGCGTCGTGAGCAATGACATCTTCGGTTGAGGTCAGGCCATGGTGATGTCGGTAACCGATGACGCAACGGCATGGATCGGCTCGCTAGGCGAGCCGAATGCGGAGATCGTTGATGGTCTTGTCCGCGTCGAAGATTATTCTTCCGACGGCCGGCCGCCGGAGGAAGTCGCAATTATGGAAAAGGCGGCATCCTACGGTGCCTATGCCGTATTTTTCGAAGCAGACCCCAAGCGCGGGGCTGGCGCGCCTCAGGCTTTCGTATTCGTTTCCGATGGTCCGGCCAATGACCCGTCTTTTGCGGAGCTGCACAAGAGGCTCTGGAGCTGGGGTGGCGTCCCGCTCCTTTACCGCCGCTTGCCCGGCACAGTGCAGCTGTTCAGATGCGCCCATAAGCCGGACTTCATCACTTCCTCCGGAGAACTGATCTGCAACCCGGTCAAAACGTTGACCCTCGCCTCTCGGATCAGTGCACACGAAGCGTGGTGGGATGCGGAGCGGCTGCGAAACAGCACGCTTTGGGATGATCCAGCCGCATGTAAGTTGCTTCTATCGTCATCCAAGTCGGCGCACCGTCGACTCGTCGACGCTGTGGGCGAGTTACATGGGCGGCTGAAAACGAGCCGGTTGCTCAACGCGCCGCTTCGCCGCCGGCTGCTCATCCTGTCGCTGCTGATTGCTTATTTAGAAGAGCGCGGTGCATTGCCGTTGGATTTTTTTGGCCAGTTCTTGGAGGGCGCGACGCGCTTTTTCCATGTCTTGGCGAATGGTCCGGCTCTGGTCGAGCTCCTCAAGGCTCTCGAAAAGCGGTTCAATGGGCATGTGTTCGCAATCGACGATGCCGACCAGAAAATGCTTGAAACCAGTACGGAATTGGACGGTTTCAGTACGTTGATCGAAGCGCGTGAGGAAGCCGGGGGGCAGCTCAATCTTTGGGCATTGTATTCGTTCCGCGATTTGCCCGTCGAAGTCATTAGCCACATCTACCAGTTGTTCGTGACCGATACGGATAGTTCGGTCTACACGCCGCCGTCGCTGGTGCGGCTTATGTTGGACGAGGCGCTGAGCTGGCAGCGCTTGGATTCGCTGATGGAGAAAGGGGAATTCATCCTCGATCCCGCATGCGGATCGGGTGTTTTCCTTGTCGAGGCTTATAAAAGGCTTGTTTTGCATTGGCGCAGTACGCACGGGTGGGCCAAGCCGGGCGTCGACGTGCTGCGCTCTTTGATCGAGCGTGTCCGTGGTGTTGATGTCGAACGCGGCGCAATCGAACTGGCGGCCTTCAGTTTATGTCTCGCGCTTTGTGATGCGCTGGAGCCGGAGGACATCAGGGCAAGCGTTCAGCTATTTCCAAAGCTCACGGATCGGACGCTAATCGAGTCATGCTTCTTTGAAGCCAAGGAAAAGAAGCTGATCGAAGAGCCGATTGGGGTAATTGTCGGCAACCCTCCGTTTGAATCAGCGCTCAAGACCGAAGGCGCCCGGCGAAGCTATCGCAGATACATCGAAGCAAACGGCCCTCTGCCGGACAAACAGGTCGCCTACCTGTTCCTGCACGAAGCAATGGAATTACTTGTCGCCGGTGGCGTGCTCTCGATGCTTCAGCAATATAATCTCATTTACAATGCCAGCTCAGCGCCATTTCGAACCAAGTTCTTCGCTCGCTGGGATGTCCGTGAAATTCTCGATTTTGTCTCGATCCGGGGCCTGTTCAGTAAGGGTGGTGCTGACACCAAAATCATTGCCGTCGTGGCGCAAGCTGGCGAAGCTCCGGCAAACAGACGAATCCTTCATGCCGTTTTCCGGCGTGTTGGACGGGCTGATGCAGAACAGGGGTTTGATATAGACTACTACGATCTGCACTGGCTGCCCCGCAGCACGGTGCTGGCAGAGTCTGGGCCTGAGATCTGGAGGGTGAACCTTCTCGGAGGCGCGCGCGCATTCAGCCTCGTGAAGCGCCTCAAGCAATATCGTACGCTTTACGACTACGCATCAGAGCGGCAGTGGCATGTGCGCGAGGGTTTTGTCGAGGGGAAGAAGGGCGTTTCGCGTAAAGCGGAGCACTTGATCGGTAAGCCCCTGCTTCCATCCGAAGCGCTCACCATTGATGGAATCGATAGGAAAATGATCACCGTGGTTCCCGAAAAAACCATTGAGGGGCCACGTTCGGCGGACCTGTTCAGCCCACCGATGCTTCTCGTTCGGGAGCATATGGATCTGCCTCACGCCGTGTGGTCTGATGGATATCTGACGTTCAAGAACCAGATCGTCGGCTTTGCGCAAGCGCCTAAGCATGATCTCGATTCCGTGCATGATTGGATGAAGGCTCAGTCTATTCCCCTGCGCGCCTTCGTTGCCGCCGTAAGTACGAAACTGTTCACGCAGAAGGCCACGAATATTGCGGGCGCCGATGTGCTCGCATTGCCATTTCCAGAGGATGGGAATCTTGATCTCAGCGAAAATGAGCAGATCGTTGCCGAGGACGTGGTGACTTACTACCGTGACTTCGTTCGCAAGGGCAGTGAATCAAAGCTCCTTATGGAGGAAGTCGGCGAAGATCTTGCTGATTTCGCGGCTGTTTTTTGCAAACAGATCAATGCGATATATAAGGACAATCCCGTTATTGCCCTTGAACCGCGCCGTTGGCCTGGAATTGTGTGCTTGCCATTCGTGTTCGGCCGCGGGGCAGTTGAATGGGATGGCGATAGCGATCTGCGCGGCAAACTTGACGCATTGTTGAGCCAGCAGAAGGGCAGTTCCCTTGCCGTCACGCGGATCGCCCGAATCTATGAGGGCAGATTCATCTTTCTATTGAAGCCCAACCGTCTTCGCTACTGGTTGCGCTCGATTGCCTTGCGAGACAGCGACGATGTCCTCGCCGATCTCCGAGCGCAGGGGTTCTGAATGCTGGCGGATGACGATGCCGACATCCAGACCGGAGGTCTTTCTCTTGGTCTTCACCGACCAAAAACCTGGCTCAACGAACTTGTCGGATTTATCTTGCAGCAGCTTCCGATTTGGCGGGACCGAGAAGGAAGGCGGCCTGTGGACGCCGAGACACATCTGACGTCTCAGCTCTGCGCGCATCTGAATGGGGTCGCCAGAAAGACAAATGGTTGGGACATTCTTCAGTTTCGCGTTGAGGAACCCGATGAGATACAGGCAGCCCGCCGTATTGATCTCGCGGTGGCACCGGCCGGGGAGGTGATCTGGATTGATGGACGTCGTCACGACGATTTTGATGCACTCCTGCCGGTCGAATGCAAGCGTCTCCCGACACCGGTCGGAAGAGATCGCGATAAACGCGAGTACCTCCGCGTTGCACGCGGTAGCACCGGCGGCGTGCAGCGTTTTAAGGCCGGCCTACACGGTGCTTCGCACGAACAGGCCGTGATGATCGCCTATGTTCAGGCTGGTGATATCCTTAGTTGGGTCCGTAGGGTGGATCTCTGGGTTCGTGGATTTGCCCGAAGGCGTATTATTGGATGGAGTGTCGGAGATAGATTGAGCGTTGTCGAGCACGACATCCCCAATAGGGTCGCTGTTCTTCGATCTGAGCATGATCGCGAATTGGGCCTACCCAAAATTCTCCTAGAACATTTGTGGGTAGAAATGTGATCAATCCATTCTCGCTAGCGACTGAGCTTCGTCAACACGGTATCGCGAACTATGGTTGCAAAAGCCGTCGGCTGGTGAATGCCATTTGGTCTGCCCCCTGAAAAGTGATCCTTCATCAACACCGACGATGGGGCGATCTGTGCGCAGACGACTAAGAGTAAATCCCGCGCGGGGCTTCCGCGTTTCGCCCATTGGCACCTAAAAGATGTCGGGAAGTCATGAGGCTACAATTCGATGGCGTGGTATCTACCTGGGTTTACACTGGAATTACAGCCTGGGCGAGGGTTCGATTCCGTTCAAGGCGGAGACCGGCAGGGCCATGCAGATGCGGGGCTTGGTTTGCATCTGCATAGGCGATGTGGATCAGCCAGTCATCAGAGTGGCTATGCAGCCTCCCAAACCTGATTGAGGATTTTCGCCGCAAGTGCCGCTTTGTCCTTCGGCAGGAAGCGACCGTAGTGCTGCTGGACGACATCCGGTGTGTCCTGGATTGCATAGCTCGCCTGCTCGTATGACCCGGTCTGCTTGAGGATATGGGTTGCCAGAATATCCCGAAGATTATGCGGTCCATGCGGCAGCAGGCCCTTGATGGCTCCGCGACCGGTATAGGGATTGTAGATGCCGTAGCGTTGGATCACGGTCCGCCAGGCTTCATAGAATTTGGTGGAATCGTATGCCGCGTCCAGACTTGTGGTCTTCACCGTCTTGACGAAAAAGGTGCCGGGATCTCTCGCTGGACCGAGCAGCACACCGCGATGGCGATCGATATAGGCCTCAAGGTATTTGTAGAGGTCGAGCAAATCCGGCAGGATCAAACGGAACGGCTTTTGTCCGAAGAATGACGAGCCTGAGTTCTTGAAGGCGACCGACGGGATGAGGACCTCCCAACCGTTTTCCCGATCGCTCCAGCGTAGTTCTCCGCATTTAATGTCCTCCAGCCGCCGCTCCGATGTCGGAAAATGCCCGCGCGGGCACAAGCGAAGCTGTCGAAGGTTCTTTTGCCGGAGCCCCAGATGCAAGCCGAGCCGTAGCAAAAGGAAAGAACGGACCGCTTCGGCTGCCGCCCGAGGATAACGATTTTCATCCGGCATGCGTTTCAGGATCTCATCTGTGATCTTGCGGTATTCCGAGAGAGGGCTGTCTGCTTCGAGGACCACCATGATCGGCTCGAATGGGTCGCGATGCACGCGCATGACACGCTGGATTTCCTTCGAACGATTGGCAGCGTGCCGGTGGAAAGCATCGCAGGCACCGTGCCAGTCGCGTGCTGCGAATTCTATCTCCTCAGAAGCTACCAGCCCTTCGATTGGCTGAACCCTCTTCAGAAGCCCCGGATTCTGGCGAATCCAGCCCACCTGTGCCCGCGTGAGAGCTTGGGCCACCATCAGCATGTCTTCTTCCCATTTGGTGTAGAAGCCGCGGCGCTGCTCCCGCCATTGCAGGTACCAGTCCCAGACGCCCGGGAAGATCAACAGGCCAAAGGTCAGTTGGCTGAGCGGCACACCACGCCCTTTGACGACGCTGGCTGGTGAGGCAGCGAGTGCACCAAACATGAGGCCTAGATGCTCGACCTTCTGGGATGCGGTTTCCTCTCCCCAAACTCCATTTCGTTGAAAGCCGATTGCGGTCAGCGTCGATGTCTTGAACCGGATCAGGTCGGCCATCTCCATAGCCAGTTGCTGAGGCGCATCGACGACGCCCGACAGGAGATCAGGATCTTCAAAGGCCTCTGGATTGGGGCTCGTGCTGTCCGGGTTTATTTGTGGCCGTGGAGACAGGGCGCCTCCGCCATAAGTGATCCCCGGAAATCGTATTGCATAACGTTGTTTGGTGGCCGCCGCCTGGTAGCGACGATAGTCGGTTGAGCCCGAGATAATGACCCGGCGCACCCATTCGATGATTTCCTCCCGCTTAGAGAACGGCAAGCTGCTGAAATTGTCCGGAAGATGCCATGCAAGTCGTCGCCGCTCCGCGGCGCTGATGTCGCCCATATCATGACCGTATGGGGAGCGGGATTGGTGCGGCAGCTTCGCTTTGAAATAGCCCTGTCCCAGTCGGTAGCGCCGCTCGATACGGGACAGGATCTCGAAACTCATCAGAGATCGCGGCACGCGCTCGCCCTGAACCCACGACAGCAGAGTCTTTTCATCGAACGTCTCACCCAGGCCAACGACGGCGCGGTAGAGTTGCCAGTAGCTCTCGCCGAACCGGCGCATCTGATAAACGAGGGCATCTTGAAAGCTGGCCGGATCATCAGTTGCTTCGAACAATGGTTCAGGAAAAGGACTAATCGGTTTCGGTTGTGGCCCTCTTGGCATTGACGAAGATTGAGCCGGGATCTTGTCTGAGCGGATCTGTTGCGGCCTGGAACGCGTCACAGTTTCCGACTTCCGGGGGATGGGTTTCTTCGTCTTCGCACGTGGTTTCGCCGACAGGATGTCCTCGGCGACGGGTGGCGTTCCGAGCCAGCGGATAATCGCGTCCAAACCTGGACGCAGCTGCTTTTTCAACTCCGCGGTCATTTCGCCTTCAATCCCGCATGCCTGGCCAATGGCCGCCCAATCCATACGGCCACTCACGATCGGTGGTGGCCGGCGGTGAACGACAAGACCTATGAGATAGGGCCGAATGCTTTCCAGAACTCGCTGTGAGGCGACTGGCGCGATGCGCACCTCGCAGAAATCTGAGATTTTCCGTTGAAAGTGATGAGTTGAAAGATCGTGTTTGGTCATGCTCTTTTTCCGTTCTCTCGGCACCAGTGCCGAGCGTGGGCGGGTAGGAGCGGACATTTAAAGAAGCGTTTATTGCGGGTGTGCTTCCAGTTTTGGTGCCTAGATTGTCTAGCGCCTTATCAGTGGAGGAGAAAAATTTGATCTGTAAGAAGATCTTTTATTCTCATATGATCCTTATTGGCGTCATTTAGTTTGACATGAACAGATGTAGTAGGATATGTAGACGTATCATATTGGGGAAAATGAATCGTTAAGGTATCATATGAAGTCGAATCCGGAGGCTCTTCAGGACATAGCTCGGCAGCTCAAGACGTCGCGCAAGACTTTGGGCCTCACCCAGGAGCAGGTTGCGGATATGGCGGGCCTGTCGCGTCCGCGGTACCGCGAGATTGAGGCTGGAGCCAGCGCGGCCCGTACGACCACCCTGATCAACATTGGTCGTGCGCTTGGTCTGGAACTGATGCTCATCCCGCAGGCCATGGTCCCGGCGGTTGACGCTTTACTGCAACCAGGTGGCGCCGAAGATGACCTTCCTGCTTTCGTCGCCAGCCCTGATGGTGATGGCAATGTCTGATGCGCCACTTGATCCAAGATCTATAACCTCACTGGACGTGCTGCTGAATGACCTGAAGGTCGGCATGATCGTGAGGACGCCGGGAGACTTCAACGCGTTCAGCTTTGATGAGAGCTATCGACAGACCGGTGGTTTCCCAGTGCTCAGTTTGTCATTCCGCGCGGCACATGGGGGTTTGCGGAAGGACCCGAAGCCCGTCGCAAGGGCTTTGCCACCTTTCTTTGCGAATCTTCTTCCAGAGGATAAATTGCGCGAGGCGATGGAGAAGCACCATTCAGGTAGCGTGCGGGCAGGGAATGATTTCGATTTGCTTGCAGCACTCGGATCGGATCTGCCGGGGGCTGTCCGTATCGTGCCAAGCGAAGGAACCGTTGTTCGTAATGAGGGTTTGACAACCCCCAGCCCCAAGGCCCGGTTTTCGCTCGCCGGTGTGCAGATGAAGCTCTCCGTCATCAAAAACACAGGCAAGGGCGGCGGGCTGACGATCCCCTTAGGCGACGAGCAGGGTTCCTATATCGCCAAGTTTCCGTCGACGTCATTTCCCGGGGTTTCGGAAAACGAATTTGCAAATCTCGCATTGGCCGAAGCGATTGGTATGGACGTGCCGGAACGCGAGCTCGTCGAACAATCGCAGTTCGAGGGTATCCCGGAGGAGTTTGAGACATTGTCCGACGGCAAAGTCCTCCTCGTCAAACGTTTCGATCGGGTTGCCGGTGGTGAGCGCGTCCATATCGAAGATTTTGCTCAGGTATTCGGCGTCTATCCGTCTCGAAAATATGAGGGGGCCGCGTATCATGATATCGCTGCGGCTCTTGGGGTCGCCGTTTCTTCAGCGGCAGCCCTCGAGTTCGTCCGACGACTGGCTTTGGCTGCGCTCACAGGCAATGGCGACATGCACCTCAAGAATTGGTCGCTGATTTATCATGGGAAGGGCGACGTGCCTGCACTCGCCCCAGTCTATGATGTGCTATCGACCGTCCCCTACATCCCGTCAGACTCCATGGCACTGTCGCTCGCCGGTGAACGGCCGTTCAAGGCAATGAACGCCCAGCGATGGAAAGTCTTCGCTCATCGTGCGCGAATGCCGGAAGCTGCTGTGCTGAAGGCTGTTACGGAGACGGTTGAGCGCGTCAACCATTCTTGGTGGTCTCTGCCTGAACGAGCCGTTCTACCCGATAGAGTGTTGGAACGAGTTGATGCTCACATTAAGCTGATGTTGCCGATCCTCCGCACATGCGCGGATTAGCAATTGGCGTTTCCGCGTAACGCGGTAGCAGTTTATTGGCCAACCAAGGCGATCGGGTCGCTGGTTCGTATGCCCTCAAGAGCGAGACGCGAATCGCTGAGGCAGCTTTGCGCCTTCATCTCAGTCGTTGCCGTGACAATGGAAACTGCCCAGAAGCGGACATGGGCTTCGCTGGGAAGAACGGCCCTTCGCGCCCCCAACTCGATCATTTAGCATCTGCGATGCCGGTTCCCTCCCGGCTCCATATACTCTTTTCTTTTGCGCATTATTCCGACGGCCAATGACGGCCGAAGGAGAACTCAAATGGGTACTGCACAATATGATCCTGCTGCACTGGGTCGACCGGCATGGAACGCCGGCCGGAAGGTCGGTGTGAAGAAGCCACTGAAACAGCGCCAGATATGGGCGATCCGCTTCTTCCTCGATAGAGAAGGACGCATGAGAGACCGCGCGTTGTTCGACCTCGCGATCGATAGCAAGCTTCGAGGTTGCGATCTCGTGAAGATCAAGATCGGAACCCTCGTGACCGGGCCCGAGATTCGATCGCGCGCGATGGTGATCCAGCAGAAGACCGGTCGTCCGGTTCAGTTCGAGATCACGGCCGACGTGAGGGCCAGCCTGCTTGCCTGGCTTGAGCGTAAGCGCTCATTTCCGTGCACATTGACGGGGGCGACGATTTCGATCCCGCGAGTTCGAATGGGTGGTTGATCAGGCTGCGGCGGCTTTTGGAAAGTTGAAGGGCAGCAGGTCGGTGATATCGGCGTCTTTGGCGCGCTGCGGGAGTTCGGTGAGGACATAGCGCAGGTAGGCCAAAGGTTCGACGCCGCAAGCCCGGCATGTCAGCATGATGCTGTAGACGACGGCGCTGGCCTTGGCCCCGTCAACGGTGTCGCTGAAGAGCCAGGATTTTCTGCCCGTTGCAAAAATCCTGATGTCACGCTCAAGAAGGTTGTTGTCGATCGGCATTGTGCCGTCTTGCGCGTAGCGGGTCAGATAGTCCCATTGGTTCAGGGTATAGGAGATGGCGTCGCCGAGCTTGCTGTCCGGCAAAACCTTCGGCGCGATGTCATCGAGCCATGTCTTGAGGGCATTGAGGATGGGAACGCTGTGCTGCTGCCGAAAGCGGCGAATGCAATCGGCCCGCGTTTCGCCGTCGTTCGGCGGTTCTTCCTTCGCCAGCCTTTCTATCCGGTAGAGCTGCTCGAAGAACTTGAGCGCCTGCTCCGGCGGGCCGCCACCCTTCTTTCTCGCCTTGAGGGCCTCGACGAAGCGCCTTCGTGAATGTGCCATGCATCCAATGTGGGTTGCCCCCTCCAGAGTGCGCCAGGCGCAATAACCGTCACTCATCACGATGCCGCGGTAGTCGCCGAGGAAGGTCTGCGGATGGATCTGACCGCGGCCCGGCTGGTAATCGAAGAGGACGATGGGCTCGTCACTGTCGATGCCGCTGCGATAGGCCCACATATACGAGGTGTCAGCCGCCTCTCTGTCCTTTTCCTTCAGCACCTGAACCGTCGTCTCATCGCCCTGGATGAGAGGCTGCGATCGAAGCCTCAGCTTCAGCGCATCATAGATGCGGGAGAGATGCATCTGGCTCGAGCCGATCACCCAATGGCCCAATGCGCCCCGGCTGACGGGAACGCCGGCGCGCTCGAAGGCTTGGGCCAGGCGATAGAGCGGCGTGCCGTCGACATATTTATGCACCAGCGCGAAGGCCAGTGTCGAAGCCGTGGCAATGCTGCCTGGTAACGGCCGCGCCGGCATTGGCGCAATGATGACCGGCGTGTTGATGCCGGTGCGGTCGCAATTCCGGCAGGCATATTTGAACCGAACATTCTGAAGGACCTTTGCCTTCACCTCGATATGAAGCTGCTCGGTGACGGCTTCGCCCATGCGATGCATCTGATGATGACAGCAGGGACAGGCCTTCTGATCGTCGGGAAGATCATATTCGACACGTTCGCGCGGCAGATTTTCCGGCAAGGGTCTGCGGCCGCGCTTCTTGCCTTCCGGCCTTTCCGCCGGCGGCAGGCCAGTATCCGGCAGGTCGATGACTTCGTCCTCTTCACTGTCGCCATCATCCTCACCGGCAATCTGTTCGGCTTCATTGAAGAGGCGGTCGACGTGCTTTTCGCTGCGAGGCGCAAATCGATGTGAGCGCGCCAAGGCAAGCTCTTCCTCAAGTTTGACGACGCGGGCGCTCAGCACTTCCTTCTCGGCTTTGAGTGCGGCGATTTCGGCAGCATTCGCCGCCAACTGCGCCATCAGCTCTGCAACACTCGGTTCGCCGGTTCGATTCATCAGATTCTTGAATCGAAAGCAGGCCGCTGCGTCAACTCCTCTATTCGAGAAGCGTCAGCCAGCCACCTGATATTGCCGCACAGGATGGCGGACCATCGCGTCGATATCGATGCCGTCAAGGATCCAATGGAGCTGTTCGGTCGTAAGCGTCACCACGGCCGTCTCCCGACGAGGCCATCGGAACCTGTCTTCCGTTAATCGCTTCAGAACCATCACAAACCCAGACCGATCGAAGAATAGCAACTTCATCCGGTCGCGGCGGCGATTGCAGAATGCAAAGACCGCAGGCGCAAACGGATCCAGCTCCATCTCCTCCTGAACCAGGACCGCGAGGCTGTTGATCCCGGCCCGAAAGTCGATCGGTTCGCGATGAAGATAGACCTTCAGATCAGCGCTGAGGCGGAACATGACCAAGCGCCCCGATCATCGCCGTCAACGCATCCATATCGTCGAAGTCCAGCGAAAGCTTCACACCGTTCGGAAGCGTCGCACTCATCCTGACAGGAGCGGATAAAGGACCCGTCCTTTCAGGCTTCGCCAAACGCTCGTCACCATTCCGGCCAGTCACCGCCGTCGATAGGCTGCATTCTGCGGCCAAAACCGGGACAAACGCCGATGCCGAGGGCTGATGTTCGCGACCAGTCTCCTGGGCTTGCTTGATCCATTTCCTAAGAAGGTTGGCATTGATCCCGTTGTCCAGCGCAAGCCGCGAAACCGACACACCCGGCTCCAGGCTCGCCGCAACAAGGCGTGCCTTCGACGCAGCGTCATACCGCCGACGCCCGTTTCGCAAAATCCGCCGGATAACCAGCTTACCTTCGTCACTCTCAATCACTTGGTGTCCACCTCCGTTAGGTGGACACCTCATGCAGCACGGCGCTCAATGACAAAAGGTGCACGGAAATTCGCGCTTACGCTTGAGCGAAGAGGTGGAACGGTTGACGACTACGCCTTTCCCAGCCGGGTCGATCCTGCCGATCACCTGAGCACTCGCCAGTACGCAAGATTGGTCGATGAGTGGGTGGCCGCGATCGGCCTGCGATGCGAGGACTACGGCACACACTCGCTTCGCCGAACCAAGGCGGCGATGATCTACAAGGCGACAGGCAATCTTCGCGCGATCCAAATTCTCTTGGGCCACACCAAGATCGAGAATACCGTCAGGTATCTTGGGGTAGACATCGAGGATGCCCTGGAGCTGGCGGAGCACACGGAGATTTGACAGAGCGGCCCCGTGCTTAACGGGGCCGTCGGCCTTGGCGCAGAGGCCATGCAAAAGAAGTTGCTTTGAGCCGTTTTGAGCCCCGATGCCGAAACTGTTTCCATATTCGCCCCCATGCCGGCCATACAGAACAGCAATGGGGGCGACTTGGCAGCAGATATCGATCAAAGGCGGCCCGCAATCAAGCGGCCTGTTTCTCCCCGATTCTACCGGCCTCGACCAGGGCGGAGACGATGACGCCCGCCACCAGGGCCCAGAAGGGGGCGCTGATGCCCAAGAGCGAGACGTTCGACATGGCGACAGCGAGTGCCACGAAGGCGCCGGTCTGGTTGCCGAGCGACTTGGCGAAGGCGTTCTGGAAGGCGGAGAGCAGCACGCCGATCATGGCGAGGCCGGCGACGGTGCCGATGAGGGCGGACGGTAGGCTGAGCACGATAGGAACGGCTGCACCCGCAAGAAGCCCGAAGGCGGCGAAGAGCACGCCGTTGACGACCGTTGCGGCATAGCGCCCTTCCTTGTTCTCACCAGCTTGTTCGGACGAGCATATGGCCGTCATCGGGCCGGCGATATTGGCATTGTGGCCGCCGAGGAAACCGGCCGCGACGCCGCCGATGCCGGAAATGATCGTCATCGCGTTGACCGGCGGCTTGTAGCCTTCCACCATCAGCACCCCGGTCGCCTGTGCGTTCTCGGCGCCGATCACCAGAAGGGCGAGCGGGATGGCGATTGCGAAGAAGGCATCGATCGAAAACACCGGCATCGTGAACTCCGGTGCGGCGAAGGCGATGTTGGCAGCTCCGCCCCCGACCGCACCCGTTGCGAAGGCGGCGATCAGGCCGGCGACGAGAGCGGCCAGCACTGGCGGGATGGTCTTGGTTAGCCGCATCGAGACGAAAAAGGCCAGGATCGCAGCACCCGCAATCAGCGGTGCAGCGCCGAGCGCGGTGACGGTGCCAGTCGCAAAACGGATCAGCGCGCCGGCGATCATCGCCATGACGATCGGCATCGGCAGCCAGCGCATCACCTTGCCGATCAGCCCGGTAACCCCGAGCAGCAGCACCAGCAGGCCCGCCAGGATGAATGCGCCGACGGCTTCGTTGAACGGAATGGTCGCAAGCGAGCCGGCGACGAGGGCAGCACCCGGGATCGAATAGGCGCCGTTGATCGGCTGCTTGTAGTGTAGTGCCAGCAGCATGCTGATAAACCCGCCGAGCACATAGATCGCAAACAGCCAGGCGACCGTTTGCCCATTGGTCAATTTGCCCGCTTCGGCGGCGCCGATGACGATGAGAGCCGGGCCGGAGCAGCCGAAGATGGCTGCGACGAGCCCGGCGCTCATCGTCTTGATGCCGAGATGTTTCGGCAGGTCGCGGAGACCCGACACGATGCCGGGTCCCCGTTCGACAAGGCGCTTTTCCTGTGTCGTCTGCTGTGTGGTATCCATTCTCAATCCTCCCGAAGCGGTGACGAGGCCGCTTCCTCCTTCTGGAAAATGAAGCCGGGTTCCCGCCCGGCCAGTGGTCAGCGTCCGACGAAGGCCGGTGCGCGCTTTTCGTGGAAGGCGAGTACACCTTCGCGGAAATCCTCCGATGTGCGAAGCCGGCTGTAGCAATGGCCTTCGAGCTCGATGGCCGTTGAAAGCGGGGCGTCGTCGGTATCGTTCAAAAGCTTCTTCGCCGTGCGCTGGGCCAGCGGCGAGAAGCCGATCAGTTCCTCGACCAGCGCATCGACGGCCTTTTCCAGATCGGCATCCGCGACGATCTCCGAGGCGATGCCCCAGTCATAGGCTTCCTGGCCGGTGACTCGCTTCGAGCGCATCACGATGTTCTTGGTACGGGTGACGCCGACCATCTTCTGAAGACGTGCCGAGCCACCGGAGCCCGGGATCTGGCCGAGCTTCTGCTCGGGCAGGGCGTAGCGGGTGGTTTCGGTTGCGATGCGGAAGTCGCAGGCAAGCGATAGTTCGAAGCCGACGCCGAAGCAAAAGCCGCGATTGGCGGCGATGACTGGCTTGGAGCAGCGGGCGGGTGCCGCGATGTTCCAGGCGAGATGCGAGACATGCTCCGGGCTCGCCTCGAGGAAGCCCTTGATGTTGCCGCCCGACGAGAAGTGCTCGCCCTTGCCGGTAACGACGATGATGCGTACGCGATCATCTTCATCGAGGGCCTCGAAGACGAGACGCAACTGGTCGCGCGCCAGCATGGAGACGACGTTGTAAGGCGGACGGTCGAGCGTGATGTCGGCGCGCTGGTGGGCCGTGTCGATCGTGACGGTGAAGCCGTCGAGTTCGGCGAGGCGTGGGTCCTGGAATGTGGCCTGTTCGGGCATGGAATGTCCTTTCATGGGTCTTGTGGCGGTCTGGTCGCTCACTGGTGTTCGGGAATCCGTTCTTCGGTGTATTCGCCGGCTACCAGAAGGCGGCGCAGCAGTTTGCCGACAGGCGATTTCGGGATCGCCTCGACGAAGACGAAGCGGCGCGGGCGGCGGAAATTGGCAAGGCCGGAATCGCGGCAGTGGCGGTCGAGATCCTCGACCGTGACATCGCCCCGCCGCTTGACGAAGGCGACGACGATCTTGCCCCAGCGTTCGTCGGGCAGGCCGACGACGGCGACCTCGGCGACGCCCTCGTGGAGCGACAGGCAGCTTTCCACCTCGACGGGTGACACGTTCTCGCCGCCGGTGATGATCATGTCGTCGGCCCGGCCGGTGACGAAGAGATCACCGTCCCGGTCGACGAAGCCGGTGTCACCGGTAAAGTACCAGCCGTCGCGAAGTGCCTTGGCGTCCGCGTCGGGCCGCTTCCAGTAACCCTCGAAGGCCTCGTCGCTCTTCATCAGCGCGATAATCTCGCCTTCCTCGCCGACTTCCGCCCGTTCGTCTGGGTTGCGGCTGCCGAGCTTGACGACGCGGATCGTCTGGTTGATGCCGGCGCGGCCGGCCGAGCCGGGTTTCGCGGTTGCCGTCTGCTCGATCGTGAAGGTATAGATTTCCGACGAGCCATAATGGTTGACGAAGAGCTCCGGCCGGAAGGTCTGGTCCAGCCGCTTCAGCAATCCGTCCGTCATCGAGGCGCCGGCATAGCCGAGCTTGGTGACGGAGGCGACGCGCTCAGGCGAGAACGCCTCGTGATGCACGAGGTCGTGGTAGAGCGTCGGCACGAGGTACAGATTGGTGATCTTCTCCTCTTCGATGAGGTCGAGCGCCCTCGCCACGTCGAAGCGCGGCAGGCAGACGAAGGTGCCGCCGATCAGCGAGGATGCGATCAGGGAGCGCACGCCCATCGTGTGGTAGAGCGGCATGACACCGAGCGTGCGCTCGCCATGCCGGTAGAGGTTCTGCGCCACATGGGCGACGGCGCCGGCGCGTTCGGCGCGGTGACGGCGTGGCACCCCCTTCGGCTTCGAGGTCGTGCCTGACGTGTAGAGCATCAGCGACCAGTCTGCAGCGTCAGACACAGGCACCACATCGGGTGCCTTGCCTGTCATGATATCGGCCAGCGCCTCGGCCGAAAATTGCGGCAAGTCCTGCGCGAGCCGCGACAGGCGCACGGCCTCTTCCGTCGATGCCTCGTAGAACACGGCCTTCGCGTCGGCATCCTCGATGCCGAAGTCGATTTCGTCGGCCTTCGCCCGCCAGTTGAGCGGTGTGACGACCAGGCCGAGAAACTGGCAGGCCCAGTGCAGCGACGCGTTCTCCCAACGGTTCTGCATGGCAGTCAGCACATGATCTCCGCGCTTCAGGCCGGTCTCGCGAAGGGCCGCTGCAAGCCCCGAAATCTTGTCGTACCATTGGCGATAGCTCAGTCGCATCTCCCCGTCGACGATCGCGAGCGCGTCCGGGTCGCGCTCCACGCTCGCGAGGAAGCTCGTTCCTAGATCAAGCATTGGGTGTCTCCTCCTTCCGTTGTTCCTCCGCGGCGGCGAGCGCCGCCTCGACGATGGTCGCGTAGCCCGTGCACCGGCAGAGATGGCCGGAGAGGTGTTCGCGTATCTCTTCCCGGCCGACGTCCGGCTGCTCACGCAAGAGCGCGTCGAGTGACATCAGGATGCCGGGTGTACAGAAGCCGCATTGCAGGCCGTGATGGCGGCGAAAGGCCGCCTGAAGCGGGGAAAGCTCGGCCGGACCGGGAGCCAGCGCTTCCACGGTCCGCACATCGCTGCCGCGCACCTGCTGGGCAAGCGTCAGGCAGGCGCGTGCCGGCTTTCCGTCGATCTGCACGGTGCAGGCGCCGCAAACGCCGTGCTCGCAGCCGACATGGGTGCCGGTCAGCCCGACTTCGTGGCGCAGCAGGTCCGAGAGCAGCATGCGGTTTTCGGCCTCTGCACGGACTTTCTGGCCGTTCAGCTTGAATTCGACCACATGCCTGTGGGCAGCGTTCATGCGCGGCATCGGCTTGCCTCCTTCAGGGTCTCGCGACCGAGATTGCGGACCAGTTCGCGCCGGTAGCGGGCGCTGGCGTGAATGTCGTCGCGGGCGTTCAGCGACCAGGCGATATCGTTGAGGGCATCGTCGAACTGGTCGTCGTCGAGCGCAGGCAGCGCGAAGACGCGTGGCCGGTCATCGACCCCTGCAATGCCGAGCCGCAGTCCTTTTTCGTCGGCGACGGCCGCGCAGGCGACGATGGCGAAATCGCCATGTCTCCGGCCAATCTCGCGGAAGGCATAACCGCTGGCGGGCCGGGCTTTGGGGAAATGCACGGCTTCGATCATCTCGCCCTCGGCGAGATCGGTCGCCATCATGCCGATGAAGAAGTCATCCGCCTTGACCTTGCGCTTCTGCTTTCGGCTGCGCAGGCTCACCGCACCACCGAGTGTCACCAGGGAAAGCGGCAACTCTGCGCTCGGGTCGGCATGGGCAACAGAGCCGCAGACCGTGCCGCGCGCCCGGGTCTGCACATGGCCGAGCCAGGGGAAGGCGGCGGCCAGAAGCGGCAGGTCGCGCGAAAGATTTGCCCAGGCTTCCAGTTCCGCCTGCCGCACGCCGGCGCCGACTGTGATCTCGTCGCCGGAAGTTTCGATCCGGCGCAGAGCCTCGAGCCGCATGATGTCGACCAGCAGGCCTGGACGAGCGAGTCGCATGTTGAGCATCGGCACCAGAGACTGCCCACCGGAGATGACGCGAGCCTCACCGCCGCCCTCGGCGAGTGCGGAAAGCGCTTCCTCCAGCGTGTCCGGGCAGAGGAAATCGAAGGATGCAGGCTTCATCTGCGCCTCCTGAAAAGGCTCAAGAGCCGTTGAGTGAAGCCGGCGGCGGCGCTGGGAGGCCCTCCGCCGCCGGCATGACGGGCGAGCGCCTGGAAGAACTGTCCGATCACCACGCGCGCCGCGCCGTCGAGAAGTCGGCCGCCCACAGAGGCGACCTTGCCGCCGATGGCGGCCTCATATCGATAGTCTATTCGTGTGCCGGTCGCCGTTTCCGTCAGCGTGACACGGCCCGTGCCGCGACCGGAACCGAGTGCGCCCTCCGTGCCACCGGACAGCGTGACCGCTTCAGGTGCCACCATGTCGGAGAGACGGATGTCGGCGCGGTATCGGCCCTTGACCGGACCGATGCCGAGTGTGACCTCGGCGCGAAAATGCGTGTCGGAAACCTTTCGCACCTCGTGTGCGCCGGGAATGATGGCCTTCAGCGTGTTCGGGTCGAGCAGCATCGTCCAGACGGCATCGCGAGTGGCGGCGACTTCGGCCGAGCCCGAGCCCGTCAGCAACCGTTCGCCGGAGGCGCCGGTGGCAACGGGGATCGAACCTTGAGGTTTCGACGGCGCGCGCTCCTCGCCATAGAGCCATTCGCTGATCCGGCTCGGTGACAGCGGCAGCCGGATGTCCTCGACCCCGAGCGCATCGGCGACGGCATTGGCGATGCAGACCGGCGTCGACATGCAATTGCCCTCGCCGACGCCCTTTGCGCCAAGCGGTGTGAAGGGCGATGGCGTCTCGTGATGGAGGATCAGCGGCTCCGGCGTCTCCATCACGGTCGGGATGAGGTAGTCGGCGAGCGTGCCGGTCAGGAAGCTGCCATCGCCGCCATAGGCATATTCCTCGTAGAGTGCTGCACCGACGGCTTGGGCGAAGCCGCCGCGCACCTGACCGTCGACCATGCCGGGATGCAGGATGCGGCCGCAGTCGTGCATCGTCACGTAGCGGTCGATGCGGACCTGGCCGGTCGCCCGGTCGATTTCCACGCCGCATATGTCGAAGATGAAGCCATGGCAAAGCGAGGAGTTGATGCCGTCCGCTGCCGTCGGCGCCTCGAGTTGCTCAGGCGTCCAGAAAACCGTCTCGCGGATGGTATTGCCGGTTCCATCAGGCAGGGTGCCTGGCGCCCAGTGGCTTGCAGCCGCCACACGCCCGAAGGAGATGGCATTGTCCGGATTGTCGCGATCGAAAAGCTTTCCGGCTTTGAAGTCGATGCGATCCGCCGTGACATTGAGCTGGCTAGCAGCGATCGCTGCAAGACGTTCCCTGATACGGTCGGCGGCAAGTGCCGCAGCACCGGCGACGGCTGCAGCAAACCGGCTTGCATAATTGCCCGAGGCAATCGACCAGGCGTCGCGCGCCGTGTCGAGTTCGGTATTGACGCGCACGGCCTCCAGGGGAAGGCCGAGCCGCTCGGCGACCACCTGCGCCAGAACGGTGCGATGGCCCTGGCCCTGCGGTACTGACGCAACCTTGACGGTGACGGAGCCGAGTGGATCGATGGCCACCGTTGCAACGGACTGGGCGCCGTTCTTCGGACCCGCCTTCGCTCTCTCCTCCGGCGTGAGCACCGTCGTGATATAACCCATGTTCGAGACGCTCGGCTCGACAACCGTCGCATAGCCGATGCCGTAAAGGCGCCCTTCGGCACGCGCTTGATCCCTTCGCAGCCGCAGAGCATCGAGACCGCCTTCTGCACAGGCGCGATCGATTGCGGTTTGATAGTCGCCCGAATCCAGAAGCCCGCCGGTCGCCGTGCGATATGGAAAGGCGTCGGCCGGCACGAGGTTGCGGCGGATGACGGCAAGCCTGTCGAGGCCAAGTTCGTCGGCGATCTTGTGCACGAGCCGCTCGAGCGCGAAATAGACCTGCGGTCCGCCAAAGCCGCGGTTGAGCCCGGTCGGTGTCTTGTTGGTGAGGACGACGCGGTTGCGGATGGCGACGTTTTCGATCGCATAGGCGCCGGTCATGTTGCCATGCATGCGGTAGAGGGTCGCCGGCTCCGGTGCGCGGAGATGCGCGCCGCAATCTTCCAGTTGGTCCCAGCAGAGTGCTGTGATGCGGCCGTCGGCGGCAACGGCTGCCTCGAGCGTCGTGACACGGTTGGTCGCCGAAACGGAGGCTGTCAGGTGTTCGAGCCGGTCCTCGATCCATTTCACCGGCCGTCCTGCAACGCGGGCGGCGACGGCGGCGAGGATCACATAGGGAAAGACGCCCTGCTTGATGCCGAAGGAGCCGCCGGAATCAGGCGGCGTGCGCAGCCGCATGCGGTTGCCGGGCACGTTCAGCGCGCGGGAAATCACGGCATGGATCGAGAACGGTCCCTGAAAATTCGCGGTAACGTCATAGGCGTCCTCCCCTGGATCGTATTCTGCGATGACCCCGTAGGTTTCGATGGGCGTGCAGGAATTGCGCGGATAGGCGATGCGGATGGAAATGCGGTGGTCCGCAGTCGCGAGCGCTGCTTCGGGGTCGCCGTAGCGAAAGCTGCGCTCGTTTATGAGGTTGGTGCCGAGCGAGGGATGCAAGACCGGTGCGTCTGCGGCAAGTGCCTTCTCGGGATCGACAATGGCGATAAGCCGCTCGTACTCGACCTCGATCAGGTCGAGCGCATCCTCGGCGACATAGCGGTTCTCGGCGACGACGAGGGCGACGGGTTCGCCGACATAGCGCACCCGGTCGCGGGCGATCGGCCAGCATTCGACATTGGCCTTGACCCCGACGGTCATGCTGCGGGTAAGCCGCGCCACATCGTCGCCGGTCAGCACGGCGAAGACGCCGGGCAGTGCACGGGCGGCTGTCGTATCGATCGAGCGGATCTCGGCATGGCCGTGCGGCGAGCGCAGGATCGCCAGATGCGCGGTGTCGCGCCGGACGGGCAGGTCGTCGATGTAGCGGCCGCGGCCGGTCAGAAGTCCGGCGTCCTCGACCCGTTGGACGGTCTGGCCAATCAGGCCGCCCGCCGTTTCCAATCTGGTCATTCGCTCCTCCCGCACCCGTTGGTGAAGGGGTGCCGTGGAGCAAAGGGTGGAGAAGGGCGGCCGGTCGGGCGATACCGCCCTGTCTCAGACCTTACCGAGGAGTCTCAAAATCGTGAGCCGACAGGCGGCTCACACTGCGGAAGATGCTCGGCGAGGAGCCGGCATGATCGTGGAAGAAGCGCGAGAAATGCGCCGGCACGGAAAATCCGAGCTGGTCGCCGATCGCCGCGAAGCTCTGCGCGCCGTCGGCGACGGCCGCAACCGCCTGTTCCAGCCGCTGCACATTGAGGAAGACCCGCGGCGTCACCCCCATCGAGGTCTCGAACAGCCGGAAGAAATGCGCCCGCGACAGGCCGACGTCGGTCGCGAGCAGATCGAGATCGGCGATTTCGCTCGGCGCCGCCTTCATGCGCTCGACGGCCTTGCGGATACGGAAATCAACCCGGTGGCGCAAGGCGAGGTCACGGATCGAATTCGGCACCGCCCGCCATTCGGCAAAGCGTTCGATGACGGCGATCATCAGTTCGCCGAGAAGCTCCTCGTGCATGTCTGTGCCGTTGGGCTCATGCACCATGGCGTCGGCGAGCGTGCGTGCACGCGAGCGGATGCTGTAGGTGATCGAGCCGACATTGGAAGCGAAGAAGTCGGGCGCGTGGCTCGCCGCCCAGTTCGGCCGGAAATGACCGAGCCACTGCGGTTCTATGTAGAGCGCAAGGATGACCGTCTTCGGCCGCGACTGGTCGTGCGCATAGGCATGCGGCTCCCAGGCGTTGATGAGAACAGCGCTTTCATCCGTGAGTGGCACGAGCTTGTCGCGCACCGAAAACTGTGTGTCGGCGCCCTCGACCTTCAACAGAACATGGCAATGCGGGTGCGCGTGCCGCACCAGGGGCCGATCCATATCCAGCAGCGCCACCCTCCCGAAGCGGCCGCGTGCGATGCGCAGAGCATTCGACATTGCTCACATATTAATCATTTTTCGGAAATTACAAGTCCGTGACGGATCGACCCTCAAGACCTGTGCCATGCAGCAGCCTCTCCTGGACGAAGATCCAGAACGGTCGTCACACACTCTCGGATACACCGCTCCCCCAGTTGGACCCTGATCATTTGACTTTGACGATCTGGTGGCGCTGAGTGAACGTCTCCGCACCAGACGGGCGTCGGCGCACAGCCTCGTCGAGAGCTCTGAGGTCTTGTGTGCGGTGGGAGATATCCTTATGCGGATCGTGATCTTCGTGCCTCCGGACGTGCATTCCCTGGAACTTGCCGGGCTCATGGACGTGTTCGCCGAAGCGAACGCGCGTGCCGGCAAGATGTTCTACGAGGTTGCCATCGTCGCAGAAGACGATCGCACGATCCGCTGCGCATCGGGACTAAGAGTCCTGCCCGACTGTGCCTTTGATGCGTATCCCGGTGACCCCGATACCGTGCTCGTGGCCGGGAGCGTCGGTGTTCCGAAACGTCCCGGCGGGCAGATCATCGACTGGCTGGTGGATATTGCAGGGCGGGCCCGGCGCTACGGCTCCGTCTGCACAGGGGCCTTCGTGCTCGGCGAGGCGGGCCTGCTCAAGGGCCGATGCGTGACCACGCACTGGCAGTACGCAACCCTGCTTGCCGAGCGCTTCCCCGAAGGACAGGTTGAAGGCGATCGGGTCTTTGTCCGTGACGGCGCGATGATCACCTCTGCCGGATCCAGTGCTGCGATCGACCTCGGTCTTTCCCTCGTGGAGGAGGACCTCGGCCGGGATGTGGCGCTCTACGTCGCGCGTCGGCTCGTCGTCTTTCTGAAGCGGCCCGGCGACCAGTCGCAGTTCAGCGTGCAGTTGGCGGCGCAGGCGAGCGACCGCAGCCGTCTGCACAGCGTCCAGCAATTTGTGCTCAACCATCCCGCGGCCGACCTCTCGGTCACCGCCCTGGCGAAGATCGCGGCGATGAGCCCGCGCAACTTCACGCGTGTCTTTTCCCAGGAGATCGGCATCTCGCCATCCGAATATGTCGACCTCACGCGGATCGACGTTGCCCGCTTCCTTCTGGAAGGCAGCCGGTTGCCGATCGCATCGATCGCGGAGAGGAGTGGGTTTGGATCGGCGCGCGCAATGCGCCGCGCCTTCGTTTCGCATGTCGGCGTGACGCCGTCCGATTATCGCGATCGCTTCCGGACTTCCGGCGACGGCACAAGGAGCAGTTTGTCCGAAAACGGCTGACGGTTGTCCTGGAGCCGCCCCGGCTGCGGGTTGCCCGGTTTCGGGCCGCCGTCCATGCTCCCTGCCATGGAAGAAATCAGAAACCTCCTGCCGGCGGACTTCATGAAGCGCGACGACGTTGTCGCCCGGCTTCACGTCATCGAACAGGCACAGAAAGTCGAACTGGCGGGAAATGCCGGGGAACATGACGGAGGCAATTCTCATCGTGCCACCTGCCGAAGGGATCGTGAGCGTTCCGACGCCGACACGCCGGGGACCAAGTCAGATAACATTCCACAAGAGCAGGTCTTCTCGTATGAACTACCTGACGAAACTGGCCTTTGAGCAGGAATCCCGCATCCGGGTGCGCCGCAGTTGCAATGTTCTCGTCCATGTGCTCTTCACGCTCAGGGGAGTGCGGCAGGTGAGCCAGGCCCAGTTGCGCGTCCTCGACATTTCGGAGAACGGTTTGATGGCCACCAGCCATCGCCATGACATTCCGGACCATTTCTTCATCTCGATCGGCGACCGCCAGTATCATATCGGCTGCGCGGTCGTGCACCGCGAGAACGGCGTGCTGCATGTCCGCTTCATCCGGGAGCAGCCGACCGTGTTCATCAATGTCTTCGCCTCGCTGGCCGATCCCTTCGCTCTGCTCGAGGAGATCCGCCCCGCCCTCTACGGCCTCGAAGGCCTCGTCTGAGGCGGGAGGGCGCCTGGCCCGGCAGCGGTCGCAGCCCCGGAGCAATCGCCCCAAACCGGCACCCGCAATGCGCCGCGCCATCGTCGCGCTTTTGGGCGTGATGCCGTCCGATTATCGCGACCGCTTTCGGACATCCGGCGACGGCAGAAGGCGCAGTTTGTCCGAAAACGGCTGACGGTTGTCCTGGAAGCGCCCCGGCTTTGGGTTGCCCAGTTTCGGGCCGCCGTCCATGCTCCCTGTCATGGAAGAAATCAAGAATCTCATGCCGTTGGACTTCATCAAGCGCGTGCCGAGCATCGCCGGCGACGGGCTGGCCGATACCGATTCGATCCGGTCCATACTTCCCACGCTGGTCGAGGAAATGAGCGACGGGATCGCCATCGGGCAGCGTTCGGGGGCCAATTCGCCCTTGCTCTATGTCAACAAGTCCTTCGAACGCCTGACGGGCTACGCCCGCCATGAGGTCATAGGCAAGGACTGCCGCTATTTGCAGGGCAATGAACGCGACCAGCCGGAGATCGCGCGCATTCGCGCCGCGATCGAGGCGGCGGAGCCCGTGGATGCGACGCTGCGCAACTACCGCAAGGACGGATCGGAGTTCTGGAACAGTCTCAGTCTGAGACCGGCCTGGGTCGGCGACGCGCTGCTCTATGTCGCCATCCTGCGCGACGTCTCGGCGATCCGCCAGACTCACATCGCGCTGGATCGGGTCGCAAACCTGGACCAGCTCACCGGCTGCCTGAACCGTCAAACGTTTCTCCTGACCGCCGACGAGCGCTTCGCAACGCAAGCCGAGGCGCTGCTTCTGGTGGTGAAGCTGGATGTGATCGACTTTCACGATCTCAACACCGGTTACGGGTTCGAGGTCGGCGATGCCCTGCTCTGCGAAACCGGACGGCGTCTCAGGGACCTGGGCGCTGCGCTGGTGGCGCGGATGGGCGCAAACGAGTTCGCCCTGGCCTTCCAGCTTCCGGATGAACAGAGTGCCGACGCCATCGTCTCGATGGTCACCGCCCTGCTTGCCGCGGACTTCGTCGTGGCCGGCGCCAGTGTCTCGCTGCGCTTTGCCATCGGATACGCGATCGGCAAGCCTGTGGGCGGCACCCTGTCCCTGATCCGGAATGCCGGCACCGCCCTCTGGGCAGCCAAGTCCGATCCGCTTGGCGGGCCGCGCCGGTTTCGCGACTCAGACGACGAGCAAGCCCGCCGGCGTTTGCGCATGACACGCGAATTGAAGTCCGCGGTCGCCAACAATGAATTCGTGTATCATTTCCAGCCCCAGGTGGACCTTGTCACCGGCGAGTGGCTGGGCGCCGAAGCGCTGATCCGCTGGAACCATCCCCTGTTCGGAAGCCAGCTTCCCGGCAGGTTCATCGAGACAGCGGAGCGATCGGGGTTGTTGCTCGAACTGACCGAACGCAGCCTGACCACCGTCGCGACGTTCGCCGTGCACCTCAACGCCCACCGCGACAAGCCGCTCCACTTTTCGGTCAACGTGTCCGCAGGCGAATTTCTGCGCCACGACATGGCCGAACTGCTGGACCGCATCCTGCGTCATACCGGCGCGGACCCTGCATGGCTCACTCTCGAGATCACCGAGAGCATGTTCCTCAGCGACACGCCCGGCGTCATGGACGCATTCGAGCGGCTGCGACGGATCGGCGTCGGGCTCTCTGTGGACGATTTCGGCACAGGCTATTCGAACCTGCGATCGCTGGAACGTTTTCCGGTGACCGAGATCAAGATAGACCGCACCTTTGTCAGCGAACTCGCCACGGCGCCCTCCAAAAGGGTAATCGTCCGCGCTATCATCGAACTCGGGCGCGCCCTGGGCCTGACGGTGGTCGCAGAGGGAGTGGAAACAGAAGCCCAGCGGGCCATGCTTTCCGAAATGGGCTGCCCTGTCGGCCAGGGCTACCTGTTCGGAGTCCCGACCGATGAAGAAAGCTTCGCCGCAAGCCTGGCGCGGCAAACGACAGGTCGAACCGACGCAGCGTGAGGGCAGCTTCGGTTACTCTCCATACACAAGCGGACAGACAGCAATCGGCCCCAACTCAGTCATTCCAGGCCGGCTAAGTTCTTGGCTTGTCTACAAATCTTTCACTGAGGAAATTTGTAATAGCGGCGTCGTTGGTTCTGATACTTTCAAGAGTAATAAGAACGACATTGGATCAGCTACGTCGCCGATTCCGATTCAAGCGTAGCGCGTGAGGAAGCTCCTGCGGCCAGTCTCCGTTTGAATTCCGCTAAAAATTCACAACCAATCCCATGAAGCCAGCGCATGCCTTCATGGGATTGTTCAAACACTCCGGGGAATATTTCAGGGCTATGCGGCATCGTGCGTCTGGTGGATTTGCACCAGTTCGTCAAAACACGAACGGTTGCTAGCAAGCACCGGCTGGGCCTGGAACAGATTTTCGCCGTCCACTGCGAAGGGGAGGCTCGCGCCGCCTGCCTCCGTGACCAGGCAGAAGCCTGCCATGCAATCCCACGCCCGCATGCGCGGCTCATAATACCCGACGAGATGTCCCGAGGCGACATAGGCCAGCATGAGCGCCCCCGAGCCATTGCGGATGAAGTTGCCGCCACGCGAGAGCACGTCGGCGATGATGGCACCTATCCGCTGCGGCGTGACGTAGGAGTTGGAGCCGATGCCCGTGAGTGCGTTTTGCAGGTTTCGCTTCGGATCGAGCGCCAGGCGAACGCCATTCAGCGTTGCGCCTTGGCCCTTCGCTGCGGCATAAATTTCCTGATGGCACGGCGCGGAGATCACGCCAATCACCGGGGCATCGTCGCAGATCACCGCAATCGAGACGCACCAGGACGGCATGCCGTTGACGAAGGGCGCCGTGCCGTCGATGGGGTCCACCACCCAGGTGAAGCCCGAATTCCCCTCGTGATAGCCGTGCTCCTCACCGAGGAATCCATCCTCGCCGAAGGCCTCCTCCACGCGGTCGCGCAAGAAGCGCTCGACATTCTGGTCGGCGATCGAGACCACGTCGTGAAGATCGCGCTTTGTTTCGATCACCAGCGTGTCGCGGCGGTTGAAATAGTCGAGCGCCATGGCACCTGCCGATTCAGCCAGCGACTTCGCCAGTTCGAACCGTGCTGCGATCGCTGCATCTCTTTCCGTCATCTGCATATTTTCCTGTTGTTTGCCGTCTTCAATCAAATTCGTGTTTCACGCGCCGACAAGGGCGATGCCCTTGCTCTTGAAACCAAGTGAGACCTCGGTTGCCACCGGCAACTGTTCGTCCGACTCATGATCGGTGATGAACAACGTGCCAACGGCTGTTTCCACTTCATATTCCATATGCGCCCCGAGATAGGACGAATGCAGGATTCGGCCGGGAAGCCCCGGATTGCCGACCGAGCCTATGCGGATCGCGCCGGGGCGAACGGCGAGGCGACGCGCGTCCGGCCCTGCGGTCCCGCGCGGGACCCAAAGATCGAGATTTCCGACCCTGACCAAAGCCATTCCGTCTTCCTCGCCCGCTATCTGGCAGTCGATGACATTGGCTTCTCCCATGAAGTCGGCAATGAAGGAGGACGCGGGTGCGCCATAGAGTTCCTTCGGCGTGCCGATCTGGGCAATCTCCCCATCCTTCATCACGATGATCTTGTCGGAAACGGCGAGCGCTTCGTCCTGATCGTGGGTGACGTAAACGGCGGTGAAGCCGAGCCGCTGCTGCAATTCGCGGATCTCGGTGCGGACCCGGCGGCGCAATCTCGCGTCGAGGTTTGAAAGCGGCTCATCGAGCAGCAGGACCTGCGGCTCCAGAACAAGCGCGCGGGCGACCGCCACACGCTGCTGCTGGCCGCCCGAGAGTTCCGCCGGCAGACGGTGGCCCATGCCGGCGAGGCCGACCACGGCGAGACCGTCCTCAGCCTTCTCCATTGCCTCGCGCTTGCGCAGGCCCGAGGAGAGCAGACCGTATGCGACGTTATCGAGCGCGGTCATGTGCGGAAACAGGGCGTAGGACTGGAACACCATCGAAACGTCCCGCTCATTGGCCGGCAGCATGGTCACATCCTGGTTGCCGATCAGGATGCGTCCGGCCGATGGATGCTCGAGCCCCGCCAGCATGCGCAGCGTCGTCGTCTTGCCGCAGCCGGAGGGGCCAAGCAGGGTGACGAGCGTTCCCGGCTCGATGGAAAGCGACAGGTCGGGAATGGCGGTGAACGCGCCGAAGTTCTTGCGGACGTGTTCGAAAACAACAGAACCGGGTTTGACCTTGATCATGCGATTTTCTCCTCGCGCAGAGTGTTGGAAGCGGGGCGCTGAGCGCCGGCGACGCGGTTTTCGCGGCGCAGGCGCCGTTCGCCGACGACGAACTGGAAGCCCGCGATGACGGCGATCATGACGACGATCAGCATGGAGCTGTAAGCAATGGCGACGCCGTATTCGCCGTTTTCCACCAGGCCCACGATGTAGGATGTCGCCATGTTGTACTGGGCGCTGACCAGGAAGATCACCGCGCTGATGGATGTGATGGCCCGCACGAAGGAATAGACCAGAGCCGCCGTGATCGCCGGGCGAAGCAGGGGCAGGACGACCTTGCGGATGGTCCTGAAGCTGTCGGCCCGCAACGTCAGCGAGGCCTCGTCGAGGCTCTTGTCGAGCTGCGTCATCGCGGCGATGCCGCCGCGAACGCCCACCGGCATGTTCCGGAAGACGAAGCAGGCGATCAGGATCACCGCGGAGCCCGTCATTTCCAGCGGCGGCAGGTTGAAGGCCATGATGTAGCTGACGCCGATGACGGTGCCGGGAATCGCGAAGCTCATCATCAGCGCGAATTCGAACAGGTTGCGGCCGACGAATTTCTGGCGAACGATGATGTAGGCGGTCAGCAGGCCGACCGCTGCCGTCAGGGGTGCGGAAATCAGGGCGATTTCCATCGTCGTCCAGAAGGAGTTCCACGCGACGCCAGTCCAGGCAAGCGAACCATCGCGGATCGTGACCGAGAAGGCGCGCGTGTAGTGTTCGATCGTCAGCGAATTGTCGAGGCCCCAGGTCTTCACGAAACCGCCGACGAGGATCATGCCGTAGACGACGACGGTGAAGATCATCCACGGGATAACGATGGCGTGCACGCCGATGGAGAGCGAGCGGGGCAGCGCGATATGGGCCCCGCTGTCGCCCTTGCCGGTCACCGTCGCGAAATTCTTTCCCGAAAGCCAGAAGCGTTGGGCGAGGAAGGCGGTCAGGGTGAAGCAGAGGAGAATGACGGCAAGCACCGCAGCGCGCGACGCGTCATTCTGCGATCCGACGACGGCGAAGAAGATCTCCGTCGACAGCACGCCATGGCTGCCGCCCAGCACCAGCGGGTTGCCGAAATCGGCCATGCTTTCGATGAAGCCGATGAGGAAGGCATTGGCAAGGCCAGGCTTCATCAGCGGCAGGGAAACGCGCCAGAAGGTGCGCCAGCGGTCCGCCCGCAAAGTCTGCGATGCCTCTTCCATCGATGGGCTGACGCCTTCGACCACGCCGATAAGGACGAGGAACGAGATCGGGGTAAACGAGAGGACCTGCGCAATCCAGATGCCGGTCATGCCGTAGAGCCAGCGGCCCGGTTCTACGCCGAACAGATGCGATGCCGCACTCGTCACGATGCCGGCGCGGCCGAAGAGCAGGGTCAGCGCGAGACCGATCACGAAGGGCGGCGTGATGATGGGGAGCACGGTGAGCAGGCGCAGGCCCTTCTTGAAGGGGAAGCGCGTGCGGGTTGCGACCAGCGCGAAGGCAAGGCCGATCGTGGTTGAGCCCGCAGCGGTGGCAAGCGCCAGCGTGAGAGTTCGCCATGCCACGCCGCAACGGCCGGCTCCCGTCACGCAGGACAGGCTCCAGATGCCCGGATCCTGCAGATTGCGGATAAAGCCGGAAGGATTGAAAGAGCCGTCGAAATCCTGGAACGCGCCGACCATCATGCTGCCGATGGGATAGAAGACGAAAACCGTGACAAGGAAGATCAGGAGGCTGATGCTGGAGACAATGAAGGCATCGCCTTTCATGAAACCCCGCTCGGCCAGACCGAAGGACGCGACGAGCACGTAGACCAGCGCCAGCGTTACTGCACCCGCACCCATCGAAGGCTGGCCCGTCGCCATGGCGCCGAACAGCCTCTCCGTGAAGGACCAGTTCCAGCCCGAATGACCAATCGCCAGACCCTGGGCCGTCATGAACAGGATTCCCGCCGCTCCAGCGACGACAAGCAACATGGCCCGGCGCATCGGGTCGCGCACGAAGCGGGCGCAGCCAGCCAGCACGAGCAAAAGCACCGCGACGAGCAGCCATGGCCTTCCGAATGCAGCGATCTGAAGGACTGCCGGTGCGCTCTTGGGCGAGACCAGAAATGACGAAATCCAGCTGAAGCTGAAGAAACCGTCGTCAATGCGATACCAGGGGAGGGCAACCAGCGCTGCGGCTCCCAGGGCCAGAACGATGTCCAGCCGTCGATTGCCATGTTTCACGGCCAACCTCTTGATGAAAAACAGGAATGCCCTGCGGGCAAAGGAGCCGGCAGCGCGTCTGTCGCGCCGCCGGCGTTGCGTTCGGTCAGTTGGCCACCGCGCCGATTTCCTTGTCCCAGCGCTCCAGCAGAGCCTTGCGCTTCGCCGGCTCGCCATAGGTCTTGAAGTCGTAGTCGATCAGCTTGATGTCCTCGAATTTCGGCGCTTCCTTCGGAATCTCCGCCGACTTGTTGGAGGGAAGCTGGAAGGATTTCGCATCCTTCATGCGCGACTGCACGGGTGCGGTCAGCGCCCAGTCGTACCAGATCTTGGCGTTCTCCATGTTCTGGGCGCCCTTGACGATCGACATCGATCCGATCTCGTAGCCGGTACCTTCGCAAGGTGCGACCGACTTGACCGGGAAACCTTCCGCAGCCTGCGCTACGGCGTCATGCATGAAGACGATGCCCAGCGCCGTCTCGCCACGGGCTGCAGCCTTGACCGGGGCAGAACCGGACTTCGTGTATTGCGAGACGTTGGCGTTCAGTTTCTTCAGGTAGTCGAATGCCTTGTCCTCGCCCATGATCTGCACGAGGGAGGCGAGGGCGGTATAGGCGGTGCCCGACGAATTCGGGTTTGCGATCTGGATTTCGCCCTTCAGTTCCGGGGCGAGGAGATCGGCCCAGCACTTGGGCTCCTTGAAGCCCTTCGTCTTGAAGATGTCGGTGTTGTAGCCCCAGCCCAGTGCGCCGGCATAGACGCCGACGGTCTTGTAGCCGGCGCTTTCCGCCTGCTTCTTTGCCCAGTCCTGCAATTCGTTCAGCATGGGCGACTTGTATTCGGCGGTCAGGTTTTCCGAGGCGGCCTGAAGGTGAGGGTCACCGGTGCCTGCCCACCAGACATCGGTCTTGGGATTGCGGGCCTCGGCGCGGATCTTGGCGTAGGCTTCGCCGGACGACATGCGCACCATGTTGACCTTGATGTCATGAGACTTCTGGAAGTCGGCGGTCATCTGCTCGCAGATCACGACGTCTGCGGCACAGATGAGGTTCAGCTCGCCCGCGGCATGCGCGGGCAGAGCGCTGAGCGCAGTTCCTGCAAAAAGCAGGCTCGAGAAAAGTGTCAGTCGCATGGTGTTCCTCCTGTTGCTTGCGTCTGAATGTCTGTCGAAGGGCAAGGCTTCGCCGGTCGGCGCCAAACGAAGTGGAGCCGGGGCCGATGTCATGCCGTGATGTCGGGTCGTCTATTGTGTTGCCGGATGAAACTCCGTCTCGAACCGGGAGAGAAGCCGCGCTCGCTCCTCGGGCGAACCGAATGTCGCGAAGTCGTAGTCCACCATCTTGATCAGCGAGATATCCGGCGCGCCGTCGGGCAGTTTCGTCCGGGAGTTCGATGGTACCTGGTTTTGTCCCGCCGCCGCACCGGTCGCCTGGCCTTCCGGGCTCAGGGCGAAGTCGACAAACTGCCGTGCGGCCTCAAGCCTGGTTGTCCCCTTCACGATGCTGACAGCGCCGATTTCATAGCCCGTGCCCTCACAAGGCGCCACGATGACCAGCGGCGCGCCGGCTTCCTTCTGGGTCACCGCATCGTGCATGAAAGATATCCCGATGGCGATCTCGCCGCGTCCGGCAGCCTTGACCGGCGATGCGCCGGCCTTCGTGTATTCCGCAATATTGCGGTTCAGCGCACGCATGTACTCGAAGGCCTCTTCCTCGCCGAAGAGCTGGATGAGGGTGGCGAGCGTCGTGAACGCCGTCCCCGACGAGTTCGGATTGCCCGCCAGAATTCGACCCCGATAGGCCTCGTTGGTCAGGTCCTTCCAGCAATTCGGGGCCGGCAGGCCCGCCTTGGCGACAAGCACCGAATTATAGGCGAAACCGAGCGCCCCGGCATAAATCCCGGCCGACTGTCCATGCGACATGGTGAAGAAATTCTGCGCCCAGGGCAGAACATCGTCCTCGTTTCGCGACGTGTAAGGTTCGAGGAGGTTTTCGGACGCAGCCTGGAGATGGGTATCCCCGGTGCCACCCCACCAGACATCGACCGTTGGATGATCCTTCTCGGCGCGGAGCTGATCCAGAATTTCGCCCGTGCTTTTGCGCTCGATAGCGACGGACAGGCCGCTTCGGGCTTCGAATGCCGTCTTCATGGTGGCGCACCAGGCCTCATCGACGCCACACAACACCTTCAGCGTGTCAGCTGCAGGCGCAGGGCTGGTCGACATCGCCAGCCCTACCAGGCCGGATGCGATCGCCAAGATCGGTTTCATCGAAAGTCCTCCCGCCGAAGCCTCCCCGCTCCGGACTGTCACAAACATGGCAGATCGAACGGAGAGGGCAAGGGCCAGAATGGTTACCGTTCTTTCAGGGCTCCGGCCGGGATGTTTCAAATATTACAATTTTAAAAATCGCGTTCATGAGGGAATCTTTGAACATTTCCATCCGGCGACATATACTGCGCCAGGGGAGGAAGAGTTTGTGTTAAATCAGAAGGTTAACATTCTGATCGTCGAAGACGATCCGGATATGGCGGAACTCATTTCCGATCTGGTGGAGGCGGAAGGCTGGACACCGCATAGCGTCGCCTCCGCGGAAGCGGCAATCGACCTGCTCGCCCGCGAGATGATCCAGCTTGTGCTTGTGGACCATAATCTTCCGGGGCTGTCCGGCCGCGCCTTTGCACAGCGCCTCAGGGCGCAGACGCAAATCGGTATCGTGATGGTGACGGCAGCCGGCAGCGCAACCGATCGTGTCCTCGGGCTGGAGACGGCCGCCGACGACTATGTCGTCAAGCCGTTCGAGCCGATCGAGCTCAGCGCACGGATCAAGGCCGTGCTCCGACGCACCGTCCCGACGCTTCGGCCAGAGCGGGAGCCGGAGCGCGATCATGACCAGGCGGCCCTCAGGCTCGGCGATTGGACCGTCGACATTCACGCGCGCCGCGCCGTATGTCTGAGCGATCGCAGCAAGACCCTGACCTCGGCCGAGTTCGCGCTGCTTGAGGTTCTCGCCGAAACGCCGAATGTTCCGGTCAGCCGGGCCCATATTCTCGATCGCCTGGGGGCGGAAAGCCAGCGGTTCATCGATCGCAACGTTGATGTGCTGGTCCTTCGCCTGCGCCGCAAGATCGAGCGCAATCCGGACCTGCCGCAGCACATTCAGACACGCCGCGGCAAGGGCTACGTCCTGCACACCAGCGACGCAGAGCTTGCCCCGTGATCAACCGGCCATTTCTCTCGTCCATCGCGTTCCGGCTTCCCTTCGCCATCGCGTTTATCTGCGTATCGGTGATCATTCTCTCCGGCGTCGCAATCTTCGGCCTGCAGAAAGCGCGGACCGAGATGGCCGACTACAGCCTGCAGGCCTTTGCAAGCCTCGCCCGTGCATCGCTGGTATCGCGCCAGGTCTCCGACCTCGTTTCGAGTGCGCCTTTCCTGATGAACGCCACATCGCCCTATCGTGTTTCGAGTGAAAGCCGGGCGGTGGTCGCGCAGGTCGACGGCCTGCTGGCCGCCATCCGTTCAGGCAAGGGCGCGAAACTGACAGAAGGCTTTTCCAGCACCCACATCCTTGAGCTTCTTGAGGGCGTGCGGGCCCAGACGCTCAATCTCGCGGCGAACGCCGATGCCGCGCAGGTCTTGAAGGCAGAGGCAGCCGCAGCGCTCGGAGAAATAGCCACCCGGTCGGAAGTCACCGACGTCGCTCTGCGGGGACGGCTGAATGCCATCGTGCAGTCCGCCTCCAACTCCGACAGCCTGTTCCAGCTGGGGGAATTGAAGCGCCGCTATGTCGGGGAGACGGCGTCACTGATGCGGGGTGGAACAACCAGTCAACCGACACTGCCGCCCGCGCTGGACCCCTATGAGCGTGTCTTCCGTGCGCAGACCAGCTATCTGGTCGAGATGTTTGCGATCCGTGGCGCGGTTGCCCGGCTGCATTCCGTCTCGCGGGACCTGTCGCATGCCACCGAAACGCAGACCTATGCCGTCGCGCAGGGACTTAACGAGGGGCTGACCTCGGCTTCCAACGCCTTGAGCCGGCTTCTCGTCATGATCGCCATGGCCTCCGTCGTCGTGCTGGTCATGGCCACCGTGTCGATCCGCTCCGTCATGCGCGTTTCGCGCGGGATCGTCGCGCTGTCTCACGGCATGAACAGTCTGGCGAAGGGTGAGCCGAATGTTGCACTCCCCGCCTATGCCGGATCGGAAACCGAGCTGGTGCAGCTGTCCGACGCCTTCCGGGCCTTCCGGGAAAGCGTAGACCGCGTTTCGCGGCTGCGGCGAACAGCGGAAGCGGCGGCCCGCACCATCCGATCGACTTTCCGAACCATGAACGAGGGCATCGCGCTCTTCGACAGGACCGGCCGACCGATCACCATGAACAGGCGGATCATCGAACTTGTGGGGCGCACGGGCTCGTCACGCAAATATCCGCTCCGGCGCTTTGTCGAAACCATCCCTGAAATTGATCCGCTACTGCTGCCTTCGCAGGACGATCCCGGAACGCTGGCCGAACGCATGGTCGTGCGCCAGCGCAATGACGAGCAGCAGGTTATCGAGCTTGCGGTCTCGCGTCAGCCCGATGGCGGTATCGTTCTTCTGGCGCGCGATGTGACCTTGCTGGACCGGCAGGAGGCGGAGGCGGTCAAATCGCAACGTCTGGACGGCATCATGCGCATGACCCATCAGATCAGCCATGAAGTTGGCAACATGATCGGCATCATCACCGGTAGCCTCGGCCTTCTAGAGCGTGAGGCCATATTCAACGAACGTCAGCAGCGGCACATCAAGCGGATCCGCAAGGCAGCCGATCGCGGCAATGCCCTGGCCAGCAGCATGCTTTCGGTCGGCAGCCAGCAGCCCATCAGGCCCAGTGAGACCGACGTCGCCGCCTTGCTGCGCGGCATGGCTGACGTGCTCGAGATCGCCGTAGGGTCTGCCTGCCCCGTCGTCCTCGAAATCGAGGAGGCCTTGCCGACCGTCGAACTTGATGCCGCCATGTTCGAGCAGTCCGTCCTCAATCTTTGCCTCAACTCGGCAGCCTCCATGCCGGAGGGGGGTATCATCCGCGTCGCCGCCAAGCGCGACCAGAACCATCTCCTCATCAGTGTCGCAGATGAGGGCATCGGCATGGAACCGGAGGCTGTCGACAAGGCGTTCGAGCCCTATTTTACAACGAGAGCAGAAGCTGGCGGCGCCGGCTTGGGCCTTGCCGTCGTTTATGGCTTCATGCGCCAAAGCGGCGGCGAAGCGCATATCGAATCCAAGCGAGGGACGGGCACGATCGTTGAGTTGCGTTTCCCGTTGAGCCGATGAAGCACCTTGCCTAAGACGAAGTGCTCCGCCAGCTCTATGGCCGCCTCCGCACATACGATCAGCCTTAGTCTATGCCAACTCCAGCGGGGGTAGCGTCGGGTGAAAGGGTCTGTCGCGAACGGGTTAGTACTTGGTGGCAGTGTCCGAAATCTTCTCTTTTCCGCCTATATGACCATTTTAACTTACCGCTCTATTCCTGCTCAAAGGCTTAGCTGGTTCGTGCGAACGGGCTTCAGGTTCGATTCCGCTCAAGGTCAAGACACGAGGAAGGGATTGTGGTAAAGACGCTGAGGCCGCGCGCCACAACCGGTCAGCGCCCCCAACACCCGCCGAACCCAAACGCCCCTTATACCAAGGCCCACTGAAATTGACTCACGGGATTCCGTTTTGGGACAAATCATGATTCAACATGGCGGAAGGAGATTTCGCCATGGGAACGGCACTCAATATCCGTCAGGACTACACGGCTGATGACCTGCGTCAGCTTGCCAGAAAGAGCCGGGACGCGGACTGGTCACGTCGATTGCTCGCTTTGTCGGTGATCTACGAAGGCGGGTCTCGGAGCCAGGCCGCCTCTATGGGCGGGGTCGGTTTGCAGATCATCCGCGATTGGGTCGAGCGTTTCAATCAGCATGGCCCAGACGGCCTGAAGACCGGAAAGGCGAAGGGCCGTGAGCCTTTGCTGAACGACAAGCAGCGCAAAGCGCTCATCGAGGCGGTCGAGAAAGGTCCCGTTCCCTATCTCGACGGAGTGGTGCGCTGGAGACTCGTCGATCTGGTGCAATGGCTTTGGCAGGAGCACCGTATCTCGGTGAGCCGCCAGACGCTTGGGCGCGAACTGCATGCGATGGGCTATCGCAAGCTCACGGCCCGGCCGAAGCATCATGCACAAGAGCTTCAAGCCATCGAGGATTTTAAAAAAGCTTCCCCGCCGCAGTGGCAGAAATCGCCGCCGGAGCAGCCCGAGGGAAACGAGTAGAGATTTGGTTCCAGGACGAGGCTCGGATCGGCCAGAAGAACAAGATCACGCGCCGCTGGGCAAGGCGGGGAACACGACCTTCAGCGCCCCACGATCAACGCACGAGGTCGGCCTACATCTTCGGCGCAATCTGCCCGAAGCTCGGAAAGGCGGCTGCACTGGTCATGCCATGGTGCGACACCTACGCGATGACGCAGCACCTGGTCGAAATCTCGCGCCATGTCGCTGACGACGCGCACGCCATCCTCATCATGGATCAGGCGGGCTGGTACATGTCGAACAATCTCATCGTCCCCGGCAACATCACCATTCTGCCGCTGCCGCCGAAATCCCCGGAGCTGAACCCGGTCGAAAACCTCTGGCAGTTCATGCGCCAGAACTGGCTCTCAAACCGGGTCTTCAAGTCCTACGACGATATCGTCGACCACTGCTGCGATGCCTGGAAAAAACTCGAAAGCCAGCCCTGGCGCATCATGTCCATCGGACACCGCAAATGGGCACATGAGTTCTAATCATTGAGCGCTGGTATTATTGCGCAACTTGGAAAAAAAGCAACGCCTGTTCTCCGCTGCACGACAGGTTGGGGTAGCCGACCCGAAGAACATGCAACATGCCATTTAGATACTGCCGATTATCGTGCGTGGGCCGGGACTTCCTGCCGCGTTCGGTGGGCAAGAGCCCCTCAATGATCCGCCATCCCGTATCTGTCAGGTCGCCGCGAGCCAAAACCGCCTCCTAACAGGTAGTTTTGAAGCGCGCTTCCGCTGATTTGGGAATCAGCTTTGGTAATAGGACTTGGACCGGATTTACTCCGTCTTCAAGAAAATACCCTGTTGCGTACGGCCTCCCTCGTGATCACACCCGAGTGAGAACGCGCGCTCTGGTTGGTAGCGGCCGCCAGCCAGACTACCACGCGCCGCTCCCAATCGATCTCAAACAGCCAGACGGAAATGCCGCTTGACAACCAAAGGCTCATGCGAAACTGTACCGATAGGTAAATAAATTACCGATCGGTACAATTTAATCAATTCAACAAGGAACTGAAGATGTCGCGTCCACCACTCCCCCCCTTCACCCGCGAAAGCGCCATCGAAAAGGTCCGGTTGGCCGAAGACGGCTGGAACACCAGAGATGCGGCGAAAGTTGCGCTGGCCTATACGCTGGACACCCGATGGCGGAACCGCGTCGAGTTCGCCAGCAATCGCGATGAGGCGCAGGCATTTCTGGCACGCAAGTGGAACAAGGAGCACGAATACCGCCTGATAAAGGAGCTGTGGGCTTTCACCGATAACCGCATCGCGGTACGCTACGCCTATGAATATCGGGACGACGGCGGCCACTGGTACCGCGCCTATGGTAACGAGAACTGGGAATTCGCAGAGGACGGTCTGATGGCGCACCGGCACGCGAGCATCAATGAAATGCCGATTTCAGAAAGCGATCGTTTGTTTCGTTGGCCTCTTGGCCGTCGGCCGGATGATCACGCCGGTCTCAGCGACCTGGGTCTCTGATCATGGCTCGCATGGTCGCTGAAAGAGCCGACGTCATAGCCCCGTTGGCCGAAGTTTTTCGCGAACATGGCTATGAAGGCGCGAGCCTTGCCTTGATCGGCAAGGCGACCGGTCTCGGCAAGGGCAGTCTCTACCACTTCTTCCCGAACGGAAAGGAAGAGATGGTACGGGCTGTTCTCGACGAAATCGGCCAGTGGTTCGAGGATGCCGTCTATTCCCCCTTGCGCAACGAGAGCGACGCCAGTGGCGCCATCGATGCGATGCTCACCTCGACGGACCAGTATTTCAGATCTGGCAGACGCGTTTGCCTCGTCGGCGTCTTGGCAGTGGCCAACACGCGTGACCTCTTTGCGCAAGCCATCCGAAGCTATTTCGTCGGGTGGGTGGACTCATTGCAGTCAGCCCTTGTTCGACAAGGCCGCGAAGCTGGCCAATCGCGCATGCTCGCAGAAGAGGCGGTCCTCGCGATCCAGGGAGCGATTGTTCTTTCACGGGCATTGGACGATGCGGCGGTTTTCCAGCGGGCTATCGATCAGCTCCGGGGACGATTGGTAATCGATACCTCTAACCTTGAGGGCACAACCGACGTTTCACCGCAAAATGAAGTTCGGCTTGTCTAAGATTAGCGGAGATATCAACACAACGCGGGGCGGCAGGATTTTGGGCAATCTTGCCACTCCACAGGCGGTCAAGGGCCAGCGGCAGGAGTTTCGGCAAAGCGTCCGGACGGAGAAGGGGCAAAACTTTGTCAACAGGGCCCAGTGCCAGTTCATTCTCAATGACGAAACCAACGTGCAACACCAGAGCTACCAAAGCCCCTACGATTGAATTGTTGCAAACAGAATAATTCCCAAAGAAAAATCAACCGCGACTTTCCGCAATGTTCTTAAAACGACCCGCTAACTGCCCCATTTGCCCGGTGTCTTCATCGACTGGACCCCTACGCAACAAAGTTCCGCGAGTGCCCGATGCGACTGGTTCTATGAGGGCCCATCAGGGGCCCACTCCATCAACGCGTTCACAATAGGGCAGTCGGCTACACAGTTCCAAGGTAGGCAGGCCGATCCGCCTCGATGCAAAGATCGAGAACTGAAGACAATGTGGGCGCAGAACACCGGTTACCCTTGACCTCACCAGCCAATGTCGGTGAACCTCACGTCGGATCTAGCCGGTTTTGAGAAACTCCCGTTGTTCATCCATGGAAAGGCGATCACAGAGTAAGCGCCGTTTCAGTCCCACCTCCACGGCCAACTAGATGCTCGACGGAGCGGTATCGGAGCCAATCTTCGGTGCTATGCGAATGTATGCCAACTGACTCAGAAGTTCGATCAATGTCTGCGTGACGATTATCGCCGGGAGGATCGGGACAGCGCCGGGAACAGCGAACGCCAGCGGCAGTACGACCAGAGAGTTTCGCGTAGCGGCGCTGAACGCGACGGCACGACCCGCTGGCGCATCAAGTCTGAACAGCTTGCTCATGCCCCACCCCGCCAAGGGCGCAACAACCGCGTATGTCACGTAAATTGGCACGACCCGGACTGTGGCATCGAGTGCGGAGCCGATTTGCGGCACGACGGCCGCCACGACGATGAAGAGTACAACCGCTGTCGCAGGAACCGGGAGCAGTCCAAGGACCGACGACGCACGTGCCCCGGCCACACTTCGGCCCGCCCAAAACTGTACGAGAATGGCGAGAACAAGCGGGATTGCGATCAGCCAGACGAAGGCATGGACAAATGGTCCGGCCTTGATGAGAGACCCGGCCTCGGGACCAAGGAAAACACTCAGAAAGACGGGCAAAAGTAGCATCTGGACGATCAGGAGCGCGGGTGTTGCTGCCAACAGGAGGCGGGCATCGGCGCGGCCAAGGTGCGAGAATGTAACGACATAGTCGATACATGGGGCGAGAAGGACCAGCAATATGCCGAGCCGCACCATCGGATCGGGTGGAAGAAACTGAACGAGAACTCCCACCAACACAGGAATGATGACAAAGTTGGTTAGCAGCAGAACACCAAGGAAGCGGAAGCGCGCTAAAGCCACCCGCAGCTCGGCAAGCGGCACCTGAAGGAAGGTCACAAACAACATAAACGCCAGCGTCGGATTGATGCCGATCTCAAGTCCAGTCGTACCGGAGATCGAGAGAGCCGCCAGAGCGCCGAGGACGACTGCCCCGAAGTAAATCTGGACCTGATGATTTTCGAGGGTATCACGGAGGAGAGTCAACTGAGCGCCTTCGCTTTCCATTTTACGCCAGGCGAAGGTAGCCAGGTCCGAGAACAATGGCCAGCTGCACTGACTTCAGTGTTTCTGTAGATAAAAATTCCAAGGTAACAGTTCTCTCACCTGAGCCTGCTTGTGGCCGTTGATGATGGCGGTGAGAGTGTTGGTCAGATAGGCCTGCGGATCGACGCTGTTGGGCTTGCAGGTCTCAATAAGCGAGGCGATAGTCGCCCAGTTCTCGGCTCCGGCATCGTGGCCCGCAAAGAGTGCGTTCTTCCGATTGAGCGCTATCGGACGGATGGTCCGCTCGACGCTGTTGTTGTCGATCTCGATACGCCCATCGGTCAGGAAGAGCTTCAGACCATCCCAGTATTTGGCGATGTAGGCCAAGGCTTCGCCGAGTGGAGACTTCGTTGCAACGCGTGCGCGGTGATGGACAAGCCAGTCATGCAGGCCAGCGACGAGTGGCGCTGATCGTTCCTGCCGACCTGCAAGGCGAGCTTCAGGATCAAGGCCGCGCAGTTCGGCCTCGATGCGATACAGTTGGCCGATCCGCTTGAGGCCATCCTCGGCAATCGGTGCTGAGCCGTAGCGGGTGATCTCCATCAGCTTACGCCGAGCGTGAGCCCAACAATAGGCGAGCTCAATGCCTTGGCCGACACGGTCAGGCGCGATCAGCCTGTTGTATCCGGCATATCCATCGACCTGCAGAATGCCCGAGAACCCCTGCAATATCGTTCGGCATGAATGCCACCGCGACCAGGAGCGTAGGTAAAGGCCACGCCCGGCGGAGCGCCGCCACCCCAAGGACGATCATCTCTCGCAAGCGCCCAGAAGTATCCGGTCTTGGTCTTCCGGGAGCCGGGATCGAGAACTGGGGCACGGGTCTCGTCCATGAACAGCTTGGTCGAGCGCTTCAGGTCGGCGATCAGTGCATCGAAGACGGGCCGCAGCTCACAGGCTGCCCGACCGGCCCAATCGGCCAGCGTTGATCGGTCGACATCGATGCCCTGGCGGCTCATGATCTGCGCCTGCCGATAGAGCGGAAGGTGATCGGCATACTTGGAGACGAGAACATCGGCGACGGTCGCTTCCGTCGGGAGCCCAGCCTGGATCAGGCGAGCCGGAGCTGCGGCTTGAACGACACCGTCAGTGCAGGCACGGCAGGCATACTTAGGGCGGCGGGTGACGATCACGTGGAACTGTGCCGGGATCACGTCCAGCCGCTCGGAGACATCCTCGCCAATGCAATGCAGGCAACCGCCACAGCCGCACGTCAGACTTTCCGGTTCGATCACCTCCTCAATACGCGGGAGATGCTTTGGAAGAGAGCCGCGATTGATCGCGCGTGGCTTGGCAATCCTGTTTCCTGAAGGACTGTCCGCCTCATCCTCGGCCTGGATCACGGCCATGGCCGTCTCCAGGTCTTCCAGCGCCAGGTCGAATTGGTCAGGATCGGTCTTCTCGGATTTGCGTCCGAAGGCTGCCTGTTTGAATGCCGCGACCAGCTTCTCAAGCCTTTCGATCCGCTCATCCTTGCGGGCGATATGCTCGTCTTTGCTCGCTATCGCGACGTCCTTGGCCGCCTCGCGTGCCTGTGCCGCGATCAGCATCGCCTTCAGGGCGGCAACATCATCGGGAAGGTCTGCGGCATCAAGCATGGCCGGAAGCTACCAAATCGAAAGCGATTTTGCCTTCGGAATTTGCCGTGCTGAGTCATCGTGCCGCAGCTATTCGATGGTCTCCGGGGTTCTCGTCTGGATGGCATGAACCCGCCGCCAGTCGAGGCCCGCAAACAGGGCTTCGAACTGGGCGTGGGTCAGCGTCATCATGCCATCCTTGATGCCGGGCCAGGTGAAGCTGTGCTCCTCCAGCCGCTTGTAGGCCATGACGATCCCGGAGCCATCCCAGTAGATCAGCTTCAACCGGTCCGCCTTGCGTGATCGGAACACGAAGACAGTTCCAGTGAACGGGTCCTTGTGCAACTCGTTCTTCACCAGTGCGGCTAAGCCGTCATGACCCTTGCGGAAATCCACGGGTTTGGTGGCCACCATGATCCTGACGCGGTTTGACGGAAAGATCATGTCGCAGCCGCCAGGGCGCGAGCGATAGCCGCGATGCGGGCCACAGAAGCACCTTCCTCAAGACGGACGTAACTGGACCCACGACAATCTCGGCGCGGGAAGCGACCTTGACGGTCTTTAGCTCCGGCGCTGGAGTATCGACAACGATGGCCGCAAACTCCACCGCGTCTTCCGGCTCTGGCAACACCAACTTGCCTTGCCGCGCCAGCGTGCGCCAGAACGACAGGTGGTTGGCCTTCAGTCCGTAGCGCCCCGCTACTTCATTCACCGTCACGCCTGGTCGCAAGCTCTCCGAAACGATGCGTGCCTTCACCTCGTCAGGCCAATGGCGGTGCGCCTCACGCCTACTCCGCCGCGTTGTGAGAACCTCCAACGTAGACTCCATGGAGAAACTCCTTGTCTCTCATCCATGGAAACTTGATCACAGATCAGGGCGCGGCAGACAATGTGGGGGCAGAACACCGTTTACGATACATCTGTTTCTTGAGCAATTGCCACATTGAAGGTTAGTGCCTGCCCTGCGCGACAAAGGCACGGTATCGCTCGATGGCTTCCCGTGCTTCAATCAGCATTAGAAGTCAAAGCTCTCGAACCGCAGCCGGCCGGGGTCGATCTTGGGCTCAAGCCACGCGCGGACGTCCGCCATGAACCGATCGGGCCCGCAGACAAACACGATCGCGTGGTCGAGCGTGGGCACATCGTCGAAGTCGGTGGCGCGGAGCCGGCGCGGATGGACACGACGCCCGTCCGCACTTGCACTCTGCGCCTTACCCGTCGAGTCGAACACGCGTACTTCGATGTCGGTCATCCCGTCGATTAGCGAGATTTCGTCGCCGCGGCACGAATAGAAGAGCGTGACCTCGGGCATCGGACGCCCGGAGTCGCGCAGCGCCCGGTGCATCGCGAGGAAGGGAGTGATCCCGACGCCGCCGGCCACCCAGAGCATGTGCGGAAGCACGCGACCTTCATCGAGACACGTGAACGCTCCACCGAATCCCAGGAGATCGATCTCGATCGGTGGAACGCGATGATTCGCTAGCGAGTGCAAGTACGACGAGACGACTCCGGCCTTCTTGACCGTGATCGAGATCTGTCGGCGATCAGGCGATACCCTCGACACCGTATACGTCCGCACGTAGTCATCGTTCAGCGACTGTGGGTCGAAGTTGTTCATGTGCTGGTACGAACGATCGAACCGGCTTCCGAAGTCGAAGATGGCGTGGCCACCGGGGACGAGCTCGGCCTCCCGCGGGAGCGCGAACGTGAACGTCGAGACGAGCGTCGACTCTTCGATCACGTCGACGAGCGTGGCCTTCATGGCGAGCGGATATCGGTCGCTCGGAGTCTCGCTCGCGAGGATCCTCGGTTTCGGGTTGTAGGGCGAGAGCTGCTCGTCACCGACGATCTCGAGGTCGAGCGCACCCGTAGTAAGCAGCGCCTCGTCGATCGTGATCAGTGTGATCAGCGTCGCGCCCGGCATAATGCGCGATGCATCTTCATCGAAGAGATTGCGCGCACGCCCGGTCACGTGGAGCATCGCGCCAGTGGTGAAGTCGGGTATCGCGACGCCCATCACCGGATCGGTCTCGACGTTGCCTAGCGACTGATAAAAGCGATTACCCGAGTAGTCGGGCATAACGAGATGCGTCCCGTTCTCGTCGTCGAAGGAGCGGAGGAACCCCTTCGGTCCGCCGCGATGGTTCAGCCCCATGTCGGATTCGGAGGGATCGCTGTCGGTATGTCGCGTGGCGATGAAGATGGTGCTCGCTCGCCGGAGAATGTCTCGCGCCGCGGACGAGAGCTCCGTGCCGAGCGGGGTGGTGCTCGGCGTCCGAGCCTTCGGGCGAAGGTCCCTCACCGTGATGTACTTGGGGCAATTCCCCATGTGCTCGTTCGCGCGCAGCGCGAGCCTGAGTGAACGTCCATCGAACGTCGCCGCGTCCACCGAACCCGAGAGCTTAACGCGCGAGCGCGTCGTGAAATCGATCGCGACGCCCGCGAAGAGTCGCGCGCCGGGCATTGGCGAGCACACCGCGCGCACGAATGGATCGTCCGGGTTCACCCGAGCCCGCACGACCAGGAGCTCGGTCGAGGGCGCGGTCGTCTCGGGGTTGCAGAGAATGGTCACCCACGGCCGGCCGCTCTCGTCGAGCACGCCGAGCGGCAAGTACGGCAGGCGAGCGTAGTAGACGACGTGCTGGCGCGACATCTCATCGTGGATCACGCCGCGGATCGCCTCGGTCTGCTCCGGAGGCGTGTTCCGCCGAGCCTGGATGCGGAGCTCTCCCTCGTGCTGGCGGTGCGACTTGCGGATGCTCCCCGTCATGACGCCACGGTCTCCTTATTGGCGAGCAGCGTCGCGCGTACGTCCTTGAGCGCCCGCGCGAACACTCTCTTGTTCCCCGTCCCTGCGACGACCACGAGTGCCCCCTCAATGCGCCCGAGCGCGTCCTCGGCGCGGGACCGCGCGACAGCGCGCGGAATTCCAGCGTCGACTCCAAGCGTCTCAAACGCAGTCAGCCAGAGGTCGAACGAGCGACGGAGTGGACCGCCGATGACGGGACGACCCGCGCTCGCGCAGAGCCGCTCGAGTAAACACGCCTTCGTCCCACCGTCGTAGACCTCATCCAACACGGCGAGCATCTCGTCGAGCTTCTTGTTCGGACTAGCCTTCGTCTCAAGCGGCGCGTAGAGCGCCTGTTTGAGCAAGCCGTCGAGATAGGCGAGCACACTCGTCGCCATCTCTTCCTTTCCGCCGGGGAAGTGGTGGTAGAGGCTCGAACGACCGAGGCCCGTCGCTTCCGACAGGACCGCGAGGGACGCACCTTCGTATCCGTGCTCGCGGAAGACCTCCAGGAGTCGCGCGAGCACTTCTTCTTTCGGGATGAGAGCAGCGGGCATGGTCGACGGGCCTCGGTGTGGGTTCGTGACCGCAGCACGCCGTGTACCAGGCGTGCTGCGATCTTCGGATGTATCAGAAGGTGCACACGGAATAGCCGCCCTTCGCATACGCCGCAAGACCCGGCGGATCGCGCCGAACGTTTGTGGAACATTCGGTGCCACAAGGCATGCCTTCGTCAAGAGTGCGTAGTCTCAGTTCAGATAGTACCGAATGGGTTGTCGATCACGAAGCGCCAAACCCCATCCGCTTCCCGGCGGACGACATCGGAGGACGTTCCCGACAATTTCAAGGGCTTACCGTCAGGCCCGTTGCCTTCCATGACCCATTCGGAGATAACGAGCGCGACATCTCCACTGACCACGACGTGTTTGTCAGTCGCCTTGATAGGCAGCTTCAACTGCATGAATTCGGACAATGTCGCACGAATGGCCTCGTGGCCTTGCACGGCGGTGCCGGGCTTGGTCACGAAAACCGCGTCTGCAACGTAGATTTTCATGGCGGCGTCGAGGTCACCCGCGGTGATGGCGCTCGAAATGTACGGGGTCACGTCTTCCGGACGGCGGGGCAGAGGCATCTCGGTCGTGCCCTGTGCATGCACCTGTCCGAGGCCACCGATACCGGTGGCGAACAATGCGGCGGAGGCCACCAGCATCTCACGACGCGAAGAAGTTAAAGGAACTGATCTGTTTGTCATGAATCTCTCCTGGAAAAATGGGACGCAACTGTTTGACCGCAGCACGCCGCGTACCAAGCGTGCTGCGATCCTCGGATGCATCAGAAGGTGAGCACGGAATAGCCGTCCTTCGCGTACGCCGCGAGGCTCGGAAGGCCGGACGTGCCCGGCACCTGGTTCGTGGTGATCAGGGAGAATCCGTTCTTCTCGGCGTCTGCACGCGCACCGAAGACGTCCGCGCATCCAGACGAGACACCCACCACCTTATCCTGGACGGCCTTGTAGAGCGCGTGGGCCGGGTGATCCTTCTGGGTAAGCACACCCGCCCAGCGCGTGCCTGCTCCCTGGAACACGATCTCGACGTGCTCGTTCTTCTGTTTGAGGTCGTACGCCGCGGCCAGCGCGTTGAACAAGCGCCCGACCGCTTCGTCGCTGCCGGACTTGGGATCGGAAAATACGACAATCGCAGTCTTCATGGAAACTCCTCTGTGACGTGAGGCTCGGCGGATGTCGTCGAGCTTTGGATGGACCGTTCGGTACAATACGACGAAGGCGTGCCGTCGTCAAGAGTGCGCTCGGCTGGTAACTGAACGTCACCGAAAAAGACACTAGCATCTGGGCGAGCATGGAAGGGCTGAAACCCATATCCCCCGCCACAACACCTCATCCGACTATCATCGCGAATTGCGTTCAGAGGCGATGAAACTATGGGCGACAATCGCCCGAGCGTGACCGACAAACTCGGCCGGCGTCATGGTGTGTCTTCGTTGCCGTTAAGTTTACGATGCCGCCGCGGGCGCTATTTAGGCGCCAGAAGCTCGCGCAGCAGCGCCATGTGTTCGGCGGGCATTGCCTCCCTTTGGGAAAGCAACAGCTCGCTCCAATGCCCGACCACCCAGCGGTCGAGGGTCTCGAGAAGGCCCATCGTGAGGTCGATGAGGAGCGATTCCGGCAGATCCGATCGAACGACGCCAATGTCCTGGCCCCGGGCGATCAGGCGGCCGACCCATTGGCGGACAGATTGAAAGAGCCGGTTGGTGGCAGCGCTCGTCTTGGGCTGGCCGCGCAGGGCGTAAAAGATGTGGCCGAAGCGGACGAGCCAGTTGTTCGCGTTCACAATCGTCACGGCTTTGCTGTAACGACCCTCCAGTTCGAGCCAGAACGCCTCGGCCGTCAGTGCTTCGGGATCGAAACTGCCGATCTGGCGAAAGAGGAGGGCAATCGCCCGTTCCACCATAGTCGTGAAGAGATCCGCCTTGTCGTCGAAATAGTAATAGAGCGTGCTCTTTCCGATCCCTGACTTTTCGAGAATGCGATTGAGCGAGGCGCTGTCAAATCCATGGGCCGCGAACTCGGCCCCTGCAGCCTCGAACAGGACGCGCTGCTTTTCGGGATCCAGATTCTCAAGTCGGTTTCGGCTCATTGACGTCCCTCAGCGCAGGCCGGACCCTTTTGACAAGCGTTTGTACCAGTGGTGCAAACAAACGGTACAGATCGTTCGAAATCATCTTCACGAGGGATCGATCATGAAAATTGGCATCAGCGGTGCTGGTATCGCCGGCACGACCTTGGCCTATTGGCTTGCACGTTCTGGCCACCAGCCCGTCCTGATCGAGCAGGCGCCCAAATTTCGGACCGGCGGCTACCTCGTAGACTTCTGGGGACTGGGCTACCAAGTGGCGCGCAAGATGGGCATCGAATCGACTTTGCTCGAGCGCGGTTACGAACGCAAGGAAGTGCGCTTCGTCAATGCGAAGGGTGAGAGGGCGGGCGCCTTTTCCACCGAGAGCACGCGTTCGGTCGCCGGCGATTTCGTTTCCATCCAGCGAAGCGCGCTTGCCAGAACGATTTTCGAAACGCTCGAAGGCCGGCGGAGACACGCTTTGGTTCGCGCATCGCCGCGCTGCATGAAGAAGAGGGGGGCGTAAAGGTCAGCTTCGCTGACGGCGCGGTCGAACAGTTCGACCTCGTCATTGGTGCGGACGGTCAGCATTCCGGTGTGCGGGCGTTGTGCTTCGGCGACGAGCCACAGTTCAAAACCTATCTCGGATATGCCGTTGCCGCATTCGAGATCGCCGGATACCGACCGCGCGACGAGGATGCTTATGTCATCTTTGCCGCGCCCTCGCATCAGGTGGCGCGGTTTGCGCTGCGTGAGGATCGCACCCTTTTTCTGCTCGTGTTCCGCTGTGATCCTGGCCGCACGGACCATTGCGGAAACAAGGAGGAAATTGTCGCCTTGGTGACGAAGGAGTTTCAGGGGCTCGGGTGGGAAATCCCCGCTATCATGCGGGCGCTTGTGGGCGCCGAAGCGATCTATTTCGACAGGATGAGCCAGATCAAGATGCCGCGCTGGCGCAAGGGGCGCGTCGCGCTGCTGGGGGATGCCGCAGCCGCCGTTTCGCTTCTGGCCGGTGAAGGGACTGGCCTTGCCATGATTGAAGCCTATGTCCTTGCGGGCGAGCTGCATCGCGCAAACGGTGACTATCGCGTTGCCTTTCCCGCCTACGAGGACCGTCTGCGACCCCTCCTCGAAACCAAGCAAAGATCGGCTGAGAATTTCGCCTCGACCTTTGTGCCGAGTACCGATCTCGGCGTCTGGTTTCGCAACCAGGCCAGCAAGCTGATGAGCATCCCCGGCGCCAGCGACCTGATGCTTGGCAACAGTCTGAAAGACGATCTGGACTTGCCCGACTACCAATTTGGATAGGCTTGTCGCCGCCGAGACGCAGTTTGGAAAGGCCGCGTCCGGCAGAGCGACAGCTGTCCCTGGAGACTGTCCGCCGTATCGATCAACGCAGGCGGTCGCGGCACGCTTCCGGCAGGTCATCCGCAAATCGCGTCAGACGGACTGCGTCGATGGCGTAGTCGGCAAGGCCCAGGTAATGGAACGGGTCCCCAGCAAGTACCTGTTCCAGAGCCTGCCTGTCGGCTCCCGGCGCGAGGATGATCCCGCCGGTGCGCGGCTCCTTCGGGCCCGAGGCGAGAAAGATGCCGCTTGCAAAGTTCCGATCCAGAAAGCGGCGATGGGCCTCGAGGTTGGCGTCGATTTCCGCAAGCGGCACCTTGTAGGTCAATGAAACGATAAACATTGGCATATTCCTTCCGTTCAAGTGATATGATTGCCGGCGTACTCAGGCGGCGATGCCGCGCATGATTGCCTCTGCCAAGGGGGCGGGATGCGTGAGGGACACCATGTGCGGCGCGCCTGCGATTTCGGAATAGGTCGCGTCGGGTACCTCCAACATCCGCTTCATCAGGTCCGGCGGCGTGGATGCGTCCTTTTCGCCCGCAATCACATGGGTCGGAACCCGGATCTTGCCGAGCCGCTCGCCTGTCGTGATCGTGGCGAGCGCATGCCAGCCGGCCACCCAATCGGCGACGAATGCACGCTCGACCGCGTCTCGCGCATAGCGCACCGCCCAGCCGTTTCGCGCCAGGTCTTCGGGGCGGAACCAGCGTGTGAGGCTGGGAATGATTTGCGCCTCCATGCCGTCGCGTTCCGCTGCAAGCGCCCGCTGCTCAAATGCGTCGAAGGACCAGGCGGTCGATGCAACGATGGTCAGAGATTTCATCCGTTCTGGTTTCATGAGCGCCACTTGCTGCGCGATCGATCCGCCCAGCGACAATCCGACCACATGCGTGCTTTCGATCTGAAGACCGTCGAGCAAGGCGACGAGGTCGTCGGCATAGGTTTCAAGCCCTTTCGCCGTCGGCGCGCCGGCTGCAGCGCCATAACCGCGCAAATCATAGGCAATCACGCGAAACGTGTCGGCGATCAATGGGATGACGTCGCGCCACATCCGGTGGTCGAGCCCGAGAGCGTGAACGAGGATCAGGGCGGGCTTGTCGCTGGCGCTGTCGAAAACGCGCGTCTGATGATCGCCGAGCATCAGCTTGCGCGTCTTCATCAGCGCGGGGCCCCCTGCGTTCAGCACGGACCCGCGCACTTCACGCAGCACGTTGAGCGCGCGGGGATAACCGGCATAGATGGACAGATGTTCGGCAAGTGCAACAAGTTCGTCGGGATGCGCCCCGACCCGAAGCGCAGCGTCGAGATGTACGCGCAATTGCGGTTCGGCGCCGCCGATGGCGCCGAGCACGCCTAATGTTACGAGTTCGCGCTCGCGGCGCGGCAGGCCGGTCTGAGAAAATATGCTGCCGAATGCGTGGCTTACCAGGTTTTCGGCAAGGACGGCGGATGACTCGGCAATGGTCGCCACCGTCTGTTCGCCGCGATGCCCGTCGATTGCCGTGAGCTCCTTCCAGCCGATTTTTTCCTGTTCCATGATGGTGTTCCAATCCTGTTGATGTCGATAGGTCAACAGTCTGATTTTCATTTCCCGAAATTCTACAGAGAATTTTCGCAGACTGTTTTCCGAAAATAGAAAGCGGGGAGCAAGATCGCAGTCGATTTGGGCGCGGGGGCGCGCGCTGTCACACCGAAGCTTGCAGATCCTCGCCGGAACCGGAGGAAGAGGGCACACCGGTTTCAAGTTGCCGGCGGAACGCCAGCACCTTTTCGGCAATCGCATCGGCAACCACGCGGACGCGGCGCGAAGCCGCAAGTTCGGCATGCGTGGCCAGCACGACAGGGCGCTCCATCTTGCCTCCCTGGGGAAGCTCGTCGGTAATCAGGCGCAGCCCCGCCTGGCATGCCAGGAAGTGCGGCAGTACTCCGACCCCGATGCCGCGCCGCACGGCCTCCAGAAGCGATTCCAGCGTATTTGCCGAAAAGCGGCTGGTCTCGGCCGTGCTGAATGACCGCGACCAGTTCAGCAGCGTCTCGACGCCCGCGAGCTCGGGCCAGGTGACATGCCTCGTCGGCAGACTGCCATCGGCGGGCCCATAGAGACCGAAACCCATCGTAGCCAGGCGGCGCACTAGCAAATTACCGCCTTGCGGAACGACCATGCGCAATGCCAGATCAGCATCGTGGCGGTGCAGATTGACGGTTGTGGGCGAATAGATCACCTCGACATCAAGCCCCGGATTGGCCTGCAGCAGCGGCTCGAGCGCCGGAATCACCACTGGCAGGAGCAGGGTCTCGACGCTCGCGACCCGTACCTTGCCGCGAATGTCGACCTGAAGCGCGGCCTCGGCCCGCATTTCGTGTTCGGCAAGCTCCATCCGCTCGGCGCGCGGAAGGAGCGCCGCCCCCTGGTCGGTCAGCGCATAGCCTTGCTGGCTGCGCAGGAACAATGGCAGGCCGATGGCGTGTTCGATGCGGTCGATGCGCCGGGAGATCGTCGCCACGCCAATGCCCAGCGATTGGGCCGCGCCCGACAGGGTGCCCTCACGGGCAAGCGCCAGGAAAAGGCGGATGTCATCCCAGTTCAGCCGCTGCATGGCTTTCCATTTTCGAAAAACGATCTTCGAGCTTATTCTATATCGGCACAGGAAAAGGAATGCAATTCAAGGGCAACTTCGACCTGAGGACTGCTCCCATGACCGTCACCGATATCGAAATGCCTTCCGAGCCCGCCGCGTCACGTGAACGTGTCGCATTCCTGCTCAGCGCCACGGCCGCCATTTTCTGGGGATCGAGCTTCGAGGCGACGCGGATTGCGCTTCATGACCTGCCGCCATGGACGGCCGCCGCCGGGCGCTTCGTCATTGCCGCCGCAGCCATCTTCGTCTGGATGGGCATTGTCGAGCGTGGAGGGTGGCAGGCGCTCCGGCGCAACGCCATCGCCTTCGTCGTGCTCGGCATTCTGGGGGTCGCAGGCTTCAACGCCGCCCTTTTCCTTGGCATGCGCACATCCAGCCCGGTGACGGCCGCTTTGATCCTCGGGACCGTCCCCTTGACGACGAACCTTCTTGAGGCGCTGATCAGCCTGCGATGGCCCAGCCCAATGGCGCTCCTCGGCATGGTCATCAGCCTTTTCGGTATTGCCTTGACCATTGGCGCGTTTTCAGGTGCGCATCTTGCGCCCGGCGATCCGGTCATCTTCGCAGGCAGCGTCGCATGGGCCATCTACACGATCGGCTGCCGCCGCTGGGTCCGCGACGCCAGTCCGCTCGCCACATCGACATGGACCATGCTGTTCGGAGCAATAGCGCTGCTCGCCGCCGCCTTCATGGTGGAGAATCCGGTCGCGGCGCTCGCGCATGCCTCCGCCAGTTCCTGCGCGGCGGTCCTGTGGATGGCGCTGGCGGGATCGGTGCTGACCTATCTCTTTTGGCAGAAGGGCATTGCCGTGCGCGGCCCGGCCGCGACCTCGGTTCTTCTAAACCTCGTGCCCGTTGCCGCGCTGGTTTTCGCAGCAGCTTTCGGGCGGACGCCGGACGTCGCACAGGTCATTGGCATGGCGGTCGCGATTTTCGGTGTTCTTCTCGCAAGCGGTCGCATCGTCGCACCGGGACGGCGCAAGCCCGCCATTCACCTGCACACAACCTCAAGGGGCTGAGATCATGATCGGAATGCACTATAGCGTAACGCTGCCCGCCGACTATGACATGGAGATCATTGCGCGCCGCATCCGTGACAAGGGGCACTTGATGAACGGGTTCGAAGGCCTCGGCTTCAAGGCATTCCTCATGGCGCGGCGGCGTGCCGGAACCTATTCCAGCCCGACGAACCTCTACGCGCCGTTTTACATTTGGCGGCGTGCCGAGGGCATGGCCGAATTCGTGTCCGGGCCAGGCTTTGCCGCGCTTTCGGGCGATTTTGGCCGGCCGCCGGTCACGACCTGGACGATCTGGGAGGCCAAAATCGGCTCGGACTTGCCTGGAGCCCGTTTTGCGCAGCGCCAGATAATCTCCATTCCCCCCGAAGTTGATCTGCACGCTCTGCGCGGGGCCGAGGGGCGCCGCGCGGAAGAGGCAATGGCCGCAGGCGCGGTTGCGTTCGTCTCCGCGTTCGATCCGGGGGGATGGACATTTCTCAGTTTCAGCTTCTGGAGACATCCGATCGACGCATCCACCGGAGAGGGGCAGATCTACGAGGTCGGCCATGTGGCGACCGGCGCTTGACCCCCGGCCAACTCGCCAAGGGCGCCGGAGGCAACTGGCCAGGTCGAGCGATTAGGTTCTGGTCCCTGACGCATCTCTGCCAGTGAGCGGCCGCCTCTGCAGGGAATCCACGAACGTGCCGACAACAAATAGCACCGCCGCGAGTTGATTCGTGAATCAAAAATTCCACTACAAAAATGTAGACAGTGGGGATGAGCGCGAATACATGCCTAATAAATAATAATGAAAAAAAGGAGGGAATGTCATGACACTTGAGCCGTTACTTGTTGCCCCGTTTGCTGTGCGGGCGCATGCATTTGCTGCAATGGCGGCATTTGTTCTTGGAACAGTACAGATCGCCGCTCCAAAGGGCACGTTGCCGCACAGAACCGCAGGATGGATATGGGTCATTCTTATGGCCTTAACGGCCCTGTCTTCGTTCTGGATCCATACCTTATGTATGTTTGGTCCATTCAGTATAATTCACGGTCTTTCAATCCTAACGCTTGTGGTTCTGCCGCTTGCGGTTCTGCATGCCCGCAGCCACCGCGTGAAAAAACATCAAAAGGCGATGCTTTTTCTATTCGCTGGGGCTCTGTTGATAGCCGGCGTATTCACGTTGTCGCCTGGGCGGATCATGCACGATGTCGTATTTGGCACATCGACAACGCACGGGTCTTGCACCTGATCGTGCGCATGGGGCACCACGGCTCTAAGGGCCAGCGTGTAGTGTAGCGGCCGGCTTGAAGCCCGGAGGGCTGATTTAGGTTCACAGCTAGAGTATCCGTTTTGATCAAGGGTGTTTTGGGGTCCATTTCTGGTTTTTGCGGAGCAGAGCGTTCGCCAGGACGATGAGCTTTCGCATGATGGCTGTTATGGCGACCTTGGGCGGCTTTCCTGCGGCTTTGAGTTGGTCGTATTTGGCCTTGAGGTCTTCGTTGAAGCGGGATGCGACGAGAGCCGGCATGTAGAGCGCTTTGCGGACGATGGCCCTTCCGCCGGTAATGAAAGCGCGCCCGGTCCATCGTCCTGACTGCCGGTTCATCGGGGCAAGACCTGCGAGCGCGGCTGCGGCCTTCTCGTCGATCTGGCCCAGTTCGGGCATGTCGATGAGAAGCGTAAAGCCTGTGATCTGCGACACACCTGGGATCGAAACGAGGATATCGAACCTGGCCTTGAGGGACGGGTCCTTTGCAATCAGAGCCGTGATGGCACCGTCGATGGCCGTGATCTGGTGTTCGATCTGCCTGAGCCTGTCTACATTGTGTTTCTTCAGGAGCGGACTGGAAAGGGTCTTGGCCCTGTTCTTCGCGGCTGTCCTGTCCTTGATGAGGGCCAGTCTTGCCGTATGCAGCTCTTTCAAGTCATTGAGGACTTGCGTGTTGGCCTGAAGGATGCGCGTCTCCAGAAGTGCACCGTAACGGACCAGTAGACAGGCGTCGATCCTGTCCGTCTTGGCCAGACGACCGGTGGCTTCGCAGAAACGCCGGGCAAGGCGGGGATTGACCTTGGAGAGCGGCAGTCCCTGCACGACCATGAACCGCTCGAAGGCTTTGTGGTAGGGACCGGTCGGTTCGTAGACGATGCGTTGCACGGCCTTCGAGCCGATCCATTTGAGAATAGCTGCAAATCCCTTGCGGTCATTGGCAACCTTCAACGTTCGGCCCTCCGGCAACATATGCAGATCGACATGGTCTTTCGAGATGTCCGCGCCGATGGTAATATCCGTCATCTTTTCTCATCTCCCATGCTTGTCATCCGAGCCTCAAAGCTCGGGTATCCGTTCAGGACGATTGGAAAAGATGGGGGCGATCATACTCTAGCTCGGCCCGGCATTCGTCAGAATGGCGGCCTGCATTTCCACGATCCGTCCCCCATCGCCGGAGAAGGATGGCCGTCCTCTCCGGCGCTTCCTTATCTCACGAAGAAGCTCCAAAATCATAAGACAAGCATCTCGTGCCAAGCTATCCTTATCTGCCTGGCAACGAGACAAGAGAAACAAGACAGCCAAGATCAACCGAAAGCGCAGTGCGACTTGGTGCTCGGCTTGTTGAATGGAGAGAACGCGGTGAACGGGGAAGGCATCCTCATGTCGACGCGGCTTGGCCGCTTCCTCAGGCTGCGCGGGGTGTCCAATCATGACCACCTCCTCCTGCCCAGCGTTGCGCTGGCAGCCGCCGAAAAGCCACTTCCTCTGCCGCGGTCCGACAAGGACGTCACATTCGGCGCGATCACGACACTTGGCCCGAAAGGCACCCACGAAACGGCTCTGGAGAGCCTGCTCGTCGATACCGGCACCACGGCGCTTGTGGCTGTCCGCGACGGCAGCATTGTATACGAGTTTTACGGCAATGGTGGCGCGCGCGAGACCGTCAACCGCTGCTTCTCGGTAACCAAGTCGTTTACTTCGGCATTGGTGGGTTGCGCCATTTCTGAGGGTTTGTTTGCTGGGCTCGACGAGACGGTCGGGGCCCTGCTGCCGGCACTTTCGGGATCGCCGGCGGGTGCGCTGACCTTGCGGCACCTGCTCGAGATGCGCAGTGGCCTGCGCTTCGTCGAGGGGGTGATGCCTTGGTCGGACGATGCGATCGTCTATCTTTCTCCCGACTGCCGAGCAGCGGCCCTGCGGGCGCCGGTGAGCGATCCGGTCGGCGCCTATTTTCATTATAACGACTACCACCTGATGATCGTCGGCATGATGCTGGAAAAGGCAACCGGCGAGCCACTACAGCGCTATTTCGAGCGCAAGCTATGGCAGCCGATCGGCGCAGAAAATCGAGCCAGCCTGACGGTCGATAGCACGGCTGCGGGCTTTGCTCATATGGAGAGCGGCCTGAATGCGACGGCGGTGGACCTCGCCAAATTCGGCCAGATGTTCCTCGATGGCGGCATGGTGGGCGGGCGCCAAGTGGTGCCGGCAGACTGGGTGGCCTCGAGTACAGGCGCCACAGGGGCGCGACGCGACCCTGACTGGTTTCGCTACTATAACGGCAAGCCTTGGGGGCGCGTATTCGCTTCGGGCAAGGTATTCTACAAGCATTTCTGGTGGGGCTACCAGCACGGCGACATTGATGATTTCTTTGCGATGGGTGCCCTGGGACAGCATATCTATGTGTCGCCGAAAGACCGCACGGTGATCGTCCGGCTCAGCGAGCGCTTTCCGCCGGGATGCTGGTGGCCGCCGATCTTCCGGCAGATCATAGAACAGATGTAGGTATCCTCACGCTCAATATTCACTCGGTCATCGGGCTCGATGTTCCATAAATATGCGTTATCCAAGAAGCATTTCCTTCCAGATACTTTAGTTGTCTTATTAACCTGCCGCCGGTTCGATTCCCTTCAAGGCGTCTGTCGTTTTTAGAAGTGAAGGGTCGTCTGTTCGACTCTGTCATGAAGACAGAATCGCGTTCGATTGCTTTGGGATCACGCGAGCGTGGATCATGCCATATAAAGATGTCGTTATATGGTTGACGGCTATACGCTTGCCAAGACATAGTGCGCCAATCGTGGTTCTGCGGATGTCGAAATCCGGAGCTAAGAGGGAATTCGGTGGCGGCGAGACAATCGCCCATACCGGAGCTGCCCCCGCAACTGTAGGCGGAGAGTTGACGTTCAATATGTCACTGAGGAAGCCCTCGGGAAGACGAACGTCAGCGATGACCCGCAAGCCAGGAGACCTGCCGCGATAGATAACGTCCACGGGCGGGGTGTCCCGGTGTGCCGCTTTCAGCGATCGGCATGCCGTGTCGTTCGCCTTGCGTCATGCGTCCGCCCCGTCACAACCTGATGGAATTGCGGATGACACGGACTATCAAATCAACCGGCCAGCAAGCTCTGGCGACCAGTCTCATAGACATCGTTTTTCCCGGAGATACAAACCATCACGGTACGCTATTTGGCGGAGCTGGTCTTGCACTCATGGATCGCGTCGCGTTCATCGCAGCTACCCGCTTCGGACGTGTTCCCTTTGTGACAGCCTCCTGCGAGCGCATCGATTTCAAGCAGCCGGCGCGTGTCGGCCACATCGTTGAATTCTCGGCGACACCGGTCAGAGCTGGGCGAAGATCTCTGACGGTCGAGGTCGAGATGTTCGCGGAGACCGTCGTTGGGCATCAACGACATGCCTGCACTCGCGGGATCTTTCATATGGTGGCCATTCCCGACGGAGAGAATGCTCGGGATTTTTCCTTACCGGAACTTCTGCCCATGGTGACGCCGCTCTCGATGGCGGGTGTCAGGATGGTGGATATCGTATTCCCGGATCAGGCAAACAGTGTCGGGCGGATGTTCGGTGGCGAGGCCATCTCCTTCATGACAAAAGCCGCCTTCGTGGAAGCGTCGCGCTACTCCGGCAAGCTGGTGGTCCTGGCGTCATCCGAGCGTGTCGACTTTGCGAGACCCATTGAGATCGGGGAGATCGTCGAGGCGGAGGCTCGTATCGAACGTGTTGGTCACAGCTCGATGCGGGTTGAGACAAAGCTGTGGTCGGAAAATCTGCTGACGGGCGAAAGATCCATTACCGCCACTGGATGCTTCAACATGGTGGCGGTCGGCGAAGACAGCCGGCCAATTTCCATTGCCGAGAGAGCCCTCGCTACAGCAGCTTCCAGCAGCGAGAACGGACACGCTCATGCTTGACCGTCAGCATTTATCGATCCTGCGCGAAGTGGATCGCCTGGGAAGTCTGACCGCAGCCGCGGAACGGCTCAACGTGACCCAGTCCGCGCTCAGCCATATGATCCGAAAGCTGGAAGACCGCTATGGCGTGGCGATGTGGGAGAAGGACGGCCGCAATCTGCGTCTCACACAGGCTGGGCGCTACGTTGTTTCGGTGGCGCAGCGTGTCCTGCCCCAGATCGAGAGAGCTGAAAATGTGCTGATGGACTATCGTCAGGGGCAGCGGGGCTCTTTGAAAATCGGCATGGAATGTCATCCCTGCCATCAATGGCTCATGAGTGTGACAAAACCCTACCTTATGGACTGGCCGCAGGTGGACCTCGAGCTGACGACTTCATTCGCATCTGGCGGTATGTCGGCGCTGACGGGCCATGAGATCGACATCCTGATCACTCCAGATCCAATCGAGGCGCCGGGCATTCTTTATGTGCCGGTGTTTGATTATGAGCTCGTGCTCGCAGTTCCAAGCTCCCACCCGCTTGCGAACAGGGACTGTGCCGATCCGACGGATCTCACCCATGAAACGCTCCTGACCTACCCGGTGCCACCGCAGCGGCTGGATGTATTCACGCAGTTTCTGGTGCCGGCCAATTGCAGCCCGCGCCACCATCGCAATGTCGAGACCACGGAAATGATGCTTCAGCTCGTGGCGGCCGGCCGCGGCGTCAGCGCTATTCCAGACTGGCTGGTGCGTCAGGAGGCAGCAACGCTTGGAGTCCGTCCAGTGCGGATCGGACAGGCCGGGATCCACAAGAGCATTCATCTCGGACTGAGATGTGGGGACGAGGCCATCGATTTCATCGCAGGCTTTCTCACGACGTCGCGCCGTTCGTGAGAAAGCCTGCATTCCAAAGCATGAGAGCCGCTCATGATTGTGTGAAATCAAATCAATTTTTCTCTCTCAAAAGCTCAGACATAAGGAGGCACAAATCAGCAGTAGATTTCTGCAGCACTTATGAGTAGAGGGCGAGAAAAGCGATGAGAGCGATAAAGGAGAAACGAAGCGACCCCGCTTTCAATTCGGATGTACAGAAAGATGAGGTGCAGGACACGGGCTTTCATTTCGCTCTCAAGAGTATTCCCTTCGATGAGAACTACGTTCCGGCAGTGAACACGCGCATCACGACAAACTTCGCCAACCTCGCCAGGGGAGCGGGCCGTCAGGAAAATCTTCGCAACACATTGAAGATGATCGACAACCGCTTCAACGCTTTGGCCCCTTGGGACAATCCTACGGGTGACCGCTATTCCGTCGCCCTCGACATAGTCTCTGTGGAGCTTGCGACCAATGTTCGAGGCCAATCTGACGCCTTCCCCGTCATCGAGATCCTGAAAACGACAATCATCGATCGCGCCACGAATGCGCGCATCGACGGCATTGTTGGAAATAACCTGTCCTCCTACATCCGTGACTATGATTTCAGCGTCGTGCTGCCAAACCACAATAAGGATCGGCCCACATTCGGCGCGCCAGACAATTTTGGCGATCTGCACGGAAACCTGTTCAAATCGTTCGTGAATTCAAAGGCCTACAGGGATCATTTTCTTAAATCCCCGGTCATCTGCCTCAGCGCATCAAGCAGCAGGATGTATCGTCGGACTGAAAATCGGCATCCGATACTCGGTATCGAATACCAGCAAAATGAGTTTTCTTTGACCGACGAATATTTCGGGAAGATGGGGCTACAGGTTCGCTTCTTCATGCCGCCGAACAGCGTTGCGCCTCTTGCCTTCTATTTTTCAGGCGATTTGCTGAGTGACTACACCAATATTGAACTGATCGGCACGATCAGCACGATGGAGACGTTCCAAAAGATCTATCGCCCCGAAATCTACAATGCCAATTCACCGTCCGGCAGCGTCTATCAGCCGAGCCTGAAACATCAGGACTACTCCCTGACCCGCATAATCTACGATCGGGAAGAGCGGAGCCGGCTTGCCGTGGAGCAGGGCAAGTTCGCCGAGGACCATCTGATCAAGCCCTACGGGCACATTCTTGAACAGTGGTCCGCCAGACACGCCCATTGACGAACCAAAATCACAAGGTCGAATGCCATGAAAACACTTTTGCCCACATCCACTGCCGGAAGCCTGCCGAAGCCTTCATGGCTTGCAGAGCCTGAGAAGCTCTGGTCGCCGTGGAAACTGGAAGGTGAGGAATTAACCGAAGGCAAGCAAGATGCCCTTCGCCTTGCTCTCGATGACCAGAGCCAAGCGGGCATTGATATCGTCAGCGATGGCGAGCAGACGCGTCAGCACTTCGTCACGACGTTTATCGAGCACCTTGACGGCGTTGATTTTGAAAAGCGTGAGACGGTCAGAATTCGGGATCGCTATGACGCGAGCGTCCCGACGGTCGTCGGCGCTGTGTCTCGGCAGAAATCTGTATTCGTTGAAGATGCCAAGTTCCTGCGCAAGCAGACCAAGCGGCCGATCAAATGGGCGCTTCCCGGCCCGATGACCATGATCGATACACTTTTCGATAACCACTACAAGAGCCGGGAAAAGCTGGCATGGGAGTTCGCCAAGATCCTCAATGAAGAAGCGAAGGAACTCGAGGCTGCCGGTGTCGATATCATTCAGTTCGATGAGCCGGCATTCAACGTCTTCTTCGATGAGGTGAACGACTGGGGTGTTCCCACCCTGGAAAGGGCGATCGAAGGGCTCAAATGCGAAACGGCGGTGCATATCTGCTATGGCTATGGGATCAAGGCCAATACCGACTGGAAAAAAACGCTCGGTTCTGAGTGGCGGCAGTATGAGCGAACCTTCCCGACCCTGCAGAAATCCAGCATCGGCATGATCTCGCTGGAATGCCACAACTCCCATGTTCCGATGGATCTGATCGAGCTTGTCCGCGGCAAGAAAGTAATGGTCGGTGCGATCGACGTGGCGAGCAATACAATCGAGACGCCGCAGGAGGTTGCTGCAACCTTGCGAAAGGCTCTCCGGTTCGTCGATGCCGAAAATCTTTGCCCTTGCACGAACTGCGGCATGGCCCCGCTGTCCCGCCGTGTGGCGAAAGGCAAGCTGAAGGCCCTGAGCGCAGGCGCGGATATCGTCCGCAGGGAATTGTCTGCCTGATGCGGGGAGTGAAATGCTCTCCCGCGCGCGCCTGGACATCTTCGCCTCTTCCTCACAGAAGGCGGCAAAGCTCCACTAGCCTGGCGCCAGCGTCTTCATTAGCATGAGGAGGCTTCCTCCAAACCGACAGCCCTGCCATCGGAGCGGCCTCTATGATGACATACACTTCGCTGCTCTGGCTCAGTGATGACGCTCCATTGGCTACGCGGACTGAGGCCCGCGCGTTCTGCCTGCGGATCATCAAGGATTTTTACAAGATCGACTATACGCCGGCATGGCACACGGATCTGGATTCGCTCTCGGACACATCCCCGGAGAGCTGGTTCTCGAAAGGAAAACGCGGCGCCTTCCTGGTCGTGCGCGACGAAGAACAGCGCATTGTCGCCGCCGGAGGCCTCTACGGTCTTCAAAACAAGCCTGCCCTGGCGATCCGGCTGCAAGATCGATATCGGGACGCCGCCAGCGTGTGCCAGATCGTCCGGGTCTATCTTGAACCCGACTTGCGGCGGAAAGGCCTGGGCCGTGCGATCGCTTCTGCCCTGGAAGAGAAGGCGCGCGATCTTGGGTATGTCACATCCTATCTGCATGCCGATGCGCAAACACCTGACACCCTCAGCTTCTGGCGAAGTCAAGGTTACATCGAGTTCGGCCGGTTCTCGTACCCTTCGGCAAAGGGGACGGATACCAGCGTGGACTTTGACAAGTCGCTTCTGACCAGGAAGGACTGACGATCTGCGGTCGGGAGCCAGTTATCCCCCGTGAATTTGGCACAGGCGCATCATATCCGTTGACGCAGATTTAACCTCGTCTACCATATGTAGTGTTCGAGGTTCCCTTTGATTCGAAACCGGATCAGGGGCTAAGACGGGAATTCGGTAGTGGACATGATGTCCGTGAAGCCGAGGCTGCCCCCGCAACTGTGAACGGCGAGTGCCTTTTTCATCATGCCACTGGGAATTCCCGGGAAGGCGGAAAAGGTGCGGTGACCCGTGAGCCAGGAGACCTGCCTTGATCGATACGTCCGCCGGCGGGGTGTCCGGCAGGGTGCGGTATGTTGCGTCCGGATAAAGCCGGTCGCTTGCCGTCCTTGTTGCCCCGCTATCTGTCTGCTTCGGGGTGAAGGCCATGAGTTCACAATTCCAGATCATCGCTGATCCGTAGTCGTTTCGGCTGCGTCCATTTTCGACGTCCATGTCGATCAAAGCCCTGTTTCGCTCCGGTCTGATGCCAGGCCGGACATATCTTTCTGCGTCCAGCATCACGAGGAAGCCATGTCGATCACTGTCTATTCCAAGCCAGCCTGCGTTCAATGCACCGCCACCACCCGCGCCCTTGACCGGCAGGGGATTGATTACACCGTCGTCGACGTTTCCGAAGACGCGCAGGCTTTCGCACTGGTGTCAGAACTCGGATATCGGCAGGTGCCCGTTGTCATCGCCGGTGAGCAGCATTGGGCGGGTTTCCGTCCCGATATGATCAGCGCGCTCGCCTGAGTTCAGGACCCGTGGGCGGTCTCGTCTATTTCTCCAGCACCTCGGAGAATACTCGCCGCTTCGTCGAAAAGCTCGGCTGCGATGCACTGCGCCTTCCGATCGATGTAGCCGAGGAGCCGCCCGTGGTTGAGGCCCCGTTCGTGCTGGTGACGCCCACCTATGGCGGCGGCGGGGACAAGGGCGCGGTGCCAAAACCGGTCATCCGCTTTCTCAACAATCCGGACAATCGAAGCCTGATCCGCGGCGTGATTGCCGCTGGCAATACCAATTTCGGCGCGGCCTATGGGCGCGCCGGCAAGATCATCGCCGACAAATGTGGCGTGCCGCTTCTCTACCGGTTCGAGCTTCTCGGAACGCAAGAAGACGTGACCGCCGTTAGACAGGGACTGGAACGATTTTGGAAACACTAGAACTCGAGCGGCCAGCCAAGGCCACTGCACCTGCGCTGGATTACCACGCCCTCAACGCCATGTTGAACCTCTATGACGAGGACGGCCGTATCCAGCTCGACAAGGACCGGCAGGCGGCCAAGCAGTATTTTCTGCAGCACGTCAACCAGAACACGGTCTTTTTCCATAACCTGCGGGAAAAGCTAGATTACCTTGTGACCGAGGGCTATTACGAGCGCGAGGTTCTGGACCAGTATTCGTTCAACTTCGTGCGCGATTTGTTCGATGAAGCCTATTCACGGAAGTTCCGCTTCCCGACGTTCCTCGGTGCGTTCAAATATTACACGTCCTATACGCTGAAGACGTTCGACGGAAAGCGCTACCTGGAGCGCTATGAGGACCGCGTCTGCATGGTGGCGCTGACGCTTGCCCGCGGCAACGAGCAGCTTGCCCGTGATCTCATGGACGAGATCATTTCCGGCCGCTTCCAGCCGGCAACGCCGACCTTCCTGAATGCCGGCAAGCAACAGCGAGGCGAACTCGTCTCCTGCTTCCTGCTGCGTGTCGAAGACAATATGGAAAGCATCGGCCGCTCGATCAATTCGGCGCTTCAGCTCTCCAAGCGCGGCGGCGGTGTTGCGCTTTCGCTCACCAATCTGCGTGAGATGGGCGCACCGATCAAGCAGATCGAGAACCAGTCCTCCGGCGTCATTCCGGTGATGAAGCTTCTGGAAGACGCCTTCTCCTATGCCAACCAGCTCGGAGCGCGCCAGGGTGCGGGTGCCGTCTATCTGAACGCCCATCACCCCGACATCATGCGCTTCCTCGACACCAAGCGCGAGAATGCCGACGAGAAGATCCGCATCAAGACGCTGTCGCTGGGTGTCGTCATCCCCGACATTACCTTCGAACTCGCGAAAAACAACGAGGATATGTACCTCTTCTCGCCCCATGACGTGGAGCGCGTCTATGGCGTGGCCTTTACCGAGATCTCCGTGACGGAGAAATATCGCGAGATGGTCGAGGATGCCCGTATCGCCAAGAAGAAGATCAAGGCGCGCGACTTCTTCCAGGTGATTGCCGAAATCCAGTTCGAGAGCGGCTATCCCTACATCATGTTTGAGGACACGGTGAACCGCGCCAATCCTATTGCCGGCCGTATCTCGATGAGCAATCTCTGCTCCGAAATCCTGCAGGTGAGTGAGCCGAGCAAGTTCAACGATGATCTGTCCTACGCTCAGATGGGCAAGGACATTTCCTGCAATCTTGGCTCCCTGAACATTGCCGCCGCGATGGATAGTGCCGATTTCGGCAAGACGATCGAAACGTCGATCAGGGCGCTGACGGCTGTCTCCGAAATGAGCAACATCATGTCGGTGCCATCCGTCGCCAAGGGTAATGACGACAGCCACGCCATCGGGCTCGGTCAGATGAACCTGCATGGCTATCTCGCACGCGAGCGCATCTTCTATGGCTCTGAAGAAGGGATCGATTTTACCAACATCTACTTTTACACGGTGACCTATCATGCGCTGAAGGCGTCCAACCGCCTTGCCGTCGAGAAGGGTCGAAGCTTTAAGGGCTTCCAAAACTCGACATATGCCTCGGGTGAGTATTTCGACAAATACACTGACCGCGCGTGGAACCCTGTGACGGAAAAAGTTGCAGAGCTATTTGAGAAGGCTGGAATTCACATTCCGACGCAGGAAGACTGGAGCGCGCTGAAGGCCGCCGTCATGGCCGGTGGGCTCTACAATCAGAACCTTCAGGCCGTGCCGCCGACGGGGTCGATCTCCTACATCAACCACTCGACCTCCTCGATCCATCCGATCGTCTCGAAGATCGAGATCCGCAAGGAAGGCAAGATCGGCCGCGTCTATT
>NZ_JBMDIL010000002.1:0-615788 GCF_057808655.1 Rhizobium sp. FG96 | reverse complement strand
CCGCCCACGTTTCTCTTTCTTCTCATCTTCAATTGTCAAATAACTGACGACACCAGCCGTCACAAAATCAATCGCTCCAAACTTCCGCTCGAAGCTCAAACCAGCAAAACAGCCAATCCGCTTGATTTTCTCTAGAACGAAGCTCTTCGTCGCCAGCAGCGCCGCCGCCCTCGTTCAGTGACGCGGCTTATACGGCCATCCCTCCCAAACAGTCAACAGCGCAATGGAGAAAATTCCGAAGTTTCTCGTAGCAGGCTGTTTTTTCAGAGCTTTTTGAATTCACTGCCCTGATGCCGACCTGTACGAACCAGATATGCGCTTCGGCAGCAAGCCTGCAGTCCCACGGAGGAGCCTAGACCACCCTGCCCGGCAGCCTGAAGCGCAAAAGGCGGCCAAGGCCGCCTTTCATTCCGTTCGATCGATCCGTCTTTAAGCGGCTCGCGCCGCCTTGGCCGGGATTTCTACGTCGATTTCGAGCACCGAGACATGCTCGCCACGGTCGATCTTGATCTGCAGCCGGTCGCCATCGATCTCCACATGCTTGGCGATGACGGCGAGAATTTCCTCGCGCAGCACGGTGACGAGATCGGCGCCGGGGGTGACGCGCTCATGGGCCAGCAGCACCTGCAGGCGCTCACGCGCGACCGGAGCCGACTTTTTCTTCTGGAAGAAGTTGAACACGTTCATGCTGCCCTCCGGCCGAAGATCTTGCCGAAGAAGCCGCGCTTCTCGCCGGGGATGGTGACCGGAAGCGCCTCGCCGGCAATGCGCCGTGCGGCCTCGAAATAGGCCCTGGCAGGTGCCGTGTTCTGGTCGGCGAGCGTAACGGGAGCGCCGATATTGGAGGCGCGCAGCACGTCCATGCTTTCCGGAATGATGCCGAGCAGCGGGATCGACAGGATCTCGAGCACGTCATCGACCTTCAGCATGTCGCCGCGCTCGGCGCGGGTGATGTCGTAGCGCGTCAGCAGCAGATGCTTCTCGATACGTTCACCATTCTCGGCCTTGGCCGTCTTGGCGTCGAGCAGACCGATGATGCGGTCGGAGTCGCGAACCGAGGAAACTTCCGGGTTGGTGACGACAACGGCGATATCGGCATGGCGCATGGCGAGCGTCGCGCCGCGTTCGATACCGGCGGGACTGTCGCAGATGATCCAGTCGAAGTGACGCTTCAGGTCGTTGATGACCTGCTCGACGCCCTCTTCGGTCAGGCAGTCCTTGTCGCGGGTCTGGGAGGCCGGCAGCAGGAACAGCGTCTCGAGCCGCTTGTCGCGGATCAGCGCCTGCGGCAGCTTGGCATCACCCTGGATGACGTTGACCAGATCGTAGACGACCCGGCGCTCGGCGCCCATGACCAGATCGAGATTGCGCAGACCGACGTCGAAATCGACGACGACGACCTTCTCGTTGCGCTGCGCGAGTGCTGCGCCGAGTGCCGCGGTGGAGGTCGTCTTGCCAACGCCACCCTTACCCGAGGTAACAACTATGACCTTACCCATATCCCCTCTCCTGCTCCTGAACCAATTCGTCTGTTAAATGAGCCGCGATGCCATGATCGCGTCGTTTTCGAGCCAAAGCTGCGCGGAGTGGCCGCGCAGGTCCGCGGGCAGATCGTCCGCGGTCTTGTAAATGCCGTCGATCGCCAGAAGCTCGGCTTCGAGCTTGCGGCAGAATATGCGCGCCGATGCATTGCCGACGGAGCCCGCAAGCGCCCGGCCGCGCAGCGCGCCGTAAATATGAATGGAACCGCCGGCGATGACTTCGGCGCCCGAGGCGACCGAACCGATGATCGTCACATCGCCTTCCGGGAAGATGATCGACTGGCCGGAGCGCACCGGCTCGTGCAGGACCATCGAGGAGAGCGGTGCGCGGGTGATCACCTGCGGCGCCACGACCTGCACCGGCTCTTCAGCCTTCGGTGTAGCGCCCTTCACAGGCGCAGGCGCCGTTTCCGTCACCTCGACATCCGGCGCCGGGCGCCCACCCGTCATGCCCGGAGGCATCGTCGCGTCAAGCTGCGAGGGACGCGCGCCTTCGATCCCCATGATCCGAACATTGCGCTCGGCGAGAGCCGCAATCATCGATTTCAGCAGCGCCCGGTCCGCCTGCAGATCCGAAACGTCGAGAACCACGGGACGCCCCAGGAAGAATCCTGCCGAGCGCGAGGCCAGATCGTCGAGCCGAACCAGCCACTCCTCGAAGGGCAGATCGGGCGTCAAAACGACCGCCAGGAACGAACGGCCTTTGATACGGATGGAGCGTGCGTCGGTTAACACATTAGCAATCTTGGTTAATTTTTGATTGCTTCGGTGTAGCTGCTTCGTGGTTAACAAATAGTTAACGCGGGGCTCCCGGCCGGTACATTCGGTTAACGGCCGGGGGCTTTGCAAAGGGCCGTGGCAGACGCGCCACAGGCTACTTTATCTCGACGGCGAGGTCCTCGACCTTGGGTGCCGTCTTGACCAGTCCCATCTGTTGCATGAAGGCGCCGAAACGCTCGTAGCGGCTGGTATCGAGAGCGGCGGGGCGCTTGGCGAAGCGCGGCAGCGTGTCGAAAAAAGCCTTGCGGTTCAGCTCGTCATTGAGATCGGGATAGGCCTTGATGAACATCTGCCAGGCGTCATCGGGGTGGTTGGTGATGAAGACGGAGGCCTGCTCGATCGCACCGAGGAAGCGCGGCAGACGCGAATCGGCGGCCGAATCACGATGGGCAATGAAGATCAGTTCGTCATAGGGCGGCACGCCGTTTTCTTCCGGATAGAAGGCCTTGCCCTCGTGACCCTCGAGCTTCATCTGCGTCAGCTCGAAATTGCGGAAGCCGCCGACGGTCGCATCGACCTTGCCCGCGATCAGCGACGGCGAGAGCGAGAAGTTGACGTTGACGAGCTCGACATCGTCCTTCTTGAGACCGGCATTTGCGAGCATCCGCTTCAGCATCGCATCCTCGAAACCGGTGACGGAGAAACCGACCTTCTTGCCCTTCAGATCGGCGAGGCTCTTGATCGGCCCGTCGGCCAGCACGGTCACCGTATTCAGCGGCGTTTCGACCAGCGTGCCGATGCGGACGATCGGCAATCCGGCTTCATGATCGAGATAGAGATTGGGCTGGTAGTGGATGCCGATATCGGCCTGCTTGGCAGCGATGAGACGCGGCACCGCGGAGGGATCGGCGGGCGGAATGAGGGTGACGTCGAGACCGGCGGCGGCGAACAGGCCCTTCTCTTGAGCGATCACCATCGGCGCATGGTCCGGATTGACGAACCATTCGAGCATGACGGTCAGCTTGTCGTTGGCGAAGGAGGGCGACGCGAGGGTCGCGATCGCAAGGAGAGTGGCGGATATCAGACGCAGCATGTTTGCTCCATGATTTTGCGGGAAGAAGAAGTCAGTTCGTGGTGGCCCATGGGGTCCAGCCGGAGGTGAGCCTGTCGACGGCGACGCGGCAGATGACGGTCATGGCGGCGAGCACGGCCATGGCGGCAAAGACCATGTCCGTCTGCATGCGGGCATTGGCCTGGACCATGACGAAGCCGAGGCCGGAGGACGCGCCGACCCATTCGCCGATCACGGCGCCGAGTGGCGCGAGGGGTGCAGCGATCCTGAGGCCGGAGACGAGGGACGGCAGGGCGAGCGGCAGGCGGATCCGCATCAGCGTCTGCCAATGGCTGGCCTCTGTCAGCGATACCGCATCGAGAATATCCCGCTCGGTGCGGCGCAGCCCGTCGGCAAAGGCGGAGGCCACGGGAAAGAAGATGATGATCGTCGCCATGGCGATCTTCGAGGCAATGCCGAAACCCAGCCAGATAACCAGGATCGGCGCCAGCACGAAGACCGGGAAAGCCTGCAGGATCAGTACCATCGGCCAGACGAGCGTGGCGGCCGCCGGAAAGGCGGCGAGCGCGAAGGCGACGGCCGCGCCCGATATGGCGCCGCAGAGCAGGCCGAGGACGATTTCGAGCGCCGTCGTCAGGCTCTGCTCAAGCAGGAAGAGCGGCTGCCTGCCGAAGACGGCGACGACGTCGGCAGGCGACGGCAGAATGAAATGCGCGGGCGCGAAGATCCAGATGACCGCCTGCCAGAGAGCGATCAGCAGGGCCACGCCGCCGAGGGCGTTGAGCGGACGCATCGCTAGGCCTTCGCGCGGGCCGGATGCGGGAACGGAAAGACAGACATGGCGAAGCGATCTCCAGACAGAATTGGAGATCCAGGCAAAGCGAAGAAGAAGGGGAGATGCCGCCGGCATCTTGTTCCGTTCCTACGCCGGCATGACCCGGATCAGGTTCAAGGGTCCGGCTCACCGCCATCTCAGCATCGTCAGATGCTCCCCTCGGAATGGGCGGAACCTGTCGTTTTCCCGGCCTGAAGTCAATGGCGCATCTGTCGCAGGCCTTCGCCGGTCTTGTATTCCGGGGTCTCAGCTACAAAATTAATTAGAGACTTTTGGATCAGGCACCCTACTTGACCCCTAAGCATTAGGGAGACCGAATATGAAATTCGTTATTCTCACCGCGCTGGCTGCCTCACTTGCCGGCATTTCCGCTCAGGCCGCGGACCTGACGCCGCCGCCCGCCCCTGTCGAGCCCGAAGCGATAACACCTGTCTTCACCTGGTCCGGCCCCTATATCGGCGCCGAGGGTGGCTATAGCTGGAACACCTTCGATCCTTCCGGTACGTCGGATGTCGATGCCAATGGCGGCATTCTCGGCGTCTTCGGCGGCTATAACTATCAGTTCGACAACAACTGGGTTGTCGGTGTCGAAGGTGACGTCCTGCACAACTGGAACAAAGAGGATGTAGCCTTTGGCTCGGTCGAGACGACCTGGCAGGGCTCGGTTCGCGCCCGCGTCGGCTATGCCTTCGACAATGCGCTGATCTACGGCACGGCCGGCTGGGCAATCGCCCGCGCCGAGGCCAATCCGGATGTCGGGCCAGACGAATCGGATACGCTGAACGGCTGGACCATCGGCGCCGGCATCGATTACGCCTTCACCCAGAATATCTTTGCCCGCGGCGAATATCGCTACACCGATTACGGCAGCGGCAATTTCGGCGCGGCTGGCGGCGATTTCGACCTGAACCAGAACACCATCATGATCGGCGTCGGCGTCAAGTTCTAGGCGCCACCCATCTCCCCAATGTAAGGACACGCCTTCATTCAGCGTGCCCTTTTCTATGATCGCCGGTACGCTTTCCAACATCTCGTGGAAAACCGGAACACCGTGTTGCACTAATTTAGGACTTCGACAAAAGTCATTCCCATCATGAGGAATGCTCACATGCTGTCGGGTCTCGGAACAATCACCATCACGGACGAGAACTATAGTGAGCATGTCGCCTTCGAGCTCGGAGAGCGCGATGGCCTGCTTTTCGGCGGCGAGGAAGTGCTGCGCAGAGCGCAGCGGGCCAAGAAGGTCTTCCTGTTTCTGCTGACCTCGCGGCGCGAATTGCGCATCCGCATTGCCAATGTCGAGCATAGCTGCGCCAATTTCGTCGTCATCAGCGAGCCCCTGCCCGCCGCCTGACATGCGAATGGCCACGATGGCCTGAGCGCATCGTGGCCGTCCTGACGCCGCCCGTGAGGCAGGCGGCGCCTTAGTTCAGGTGTTCGAAATCCGCCATGTTCTTCTGGGTGACGAGCTGGAAGGGGATCCAGACCTCTCGGTCGAGCTTCTCGCCCTTGATCGCCTTCATCGCGGCATCGATCGATCCCTTGCCCTGGCCCTTGGCATCCTGAAACACGGTGACCTTGAGATCGCCTGTCTTCATCGCCTGCAGCGCCTCGGGCGTCGCGTCGATGCCTGAGACGATGATCTTGTCGGTCGAGGCGCCGGCGGCCTTCAGCGCCGAAATCGCGCCGAGCGCCATTTCGTCATTATTGGCGATGATGGCATCGAATTCGACGCCCGATGTCAGCCAGTTGGAAACCAGATCGGCGCCGTTGACGCGGCTCCAGTTGCCGACCTGCTCCTGGGCGACCTTGATGCCGCTGCATTCAGGCGTCTTGACGACATCGTGAACGTCCTGCGTGCGCTGGCGCGCCGCCTGGCTGGTGAGGTCGCCGATCATGATGACGACATTGCCCTTGCCGCCGAGCATGCGACAGACTTCCTTGGTCTGCAACGTGCCGGATTCAGTTTCGTTGGAGCCGACGAAGGCCTGCTGCTTGCCGAGCGTGTTGAGGTCGGTCGGCTGGACATTGACATAGATGAGCGGGATGCCGGCATCTTCGGCAACCTTGCTGAGAGCGGGCGTGCCATCGGAATCGACGGGGTCAACGATGATGGCGGAGACGCCGCCGGCCGCAAAATTCTTCACCTGATCGAGCTGCTTGTTGACGTCGGTCGTCGCGTCTTCGATCTGCAACTCTACCCCGATCGACTTGGCGTAGTCTTCCATGCCGTTGACGATGAGCGTCTGAAAGTTGTTGGACAGCGTGCCCATCGAAACACCGATACGGTCGGCAGCGTGCGCCTGCGACGCAAGCACCAGCGCAACGGCGCTGGCGGTCAGCAATTTCAGCATGTTCTCTCCTCCCAGAGATAAGGCGGCGCCAGGCGGCCGCAGGAAAACGTTAGCCGGGGAAGGCCGTGCGGTCCGCCGATAATTTGATGAAAACGCCTCATTTGCAGGGCATCCGCATAGCAAAGGGCCCGGCTCTGCAGCCGGGCCTTTCTCGGTCGCTCGCTTGGGAAATCAGTCAGCTTGCCTGCTGCTCGCCGCGCGCCTTCTTTTCGGCGCGGCGCCTTGCCTGCTCCATGAAGCGCTTGTCCATGCGCTCCTGGGCCTCGGGCGAACCGTCGTGGAAAGTGCCGAACCACTTGTCGAGCGGGATGACGCCATCGGCGTAATTGCACTCGAAATACTTGTGATGGAGATAGTGGTCGTAGCTGTGCGTATCAATGGCGCTCTCCTCGCCGACGACGATCTTGTCGAAGCCGGCATGGCCCGGTGCCGGGGCAAGGCCTGCATGCGCCAGGTGGAAGATCGCATGGACAGGATTGGACGGCACGATCCAGTGGATCAGCACACCGGAGAAATAGAGGAGGTGCTCGATCGGGTGCATGGCAAGACCGGACCAGGGGCCGGGATTGACGTTGTTATGATGCAGCTTGTGGACGGCATGATACAGCGGCGGCCAGTGGATGAGGCGATGCACCAGATAGAAATGCAGGTCGCGGAAGGTCGGAATAAAGAACATCACGACGGCGCAATAGACCGGGTGCTCGGCGAAGGACACATAGGGAATGATGCCGTTGGCGAAAGCCCAGAGCGTCAGCACCTCGAATGCCGTCCAGATCGGCACCGCGCTGGCAAAGGTCCAGATGACATTGTCGACCGTCTGGTTGCCGAAAAGGAAGGCGTCGTTGCCGACAGAGGGCCATTTGGCGTTGAACTTAAAGCTCGTGCCCTGCTTCTTCTGCATGTAGAGGCGCAGATGGAAGGCGCCGAAGAAGACCAGCACGATCGCCGCATTGCGGATGAGCAGATAGGCGATCCAGCCGATCGAGAAGGTCTTTGCCGTCTCCAGCGACGGCGTGGCGTAGAGCCAGAGCAGGGTGCCGATCACCGCGTAAAGGACGTTCCAGGGCATCAGATAGCCCGGATAGCCAAACAGCCATTTCAGGAAACGCAGCGGCTGGACCGGCCAGATGAACACAGGCGGATACTGGATGAGCTTGAACGGCGCCCAGTCGCCGCGTTTGTTGCGTTTGCCGTATAGTGTGTCGTCCATCTGAAATCCTCCAACTCGTGAGGCAAAAATTACCGCAGCCGCAGGGCCAATTCCCATCGCTGTTTTGATGTGTTTTGATCAATTGCGGTATTTCGCCCGAGAGGCTGGAATGCTTGACTGTCCAGGCGAGTTTGGGGGAGGTTTTGATGAAAAAGACGACGCTGCAGGATGTCGCCCGGGAGGCACGACTGGGGATCGCCACCGTCGAGCGGGTCATCAACGGCCGCGGCGGCGTCACCGAAAAGACCGCCGAGAAGGTCATCCGCGCCGCCAAGAAGCTCGGCTATGGCGAGCGTTCGACCGAGACCCATCGTGGCGCGATCCGCATCGAGGTCATCCTTGTGCGGCCGGAGACCTCGTTCTTTGCCCGGCTGAACCAGGCTTTCGAGCGCATATCCGCCTCGCTCGACCGCGCCGTCATGCTGCACCGTACCTTCATCAAGGAAAGCGATCCGATCGGCATGGCGCATCACATCGCCAATCCTAGCTTTCGCCGTTCCGGGCTAATCATCTGTTCGCAGGACCATCCGAAGGTGATCGAGGCGCTGCGTCAGGTGCGCGCCTCAGGCGTCGAGGTCGCGCAGGTCGTCACCCGCTGCGACGACGCGGAAGTCCCCTATCTCGGCATCGACAATTATGCGGCGGGCCGCAGTGCCGCCTACTACATGTCCGGCATGCTGGCGGCACGTCCCGGTCATTTCGCTGCCATCTGTCATAGCGGCGCCTATTCGAACCACCGCCAGCGCATCCAGGGGTTTTCCGACTATATGGCCGAGCGCGGGGCTGAAGGCCACGCGCTCTCGCTGGTGATGATGGGCCGTGACGACGACCTGCAATGCGCCGAGTTGTTGGGAGAGGCGCTCCGGCGCGACCCCGAGATCATCGGCGTCTATTCGGCCGGCGGCGGTGACGAGGGCGTGGCGATCGTCCTGCAACAATGGGCCAAGCAGCGGGATATCTTCTGGGTCGGCCACGAACTGACCGAAAAGAAGAAGCGCTATCTCGAAAACGGTCTTCTCGACATCTGTCTCGACCAGGCGCCCGAAGTGCAGGCGCGCCGCTCCGTCGATCTCATCCTGCGCAAGCTCGATATCATCCGCACCGAGGTCATCACCGATCCCGTGCGGTTCATGACCGTCAGCGCGCAGAATCTCTAACCAAAGGACCCGGGAGGTAAGCCATGCAGACCCTCAATGTCTTCCAGTCGCTCTGGGCGATGGAGCTTCGAAGCGCGAGAAAACCGGAGCGATCGCTGGAGGAAAATATCCGCCTGATCGCGGAGGCGGGCTTCGATGGCGTCAGCGCCCACTGGTACGATCGCGACTATGTGGAAAACCTCGCCGACCTGTTGGAAGAGCATGGGCTGAAGGCGGAGGGACAGTGTTTTCCGAAGACCGTCGACGACTTGAAGCCGGCGCTGGAGAATGCGGCGGAGTTCGGTGTTGCCCATCTCTGCCTGCAGCCGGATGTCCGGTTGCGCCAGATCGAGGATTGCCTGCCGCTGCTCGAAGGCTGGCATCGTCTGGCCGAAGAGGCGCGCATCCCCGTCTTCATCGAGACACATCGCGACCGGATGACGACCGATCTCTTCTTCACCCTCGACCTGATGGACCGCCTGCCGGATCTGAAGCTGCTCGGCGATCTCTCGCATTTCCTAGTCGGCCGCGAATTCGCCTGGCCTGTTTCCGATGAGAACCACGCGCTGATCAACCGCATTCTCGACAGTTCCTGGGCCTTCCACGGCCGCGTCGCCTCGCGCGAGCAGGTGCAGATCGAGATCTCCTTCCCGCATCACAAGCCCTGGCTCGATCTCTTCATGACCTGGTGGGACTATGGCTTCCGCAGCTGGAAGGGACGTGCCGGGCCGGATGATGTGCTGGCCTTCACCTGCGAGCTCGGCCCGAAACCCTATGCGATCACCGGGCGCGATGGCGAAGACAGCACCGATCGCTGGCAGGAAGCCCTGTTCCTGAAAGACGAGATCAGGGCGCTCTGGTCGCGGCTCTAAAGGAGCAGCAGATCAAACGCGGTAGAGCGCGGGTTTTTCGTGCTGAGCCACGGCAACCCGCTCGCCGGATTTCCAGGCCTGCAGGCAGGCCTTGGTGACCTGCATCGCCATGAAGCCATCAAAGGCGCTAGCCCCGGTCGGCGTTCCGCTCAGGATACCAGCCGTCCACGCCTCAAGCTGCGCCCGATAGGCCTGGCGGAAGCGCGGGCGCCAGTCAGCCGGCGTGCGGAAGCCATCATTGCCTTTCACGCGCAAAGACGTATGGGGCGACGGATCGAGCGCCACCGTCCCGTCCTCGCAGACGAGCTCGGCGCGAACATCGTAGCCATATTGCGCATCCGTGAAGACCTCGATGTCGACGACGACGCCAGATGCGGTCTGCAGCAAGATGAATTGCGGCTGGCGGTTCGGCGCATTGCGCGTCGCCGGAGGGCTGGCAACGAAGGCCGAGACGATTTCCTCGTCGAGCAGGAAACGGGTGATGTCGAATTCGTGCCCGGCGGAATTTGCGATGACGAGATCCGAGGTCAGGTAGTCGGGCGCAACCGCGTTGCGATGGATGCAATGGAGAAACAGGGCGCGGCCGAACTCGCCCGTGTTCAGCGCCTGCTTCATCTCGCGATAACCAGGGTCGAAGCGGCGCATGAAGCCGACCTGCACCAGGCGGCGGCCGGCTTTCTCCTCGGCGCGGATGATCTCTTCGGCTTCCGGAAGGCTTGAAGCCAGCGGCTTTTCGACGAGAACCGGCTTGCCCGCAGCAATCGCCTTCAGCGCCAGCGCCGCATGCGTCTCGTCCGGCGAGCAGACCATGACGGCGTCGATCTCGGGGTCGCCAATCAGCGCATCGGCTTCGGCAATGACGCGGACGCCGAGCTGCCCGGCGACGGAAATCGCCCGCTCGCGGCTGAAGTCCTGCACCGCGACGAGCCTTGCATTGGCGACACCCTCGGCAAGGATTGCGGCATGGTCGCTGCCCATCACGCCTGTGCCGATAATACCGATCCTGACCTCTGCCATTGAATTTCCTCCCAGAATTTCGCAGATCCAACCCTAGCCGCGTGGCAGCAGGGATTTCAAGTTCACTGCAGGCGAAGTCAGTTCGCTCGCATTTGGTGCCGCATGTTTGGCGATCAGCATCTCGGCGAGCCGGATGTCCCTAGCGATCCTGTTGCCCGGACCCCAGCCGCTCGCCGAGACGAGACGGCCGTTTTCGGCAAGATGGAAGAGGATGAAGGCGTCGTCGCCGATATCGCGGCGCACTGCTGACACTGCCCTGTCCGCAAGCCCCGCGATCTGCAGCGTCCAGTCGAACTGATCCGACCAGAACCATGGCACGGCTTCATAGGGCCCGGCGTCGCCGAGCATGCTGGCCGCGGCATGGGCGCCCTGATCCTGCGCGTTACGCCAGGCTTCGAGCCGGACGCGCCGCCCGTCATAGGGAAAGGAGCAGCAGTCGCCGGCAGCGAAGATCGTAGGATCAGAGGTCTGCAAACTTTGATCGACGGCAATGCCGTTTTCGATCGTGAGCCCTGCCTGCGCCGCGAGCTCGACGCGCGGCTGGGCGCCGATACCGACGACGAGCATATCGGCGTTCACCACCGCCCCGTTAGTCAATGTCAGGCTGACGCCGTCGCTACTGCCTGTAAGGCGCTCGATCCCGGATCCACTAAGGATGCTGATACCGTTAGCCTCATGCAGCGCCTGGACTTTTTCGGCAATTGCCTCCGGCACGGCGCGCATCAGGATGCGCGGCAGCGCTTCGATGACAGTCACCTCGAGGCCGCGCTTGCGTGCCGAAGCCGCAAGTTCGAGGCCGATGAAACCGGCGCCGATAATGGCAAGATGGCTGCCTAGCGACAGTCGCCTGGAAAGACGCGCCGCTTCGTCATGGGTGCGGAGATAGAAGACATGTTCCAGACCTTCGGCAGCCGGCAGCCGCCGGGGTGCGGCACCGGTTGCGAGCAGCAATTTGTCATAGGCGAGCGTGTGGCCGCTCGCCAAACGGACCGTCCCGCTGTCGCGATCGATCTCAGCCGCCGCATCATCGGTGACAACTGTTATCCTCCGTTCGGCAAAGGCAGCGCCATCGGCAATGAAGGGGGGCAATGCGCCCTCTGACACCAGCATATGCTGCTTGGAAAGCGGCGGGCGCTCGTAGGGCAGATGCGGCTCTTCGCCGACAAGCGTGATGCTTCCATCAAAGCCCTGCTCGCGCAGCGCCATGGCCGCCCGCGCGCCACACTGCCCGGCCCCGATGATGACGAAATCGGCCATCGGCATCACTCCAGACCGAGATAGACCGCGCCATCCTCGACCTTCACGGGATAGGTCCTGAGGTTGACGCAGACGGGCGCGCCACGGGCCTCGCCGGTGCGATAGTCGAAGCGGCCGTTATGTTTCGGACATTCGACGATGTTGTCCATGACCAGCCCGTCGGCCAAGTGCACCTTCTCATGCGTGCACATGCCGTCAGTCGCAAAGAACTTGTCATCGGGGCTGCGATAGACCGCGAATGTCCGGCCGGCGTGATCAAAACGGATCACATCCTCATTCTCGACATCATCGATCTCGCAGGCCTTGATCCAGTTGCTCATCCCATCCTCCCGAAATTCATGGCGTTTGATCGGAAACTAAGCGAGAGCGCCTGACTTGGCGGGATAATTCTTGATCAAATTCCATCAATCGCATCGGCGCCTGACGGCGCAGGACCAACCTTGAGCAACCGTCAGTATTATTTCTGAAAACCGTTTGACTAAATAAAAACTCGGTGCGAAGCTGATCGTGTTCTTGGGGGCAGTGACATGACGTTACGCGGTACCAATCAGGAATCAGGCCGTCCGTACAACCGGCGTATCGTTCTCGAAGCGATCCGGCTGAACGGCCCGGTGACACGCGCGGAAATTGCCAAGCGCGTCAGCCTGACGGTGCAGACCGTCTCCACCATCGTCCGCGAACTCGAAGAACAGGGCTACATCCTCTCCGTCCGCGAAGAGCCGAAAGGCCGCGGCATTCCCCCGTCGGTGCTCAGAATCAATCCTGAAGGCGGCTATGTCGCCGGCATCCATCTGACGCCGCTCGGCATCGATGCGGCACTTGTCGATCTCAGCGGCAACATCGTCCAGAATGCCCATCGCACCGCCCCGAACGTCGCCCCCGACCTCGCCTTCCGGTTGATCGGCGAACTCGTTGCCGAACTGCGCGGTACCGGCGAGACGAAACGGATCCTGAGCGCCGGCATGGCGCTGCCCGGTCCGTTCGGCGTCGAATCCATGAGCTTCATCGGCCCGACGACGATGACGGGCTGGAAGGATGTGCCGCTCAAGGAGCGGCTCGGCGAGGCTTCCGGCCTGCCCGCCTTCATCGATACCGACATGGCCTGTGCCGCCCTTGGCGAACAGCTCTACGGCCTGGGCGCTGAGCTCTCGAATTACTACTATCTCTATTTCGGCGTCGGTCTTGGCGGTGCCATGGTTCATGACGGCGCGGTGATGCGCGGCGGCTGGGGCAATGCCGGTGAAATCGGCCATATCCCCGCTGTTCCCGATGGCGAGCCCTGCCCCTGCGGTAACCGGGGCTGCCTGGAGCGCTATCTCTCGCTCGATGCCTTCAATCGCCGTGGCCTGTCGCAGCAGATGTGGGCCGAGGAAATCCGCCCGATTTTCCACAATGCCATCCGCACTATCGAAAACCTGCTCGATCCGCAGACGATCGTGCTCGGCGGGCTCGCGCCGCCGGAACTCATCGAAAAGCTGGTCGCTTCTGTAGGCCTGCCGAACTCCGTTGCCGTGCGCGAGGGACGCAGCCATCCGCGGCTGGTCATGGCGAGCGACTGCCAGAACTCGGTGCTGCGCGGCGCCGCCGCCCTTGCGGTTTCCAGCGTGCTCTCGCCGCGTTTCGGCCAGATGTTTTCCACCCCCGACGAGAAAGGGATCGCCGCATGAGCGAACCGCTGCTGGTGCTCGACAATATCCGCAAGAATTTCGGCGCCATCGAAGCGCTGAAGGGCGTCAGCTTCTCGATCGGCAAGGGCGAGGTTGTGGCGCTGCTCGGCGATAACGGTGCGGGCAAGTCGACACTGGTCAAGATCATCTCCGGCGGCCTGGAGCCGAGCTCGGGACGGATGATCTTCGAAGGCCGTGACTATGTGGCAAAGACCCCTGCCGAGGCCAAGGCAGCCGGTGTCGAGACCGTCTATCAGGACCTGTCGCTCGCCACCAATGTCGATGTCGTCGCAAATTTCTTCATGGGCCGCGAGATTACCCGCAAGGTGCTCGGCATCCCCTTCCTCGACGAACGCGCCATGGAAAAGGTCGTCGGCGATGCGCTCGCCAATGCCGGCACGCGCATCCCCTCGCTGCGCACCAAGGTCGAGCATCTCTCGGGCGGCCAGCGCCAGGCGATCGAACTCAACCGCTTCGTCCATTGGGGCGGCAAGCTCGTGCTCCTCGACGAACCCTTTGCCGCACTCGGCGTCGAGCAGACGCGGCGCGGCCTGGAGATGATCCGCCATGTCGCCAACCAGGGCATCGGCGTCGTCATCATCACCCACATCATGCAGCAGGCCTTCCAAGTGGCCGACCGGATCGTGGTGATCCGCCAGGGCGTCGTCGCGGGCGATGTCGAGACATCGAAGACAAATGCAGACGCGGTGATCGGCATGATCACCGGACAAAACCTCGCCGGTGCCGGACCGGTGGGGTCATAAAAACTGAGGGTCCGGCGCAAAAGGAGAGAACGACATGAAGCGAATAGTCTTAGCCGCGCTGACCGTTCTGGCGCTCGGCCTGTCATTGATGACGACTGCCTTCGCGCAGTCGAAGGGAACGGTCTATTACCTCGTCCCGACGCTGCTCGACGAATTCCAGACCGGCTCGGTCAGCGCGCTCGAGATGTTTCTCAAGCAGACCGGCTATGAAATGAAGACGCTGAACGCCGACAACAAGACGGATGCGCAGCAATCGCAGATGAACGACGTCATCGCGCTGAAACCCGCGGCGATCATCCTTGCCGCCGTCGATTTCAACGCGCTGAAGCCCTCGATCGAGGCCGCCCGTGCGGCCGGTATCCCGGTCGTCGAATTCGACCGCCAGATCACCTCGACGCCGTCCGATTTCACCTCCGTCGCCGGAACGATAGAGATCGGTTACGTCGCCGCCGAACAGGCGGAAAAGCTCCTGAGGGCCAAGAACGGCGATGTGAAGGGCAAGGTTCTCCAGGTTCTGGGCGACCCCGGCGATCCCTATACGCTCGACATCCAGAAGGGCTTCGAAGAGAAGATGAAGGCCTTCCCCAATGTGAAGATCATCTCGGTGCCTGCCATGCAGTGGGAAGCCAGCAATGCCGGAACGATCGTTTCCGACCAGATGCTCGCCAATCCTGATATCGACCTGATCTTCAGCCATGCCGCGCATCTCTCGGTCGCCGCCGTCGCTTCGCTTGAAGCGGCCGGCAAGAAGCCCGGCGATGTCATGCTGATGAGCTCGAACGGCGCTCCTGTCGGTCTCGACCTGATCCGCAAGGGCTGGCTGAATGTCGAAGTCGAGCAGCCGCTTTATGCCCAGGCTGCAGCCGTCGCCATGTTCATGGACAAGATCGCCAAGAAGGAAGAGATCAAGCCCGGCGAATATGACGTGCTCGGTCTGAAGGGCGTCGTCACCAAGGAGGCATGGGGTCCGAACGTCAAGATCCCCGGTGCCGCGATCACCAAGGAGAATGTCGACGACCCGGCCTTCTGGGGTAACCAGAAAGCGCCGACCGCTCAGGTGAAATCAGTCGAATGAGCGACATTCCAGCGCCCGGGCTTCAAGGCCCGGGCTCCCTCAAGGACAACCGGATCGGCCGCATGACACCTCGCACGCGTCAATTCTTTGAGCTCGTCCTCGACAATCTCGTCTGGTTCATGCTCATCTTCGTGCTCGCCGTCTTCTCGGCGCTCGTCCCGAACTATTTCCAGCTCGGCATCTTCGCCAATATCATCGAGGCCTCCAGCGTTCTCGGCGTCATGTCGATCGGCCTGGCGCTGGTCATCATCGCCGGTCACATGGACCTCTCGGTGGAATCGGTGGCCGCCCTTTCGGCGATGGCCGTCGGCATCCTGTTCTGCTCGGCCGGTATCGGCATGGGCTTCACGCTCAGCCCGGAATGGCTGATGGTGCCAGTCTCGCTTTTGATCGCGCTTGCCGTCGGCGGGCTGATCGGACTGCTCAACGGCTTCCTGATCGTCAAGGTGAAGATGAATGCCTTCATCATCACGCTCGCCTCCTACATCTGGGTGCGCGGCATCGTGCTCGCCGTCTCCGGCGGCCGCTCGGCGCAGGATCTGGCGCCCGCCATCCGCTGGTTCGGCATCCAGCGTCTCATCGGCCTGCCGCTGACGGCCTGGATCGCAATCGCCTGCTTCATCGTGTTTTCGGTGATGATGGCGAAAACCCCGTTCGGCCGGCACCTGACGATGATCGGCGGCAACGAGACGGCAACCTTCCGCGCCGGTATTCCGGTGCAGCGCAACCTGATCATCGCCTTCGTAATGGCCGGTGCGATCGCCGGGCTCGCCGGCTGGCTGCTTGCCATCCGCACCTCGGGCGCGACCGCCAATCTTGGCGTCGGCCTGCTCTTCAATGCTTTCGCGGCCGTCGTCATCGGCGGCGTCAGCCTGAAGGGCGGCGTCGGCGCGCTTCCAGGCGTCTATGCCGGTGTGCTTCTCCTGTCGTCGATCAATACGGCGATCAATCTCATGGGCCTGCCTGCCAATTTCACCCAGGTGATCCACGGCTTCCTGGTGCTGGCGGCGGTCCTTCTCGATACCTTCAAGCAAAAACTGCGTCAGAGGCTCGCATGACCGGAAGACTGGACGGAAAAATCGCAATCGTCATCGGCGCTGCCCGCGGCATCGGCAAAGCAACCGCCAAGCGCTTTCAGGAAGAAGGCGCGACGATCGTTCTCGCCGACTACGAAGAGGAAGGCGGCCGCGCGGCCGCCGCAGACCTCGGCGTCGCCTTCTTCAAGACCGACATTTCCAAGATGGAAGATGCGAAGGCTGTCGTCGCCTTCGCGGTCGAGACCTATGGCAGGCTCGATATCATCGTCCAGAATGCCGGCGTCTATCCCTGGCAACTGATCGAGGACACCAGCCCCGAAGATTGGGACAATGTGATCGCGGTCAACCTGCGCGGCTCCTTCAATGCGGCACGCGCAGCGCTCGATCCGATGAAGAAGCAGGGTTATGGCCGCATTCTCTTCACCTCGTCGATCACCGGCCCGCATGTGACGAGCCCGGGTCATGGGCATTACTCGGCGACCAAGGCCGGGATCAACGGCTTCATCCGCGCGGCGGCGCTCGAGTTCTCCTCCTATGGCATCACCGTCAATGGCGTCGAGCCCGGCAACATCATGACCGAGGCCATGCAGCTTCACCGCGGCCCCGCCTTCATCAAGAACATGGAGGATGCGATCCCGCTCGGCCGGCTCGGCAGCCCGCGCGATGTCGCCAATGCCTTCCTGTTCCTGGCATCCGAAGATGCGAGCTACATCACCGGCACGACCATCGTCGTCGATGGCGGGCAGCTGTTGCCCGAGGGAAGCGATTTCAAACTGCAGCCGTCGTGAGGCGGCTCATCACGCCCTCGTTACCAAACTCCTAACCAGCGCTATTGACCTTCCAGCCCTCATCTCTAATTCCGCTCGCAGGGGCAGCAGTTGGAAGTGATATGAAAGTACTGATAGTTGAGGACGAGGGCATCATCGCTTGGGATCTCGAAAGCATGGTGCTCGACAACGGCTTTGAAGTCGCAGGGCTCGCAAGAACGGAAATCGAAGCCATAGCACTGGCACGGCGGGCCGATATCGCCCTCGTCGATGTTCAGCTCGCCGATGGGCCGACCGGCCCGCAGATCGCCCGCACGCTGATCGATCAATACGGCATCGAAGTCGTCTTCATGACCGGCAATCCGGAACTGGTCGCCGACTTCGAGGGCGCGGTCAACGTGGTGACCAAGCCGCATCATCTCGACAAGGTGAAGGCAGCGCTGATGGACGCGCTGGCAGCGCGAACCCGAAAACAGGACGCGCGCTCCAACGGCGGCCTGACGCCGCCTCGGACAGTGCTCAGCGCCTGACGCGCCAGTACCGCTCCCTGTAGTCGGAGCCGTCGCCCATATATTTCCGGAGTTCTTCCCTCGCATCAAGGCCGGGGAAGATTTCGGCGATCTGGGATTCATATTTCAGGATTGCTGCAAACTTTCGCTCGAAATCGACGGCAATATCGACAGGCCCGTCGATCGTCCACTTCGTCCGCTCCAATGCGGCAGGCACGTTGTCCGGATAATTCGGCGGGAAGAAACCGGCCGAATAGGGAATATCCTCGTAGAGATAGACTTCCGCATCCGACGCGTCGTGAATGCCGCGGAATGTCTCCGTCGTCACGACGTGATCGAGGTGCCGCCCGACTGCCATCGGGCAGAGAACGATGGTCGGCTTTATCCCCGCAAGCCATTGCCCGAGAAGCGCCCGCACCTCGTCCCATGCGGGATCATCGGCGACGGGAGGCGAAAAGACCGCGTGGCGCGTCGCATAGAGGGACGTCCCATCCGGGCCACGGCGATAGATCGAATCCGACAGGCCGCCATGGATATGATCCGCGCCGAGATAGCTGATCGAGGCGATATCCTCCCCGCGGCGCACCTCGTATGGATTGGCACCCAGACCCCACCACTCGTGGAGTTCACGAACCAGCGGCGACGGCTCACCGCCGATATCGGTATCTGCGGTGAAGATCGTCGCTGCGACGACGGTGATGCCATCCCTCACCGCGCTATCCATGAGGCCACCGCAGCTGAGCACCGCATCATCGAGATGCGGCGAAAGGATCAGGATGCGATCGTCTTTGGTGAGCATTGCGGGCGTCCGTGGATGCAGGTTTCATTGCCTGCTCACATGGATATACGACCCTGCCAAAGATGCCAGCGCCGCTTTAGCCAATTTTCCGCAGCAACCGGAAGATCGGGATGATGGCGGCAATGCATAGCACGGCAGCCCCACCAAACAGGCTCTCATAGCCGAGACGCTCCGCGAGCCATCCCGCACCGAGGCCTCCTACAATGCTGACGATCCCATCCATGCACTGGAAGACCGTGAAATCGACGCCGGCCTGGCGCGGATCCGACCAGTCCATGAACTGGGCATAGAGGGCAACGAAGCCGATCGACATGATGCCGGAGGAGCTGGCAATGGCGATGGCAAGCGTCGCGGATCGCGGCATCCCGCCGCCGAGACCGGCATAGAGCAGACCGGCAAGCAGGAGCGCTTGGACGGCGAGCGATCCCGCGAGCACCGCCCGTGTCCCGAACATGCGCACCAGCGCTCCGCCCGCAAGCGCGCCAGCAAGGCCGACAAACATGCTTCCCGCGCCATTGAGCAGGCCGATAGTGGCGAGATCGAAGCCTTGGTCGATCAGGAACGGCCCGAGCATCGAGAGCCCCCATTTCTGGGCAGCAACGAAGAGCGCCGTCGCAATCATTCCGCGGCGGATCTCGGGCCGCCTGATGGTTGCGGCAAGTGAGGGCGTATGGCTGCGCTGCCGCTCGCCTTCGTTTGCGGCAGGGCCAAGCGAAAACGGCAAGCTGAGTGCCAGGATCGCACCGGCCATGATGAAGCACGCATATTGCCAGCCGATCTTGTCCACCAGCACCAGGAACAGCCCGCCGCCGATCGCCGAGCCGAGATAGGAGCCGCCGACCTGCGCCGCATTGCCCCAGCCGTGATGCCGCTTGGCGAGGTTTTCGACAGCATAGCCATCACAGGCGATATCGACCGTCGAGGCCACCAGCGCGACGAAGGCGAGCGTCAGGATCACCGGCAGCAGCACCGCGGGCTGCAGGATGCCGACCGCGACGATACCGGCAACACAAAGCAGATTGCCGCTCATGACGATGACGTTCGAACGGTTGCGGCCAATGGCCGGCAGGCGGAACCGCTCGATATGCGGCGACCACAGGAATTTCACAGCCCAGGGAAGTACCGTCAGATAGAGAAGGCCGATCTGATCGAGCGGCAATCCCTGTTGTCTCAGCACGGCGGGAAGGCCGAGCATGGTCAGCCCGCCGATAACGCTCTGGGCCACGTAAACGCCGCCGATGGCGACGAAGATGGCGACCGGCGACGGGAACTCTGCGGGTGAGGCTTCGCTGGCGGACATCAGAACCGGTACCTCACGCTACCGACAATCTTGCGGCCTTCGTCGTAGTAGCAGAAGCCCGTGGTGCAGACCTGATCCACCTGATCGAGAAGGTTCGTCGCATTGACCTGCAACTTGACGCCCTCCATCGACGAGTTGAGCTTGCCGAGATCATAGCGAAGTGCTGCATCGACAAAGGTCCGGGCGCCATTGTTCAAGACCGGCGTATGCTTGTTGTCGCCGAAGCTCGAGCCGACATAGCGAACGCCGGCGCCGACACCCAGCCCCTCGAGAGGACCGCTCTGAACCTCGTAATCCGCCCAGAGCGAGACCATGTGATAGGGCGATGAATTGAGCTGATTGCCGACCGTCTCCGGCGTCAGCTTGGTGATCTCGACGTCGTTATAGGAGTAGCCGCCGGTGAAGCTGAGGCCATTATCGAGCGACGCCGTGACTTCTAGCTCGAAGCCGCGCGAGCGCAGGTCGAGCTGGCGCAGGAGATTGACGCCTGACGAGGTCTCGTAGACCGAGGCGTTCTTCTGGTCGATATTGAAATAGGCAGCAGAGATCAGCACGTTCTGATCCGGTATCTGGTACTTCAGTCCGATTTCATATTGCTCGCCGAGCGTCGGATTTGCCTGGTGGCCGACACCGCCGCTGGTCAGCACGACGCCCGGATTTGCGACATACGAGGTGCCGTAGCTGATGTAAGGCATGACGTTCCAGGGCGTCACATAGCCGATCGATGCGCGCCCTGTCGTCTCGCTGTCGTTGCGCACGTAGTCGACGCCGCCGGGCGTGTATTCGCTCCGGTGCCAGTCGTGGCGAAGTCCGGCCGCAATCCGCCAGCTGCCGATCTCGATCTGATCCTGCAGGTAGATGCCGATCGAGTTCTGCTTCTGTTTTTCGAAATAAGTCAGCGCCGGCACATAGGTGTAGGTGTCGGTGAAGAGATCGGGCCCGGAGCCCTGGCGGGCATCATATGCCATGAAGCTGTAATCGACACCGGCGATCAGCTTGTGCTGGGCAGCGCCGGTGCTGAAGTCGCCTTCGAGATAGGTGTCTGCCGCGAGACCGTGATTGTCCTCGTACCCAATCCCGGGATAGTCGGCGAAAACCCATTCCTGACGGGCAGAGAGCTCGGAATAGCGCAGCTTGTGATGCAGCGTCAGGCCTTCCCTCAGCTCGTGCTCGAATTCGTAGCCGACGCGCCACTGCTTTTGCGTGAAATCGTTGAACCGCTCATCACCGCCGTAAACAGGCGTTGCCCCGATCGACGACCCTGAACTGTCGTAGTTGTTGATGTAGCCCCAGGTGCCGCCGGTGGTGGAATCCATATATTCGCCGAGAATGGTCAGCTTGGTGCCTTCGTCCGGCTGCCAGGTGAAGGCCGGCGCGATCATCAGCCTGTCGTCCTTGATGGCCTCGATCTCGTTGCGGGCATCGCGGGCGACGCCCGTCAGCCGGTAGAGGAAGACACTGTCATCGGTCACCGGTCCGGAAAGATCGAAGGCAGCCTGAACGCGGCCGTAGGAACCATATTGCAGCTCGATTTCCCGCAACTGCTCCTCGGTCGGGCGCTTCGAGATGATATCGACGATGCCCCCCGAGCTGCTGGCGCCGTAGATGGATGCAGCCGGTCCACGCAGGACCGTCAATGCCTCGACGCCATAGGGCTCGATGCGGAAGAGCCCGTTCGGGCTGCTGATCTGGCGCAGGCCATCGCGGAAGATGCCGGTATAGGTGAGGTCGATGCCGCGGATCTTGAAGGCGTCGTAACGCGGCTCGGCGCCATACTGGCCGGCGCGGACACCGGGCGTATAGCTTACGGCCTCGCCAACATTCTGCGGAAGGCGGTCGTCGAGCTGCTTGCGGCTGATGACCGAGACGGACTGGGCAGTCTCGGCAACCGGCGTATCGGTCTTCATCGCCGTGCGTCCGGATTTCGGCACGTAGCCATCTGTCTCGACGATCTTTGCAACGCCCTGATCGCGCCCTTCGACAACGATCGGCGCGAGGTTCGTCGCGCCATCACCGGAGGCCGGTTTCTCTTGCTCTGCAGATTGTCCCCAGGCGGTATCGGCAGCCGCGACCGCAAGCAATGCAGCAGCCGAAAGCAGCTGCAGTTTTTTAAGTTTCAATGACATCTCTACGCCCCCACGCTCATCGCCGGAAAAGGATTCAAAAACATGAGTCTTAGAATCAACTTTATGCGTAGCTAGCAAAAGCCAAAGGCGAGGCGCAAGGTCTCAAGGGCAAAAACTGCAACTGTGGTGTGCTATGGGTCTGAATTTAAAAGGATATCAGTTCGCCTGGACGAGGCTGAAGCAATGCGCCGAGCCCACTCCAGCCCCCAGCGACGCATCATTTTGGCTGCTACCAGCACTTGAAACCGGCGCCGCGATCCCCAAATGAGCGCGTGACCCGCTGGTCCGGGCCCCTCTGGCGAGAGCTTCGGCACTTTCGCGATGTCGGACCATTTCCGACATTCGCGCCGACGCCAAGGGAGCACCACCTTGATCTCCGAAATCGCCGCCTGGCTTTTTGCCCTGTTCGTCGTCGACCCGCTGCACGCTGAAATCCGCGAGCGCGTCGATGCTGCAAATCTTCCGGTTCAGGCCCTGCAGCAATCGCAGCAATGCGTTGCGACCCATGGCCCGCGCCTGCTGCAGCGCGCCGGCGAAGAGCCGGTCTGGGCAACCGGCACGGCAATCGGCATCGCCACCGGCTGGACCTCGCCGACCACACTCTTCGACACAAGCGATCCGAATTGCGCGGCCCTGACGCAGATCTTCCAGGGTGAACGCGGCGGCGCCGAGGCCTGATGCATGGCGGATGCGCAGCGATCAGAAGGCGTGGCGTCGCGCACGCTCGCCAGCCTTGCCGCCACCGCCCGCGAGCGGGACGGTCTCAGCATCGGCGAAGTCATCGATGAAATGGGACCGTCGGGCTTCGGGTTTGTCATCCTGCTGCTCGCCATCCCGCCGCTGATCCCGATCCCCGGGCCATTCGGCGCGGTGTTCGGCACGGCGCTGGCGATCATCTCGCTGCAATTCGTCTTCGGCGCCCGCAGCCCCTGGCTGCCCGCCATGCTCCGCAACCGCCGTCTCTCTGGCAAGGTCTTCGAGAGCATGGAGCGTCACGCCGGACCGATGGTGCGGCAGGTCGAGAAGCTGATCCGGCCACAGCGCATGAAGGCCCTCGCCGGCCGCTTCCTCCCATGCCTGCTCGGCGTCCCGGTCTTCGCACTCGCGATCGTCATCGCCCTGCCGATCCCCTTCGGCAATATCGCACCCGCCGTCGCCATCTGCGTCATGGCCGTCGGCCTCATCGAGCGCGATGGCCTGGTCATTTTGGGCGGGCTCGCGCTGACTGCGGTCGCCGCTGTCGCAACCGTCTTCCTGTTTCGCGGTGCGGCTACGTTGATTGCGGCTGCATAAAGAGATGATGGCCGATCGCGGAAGGCCGCGACCGGCCATCGCTTTCTATCAGCCTTCCAGCCACTTCACCTGATCGGGCGTCAGCTTGATGTCGAGCGCCGAGAGGCTGTCCTCCAGCTCGGCGATCGTCCGCGGGCCGATCAGCGGGATGACCGGGAACGGCTGGGCGATGACATAGGCGAGCGCGATATGGATCGGGCTGCGGCCGAGCTTGTTGGCGAGTTCGATGGCCCGGTCGCGGCGTTCGAAGTTGCGATCCGAATACCAGCAACGGACGATTTCCTCGTCGTCGTGCTTGTCGCGCCCGGCGCGGTCGGTGAAGAAGCCGCGGCCCTGGCTCGACCATGCGAAGTTCGGGATCTGCTTCTTGTTCAGCCACGCCTTCCATTCGTCGTCGGAAGCCGCGACGCAACCGGCCCAGATCGGATCCAGCATCTCGGCCAGCGAGAAGTTGTTGGAAAGGGCTGCCGGCGCCGTTTTGCGGTTTTTGTCGGCATAGGCGATTGCCTCTTCCATGCGCGCCCGGGTCCAGTTCGAGCCGCCGAAGATGCCACGGATGCGGCCGCGCTTGACCTCTGCATCCATCGCATCGACGAATTCGCCGACCGGTACAGCCGTGTTGTCGCGGTGCATGAAATAGATGTCGACATAGTCGGTCTTCAGCCGGTCGAGCGACTGGTCAAGCTGCTTGGCGATCATGTCAGGATAGCAAAGCGGCGAGTGGGCGCCCTTGCCGATCAGCACGATCTCGTCGCGCGGAACCTTGCGGCTCGTGTGCCAGTCGCCGAAGATCGCTTCCGTCTTGCCGCCGCCATAGACATAGGCCGTGTCGAAGGCATTGCCGCCTGCCTCGTAGAAGGCATCGAGTGTCAACGATGCGGCGGCAAAATTCGGGAAGAATTCGAAACCGAGTGTGACGACCGAAGCGGGCTTCAGGATGCCCGGAATTTCACGCTTCGGAATGCTGTTGCCGAGCTTGATCGGTGCTCCTGCGAGATTGAGCGTCCGCTTCGTTGCCTTCTCGACCCCGTATTCCAGGCCGACAGACGCGCGCCACTGGTCGAGAACCTTAAGGTTGCCGACTGAATCTGCCCAGCTCATGCCCGGCGACGTAAACTCATGCTTTCCAGCGCGGATCGCATCGCCTGCGGCATCGACCTCGAAGGAATAGAGCCAGCGGTCCTCCTTGACCTCGACCGTTTCCTGCTCGTTGCCCTTGATGATCTCGATCTTGCCGGTGCCGCCCTTGTGGCCGGATGCGAACCAGAAATCCTTGACCTCGATACGGCCATCGGAGCCGATGATGCGCAGCGTGTTATCCTGGTTGGCCATGATCGAGCATGAGACTTCGGCGATGATCGAGTTCGGGAATTTCAGGACAGCCGAGGCCCATTCATCGACACCGGACTGGCCGAGATGGGCAACGCCCGAGACCTTTTCGGGTTCGAGGAAAGGCTTGCCTTCGGCAGCCCCGGCAATCAGCCGCGCCATCGAGACCGGGTAGCCGCCGACATCGAGAATGCCGCCGCCTGCGGTGTCGTTGGAAAACAGCCGGTGCTCAGGCTTGAAGCTGCCCATGTTGAAACCGAAGCTGGAGCGGATGATCCTGACGGTACCGATGACTCCGCTCTTCACGAGCTCGACGATCTTCACCGTCTGCGGATGGACGCGGTACATGAAGGCTTCGCCGGCAAAGACGCCGGCTTTCTTCGCCTCATGATAGATCGCGTCCGCATCGTAAGCAGAAAGCGCGATCGGCTTTTCGACGAGCACGTGCTTGCCTGCGCGGATCGCCTTGATCGCCCACTCGGCATGGCCGGTATGCGGCGTGGCGATATAGATCGCGTCGATCTCGGGGTCGGTGAGCAGCGCGTCATATCCCTTGACGATACGGGCGCCCGGGAAACCGTCGCCGAGGCCGGGCTTGTCAGGATTGCGGGTCGCGATGGCCGAAAGCTTGCCGGTCCGCGAATGCGCGATGCCATCCGCAAAGGTGCGGGCGATGGTGCCGGGACCGATGATGCCCCAGCGGATCGGTTGTTCTGAGCTCATATCTATTCCTCTTTCATAAAATGCGTCTTGGGATTGCGGATGGTCAGCGCAGACGTTGGCCGGTGCTGTCGAACAGGAAGGTACGCTTGGACGAGAGCGAGACGGTGAGGCTGTCGCGATTGCCGGTGGCGCGCGATTCCGGCCGCTCGATAATGAGCTGCTCGCCGCCGAGCGTTGCGTAGATGTAGCTGGTATTGCCGAGATGCTCGGCGACATCGACGCTGACGGTCAGGTCGGCATCGCCCTTGCCGGCATCGCCGAAATGCTCCGGACGGACGCCGAGCGTTACCTCGGCGCCCTCGGCGAGCGCAGCCGAAAGCGGCAGTGTCAGCCGCACATTCTTGTCTGCGGTGAGCGCGATCGTCAGTCCCGCAGCATCCTTGCCTGTGACAACAGCCTTGATGAAATTCATCTTCGGCGAGCCGACGAAGCCGGCCACGAACTGGTTTGCCGGATCGTCGTAGAGATCGAGCGGCGCGCCGACCTGCTCGATATTGCCGGCGCGCAGCACGACGATCTTGTCGGCCAGCGTCATCGCTTCCGTCTGGTCGTGGGTGACGTAGATCATCGTCGTGCCGAGCTGCTTGTGCAGGCGGGAGATTTCGACGCGCATCTGAACGCGCAATTCGGCATCGAGGTTCGACAGCGGCTCGTCGAACAGAAAGACCTCGGGCTCGCGCACGATGGCGCGGCCGATCGCGACGCGCTGGCGCTGGCCGCCGGAGAGCTGTTTCGGGCGGCGCTGCATGAGCTCGTTGATCTGCAGGATCCCGGCGGCGTGCTGGACGCGCTTCTCGGTATCCTCCTTCGGATTGCCGTTCATGCGCAGGCCGAAGGAAAGGTTCTCGGCCACCGTCATATGCGGATAGAGCGCATAGGACTGGAAGACCATGGCGATACCGCGGTCGGCGGGCTCGACATCATTGACCACCTTGCCGCCGATATTGATCTCGCCGCCGGAAATATCCTCGAGCCCGGCGATCATGCGCAGGAGCGTGGACTTGCCGCAGCCCGAAGGGCCGACGAAGACGACGAACTCGCCGTCCTTCACCTCCAGATTGGCGCCGTGGATGATCTCAAGGGCGCCGTAGCGCTTGATGACGTTCGTAAGTGAAAGCTCTGCCATGCGGCTCCCCGATTATTTGATTGCGCCGGCGGCGATGCCGGCGATGAAGTGGCGCTGCAGGAGCACGAAGACGATGAGGATCGGCGCGGTCAGCATCGTGGCGCCCGCCATGATGCCGCCCCAGGACACCTTGGTGAGGCCGATCAGCGTTCCCAATGCCACCGGTGCCGTCATCATCGCCGGGCGCGAATTGATGAGCAGCGGCCAGAGATAATTGTTCCACGACACCAGGAAGAGAATGATGGCGAGCGCCGCCATGGTCGGCCGCGCCAAGGGCAGCGCGATCCTGAGGAAGATCTGCCATTCCTTGACGCCCTCGACGCGCGCCGCATCGAAGAGCTCGTTCGGCATCATCGAGAAGGACTGGCGCATGAAGAGAACGCCGAGCGAATTGAAGAGCGGCGGAACGATGAGCGCCACCCAGGTATTGGCCAGCTTGAACTCGCGCGCCACCATGATGAACTGCGGGATGACGACCACGGCAAAGGGCAGCGTAATCGTGCCGAGGATGATGGCGACGACGACGGAGCGCCCGGCGAAGCGATAACGCGCCAGCGCCCAGCCTGCCATCGAGGTCAGGAGCACCGAAAGCACGGTGTAGATGACGGCCACCGAGATCGACGTGAACATCGCCCGGGTGAAGCCGGTCTGCGCTTCCAGATCCCTAAAGTTCGCGACGAAATTCGTCGACGGCAACAGCACGATCTCCGGGCTGAAGATGCCGTAATCGGGCATGGTCGAGAAGATGAACATCATCCAGAGCGGAAAGAGCCAGATGATCGCCAGCGGCGTCAGCACCGCATGCAGCGCGATCTTTCTGAGGAGAAGCGATTGCGACTTGGATTTCATTTCGGCTCCCTCCCGACCCACAGATTGAGCAGCGAGATTGCAACGGCGAGCGCTGCCATTGTGTAAGCGACGGCTGACGCATAACCGAAGTTCAGCGACAGGAACCCCTGGCGGTACAGCAGCAGGCCAAGCGTCTCCGTGCCACCACCCGGACCGCCGCGATTGGTGATCAGGAACGGTTCGGTGAAGAGCTGCATCGTGCCGATAACCGAGAGCACCACGCAGAAGAGGATGATCGGCTTCAGCAGCGGCAGGGTGATGTGGAAGAACTGCTGCGTCTTGCTAACGCGATCGAGCGTCGCGGCTTCATAGACATCGTCAGGAATGGACTGCAGGCCGGCCAGAATGATGATGGCGTTATAGCCCGCCCAGCGCCAGGTCACCGCGATGATGACGAGCGCCATGGCGGCGTTGGCATTGTCGAACCAGGAAACGGCGGGCAGACCGACAGAGGTGATGAGCTTGTTGACGATGCCGAAATCGATGCTGAACATCAGCCGGAAGACGGCCGCATAGGCGACCTCGCCGACGACGACAGGCGCGAAAAAGGCAAAGCGGAAGAGCGGCCGCAGCTTCAGGAGCGGCGAATTCAGGAGCACCGCCATGACAGTGGCGATCGCGATCATCACCGGAACCTGGATCACCAGGATGATCAGCGTGTTGCAGAGCGCGTTGTAGAAAGCCGGGTCGCCGAACAGGCGCCCCCAATTGGCCGAGAGGCTGAACTTCCACGGATTGACGCGCGTATTCTGAAACGAAATCAGAAACGAGCTGATGATCGGCCACACCCAGAAGGTGGCGAAAACAATAAGATAGGGCGCGAGGAACGCGTAGGCGCTCCGGTTGCGGATCGGCATATTTTCCTCCTCACAGACGCAACGAGCCATCCCGGGGGATGGAGCGCCGGGCGCGCGAAGCGCCCAGCTTCGTTACTTACTCTGCGACCGGAAGACCCGTCGCGGTGGCGATCTGCTTGGCAGCGTCGTCAAGCGCAGCCTTGGCATCCGGATAGCCACCGGCGAAATACTTGGTCTGCGATGCCTTGTAGATGGCGTCCGCATCCGTCTGGAACTGCGTGCCACGGCTCGGCACGATCTTCGGCAGGGTCGAGAGAATGTCGGCCCAGACCTTCTGGCCACCCCAATAGGGCTGCGGCTCGTTGACGAACGGGTCCTGGACGGCAGAGAGGAGCGAGGGAACGAGGCCGAAGGACTTCAGCATCGTTACCTGGCCTTCATTGGTGGCCAGCGCGTAGTTGATGTAGTTCCAGGCCGCTTCCTTGTTTTCGGAATTGGCAGCGATCGCCAGCGACGAACCGCCGAGATTGGCGGCATGCGGGCCATCAGCCGTAAGGCTCGGCATCATATAGACGCCCCACTTGCCGGAGAGATCCGGCGAGCCGGAACGGATGGTGCCTTCATACCAGCCGCCATACATCTGGCTGGCGACCTTGCCTGCGGTGTTTGCCTGGATCTTTTCATCCCAGATGGCGGCGGTCAGCGTGCCGGCATCCTTCATCTGCTTGACCTTTTCAAGGGTCGCGACGCAGGCGGGCTTGTTGATGGTGATCGACTGGCCGTCCTCGGAGAAGTAGCCGCAGCCCTGCTCGTTGGAGATCATGCGGAACCATTCGCTGTCACCGTTGAAATCGGCCTGTGCCATGACGACACCGGGATTGGCTTCGGAGATCTTCTTGCCGGCGGCGATGAAATCGTCCCAGGTCTTGATGCTTGCCGGATCGACGCCGGCCTTTTCATAGAAATCGCGGCGGTAGAAGACGGCGACCGGGCCGGAGTCCCACGGCATGGCGTAGGCGACATCGCCCACTTCCAGCTCCGTGCGCTTGAAGTCGGGGAATTTCGCCTGGATATCGGCGTTGTAGCCGAGGTCCTTCAGGTTGGTGAAGCAATCCGGGAAGCGGTTCCAGAAGATTTCCGCTTCGAAGTTTTCGACGGTGACGATGTCAGGCAGGCCGTCTCCTCCGGCGGCGCAGGCGGCCAGCATCTTGTCGAAGACCTGCTGGTTGCCGAGATCCTGAACGTCGACTTTGACGTCGGGGTATTTCTTGTTGAAGCCTTCCACTGTGGATTTCAGCGCCGATGCGGCGACGTTCCAGCTCCAGATGGTGAGCGTGCCCTGCTCTGCATAAGCGGAGCCGGAAGCAAGAAGCGCGACAGCAGCCGTCGCACCGATAAGATTGAAGCGCATTGAAAATCCTCCCTTTTCAATTGCCGTCCCTTAGCGAACGTGCCTACACTAGCTTGCAGGCACCGGCTGTCTCCTAAAAAGGGAATATGGATTTGGCGGAAAGTAAGGTCGCGGGAAGAGCCATCTATCAACCGGGTGCGAGCAGCATCGAGGGCCTACCCACCGCTTTGCAGATGTTCCACGCCCATCCGCCCGTCATGGTGATGCCCCACTGGCACGCGCAGGTCGAGGTCAACTTCGTGATGCGCGGCACCGTGCATTACCGCATGAGCGACCACCAGTTTTCGCTGAAGGCTGGCGAGATGTGCCTGTTCTGGGGCGGCCAGCCGCATCAGATGGACGAATCATCCGACGATTCGATTTATGCTGGCGCCCATCTGCCGCTCGTCTATTTCTTCCGCATGCGCCTGCCCGTTGCCATCTCCGGCCAGCTGATGCGCGGCGCGACCATGCTCACTTCGGCGACCGATGCCGCCGACAACGAGAATTTCGCTCGCTGGCATCGCTATGCAACGTCGGGCGACGCGGCCAAATCCCAGCATGCGGTCGATGAGCTGCTCCTGCGCATCGAGCGCATCCTGCTCGAACCCTATTCGATGATCGGCCTCGGCGCCGAGCTTGCCGAGAACGACCCGCCCTACGCGCAGTCGTCGCGCAACGTGGCTCGCATGTGCGATTTCATCGCCGCCAACTTCATGGAGGATATCGACACGATCGATATCGCCCGCGCTGCCGATCTTCATCCGAAATATGCGATGAACCTGTTCAAGAAATCGACCGGCATGACGCTCAGCAAATATGTGAACCTGCTGCGGCTCTCGCGCGCCCAGGCGATGCTGATGAGCGAGGAGGCCAACGTGCTGCAAGTCGCCATGGACAGCGGCTTCGGTTCGATCAGCGCCTTCAACAAATCCTTCCGGCACATCGCCGGCATGTCGCCCTCCGATTTCCGCCGCGACCTGCGCTCTTCGGGAATTTCGACGGCAAACTGAACCCATTCACATCAAACACGGAGACCTCCCCATGGCCGGAAGACTGGCAGGCAAGATTGCGATCATTTCCGGCGGCGCGACGGGCATGGGCGGGGCGGCATCGAAGCTCTTTGCAGCCGAGGGCGCAAAGGTGGCGATCATCGACCGCAACGAGGCAGCCTCCGCCGAGACCGTGAAGGCGATCCGGGATGCCGGTGGTACCGCCGAATATTGGGTCGCCGATGTCTCCGACGAGAAGGCCGTCAATCATGCGGTGAGGGGCGTCGAGGAGAAGTTCGGCGCGGTCACGGTACTCTTCAACCACGCCGGCACGATCGTCATCAAGCCGTTCCTCGAAACGACGCTCGAAGAGTGGGAGTGGCTGCACGGCGTCAACGTCCGCTCGATGTTCCTGATGACCAGGGCCGTTCTGCCGAAGATGATTGCATCAGGTGGCGGGTCGATCGTCTGCACCTCGTCGATCTCGGCCGTCGCCGCGACGCCGATGGAAGTGCTCTACGACACGACCAAAGGCGCCGTGCACATGTTTGCCCGCGCCATCGCCGTCGAGTTCCGCGACCGCAACATCCGCTGCAATGCCGTCTGCCCCGGCTTCATCCGCACGCCGCATGGCCTGCGCGAGGTCGCCGAACTGCAGAAGCTCGGCGTCGATGTCTCCGATGCGGCGATCGCCGCCCAGCAGGGCCGGATTGGCGAGCCCGAGGATGTAGCACGTGCCGCGCTCTACCTCGCCAGCGACGACTCGAATTTCGTCAACGGTGTACACCTCTTCGTCGACAACGGCTTCACGGCGATCTGAAAGGTTCTGGTAACCACGACTGGCCAAATTGCCGCATCGGATAAAATAGATAGCGAATAATTTGAATCCTATCGATTTTGATGCTATATACGCCACATGACCTCCTACAACAGCCTTCAGCGCGTCTTTACCGCCAACCTGCTTTCGACCGGCCGCCAGTGGCGCCGTGCGGTCGACCTCGCTCTCAGCAGCCACGGAATTTCCGAGGCCTGTGCTGCCCCCCTGCTCTGGATCGGCCGCCTCGGCGGCGGTGTCCGGCAAGTGGTGCTCGCAAGCCATGTCGGCATCGAGGGCCCCTCGCTGGTGCGCCTTCTCGACCAGCTCGAGACGCTCGGTCTTGTCGTGCGCAAGGACGACCCGGCCGACCGCCGGGCCAAGGGTCTCTACTTAACCGAAGAAGGCAGCGCGCTTGCGGCGCGCATGGAAGCCGTGCTCGACGAGCTGCGCGGACGCATCATGCAGGACGTCAGCAAGGCTGACCTCGAAGCCGCCGTGCGTGTGCTTCAGGCCTTCGACAATATCGACGTGACGCAGACAGGCGCCATCGAAAAGGAAATCGAGGCAGCGTCGTGACACCTGGATGGCGTGACTGGTTGTTTTCGGGCAAGGCGTTCCTTGCGTCGATGCTGGCGCTTTTCGTGGCGCTTTCGCTCGATCTGCCGCGACCCTATTGGGCGATGGCGGCCGTCTATGTCGTGGCAAATCCACTGGCGGGCGCCACGAGCTCCAAGGGGCTCTATCGCGCGCTCGGCACGCTGCTCGGCGCATCGGCGGCCGTGTTCTTCGTTCCCCTCTTCGTCAACGCCCCCGAACTCCTGTCGATCGTCGTCGCACTCTGGACGGGCACGCTGCTTTTCATCTCGATGCTTGATCGCAGCGCCAGAAGCTATGTCTTCATGCTGGCCGGCTATTCGCTGCCGATGATCGCCCTGCCCTCCGTCGGCTCGCCGGAAACGGTCTTCGACACGGCGCTTGCCCGTTCGGAAGAGATCATCATCGGGATCGTCTGCGCCAGCCTCGTCAGTGCCGTCGTCTTTCCGGCCAGCGTCAGCTCGCTGCTCGGACAGCGCATCACCACCTGGCTCGACGATGCCGGAAGCTGGGCCGACGAGATCCTGCGCGGCGAAGGCGCCTCGCCCGCGACGCCGCTGAAGCGGCAGAAGCTCGCCTCCGACGTCACCGGCCTCGATCTGGTCATCAGCCAGCTCGGCCATGATGCCAACGGCCGCGATATCGTGCGCCATTCGCGCGAACTGCGCGGCAGATTGCTGATGTTGCTACCGCTGTTTTCCTCCCTCGCCGACCGCCTCCACGCCCTGAAATCATCAGGACAGGAGCTGCCGCCGGCACTTTCCGTTCTGCTCAACGACGCCGCATCTTGGCTGCAGCAGGGCGGCGCCGGAAAGCCCGACGGAACTGGCGCCAAGCTGCGCCGCCGCATCGATGACGTGCAGACATCCGAAAGCAGCGAGACCGGCTGGAATGCGCTCCTCTATCGCAGCGCCCTCGCCCGCCTCGGCGAGATCGTTGATCTCTGGCACGATTGCCTGACGCTGCGCGACGAGATCGCCAGCGGCCGTCATGCAGGCCCCTGGCATCCCGTTTTCCGCCATCGCCAGGTGGTTGGTCGCGTCCGGCACTATGATTTCGCGCTGATTGCGTTTGCCGCCGGTTCGGTCGTGGCGGGCATTGCGGTTGCCTGCTTCTTCTGGATCTTCACCGGCTGGCAGAACGGCGCGGGCTTCGTGACCATGGCGGCCGTCGCCTGCTCGTTCTTTGCGGCGATGGATCGCCCAGCACCCTTCATCCGCTCGATGTTCATCTGGTCGGCGGTGAGCCTTGTCATCTCCTTCACCTACATCTTTGCCATCCTGCCAGCGGTCAATTCCTATGAGCTCCTGGTGGTGGCCTTCGCCCCGCCATTCCTGCTGCTCGGCCTTCTGATCACCCGCCCGCAGTTTAACATGCTGGCGATGCTGCTCTCGGTGAACAGCGCCTCCTTCATTGCCCTGCAGGACCGCTATACGTCCGACTTCACGACCTTCACCAACGAGGCGATCGCAGCCCTTGCCGGCATCGGCTTTGCCCTCGTCTGGACGCTGATCGCAAGGCCCTTCGGCGCCGAACTTGCCGCCTGGCGGCTGGTGCGTGCTGGATGGAAGGACCTGGCGGAAACGGCAGCCGGCGAGCGCCGCACCGATCACGAGCGGCTTTCCGGACGTATTCTCGACCGCCTCGGCCAGCTCGTTCCACGCCTGGCCGCAGTCGAAGACCGGGAACTCAAGAAGGTCGACGGCTTTGCCGATGTCCGTCTCGGCTTCAACGTCTTGATGCTGCAGACGAAGCGGAAGGAACTGAGCGGCGCGAGCGCCGTCTCCATCGGCCGCGTGCTGACAGGCGTTTCCGATTTCTACCGCTCGAGGCTCCATGCCGGCCAGGCGATCGATCCTCCCGATACGCTACGGGCGGCAATTGACGACAGCCTGGGAACGATCGCCCATGAGCAGACCGAGACCCACGACAATATCGATGCGCTGGTCGGCCTCCGCCGCGCACTCTTCCCCGAGGCGCCGCCGCCGGAACATTGGCCGGCCCCCGAAGCCATCCCCGCCCCTCTTCAGATTGCAGCCGAGTAAACCGTCATGCCTGCCGAATTCGATCTTTATGGCGTCTATGTGCCGCGCCTTCTCGTTCTCATGGTGCTCTCTCTTCTTCTCGTGATGATCGTCCGCCGCGGACTGAGCTGGCTCGGCGCCTATTCGCTCGTCTGGCACCGCGGCCTCTTCGATCTCTCCCTCTATGTGCTGCTCCTTGGAGCGGTCTCCTCTCTGACACGCTGGTACTTCGCATGAACACGCTGAAATCAATCTCCCGCCTGATCGTCACCCTCGCCTTCGTTGCCGCTGCCGCCTATGCCGGCCATGGCCTCTGGGTGCATTACATGGATGAACCCTGGACGCGCGACGCGCGCCTGCGCGCCGATGTCGTCGGCATCGCGCCCGATGTCTCCGGCCTCGTCAGCGACGTCGCGGTCAAGGACAACCAGTCGGTCAAGAAGGGCGACGTCCTCTTCCGCGTCGATGGCGAACGCTTCAAGATTGCGCTCGCTCAGACCGAAGCGGCCCTCGAAGGCGCCAAGGCGGCCCTCGAACAGGCCCGCCGCGAGACCGAACGCCAGGAGCGGCTCGGCGACGCTGCCTCCATGCAACAGAAGGAACAGGCGCGCACCGCCGCTGACCAGGCCGAAGCCACTTACCTCCAGGCCGTCGCCAACCGCGACCTGGCCCAGCTCAATCTCGACCGCTCGGCCGTCAAGGCCACCGTCAACGGCACGGTTTCCAACCTCAGCCTGCGTCCCGGCGACTACGTCACGGCGGGAACGGCGAAGATCGCGCTCGTCGATACGGATTCGCTGCGCGTCGAAGGCTATTTCGAGGAAACCAAGCTGCCGCGCATCCATGTCGGCGACAGCGTCACCATCCATCTGATGGGCCATCGCCAGACGCTGGAAGGCCATGTCGACAGCATCGCCACCGGCATCGAGGATCGCGAGCGGACGTCAGGCACCGGTCTGCTCGCCAATATCAACCCGACCTTCAGCTGGGTGCGCCTGGCGCAGCGCGTTCCCGTCCGCATCAATCTCGACAAGGTGCCCGATGACATCAAGCTGATCGCCGGCCTGACGGCAACGGTCGAGGTCGGCGGCCATAGCGGCGACCTCGCATCGCTGAACTGAGGCTTCTCAGAAGTCCCAGTCTTCGTCTTCGGTAGCCACCGCCTTACCGATGACGTAGGACGAACCGGAACCTGAGAAGAAGTCGTGGTTCTCGTCGGCATTCGGCGAGAGCGCCGACAGGATCGCCGGATTGACCTTGCAGGCCTCCGGCGGAAACAGCGCTTCATAGCCGAGGTTCATCAGCGCCTTGTTGGCGTTGTAATGCAGGAACTTCTTGACGTCTTCGGTCAGCCCGACGCCGTCATAGAGCGCCTCGGTATATTTTGCCTCGTTGTCGTAGAGCTCCAGCAGCAGATCGAAGGCGAAGTCCTTGATCTCCTGGCGGCTCGCCTCCGGCAGGCGCTCGACGGCGCGCTGGAACTTGTAGCCGATATAATAGCCATGAACAGCCTCGTCGCGGATGATCAGGCGGATCATGTCGGCGGTGTTCGTCAGTTTGGCGCGGCTCGACCAGAACATCGGCAGATAGAAGCCGGAATAGAACAGGAAGCTTTCGAGGAAGACGCTCGCGACCTTCTTCTTCAACGGATCGCCGGAGGCATATTGCTCCATGATCAGCGCCGACTTCCGCTGCAGGAACTCGTTCTCCTCCGACCAGCGATAGGCGTCGTCGACATCCGGCGTCAGGCAGAGCGTCGAGAAGATCGACGAATAGGAGCGCGCATGGACCGCTTCCATGAAGGAGATGTTGGAAAGCACCGCCTCCTCATGCTGGGTCGCGGCATCCGCCATCAACTTCACCGAACCGACGCCGTTCTGGATGGTGTCGAGCAGCGTCAGGCCGGTGAAGACGCGGATCGTCAGCTGCTGCTCTTCGGGCTTCAGCGTTGCCCAGGAGGGAATGTCGTTCGATAGCGGCACCTTTTCAGGGAGCCAGAAGTTGCCGGTGAGGCGGTTCCAGACCTCGAGATCCTTGTCGTCCTCGATGCGGTTCCAGTTGATGGCGCGGATGCGGGATGCAGGTTTGGCATGCATGTTCATGGGTGTGTCTTTCCTCAATCAGTTCTGTTGGAGGACGCGGCCCCCTCACCCTAACCCTCTCCCTGTGGGGGAGAGGGGACGTGCCCTACACCAAACCACGATCGGAATGCGGCGCCGCCTTCCCTTCTCCCCAGCGGGGAGAAGGTGCCGGCAGGCGGATGAGGGGCTCCGGGCTCAAGCGTTGCTAAAGCGGCAAGGCCTCAAATCAAAGCGTGCACGAAACACACCCTTCCACCTGTGTCCCCTCCAGCGCCATCTGGCGAAGACGGATGTAGTAGATGGTCTTGATGCCCTTCTTCCAGGCGTAGATCTGCGCCTTGTTGATGTCGCGGGTCGTCGCGGTATCCCGGAAGAACAGCGTCAGCGACAGGCCCTGATCGACGTGCTGGGTGGCCGCCGCATAGGTGTCGATGATCTTCTCCGGCCCGATCTCGTAGGCATCCTGGTAGTAGTCGAGATTGTCGTTGGTCATGAAGGCGGCCGGGTAATAGACGCGGCCGATCTTGCCTTCCTTGCGGATCTCGATCTTCGAGACGATCGGGTGGATCGAGGAGGTCGAGTGGTTGATGTAAGAGATCGACCCCGTCGGCGGCACGGCCTGCAGGTTCTGGTTATAGAGCCCACCGGACATCACCGCTTCCTTCAGCGCCAGCCAGTCTTGCTGCGTGGGGATTTCGATACCGGCATTTGTGAACAGATCGGCAACCGTCTGTGTAGCCGGTTTCCATTCCTGCTCCGTGTATTTGTCGAAATATTCGCCGGACGCATATTTCGAATTCTCGAAACCCTTGAAGCTCTGGCCACGCTCGACCGCCAGCCGGCTCGACGCGCGGATGGCATGGTAGGTCACTGTATAGAAATACATGTTGGTGAAATCGACGCCTGCTTCGGAGCCGTAATGGATGCGTTCGCGGGCGAGATAGCCATGCAGGTTCATCTGTCCGAGACCGATGGCGTGGCTTTCGTCATTGCCCTTCTCGATCGACGGGACCGAGGAGATATGGCTCATGTCGGAAACCGCCGTCAGCGCCCGGATCGAGGTCTCGATCGTCTTGCCGAAATCGGCCGAATCCATTGCTGCCGCGATGTTCAGCGAGCCGAGATTGCAGGAGATGTCCTTGCCCATATGCTTGTAGGACAGGTCGTCGTTATATTCGCTGGCCTCGCTGACCTGCAGGATCTCCGAGCAGAGATTGCTCATGGTGATGCGCCCGGCGATCGGGTTCGCCTTGTTCACCGTGTCCTCGAACATGATGTAGGGATAGCCGCTCTCGAACTGGATTTCGGCGATCACCTGGAAGAAGTCGCGCGCCTTGATCTTCTTCTTGCGGATGCGGCTGTCGGCCACCATCTCGCGATACTTTTCGGTGACCGAGATCTCGGTGAAGGGCACGCCGTAGACGCGTTCCACGTCATAGGGCGAGAACAGGTACATATCCTCGTTGTTCTTGGCGAGCTCGAAGGTGATGTCGGGGATGACGACGCCGAGCGACAGCGTCTTGATACGGATCTTCTCGTCGGCATTTTCGCGCTTGGTATCAAGGAAGCGCATGATGTCGGGGTGATGAGCATTCAGATAGACCGCACCCGCGCCCTGCCGCGCGCCGAGCTGGTTCGCATAGGAAAACGCATCTTCCAGCAGTTTCATCACCGGAATGATGCCCGACGACTGGTTCTCGATATGCTTGATCGGCGCACCGGCCTCGCGGATATTGGTCAGCGACAGCGCCACGCCGCCGCCGCGCTTGGAAAGCTGCAGCGCCGAATTGATCGAGCGGCCGATCGATTCCATATTGTCCTCGACCCGCATCAGGAAGCAGGAGACAAGCTCACCGCGCTGCTTCTTGCCGGCATTGAGGAAGGTCGGCGTCGCCGGCTGGAAGCGGCCGGAAATGATCTCATCGACCATGTCGCGGGCGAGCGCCTCGCTGCCCCGCGCCAGCGCCAGCGCCACCATGCAGACACGGTCTTCGTAGCGCTCCAGATAGCGCTTTCCGTCGAAGGTCTTCAGCGTGTAGCTGGTGTAATATTTGAAGGCGCCGAGGAAGGTCGGAAACCGGAACTTCTTGTCGTAGGCGTGGTCGAAGAGATCGCGGACGAAATTGAACGAATACTGGTCCAGAACCTCCTGCTCGTAATAGCCCTCGGTCACCAGATAATCGAGCTTCTCCCGGAGGTTATGGAAGAAGACGGTATTCTGGTTGACATGCTGCAGGAAATATTGCTTGGCCGCCTGCCGGTCCTTGTCCAGCTGGATCTTCCCCTCGCCGTCATAAAGGTTGAGCATCGCGTTCAGCGCGTGATAATCCAGCGCGGCATCAGCGGCCTGCGCCTTCAAGGGGCGCTCGAGAACTGCCGTGTCCAAAATCGTTCCAATCCGTGTTTGACATTGGCGACGTCGTCGGCCGTGCCGAGAAGCTCGAACCTGTAGAGGTACGGCACCTGGCATTTGCGCGAGATGATGTCGCCGGCAAGCCCGTAGGTCTCGCCGAAGTTGCTGTTGCCCGCAGCGATCACGCCGCGAAGGTTCGAACGGTTTGCCGCATCATTGAGGAAACGGATCACCTGTTTGGGCACGGCCCCTTTGCCGCCCTCGCCGCTATAGGTCGGGACGACAAGCACGTAGGGCGACCCTGCCTGCAGGGTCTCACCGGTGATGGGGATGCGCTGCGCGGGAAGGCCGAGCTTCTCGACGAAACGATGGGTGTTCTCCGACCGGCTGGAAAAATAGACGATCTCGCCCATCGCGGCAGCCGATCAGGTGAGCGCGCTGATCATGTCGGGGCGGAAGCCGGCCCAATGCTGCTCGCCGGCGATGACGACGGGAACCTGGCGGTAGCCGAGGCCCTGCACCAGCTCGTAGGCAGCGCTATCGGTGGAAACGTCGATGATCGTGTAGTCGATGCCCTGGCGGTCGAGGGCGCGGGTGGTCGCGGTGCACTGGACGCAGGCGGGCTTGCTGTAGACGGTGATGCTCATTGGGAAAACCTCGTGACTGGAAGGCATGGGATATCGTTCGGACATCCGCCGATGTCCGCGCTTGGGAAGATCGAAATGGAAGGCAGCCGTTGCCGATTGCCGGGCGTCAGCAGCCCGTCATTCGCGCCGGTATGATCTGAAACTCAAAGACATTAGACCTCACCCCGAAGTGGCTCATGCAGGACACACCGGAGGAAGCGAAGAGCCGCATCATGCGCGCACCTCATCGCTCGCCTGCCGGACACCCCGCCCGTGGACGTTTTCGCTCAAGGCAGGTCTCCTGGCTTGCGGATCATCACATTCATCCCGGCCTTCCCAGGTCTTCATGACCCAGTGACCCGAAATGGGACAGATGCTCGCCGCTCACAGTTGCGGGGGCAGCTCCGGCATTGTCCCGCTTTGCAGCGGGTCTCACCGAATTCCCGTCTTAGCCCACGACCCATACGAATCGTGAGAACCTCGAACACTAGATATAGTACGCGAGTCAAAATCAGCGTCAATAATTTGTTTGCCAACAGCACTGAGGAAGGTGGGGAAATCTGGTGAACATGGTGAATAGGGAGTAAACGCGGGGGCCAATGCCAGCCGCGTTTATCCGTTCTCACACTCTGCTAAATTGGCCAACCTGCCCTAGTTTAGGAGCCGCCTTGGCCATGAGCCTAGGACAGCATCTGCGGAGCGCTGGCCTCAACCGGCGCCTGCAGCTTCTGCGCCGCAAGCACGACTTCGACGCGGTTGCGGGCGTCGAGTTTCTGCATCAGCAGCGTCATGTAGTGCTTGACGGTCTTCTCGCTGATGTCGAGCATGCTGGCGATTTCGCGGTTGGTCTTGCCCTGCAGCAGATAGTTGACGATCTGTTCCTCGCGGGCGCTGAGCCGCTTCTGCATCTGCGCCTTGCGGCGGATTTCCGCCGTCTTCATCGACAGGATGACCTTGGTGGCGAAGCCCGGCGTGATGAAAGTGCTGCCGTCATGGACGATCTTGATCGCCTCGTAGAGATCGCGTGCCGTGCTGCCCTTGAGCACATAGCCGCAGACGCCGAGATTGAGAACCTGGATCGCCGTGTCGATATTGGCAGTCGCGGTGAAGACCACGACCTTGGTGCTTTCGTAGTTCTTCTGGATCAGCTCAAGCGCCGCCAGCGTGTCGCCCGGCATGCTGAGATCGGTGACGAGGACATCGGGACGATGCTCCTCGACGATCTTCAGGGCGTCGATGGCATTCTCACCGCGCGCCGTGACCCGGAGGTCATCCTTAGCGGAGTAAAGATTAACCAGTCCATCCAGTAATATTGGATGATCATCTACGAACGCGACCGAGATAGACATGATGACGAATAACCCCCTCGTCTTTCTATCCAACAGATCTAATGTAATCAGAGCAAAACATAAAGCTGGATTTTAATGCTTGGTTAACTTCATCGTATTTGTGTCTATTCCACATCTATGCTTATAGCTACCTATCAATTCGGCTAGTTCCGGCTCAATGGGCGGCGGCATCCGCCTGCTGCAATTCCAGCGTCATCGCCAGCACCATGCCGCCATCCGGGCGCTTGCCGATGGTCAGCGACCCGCCGAAGCTTTCGATGCGCTGGCGAAGGCCGTAAAGCCCCATTCCCCCTTCGCGCGCCGCAAGCGGCAGCGTCCCGGGAGGCAGACCGTCATCCTCGACCGAGATCGAGACGACCGGCATGTCGATCCGACATCGGACACGCTGACCGTTGGCGCCGGCATGTCGGTAGGCATTGTTGAGCCCCTCCTGCACGAAGCGGTAGATGCAGGTCTTCAGCGCCGGGGGCAGATCGGCATTCGTGCCGCTTGAGGTGAAGGCGACCTTGGTTCGCGTGCGCGCCTCGTGCTGCTTGATCGCTTCGGCCACCACGTCCTTGGCCCAGAGATGCAGGATCTCCGGCAGGAGCAGCGACTTCGTCACCGTGCGCGTTTCGATGAGCGCTTCGCCCAGCGCCTTGTTCGTTGCGTCGAGAGCCCTGTCGCGCTCGTCCTTGCGGGTCAGGTCCCGCAGCTCGTCGAGCTGCAGGATGGCGAGCGTCATCAGTTGCACCGGGCCGTCGTGCAGATCGGCGCCGATGCGGCGGATGAAGGTCTCGTTCATGTTGGCGAGCTCCATCGAGGCCCGCCGCGCCGTATCGCGCAGCTCCATCAGCTCCTTGGAAGCCAGCTCCGCCTCCTCGGCACGGTGACTCAGCGCATGGCGCTGGGTCTCGATCGTCCGGCTGCCGCGCCTGACGATCAGGAACAGGCCGAGCATGACGACGAACGAAAACAGCGCGACGGTCGCCCAGGTGACGATCCGCAGCCGGGCGAGCTCGCCCATGAAGCTATTCGGCTCCTCATGGATCTCGGCGACGCCGATGATGCGCCCGGAAGCCTGGTCGTGGAGCGGGCTGTAGATCTCCAGATATTCCGTATTGATATTGCGGAAGGTATGTTCGGCGGCCTTGAGATCCGCGTAGATGGCGACGATCTCACCTTTTAGCGCCCGCTGCAGCCCATCGGGAAACTCGAAACGCTGGCCGATCATTGGCTTTGCGCGCGAATAGGCGACAGTCCCATCGGTCGCCCAGATTTCCAGATGCGGAAACCGCACCTTGAAATCCGGATCGTCGAACAGCGAATCCAGAAGCTCGATGCTGGCGGCCGGAAGAACCTTGGAGAGCGCCAGCGCCTGGACCTCAGCTTCCGTCAGGCTCTGCACCAGAAGTGCTGTCGTCCCCGCCTTGCTGTTCAGCGCCTTGTCTGACACCAGCCGCGTCGTCAGATAGCCAGCCGAGAGCGTGGCGATCAGAATGACGAGGCCGCTCGCAATCAGAAACTGCGTCGAAAGCGTCCGGTGCGCCACCCAGGCGATCACATGCGTGAACAGCGGCGAGCGCTGCTGCGCTGGCTCCTTCACCTCTTCATGCACGTTAATATCCCCACCCTAAAGTATTTATTCGGCAAAACGTCCCCCAATGCCGATCAGGCCTCTATCGTCGCAGTATTGCGGCGCGAAAGAAAGGACCATTTTTATACTATAGACCCAGGCCGATGCTATCAGACCAAAGGCCAATTCATCATAGGACTTTGCTCCCGGAGTAATAAGGACCGAAGACCTGCTCCGCCGGTGGACGAACATCGAAAACATCGTCCGACCATGCGCCGTTCAAAACCCCGGCAATTTTCCGCAAGATCGCATCATCCCAAGCCGGCCGTGCAAGGCGGGCTTCTTGAAACATCAGGGGCAATTCAACCCCGCCGGCTTCGCAGCGCGATCCGGCGGACAGGACAAGTTTGCGAAAAACCAGGCGCCGGGACAGCGCGCCGACGGAGGGGAAAATGGTAACGCTGGTAAGACACGATCTCGAATTCATCCTGAAGCAGATCGCCATCGCCGAACAGCATGCGGCCGGTGGCGACCTCGCGGCTCTCGTCGCCGAAGCCGGCGAGGCAGCCGGCGCCACCGGAACGGGTGCGCCGCAGGCGCATCTCCTGCCCTATGGCCTCAGAACCGTCGACGGCAGCTACAATAATCTGCTCGACGGCAAGGAAACCTGGGGCGCAGCCGACCAGCCGTTCACGCCGCTGGTGCAGCCGAACTACCTCAACGAGAACGACGACACACAGATGTTCGGGACACCGGCCAATCCGGTTTACCTGACCAACGGCAACTATACGCCGGGCACGCCGACCGGCAACCCGATGCTGGCGCCCGGCACCGTCGTCGATGCCGATCCGCGCATCATCTCCAACCTGATCGTCGATCAGACCAGCAATAACCCGGCCGCGATCATGGTCTATGACGCCATGCTCGCCGAGGGCAAGACGGCGACCCGCGCGCCGATGCAGGACGCCAACGGCGCCGCCGTCGTCCATGCGAATGACGTGATCGGTCCCGACGGCACCGTTCTCGCCGCGGCCGGTACGCCCGTCTACGTCTACACCTTCGAAAACGTCTCGCCCGATATCGGCGATTCCGCACCTTACAACTCGATGTTCACGCTGTTCGGCCAGTTCTTCGACCACGGCCTCGACCTCGTGGCCAAGGGCGGCGCCGGAACGGTCTATATTCCGCTGTCGCCGGATGACCCGCTCTACAATCCTGCATCGCCGCATACCAATTTCATGGTTCTGACCCGCGCCAGCCGCGACGCCGACGGCGAAGTCGCCGCCAACACCACGACCCCCTGGGTCGACCAGAACCAGACCTATACCTCGCATGCCTCGCATCAGGTCTTCCTGCGCGAATATGTCATGCACGAAGGCAAGCCGGTCGCGACCGGCAACCTGCTCGATGGCGCCCGCGGCTTGCCGACCTGGGCCGACATCAAGACACAGGCCCGCGAGATGCTCGGAATCGAGCTGACGGATGCCGATGTCACCAACATTCCGCTGCTGCGCACCGATCCCTATGGTCGCTTCATCCCCGATGCCAACGGCTATGCGCAGATCATCACCGGCATTGGCGCCGACGGCATCCCGAACACGGCTGACGACATCGTCGTCTCCGGCACGCCGGGCGCCCCGGTCAGCACAGCCGGCGCCATTCGCATCGGCCACGCCTTCCTCGACGATATCGCCCATGCCGCAGTACCGGTCATCGCCGGTGGTGTGCTGGTTGCGGATGCCGACGATGTCGCCGGCAATCCGGTGGCCGTGAATTCCCGCGGTCAGAATCTCGAATACGACAACGAACTGCTCGACGCCCACTACATCACCGGCGACGGCCGCGGTAACGAGAATATCGGCCTCACCTCGATCCATCATATCTTCCATTCGGAACACAACAGCGTCGTCGAGCAGACGAAGCAGGTGGTCCTCGACAGCGCCGATCTGGTCTTCATCAACCAGTGGCTCCTCGAGCCGATCACCACATTGCCGACCACCGAAGCCGAGCTCGAAGGCCTTGTCTGGAACGGCGAGCGCCTCTTCCAGGCCGGCCGCTTCACGACCGAAATGCAGTATCAGCATCTGGTCTTCGAAGAATTCGGCCGCAAGATGCAGCCGGATATCGACGCCTTCCTCTTCGAACCGTCGACCGATATCAACCCGGCGATCTTTGCCGAATTCGCCCACGCGGTTTACCGCTTCGGTCACTCGATGCTGAACCAGGATATCGACCGTCTCGTCGAAAATCCCGACGGCACCTTCAGCTTCGACAACATCACGCTCTTCGACGGCTTCCTGAACCCGCTCGAACTCGGCGAGGTCGATGCCAACGGCGACGTACTGATCGATCACGACCAGGCAGCCGGCGCGATCATCCGCGGCATGACCCGCCAGGGCGGCAACGAGATCGATGAATTCGTCACCGACGTGCTGCGCAACCAGCTGGTCGGCATCCCGCTCGACCTTGCAGCCCTCAACATCGCCCGCGGCCGCGACGTCGGCCTGCCGACGCTCAACGAGGCGCGTGCGCAGTTCTATCAGGCCGCCGGCCAGGATACGCAGCTGAAGCCCTATTTCAGCTGGACGGACTTTGCGCTGAACCTGCAGAACACCGCGTCGATCGTCAATTTCATCGCCGCCTACGGCACGCATTCGTCGATCACCGGCGCAACGTCGCTCGACGCCAAGCGCGCCGCAGCAGCATCCATCGTGCTCAACACGGCAGGCGCACCGGCCGACCGCCTCGACTTCCTGAATTCGACCGGCGCCTGGGCAAATGCCGAGACCGGCCTGAACGACATCGACCTCTGGATCGGCGGCCTTGCCGAGAAGAAGATGGACTTCGGCGGCATGCTGGGCTCCACCTTCGCCTTCGTCTTCGAACTGCAGATGGAAAACCTGCAGGAAGCCGACCGCTTCTACTACCTCTCCCGCGTTCAAGGCCTGAACCTTCTCAACGAGCTCGAAAACAACTCGCTGAGCAAGATCATCATGCGCAACACCGATCTCGGCGCAGGCACGACCTCTCTGCCGGGCGACATCTTCTCGACGCCCGACTACACGCTTGAAATGGATGAGAGCAAACAGGTCGGCGATGACCCGATCTTCACCGATCCGATCCTGCAGGCACTCACCCCGCTGGTCGTGCGCCGCGACACCGATGGCGACGGCGATCTCGATTACATGGCCTATCACGGCGGCGATCATGTCGTCATGGGCGGCACGGATGAAGACGACACGATCATTGCCGGCGAAGGCGACGACACAATCTGGGGCTATGGCGGCAACGACACGCTCGAAGCCGGCTACGGCGTCGACCATGTCCACGGCGGCGACGGCGACGACATCATCACCAATGCCGGCACCGATATCGGCGCGGCCGACTTCCTACATGGCGAAGGCGGCAACGACGTCATCCACGGCGGCAGCGGCCTGGCGCTGATCTTCGGCAACGACGGCAAGGACTTCATCATTGCCGGTCCTGACGGCAAGCACGTGCTCGGCGGCCTCGGCGACGACTTCATCCGCGGCGGTGACGGCGGCGACTTCCTGATGGGTAACGAAGGCAACGACTGGATCGAAGGCGGTGGGCGTTTCGACACGCTCTCGGGTGAAAACTCCGAACTGTTCTTCAACTCCTCGATCATCGGCCACGACGTTCTGAACGGCGACGGCAGCGACACCGACTACGACGCCGAATCCGGCGACGACATCATGTTCCAGGGTGATGGCATCCAGCGCAGCAACGGCATGGCCGGCTTCGACTGGGCAATCCACAAGGGCGACGACACGGCGGCCAATTCCGATCTCGGCATCCCGCTCTTCGCCACGCAGGAAGCCTTCATCCTGCGCGACCGCTTCGACCTCGTCGAAGGCCTGTCCGGCTGGATCCACGACGATGTGCTCACCGGCCGCGTCGCCCCGACCAATGCCCGGGCGGAACTGCAGAACACCGCAGCGATCCCCGGCACCGGCAGCCCGCTCGAAAGCTACTCGAACGCGCTGCTTGAGAAGAACCTCAGCCTGATCGCCGGTCTCTCCGAGCTCGTGGCGCACCGCGCCCGCACCAGTGTGACGGTCAACGGCGTCACCGAGACCATTGTCATGGATACGGCCGATGCCTCCGACATCCTGCTCGGCGGCGGCGGTGACGACGTCATCACCGGCCTTGCCGGCGACGACATCATCGACGGCGACCGCTGGCTGAACGTCCGCATCCGCATCAGCGACCTCAACGGCAACGAAATCGGCTCGTCCGACGGCCTCTCCAAGGGCGTTTTCGACGACAACGGTGACGCGATGTTCGGTGGACGGTCGCTGAGCGACCTGATGTTCGACCGCACGCTCAACCCGAGCCAGCTGGAGATCGTCCGCGAGATCATCGACGGCGAGGAAGAAGGCGACATCGACACCGCCGTCTATACCGACGTCCGCGCCAACTACACAATCACCCAAAATGCGGATGGCAGCATCACCGTTGCCCATACAGGCTTCGATGCAGACGGCGGCCCGGATGGCGACGAAGAGACCCTGCCAAATCTGGTCTCCGACGGCACTGACCGCCTCTTCAATATCGAGAAGCTGCGCTTTGCTGACGGCGACTATATGCTGAGCCCGCCGCAGCTCCAACTCTACACGCTCGATCGCGGCCAATACCTCGATAACTTCGAGCCGTCGAACTACACAGGATCGGATGGCACGACGCCCTGGACGACACCCTGGACCGAGAGCAGCGATAGCGGTGGCGCAACAGGTGGAGATGTATTCGTCACTGGTGGCGAGCTCGTCTTCGACGAAAATGGCAACGGTGCCACGGTCCAACGTGTCGCCAACCTTGCCGGAGCAACATCGGCTCGCCTGACCTACGATGTCGACGAAAGCGGCCTCGATCAGGGCGACAGCGTCACGGTCTGGTTTGCCGCCAATGGCGTGAATTTCATCCAGGTCGATCTCATCAACTCCAGCACCAACAGCGACCAGCGCAGCATCGACCTCAACGGCCCTTTTACGGCAGGCGCGATCATCCGCTTCACGTCAACCGCACTCGGCAATAACGACATCGTCAATATCGACAATGTCGCGATCGAGTTCACCCGCCCGGCAGCCGCACCGTCGACGAACTACACGGCGACCTTCATCGAAAATGGCGACCCGATCGCCATCGCCTCCGGTCCGGCAATTACGGACGAAGACGGCCAGATCGTCTCCGCACGGATCGTCCTGACCAACGCCCAGAACGGCGACCTGCTGACCGCAGGCACGCTTCCGGCAGGCATCACGGCCCAGACCGACACGTCGGTCGCCGGCCAGATCGCGATCACGCTGACGGGGGCCGCCACCCTTGCTGCCTACCAGGCGGCGATCCAGACGATCTCCTTCGGCAACAACTCCGATCAGCCGGGAACCGTGCCACGCGTCATCACCGTCGTCGTCAATGACGGCCTGATGAACAGCAATCCATCGACAGCAACGATCTCGGTCACCGCAGTCAATGATGCACCCGTCGCCGGTGACGACACCGTCATCACCAATGTCGAGAGCGGAAGCTTCGTCATCCCGGAATGGGCACTACTCGCCAACGATACGGATATCGACGGCGTCCTCAACATCACCGGCGCCACCGAAAACCAGACGAGCTTCGGCGTCACGGTCGGTCCGACAGGCGACATCAACGTCACCCACACGACGACGCAGCAGCGCAACTTCACCTACACGGTGAGCGACGGTGCGGCGACGGACACGGCCAGCGTCACGGTCACCCGTGATACCGGCAGCGTCAACGGCACCGCTGGTGACAACATCCTTATCGGCGACAATGACGGCGACACCTTCGACGGCGGCACCGGCAACGACATTATCCTCGCCGGTGGCGGCAACGACACCATCGTCTGGAACGCCAATAACAACGGCGCAACAGACGGCCGCGACATCGTCGATGGCGGCGCCGGTACCGATACGTTCGACCTCAACGGCCGCACCGGCCAGGGCGGCAACGAGACCTTCCGCATCTATACGCGGCAGGCCGCCGAACTTGCCGGCATCACCGGGCTGATGGCGACGACTGAAATCGTCATCACCCGCAACGGTACCGACAACGCCTCTGTCATCGCCGAACTCGACAATATCGAGGAGATCACCGTCGGCAATATCACGCTCGACGACGGCACGCCGACTGGCGGTGTGACCGGCGGCGACACCATCACCGTCATCGGCGACTTCTCGCAGACCAGCCTGGCGCTGAACACCATCACCATCGATGGCACCGATGGCGACGACGTCATCGATATCTCGGCGCTCCAGTCCGCCCACCGTATCGTCTTCCGATCGAACGGCGGCAACGACACGATCGTCGGCACGCTGCGTCCGCAGGATGTCATCGAACTGCCGGACGGTCTCACCGCCGCAGACTTCGAAACGACTGTCGATGACGAAGGACGCACGGTGATGACCCGTGACGGCAGCTCGATCACCTTCGTCGGTCCTGAAGGGTCCGTACCGCCGGTTGATCCCGGTGACGACGACCACGAAGAGGAGGAGGAAGAAGAGCAGGAAGGCAACGGCAGCGACGATGATGATGACGACGACAACGGCGAACAGCCGTCCGGCGGCGAAGGCGCGGCTCCGGCCACGCCCCGCACGCTGATCGGCACCGGAGCCGGGGAAGCCCTGCTTGGTGCGGCGGCGGCCGACATCATCCTGGCGGGCGATGGCAACGACATCCTCGTCGGCGAGGCCGGCAGCGACATCCTTCGCGGTGAAGGCGGCAGCGACCTGATCACCGGCGGCGCCGGTGCCGATGTCGCCTCGGGCGGTGATGGCGACGACGAAGTCCATGGCGGCGCCGATGCCGACCATATCTTCGGCGACGCGGGTGCCGACCGGCTCTATGGCGACGATGGCGACGACGTCATCGAAGGTGGCGCAGGCGACGACCAGGTCTGGGCGGGCGCCGGCAACGACCTCATCCTCGCCAAGCTCAACGACGGCTCGGATACCTACTGGGGCGGAGAGGGCAACGACACGCTCGACTATGCAGCGGCCACGACCAACCTGACGGTCGATCTCGGCAACGGCTTCATGGGCCGAGGCAGCGTCGCGGGATCAAGCACCGGAACGGATACGATCTACGGCTTCGAAAACTTCATCGGCGGGTCCGGCCACGACACGATCACCGCGTCGCTCGCCGTCAACATCATCGATGGCGGGGCTGGCGAAGACGTCTTCCGCTTCACCTCTGCGGCAGCGGCCAACGGCGACAAGATCTACGGCTTCCAGCCGGGCGACAAGATCGACTTCTCGGCAATCGACGCCAACACATCGGTTGCCGGTGTTCAGGGCTTCACCCTGAAGGCAGGCTCGATCACCGCCGCGGGTCAGATCGCCGTCAGTCACGAGACCATCGATGGCGAGGCCTTCACGGTGCTGCGCGGCAACGTCAACGCCGATCCGGAAGAAGACTTCGAACTGATGATCGCGGGCACCCATAACCTGAAGGCATCGGACTTCAACGGGGTCTCCTGATCGATGGCTCTGCCCCATGGCCGCTGATGGCCATGGGGCACGCCGAATGAATTGCCGGAGGGGAGAATCATGGCAACGAAGAAGAAAGAGCCGCAGTACAAGATCGACAAGGCACGCGGCATCCTGACCTATCTGTTCGGCCTGTCCGGGCTCATCAACATCCTGGCGCTCACCGGCGCCTTCTACATGCTGCAGATCTACGACCGGGCACTCGCCAGCGGCAGCATCTCCACCCTGATCGCCCTCTCGGTCCTGGCGATCGGCCTCTATCTCTTCCAGGGCGTCTTCGACATCCTGCGCTCGCAGATCCTCGTGCGCCTCGGCGCCCGGATGGATACGACGCTGGCGCCGCTGACCCACCAGGTCGTCGTCGAAATGCCGCGCTACGGCTATTCGACCGCCGAAGCCGCCGAGCGCGGCCGCGATGTCGATACGCTGCGCAGCTTCCTCGGCGGCCAGGGGCCGATCGCTCTCTTCGACCTGCCGTGGATCCCGATCTACCTCGTCTTCGTCTGGTTGCTGCATCCTGTGCTCGGCATGCTGACGCTGGGCGGCGCCGCAGTCCTCGCCTGTCTGACGATCCTCGCTGAAGTGCTGACGCGGCGTCACGCCCATACGATGATCAAGGCCGCCGTCACCCGCAACGCCGTACTCGATTCCAACACCCGTAACAGCGAAGTCCTGCACGCCATGGGCATGACGCAGCGCGCAGTCGATCGCTTCGAACGAGCCAATCGCTATCACCTCGAGCACCAGACCAAGACCTCCGATATCGGCGGCACGCTGTCGGGTCTCTCCAAGGTGCTGCGCATGATGCTGCAGTCGGCGATCCTCGGTCTCGGTGCCTATCTGGCAATCGGCGGCGAACTCTCGGCAGGCGCCATCGTCGCCGCCTCGATCGTCACCAGCCGCGCGCTCGCCCCTGTCGATCTGGCGATCGCGCAGTGGAAGAGCGTCGTCTCGGCACGCCGCAGTTACAATCGTATCCAGGAAACGCTGGCTGTCCTGAACGGCAAGGAAGAGTTCATCCCGCTTCCCGAACCGAAGGAAAGCCTGAAGATCGAGGGCCTGACGACGGTTGCTCCGAGCACCGGCGCCGTGCTGCTCAGCGAAGTCAGCTTCGAGCTGAAGGCCGGCCAGGCGCTCGGCCTCATCGGACCGAGTGGCGGCGGCAAGACGACGCTGGTCAAGAGCCTGCTCGGCATCTGGCCGGCGCTGCGCGGCTCGGTACGCGTCGACGGCGCCGATCTCGGTCAGTGGAACACCGATTTCTTCCGCGATCACGTCGGCTACCTGCCGCAGGACGTGGCGCTGATGGACGGCACGATCTCGGACAATATCTGCCGCTTTGCAGAAGAGCCCGATCCGCGCAAGATCATCCTTGCCGCCAAGGCCGCCGGCATCCACGACATGATCGTCCACCTGCGCGACGGCTACCAGACCGAACTCGGCCCGCATGGCACCGCGCTTTCCGCCGGCCAGCGCCAGCGCGTGGCGCTTGCCCGCGCGCTCTACGGCGAGCCCTTCCTGGTGGTGCTCGACGAGCCGAATTCCAATCTCGACGCCGAAGGCGAAGAGGCGCTGACGACGGCCATTCTCTCGGTCCGGCGCCGCGGCGGCATCGTCGTCATCATCGCCCACCGCCCGAGCGCGCTGCAGGCGGTCGACATGGTCGGCCTGCTGCAGAACGGCAAGCTCGTCTCCTTCGGTCCGAAGGAGACGCTGCTGCAACCGAAGGCACGGCCGATCGCCGTCGAGAAGTCGTTCGCCGAACGGCCGGCGCGCACCACTGCGGCGGAATAGGGAGGGCATCATGGAGGAGAAGCTCACCCTTGGCCTGCCGGATGCGCAGGCAGCGATCGCCCCGATCAACAAGTATCGGGAAAAGGAAGAGGAGAAGCGCAGCGCGCGCAAATTCTTCTTACCGCTGACCGCCTTCTCCGCCCTCGCCATGATGTTCGGCAAGGCCGAGCCGGAGGCGAAGAACCAGCAGACGGAAAGCCGCGAGAAGGAAGAAGGTCCGGCAGCCCGCGACGACTACGAAGTCATCGAGGATGTGACCGCCTTCCTGCAGCAGCTCGCCAGCGAGGAATACCCTGTCGAGACCGAGCAGCAGCCTGCCGTGCGCTTGAGCTTCCGCACCACGCTCTTCTACGTTTCCGAACTGCCGGAACGCGTCCAGCGCGGCGTCGTCACCATCACCGCCAACGACAACCGCCGCAGCATCATCGATACCGGCGAAGGGTTCGAGTTCCCCTCGCCACGCTCGCCGCTCAGCCTCGATTTCCAGCCACGCCCGTCGCGCGGCAATCCCGGGCATGGCGGCGGCCAATCTTCAGAAGACGATCCCAACCGGGCGCCGATGAGTTTCGGACGGCCGATCTTCTCGAGCGGCTTCGTCAATCTGTCGGCGCTGGTACTGCTCGACGATCTGCTCGCCCATATCTACGATCCCGATGGCGACACGCTCAGCATCAACGATATCAGGGTCACCTCCGGCCAGATCCGCTCCTATGGTGCCGATGTCTGGCTCTATACGCCGCAGCGCGGCTTCGTCGGCGACGTCACCTTCACTTACGACGTTTCGGATGGCGCAGCCGAGATCCGCACTGCCGCGATCTTCCGGCTGCAGAAGGCGCCGCCGCATGAATTGCAGGGCACTGAAGGCGACGACACACTGACCGGCACGCCGGGCGAAGACCTGATCGCCGGCCTCGGCGGCAATGACACGATCTACGGCCGCGAGAGCGACGACGTCATCAATGGTGGCGCGGGCAACGACCTGATCCTCGGCGGCGACGGCAACGACACGCTCTATGGCGGCACCGGTCACGACACGCTGTTCGGTGGCCATGGCAACGACGTGCTCTTCGGCGAAGACGGCAACGACCGCCTGTTCGGCGAGGCTGGCAACGATATCCTGATCGCCGGCCGCGGCGACGACCAGCTGAGCGGCGGTACCGGTGCCGACCGCATGTTCGGCGAAGAAGGCAATGACGACCTGCTCGGCGAAGCCGGCGACGACTATCTCGACGGCGGCGACGGCGCGGACACGCTGACCGGCGGCAGCGGCAATGACGTGGTGATCGCCGGCAAGGGCGACGATGTCATCAGGGCCGGGCTTGCAGGCGAAGAAGCCCGTGCGGCGACCGCCCCCTCCAGCGACGGCAACGACACCTATTCCGGCGGTGAAGGCCATGACGTCTATGATGTCAGGAGCGCCCGCAAGGCGATCACCGCCGATCTGTCGCAGGGCACGGCAACAGGCGAGGAGATCGGCAGCGACCGCCTCACCGAGATCGAAGGCGTGCTCGCGGGCTCGGGCAACGACACGCTGACCGGCAATGACGAAGCCAATCTGCTTTCCGGCGGCGATGGCAACGACGTCCTCTGCGGCCTCGATGGCGACGACAGCATTTCCGGCGGCAAGGGCGACGATGTCGTCGTCGTGCGCGGCCGCACCGGCGATGATGATGAAGACGACGACGATGGCGACGACGACTATTGCGGCGATGACGGCTTCGACACGCTCGATCTCGCCGCGCTCGTGCAGGAGGTCATCGCCGATCTCGAAGCACAGCTCGCCGAGGGCCAGGAGATCGGCCGCGATACGATCGTCGGCTTCGAAGCCGTCATCGGTGGCGCCGGTCACGACCGCCTCTCCGGCAACTCCGCCGACAACATCCTCGTCGGCGGTGACGGCAACGACCGCCTCTCGGGACGCGACGGCGACGACGTGCTGACCGGTGGCGATGGCAACGACATGGTTTCCGGCGACGACGGCGACGATATCGTGCTGGCCGCCGTTCATGCCGCCGACGAAGACCGCGATGGCCGCAGCGATGGCGACGACAGCTACAAGGGCGGCGACGGCTTCGACACCTACAGCGCCGCAGGCGCCGTCCATGCCGTCATCATCGATCTCGACCGAGGAACCGCGACCGGCGTCGATATCGGCGCCGACACGCTCGACGGGTTCGAAGCCGCGATCGGCGGCAGTGGCGCCGATATGCTGATCGCCGGCAACGGCTTGAATTTCCTGGCGGGCGGCGATGGCGCCGATGTCTTCGTGTTCCGCAGTCTCGCGGCACTCGAAAACGATGGTGACGGCCGCGACGAGATCCGCGATTTCGCTGTCGGCGACCGGATCGATTTCTCGGAAATCGCCGCCGGTATCGGCGGTCTGGTCTTCGGTGGCGATGATAGCGGCGGCCCGCAGGCGGCGCCAAACCGCATCGTCCTCTATCATGAGAATTTCGAGGGCGGCGACCGGACGATCGTCAAGGCGATCATCGATTTCGACCGTGACGAGGATTTCGAGATCCTTCTCTACGGCCGCCACGAACTGACCGAACAGGATTTCATTCTCGCAGCACGCGAGCCCGGCCAGGACGGCGTCACGCCGCATCAGGGCTGATCAAAAACAAGGACAATGAGGGGAAAGCACATGCAACCGGCAAAGAAAGAAACCCAGAAGCAGTTCGGCATATCCGGGCGCATCTATCTGTCCGCGTTCCTGGCAGGCGCGCTGGTCTTCGGCATCGGTGGCTGGGCGGCGCAGGCCAAGCTCTCGGGTGCCGTCATCGCGCAGGGGCAGGTCGCCGTCTCGCAACAGGTCAAGGTGATCCAGCACCGCGATGGCGGCATCGTCTCTGAGATCCTCGTGCGCAACGGCGATGCGGTGCGCAAGGGCTCGGTGCTCTTCCGCCTCGACGAGACGCAGACGCGCGTCGAGCTAACCATCGTCCAGGGCCAGCTGCAGCAGATGCTGGCGATGATGACCCGCCTCACGGCGGAGCGCGATGGCGCCAAGTCCCTTGATTTCAAGGGCCTCGTCATCCCCGCCCCGCTCCTCGAAAGCGAGACCAAGCTGTTCAGCGAAAATCTGGGCATGCTGACCAACCAGAAGGAGCAGCTGCGACTGCAGATCATTCAGCTGGAGCAGCAGGTGGCCGCCTATCGCGCACAGGCGCAGTCGAACGACGCGGAACAGGAGATCATCGACAAGGAGTTGCAGAAGGCCAACAACCTTCTTGCCAAGGGCCTGATCCAGGTGGCCCAGCAGCGCGATCTCGCCCGGCAGAAGGCCCGCAACGAAGGCGCCAAGGGCGAGCTGATGGCGCGCATGGCCGAGACCGAAAACGAGATCAGCGAGGTTCGCATCAAGCTGCTGTCGCTCGACCAGAACCACCGCAAGGAAGCACAGACGGAGATCGTCGCGCTCGAAGCCAAGGTGGCGGAGCTCAGGGAACGTGAAGTCGCCGCCCGCGACCGGCTGACCCGCATGGAGGTCCGCGCCCCGGTCGACGGCCTGATCTATGACATGCAGATCCACACGATCGGCGGCATTGTCGGCGCTGGCGCGACCGTGATGTCCGTCGTTCCCGATAGCGAGGAGATGAGCGTCGAGATCCAGGTGCCGCCGACGGATATCGACCGCATCGCCCCCGGCCAGCCCGCGCGTATGCGCTTCACCGCCTTCAACCAGCGCACCACGCCGGAATTCCACGGCACCGTCGATGTGGTCGCCGCCGCGACCGCAACCGACCGCGCAACCGGTAGGCCCTACTATCTCGCGACCATCACGCCAGCCGATCTTCTGGCGCTCGGATCGCGCAAATTGATGCCCGGCATGCCTGTCGAGGTCTATGTCCAGACGGAGGAGCGCAGCGCGCTTTCCTACCTCGCCAAACCCTTTACGGATCAGATGATGCGGGCGTTTCGCGAGGAGTGATTGGCTTCCGCGAAACGTATCGGCAGCCGCGGCCCGGAGCGTACCGCCATCGCTCCGGGCCGCGCGCCGTTAACCCTTCGTTAACTATATTGGACCAGCCTTGCCGCTATCGAGGCCTCCCCGGAGGCGCGCTTCCAAGCTAAGTTGAGGTGGTAAGATGCGGCTCGTTACACTGCCCGGAAAGATACTCGCCAAGGCAAACCATACGCTGATCATCATGGGCGACGGCGCGGCGCGCCAGGCCGTCTGCGTGCTTGATGAAGCCCTGAAGGCTGCCAATCGTGTTGATGCGGTGCGCCAGCATCTCGGGCTGATCGAGCGCATCGCCAGCGGCAAGACCGACCGCGGCGAGGTCGCCTTCGACGGCCGCGTCTGGATTACCTCCGCCGATTTGGCCAGCGATCACGGCGGGCGCCTGCACTAGCGGTCGAAGAATTCCTGCCACTGCTTTTCGCCGGCCATGCAATCGCTCTTCGGCGCCGTGGCAGCCTTCTGGATTTCCGGCGAGGGCGTCAGCCCGCTGACTTCGAGGACCAGCTTGCGGCGCACAGCAACGCCGAAATCCTCGATCTTGTAGACCGGCAGCACGAAAGCGCCGGGACCGCCGATGACGCAATCGGCATAATAGTTGTCGAGACCGCCGGGAGCGCCCGAGGGCCGCAGCATCAAGGCCAGTCCGTTGATGATCAAGCCCGCCTCCACGGCCTTGTCGCGCGTCGGGGCAACCGGGCTTCCGGCATTGTTGGTACCGTCGCCTGAGACGTCGATCACCTGCCGCATGGCGGAATAAGGACTGGTGACGATCATCGTCGCCCCCTGCGTGATCGCCGTCGAAATCGAGGTGCGGCGCTGTGTATTCAGCGGCCGTTCCTCCAGCCTGTTGGCAAAGGCGAGCGCATCGTCCTCGTTCTCGATGACATGCCAGTCGATCACCGAGCCAGGCACGACATAGCCCGCCCACTCGAAATAGCTGATGGCGATCCGGCCGGTCAGCCCGCCCTTGACCGCATCGATGAATTCCCTGTGCTTGAGCGCCTCGACATAGCCTTCGCGCTGAATGCGGACCTCCTCGAAATCCATCGACCGGGATGTATCGACGGCAAGTACCAGCTTGACATCGACCTCGTTCGACCCGGCTTGCGCCAGGACAGGCGCGCTTCCCGAAAGACTCATGAGTATCGCGAGCGTCTCAAACATCGGCAATCCAATCACCGGCTATGGAGTCCGGAAAGGATATAGTCCGCCGCTTTCATCTGCCAATGAGGCAGGAAAAGTTTGCGCCTGTGCCAAAGATATGCGCCCGCGCGACGCACGTTTTCCTTGCGTTAAGCACAGATCGAGATCGAATGGCACAATCTCTGATGTACGCCGTTTTCGCTGCATGTCAGGCTTTCTGCACCATATGCGGCAGCTGAACAGCGACCGCAACGGCAACTTCGCGATGATGACCGCGATCGTGTTGCCTGTGCTCATCGGCGGCGCGGGACTTGCGATCGATCTCGGCAACATCATGCTGTCCCAGCGGCAGCTTCAGGAGGCAACCGATTCCGCGGCTCTTGCAGTCGCCACGGCCCTCGCCGACGGCAAGGTCGACGACACCGGCGGAAAAGCGCTCGCCAAGGACTTTGTCAGCGGCCAGATGGCGAACACGGTGAGCGCAGCGGCAGCCTCCGCCATCAAGAGTGCGACGAACACGACAATCACGACAACGACGAGCGGCACTGCCAAATCGTTCACGGTCGCTGTCAGTTCATCGGCGAGCATCACCTTGACACCGCTGATGGGGCTCCTGGCCGGCAATACGCGGACGATCACCGCGTCGAGCAATAGTGCCAGTGGATCGGGCAGCACCAAGAACGGGCTCTCGATGGAGGTGCTTGTCGATGAGTCCGGATCGATGGCGCAGAATACGACAACGGTGAAAAACACACCGTGCCTCATCCCGCTCTTGAACGGCTGCCTGCTTTACGGCCCGCCCGTTTACGTCACCAAGATCGAAGCCCTCAAACAGGCCGCCACCGCACTCTTCGACGCACTGGACAAGTCTGACCCCACCCCCCGATATGTCCGGACAGGGGTGATCTCCTATACGAATGGCATCAAGGGCAAATCGGCAATGGCCTGGGGAACGAGCGACTCCCGGCGCTACGTCACGAACATGACGCTGACGCCGACAGGTGGCACTGATGCGACAACGGCCGTCAACACTGCGACTACTGCGATCAAGAAGAACGGTTATGGGACTGACACCGAGAGTGTCGAACAAATGAAGAAAAACAATGCCAATTCCGATCGGGTCATCATCCTGATGACAGATGGGGAAATGACCGGCAATTCCGACCAGTGGAGCAAAACCCTCGACCAGTCGGTGCGAGACGAATGCGCGGCCGCCAAGAGCGCAGGCATTGTCATTTATACTGTAGCCTTCATGGCGCCCGAGAACGGCAAGAGCCTGCTCAGATACTGTGCCTCGTCATCGGCCAACTACTACGAACCGAACACGATGGACGGGCTGGTGGCCGCTTTCGCCTCGATCGCCGAGACCGCGACCAAATCCGTCAGCCGCCTGACCAACTAGCCCTACGCACGCCGCCGGTCTGTCGAGGACCGCTCGACCCAATCGGCCACCGCCCTGTTGCGCCCCTTGGCCTTGGCGCTCAGCAGCGCGGCATCGGCACGCAGGAGCACATCCGCCGAAGGCATGTCGGCCGTCGTCGAGGCTGCACCGAGGGAAATCGTCACGGCGCCGAGCAGGCGGCCGTGATAGGTGACCGGCGTTGCCGCAATCAGCGTGCGCAGTTTCTCGGCGAGATCGAGCGCGCTGCCTTCGGCACCACCTTCGAGCAGGATCGCGAACTCCTCGCCACCGAAGCGATAGACCGTGCCAGCCTCGCCCACCGTCTCCGACAGGATCGCGGAGACGCGGCGCATCACCTCGTCGCCCGCGTCATGGCCGAACTCGTCGTTGAAGCGCTTGAAGTGATCGATATCCACCATCATGGCGATCACATCGCCCTGTTCGTCTCTGGCGATCCGGTTCAGCGCATCATCCAGCGACCGGCGGTTCAGAAGGCCTGTGAGCCCGTCGCGGATCGCGAGGCTCATCAGCCGGTCGCGCAGCTGCAGATTGGCAACGCCGAGGCCGATATTCTCGGCGATCAGCTCGAAATAGAGACGCGCCGAGGCAATTGCCTGACTGTCCGAAGCGCCTTCGAAATAGAGCAAGCCGACCGTATCGCCCTGCGCCGAGAGCGGAACGCAAATGCCCATCTCATCTGCATGTTCCAGATGCTGGCACGGAATATCGCCGGCAGCGGCATCGCTGACATGCGGACGGCCGCGCCGCAGCGCCCAGCATTCAGCCGATGTCAGCACGGGGCCGGCGCGGCGGGGTTCGCGCCAGCTGCCGATCGAGCTCAGCGCCGTGCGGCTGTCGTTCATGACATAGAGGTGGCCGGCGAAGTCGGGGAAAATCTGCGGCGCGAAGAGCGAGACGACCTCGGCGAGTTCCTCCTGCCGCTGGCAGGCCTGCAGGCGGTGCATCATCTGCAGGATGAGATCCTTGGTGCGCTGGTCTGCCCGGCGCTCGGCATCCAGCCGCTCGCGCTCCAGCCCATTATCGCGAAAAATCTGGATGGCGTCGTTCATCTCGCCGATCTCGTCGCGCCGGTTATCGGTCAAGACCTCGACGGCGTAATCCTGCCGCGCCAGCCGGTTGACGATCCCGGTCATCCGCATCAGCGGCATGGCCACACGCCGCCGCAGCACGAAATAGAGCACGCCGAGGAAAACCGCCGCCGTAAGGCCTAGGAGGCTTTTGGCCACCGCACCCCAGAAGTCGCTCCATTGCTTGGCGTCAGTGAGAGCATCGTTGGTGCGGGTGGCGATGAGGTCAGTCAGCTGGCGAACGCTGGTCAGCAGATCGCTCTGCACCCGCTCGTGTTCGGCGCCGAAAAGCATCTGGCGCGCGCCTTCCTGATCGCCATTCGTATAAGCGGTTATCGCGCGCTCCTCGATCGCATCGAGCGCTTCGCCATCCTGTTCGATCTCCTGGATCAGAGCCATTTCCTGCGGCAGCAAAGCGGCGGCCTTGAAGGATTTCAGCGCCTGCTCGCGATCGCGCTCGCCATTCTCGTCGCCACGGAAGGCCTGGAGATGGCGGTCTTCGCCGCGCATCACAAAGAGACGGGCATCCTCGCTGGTCTGCTCGGCCGCCATGGTCAGCCGCTCGGAGAGCTCGTCCAGCGCCTGGCTTTCGACGACCGCCTGCCGCTCGTGATCGGCGCTGCGCGCCGACAGGATGAAGGCACCGCCTGACAGCAGCGTCAGACCGACCGTCACGCCGTAAGCCCAGTTGGTGATCGTGCTAATCCGCATGTCGAAATCTCGCCTGCACGAAAGTCTGTGTCCTAAATCGTACGTCGATATGTGGACCTTAACGATCGAGCGTTAAATGAGTATTTAATAATAAGCGTGAAGGTTGAGCCACCAAAACGGGAACCGGGCATGGCGATACCACAGCTGCTTCAAGCGCAACAACGCGAAAATGTGGAGCTGGCGCAGCAGAGCGCGGCGCTGACGACGATCGACAGGGCGCTGAAAACCTTGCGCCGGCACCTGAAGATGGATGTCGCCTTCGTCTCGCGCTTCATGCCCGACCACCGTCTCTTCCGGAACGTCGATAGCGCCGCCTATCCTTCGCCGCTTCAGGCGGGCGACCTTCTGCCGCTCCATGACGGCTATTGCTACAAGGTGGTGACCGGCCAGCTGCCGCGGCTCATTCCCGATACGTCGCTCTGCCCGGAAGCGATGGAGATCCCAGCGACGCATCAAATGCCGATCGGCGCCCATGTCAGCGTGCCGCTGCTGCTTCATGACGGACGTATCTACGGAACGCTCTGCTGCTTTTCGAAACATGCCGATCCGACGCTGAACGAGCGCGACCTCGAGATCATGAATGCCTTCGCCGAGCTCATCGCCAGCCAGATCAGCGATGAGATCCGCCACAATCTCGATTTCTCGGAGCGCCTGCTGCGCATCACCGAGGCGCTGGCGCTGCGCGAGCCGGCGATCGTCTTCCAGCCGATCTTCGCCATGGCCGACCGCCAGATCGTCGGGCTCGAGGCGCTGGCGCGCTTCGGCGGCGAACCGAAACGCTCGCCGGATATCTGGATCTCGGAAGCGGCCGATGTCGGCATGCGCTCGCGCGTCGAGCGCCAGGCGATCGAGAACGCCATCGACGAGTTCACGACCATCGGCGATGACACGATCTCGCTGTCGCTCAACGTCTCGGCGGCGACCATCGTCGACAGTTCGCTCGATATCGTGCTGCGCCATCTGCCGCTGGACCGGGTCATTCTCGAAGTCACCGAACACGAGAAAATCTACGATTACCAGCAACTCGCCGCCGCCCTCCATCCCCTGCGCGAACGCGGGGTCCGCATCGCCATCGACGATGCCGGATCGGGCTATGCCAGCATGCGCCACGTCCTGAACATCCGGCCTGACATCATCAAGTTCGACATCAGCCTGACCAAGGATATCGAGACCGACAGCGTCAAGCGGGCGCTGGCCCATGCGCTGGTGACCTTCGCCCATCATACCGGCAGCCTTGTCGTCGGTGAGGGTGTCGAGACGGCATCGGAGTTGCGCACGCTCGGCGATCTCGGTGTCGATCTCGTCCAGGGCTATCATCTCGGCCGTCCCGTCGCCGCCGATCTGGTGCGCCAGCATCTGATGGCGAACTGACGGTCGATCGTCAGCCGCGCACAGCACTTGCAAATTTCGGATTGCGGATCGCCCAGCTGACGAGATCGACCTCGATATCGTCGAACCATGCCTCCAGTACCTGCCAGCGATAGCTCATCTCATCGATGAGGGGACGCTGGAGCTCGTGATAGGCATTGGTAAGCTCGGCGATCGCCGCAGTGTCGATCGGTTCTTCGCGGGACTTTTCCTGGAGGGTTTCGAGATATTCGGCCTGGTTCTGATCATGCGCGCGCTTGACCTGCATGTAGGTGCGCAGCGTCACGAGAACTTGGTCTTTGTTGGCCATGAGTCGAATCCCGTTTGGAATCCGAATACCGCGAACCGCATATTCGCGCCAACGAAAAAACCGGATCGCTAATATTTGTGATCACACAAAAAGGGCGGCCACCGGCCGCCCTTTGCATGCTTAAACTCTTGCCGGATCAGGCGGCGCTGCGCTTCGGCAGCTTCCAGCCCGGGCGGATGAAATGGCAGGTATAGCCATTCGGGATCCGCTCCAGATAATCCTGATGCTCCGGCTCGGCTTCCCAGAAGTCGCTGACAGCAGTCACCTCGGTCACCACCTTGCCCGGCCACAGACCGGAGGCATCGACATCGGCGATCGTATCTTCGGCTATGCGCTTCTGCTCGTCGCTCGTGTAGAAGATCGCCGAGCGGTAGCTCGGGCCGCGGTCGTTGCCCTGGCGGTCCTTCGTCGATGGATCGTGGATCTGGAAGAAAAATTCCAAAAGCTCGCGATAGCTGATCTTGGCCGGATCGAAGATGATTTCGATCGCTTCGGCATGGTTGCCGTGGTTGCGATAGGTCGCATTCGCCACCTCGCCGCCGCTATAGCCGACGCGGGTCGAGATAACGCCGTTGTAACGGCGAATGAGGTCCTGCATGCCCCAGAAGCAACCGCCTGCGAGAACTGCGCGTTCCGTCGTCATTGAACTTCCTCCACCTGATCGAGATAGGCACCATAACCTTCTGCTTCCATGCTGTCGCGATGGACGAAGCGGAGCGATGCCGAGTTGATGCAATAGCGCAGGCCGCCGCGATCGCGCGGGCCATCGGGGAAGACGTGCCCGAGATGGCTGTCGCCGTGGCTGGAGCGCACTTCGGTGCGAACCATGCCGTGCGAGACGTCGGTCAGCTCGGCGACATTGGCGGGCTCGACCGGCTTCGTGAAGCTCGGCCAGCCGCAACCGGATTCATACTTGTCAGACGAGGCAAAGAGCGGCTCGCCGGACACGATGTCGACGTAGATTCCAGGCGCCTTGTTATCCAGATATTCGCCGGTTCCCGGCCGTTCCGTGCCGGACTGCTGGGTCACGCGGTACTGCTCCGGCGTCAGCTTGGCGATGGCGTCGGCACTCTTTTCGTAGTGCTGCATGTTTGTTCTCCTAGCGATCGATTGCCCTCCCGCGCGAAGCGTTGACGGCTTTTGCGCCGAAGCTGCGCGGGCGGATCGTTGAGCGTTATATAGGCATCCGAATGGCGAATTGTCAGGTCGCATCGGAGCGAAACTTCCGCTCTTCACACTATACGTGAACGGCCGGGCGTTTGTTACAAACGCTGCCAGCCCTAGTTCCTGAAGACAAGGCAAGTGCCGTTGTTCTTGCGGATTTCCGCACAGGTCTGATCGGCCTCGGCGCGCGTCTGCCTGGCGATGCGGCTCACATAGCGGGGACGGAAGCCGAAGCTGCGGTCGCGCTGGCGCAGGATCAGCGGCTGCTCCGCATTCAGCGGTTCCGGCAGGCGCTCGATTGCCGCCAGGAACAGCCGCCTGGCCATGTCCGGATTGGCGTGAGCCGCCAGCTGCACGCCCCATGGCGCCCAGGTGCCCTCGTTCTGCCAGGGCGTTTCGCGCAGCTTGCGGCGTTCGGCAAGCGCCACGCAGCTGTCGATGAAGCTCTTGTCCTTGTCGAGCGCAGGTGCTGCGATCTCCGGCGCGTCGGATTTCCAGACATCGACGCTGTAGGCGGTGATGGCCATGACGTAGCTGCGCGTCTCGAAAGGCAGGCCACCGCCGGAGAGATAGTTCGACAGGCCGTTCTCACCGGCATTGTAGGCGGCGGCCGCCAGCCCGAGATTGCCGAAGCGGCCGCGCAGCTCATCCAGATACTCCGCAGACTTCTGCAGCGCTTCCAGCACATCGTAGCTATTCTGCAGCCCGCGCAGCTTCGCCGTTCCCGGCATGAACTGGGCAATGCCTTCGGCGCCTTTGTAACTCAGCGCGTCGGCGCGAAACCGGCTCTCGCGCCAGATCAGCCGCGCAAAGAAATCCGGCGGCAGCCGGTAATCGGCAGCCGACCGCTCGATGGCGTTGCAGAGATCGCGGTTGAAGCTGTCCTTGCGGATACAGAGCGTCTCGCCCGTTCCGGACGCCGAGCGGGTGTAGAGGCACCCGGCAGGCGCCGGTCCTTCCGGCTCGCCCGCTGAGAAAGCGGAGGGGGCCGACGACCATGCAGCGAGAACCGCTGCGAAGAGCGCCAACCAACGCGGTGATGACTGCCTTACTGCCTTCATCTGGTTCCGGCACCGCCAAGCAGCGCCGCCATCATATGGCTAATCTAGCCATACGAGATGCTTTGACGCCTCCCGTCAAGAGCAGGACCGGCGCCGACATCTGCCAGCGCCGGTCCTTCGATCAGGCGGCGCGGACCTTGCGGCCGCCGCGTGCCCATTCGGGCAACCATTCGCCATGGGCAACGAGGAGATCGTCGACCAGCGACCAGATCTGGTCGAGATCGAGCTCGGCCGCCGTATGCGGGTCCATCATCGCGGCATGGTAGATATGCTCGCGATTTTCCGTCATCAGCGCCTGGACGGTCAGTTCCTGGACGTTGATGTTGGTGCGCATGAGCGCCGTCAGCTGCGGCGGCAGGGCGCCGATATAGGTCGGCTGGATGCCTGAGGCATCGACGAGGCAGGGCACCTCGGCGGCGCAATTTTCCGGCAGCGAGGTGATGCAGCCATTGTTTCGGACGTTGCCGTAGATGACCGAGGGTTCGCCCGTCCACACCGAGTTGATGATCGAGGAAGCGTATTCCTTCGACTGCTTGACCTCGATCGTATTGGCCGAGCGGTAGGTTTCCGCCTGGCCCTTCCAGCGCTCGATCTGCTCGATGCAGCGCTTCGGATATTCGTCGAGCGGGATGCCGAATTTCTCGATCAGGTCCTCGCGGCCTTCCTTGATGAAATAGGGCGTGTATTCGGCGAAATGCTCCGAGCTCTCGGTGACGAAATAGCCGAGGCGGGTCAGCATTTCATAGCGCACCTTGTTCGGGCAGCGCGGGTTCCAGCCGGGCTTCGGCGCCCGGCCTTCGCGGTAGCCACGCACCAGATCCGGATAGAGATCCCGGTAGGAACCATCGGGCTGGCGATGCTCGAACTTCAGGTAGAAGGCCATGTGGTTGATGCCGGCCGAGCGGTAGCGGATTTCCTCGTAGGGAATGTCGAGGTCGTGGGCGAGCTCCATCGCCGTGCCCTGCACCGAGTGGCAGAGGCCGACCTGCTTGATCGTGGGATACTTCTCCGAGATCGCCCAGGTATTGATCGCCATCGGGTTGACGTATTGCAGCATGATCGCCTCGGGGCAGACGGCGAGCATGTCCTCGCAGATCTTCCAGAGATGCGGCACGGTGCGCAACCCGCGCATGATGCCGCCGACGCCCAGCGTATCGGCGATCGTCTGGCGCAGGCCGTATTTCTTCGGCACCTCGAAATCGGTCACCGTGCAGGGCTCATAGCCGCCGATCTGGAAGGCGACGACGACGAAATTGGCACCCGCCAGCGCCTTGCGCTGATCCGAATAGGTTTCGGCCTTGGCGCTGACGCCCAGCGTCGAGATCAGCTTGTTGACGACGATGGCGCTTTCTTCGAGACGCTGCGGATTGATGTCCATCAGCGCGATCGTGGCGCCCGACAGCGCCGGGCGCTGCAGGATGTCGCCGACGATGTTCTTCATGAAAACGGTGGAGCCAGCTCCGATGAATGTAATTCTGGGATTTGCCATATAAACCTCCGGCAGATGCAAATCAGGCTACCTCGAAAGCGGCTTTGACGAGCCGTTCGGTGTAGGCGGTCTTGGGATTGGTGAGAACTTCGTTGACGGGACCCTCTTCCATGATCTTGCCATGCTGCATGACGATCACGCGGTGGCAGAGGGCGCGCACGACTTTGAGATCATGCGAAATGAACAGGTAGCTGAGGCCGCGCTCATCCTGCAGCTTGCGCAGCAGCTCGATGATCTGCGCCTGGACGGAGAGATCGAGCGCCGAGGTCGGCTCGTCGAGCAGGATGAACTCCGGCTCAAGGGCGATGGCGCGGGCAATTGCGATGCGCTGGCGCTGGCCGCCCGAGAACTCGTGCGGGAAGCGCGACAGGATATTGCCCGGCATGCCGGCCGCCGAAAGCGCGTCGCGCACGCGGTCGAGACGCTCCGCCTTGGTGGCGCCGAGCCGATTGACGACGAGCCCCTCCTCGATGATCTGGCCGATTGTCATGCGCGGATTGAGCGACGAGAACGGATCCTGGAAAACGATCTGCATGCGCGAGCGCAGCGGCCGCATTTCGGAGCGCGACTTGCCGTGGATCGGCTGCCGGTCGAAATAGATCTCGCCGGTATCGGGGTCGTTGAGGCGCACCAGCGCCTGCCCGAAAGTCGTCTTTCCCGAACCGGACTCGCCGACGAGGCCCAGCGTCTCGTGCCGGCGCAGCGTCAGATTGAGGCTGTCGACGGCGACCAGTTCCTTCAGCTCCGGTTTGAAGAAGCCGCCATGGCGCATCATGAAGGAGACGCGCACGCCGCGCGCATCGAGAATGATGTCCGATCCCTCGGGCAGCGGATTGGCCTGACCGCGCGGCTCCGAGGCCAAGAGATGCTTGGTATAGGGATGCTGCGGATTGGCGAAGAGCTGCTCGGTCGTGTTGTGCTCGCGCATTTCCCCGTGCTGCATCACATAGACGTAGTCGGAAAACTGGCGAACGACCGTCAGGTCGTGGGTGATGAGGATCACCGCCATCCGCAATTCCTTCTGCAGGTTGCGAATGAGATTGAGGATCTGCGCCTGGACGGTGACGTCGAGCGCCGTCGTCGGCTCGTCGGCGATCAGCACATCCGGATTGTTGGAAAGCGCCATGGCGATCATCACGCGCTGGCGCTGGCCGCCGGAGAGCTGGTGCGGATACTGCTTCAGCCGCGCTTCCGGATCAGGAATCTGCACCTGCTTCAGGAGATCCAGCGCCCTCGCCTCGGCCTGCTTGCGGCTGACCTTGTTGTGGACGCGGATCGCTTCGACGATCTGGCTGCCGATTGTATAGATCGGGTTCAGCGAGCTCATCGGCTCCTGGAAAATCATCGAGATCCGGTTGCCGCGCAGCTTGCGGCGCGCCGGCTCGGAGAATTTCAGGATATTCTTGCCTTCATACTCGACGGTCGATTTCGGCGAGGTCACGGCACGCTTCGACAAGAGCCCCATGACGGTACGCGCCGTCACCGACTTGCCGGAGCCGGACTCGCCGACGATGGCGATCGTCTCGCCGCGATAGAGCTGGAAGGAGATATCCTTCACCGCTTCGACAAGACCGTGCTCGACCTTGAAATTCACGCCGATATTGCGGGCGTCGATGATCGGGCTTTCCTTGCGGCCGTCATGGTCGTGACGGACGGGCGGAGCAAAGGAACTGACAAGAGCAAGAGCCATCTTCATCACCTCAGTAAGGATCGACCGCATCGCGCAGACCGTCGCCCAGCGCATTGAAGGCGAAGACGGTGACGAGCACGAAGCCGACGGGGGCGAGAATCCACGGATAAGTCCCGATGACGGAATAGTTCGCCGTATCCTGCAGCATCAGCCCCCAGGAGATCAGCGGCGGCTTCACGGCAAAGCCGAGGAAGCCAAGGAAGGATTCGAGCAGAACGACGCTCGGGATATGCAGCGTCACCGCCACGATCACATGGCTCATGACATTCGGCAGGATGTGCTGGAAGATGATGCGCCGGTCGGTCGCTCCAACCGCCATTGCGGCGCGCACATAGTCGATGCGCGCGAGCGCCAGCGTCTTGCCGCGCACCTCGCGTGACATCTGCGCCCAGCCGAGCGCCGACATGACGAAGATCACGAAGGCGAGAAAGATGTTGGTCGGCGCGGTGATCGGGATCAGCGAGGTCAGCGCCAGGTAGAGCGGCAGCTGCGGGAAGGCAAGCACCAATTCGACGAAGCGCTGCACCCAGACGTCGAACGAACCGCCGAAATAGCCGGAGACCATGCCGACGGTCGTGCCGACGATGGTGACGATGAAGACGACGGTGAGCGCGATCATCAGCGAGATGCGCGAGCCGACGATGGCGCGGGAGAGAACGTCACGGCCGAACTTGTCGGTGCCGAGGAAATGCACCGGCTGGCCATCGACCGAGCCGAAGAAGTGGCGGTCGGCGGGGATCAGGCCGAGCAGCCTATATTCCGCACCCTTGACGAAGAAGCCGAGCACCCGCGGATTGTCATAATCAGGTCCGACGATCGGCTGGAAGGTGACGGGGTCGAGCTCCTCGGAATCGGCGAGCGCATAGACGCGCGGCCAGACGAGATTGCCGTCCTTGTCATGGATGCTCATGACCTGCGGCGGCGCAAAGCCGACATCGGTTGCCTTCGGATCAAGCGGCGCGAAGAAATCGGCGAAGACCGCCATGATCAGCAGCAGCCCGACGAGGATCAGCCCCATCATGCCGGTCCAGGAGCGGCGCAGGCGGCGCCAGACGAGAGCGAGATAGCTCTCATTGCCGTGGGCGGTCGCCTTGACGTTTTCTTCGTGCGGAGGCGGCGGAGAGGAATCGAATGCCAGCATCTCAGGCACCTCCATATTGGCGGACGCGCGGGTCGAGCATGGCAAGCAGCATGTCGGCGATGATGTTGCCGACAATCAGCGTGGCCGAGAGCACCAGCATGAAGGTGGCGGTGACATAGACGTCGCCGATCGCCATCGAGCCGACGATGGCCGGGCCGACGGTCGGCAGGGCGAAGATGATCGCCGTCTCGATTTCGCCGGTCAGCATGTAGGGCAGGACGACACCCTGATACATGACCAGCGGATGCAGCGCATTGGGAACCGCATGGCGCATGACGACGGCACTGCCAGAGAGACCCTTGGCGCGGGCCGTCTCGACATATTGCGCATTCAGCGTATCTAGCAGATTGCCGCGCATGACGCGCATGTTGTAGGCGAGCCCGCCGAAGGTGGCGATCGCGACCACCGGCCAGACATGGCTGACGAGATCGACGAATTTAGCCCAGGACCACGGCGCCCCGCCATATTGCGGCGAGAAGAAGCTGCCGATTTCGCTGACATTGAACTGGAAGACCAGCAGATAGACGATGATCAGCGCCATGAGGAAGCGCGGCACCGTCATGCCCAGAAACGAGATGCCCGAAAGCAGGCTGTCGATCCAGGTGTACTGGCGCGTTGCCGCCCAGATGCCGAAGGTTATGCCGAGGATCGATGCAAAGATATGGCAGACCAGTGCCAGGGCCAGCGTGCGCGGCAGGCGCTCGCCGACGACATCGGCAACCGGCTTGTTGTAGAACATACTGTAGCCGAAATCGCCTTCGGTGATGATGCCCTTCATCCAGTTGAAATACTGGACGACCATCGGCTTATCGAGGCCATGCTCGACACGGTAGGCCTGTGCCTGTTCCTCGGCCTGCGCGAAGGACGCGCCACTCTGGTTGATCAGCTGCGAGCGGATGTAATCGGCATAGTCGCCGGGCGGCGCCTGGATGATCGCGAAAGTCACCACGCTCAGAATGAAGAGGACGGGGATCGCCGAGGCGATGCGCATGAGCAGGAATCGTAGCATCGGACGGTTCGCTTCTCCTTGCCGCCAGTCGCTCGTCTAGCGCGGCCGGCTTGTTGATTATGCCCGGCCGCGCGCAGCACGCGCGGCCGGAAGCTCATTCGGTTGGGAGGGAGCTCTTAGTTGATCGGACCCTTGTCTCCGGGCTTGCCGGGCAGCTGTTCGGGGAACAGCTCGTACTTGCCCTGCTTGTCGGCAGCGACCCACAGACGCTCGCGGATAACGGAGTCTTCAGCCCAGTTGAACATGAAGATCGGCGTACCCTGCGGGACGTTCGAGAAGCGCTTGTTGACGATCAGCGCGCCCGGATATTCCGTGAGGCCGACGGTATCGACATGCTCGGTCGCGGTCTTCTGATACTGCTTCATCAGGTTGACGCGCTCGTCATTGTCCTGCGTCGTGCGGAACTTGTTGACGATGTCGGCAAGCTCCTTTTCGTAGGGCAGAAGATCGAGCTGATCATCCTTGCCGGCGCGGTGATGCCAGCTGGTGCGCGGACCGACGGCTGCGAGCTGTTCGGTATTCTGCACCACGGATGCGAGTTCCGTCGCGTTGCGCTGGATCAGCCAGTCGAACTGGCCGGCATAGTGGGCATTATCGCGCTTCGGACCATCGAGCGCATTGATGATGACCTTGATGCCGAGCTTTTCCATCTGGCCGACGACGCCTTCCGCAAGGCTTTTGTCGGTGGCGTAGCCGTTGTTGACGAGCAGCACGACCTCGACATCCTTGCCGCCGGCAGTCCCGGCCGGGAAGTTCACGAAGCCGTCACCGTCGGTATCCTTGAGGCCGACCTTGGCGAGCAGCGCCTTGGCGCCTGCCAGATCAAAGGGATAGTAGACCGTCGAGTTGCGATCGTAGAAGCTCGTGCCCGAAGACAGGCCACCCGGATAGATCGCCGTGAACGGACCCTTGACGAGGGAGTCGCCGATCGCCTTGCGGTCGACCGCCATGGTGACGGCCTTGCGGAAGTCCTCGTTGCGGTTGAGATTGCGGATCGCCTCGCCGCGCTCGTCCGGGTCACCCCAGCCGTTGGCGGAGAGGTTCATGCGCATGTTGTAGCCGATCAGGCGTGGGCCGAAGGCGAGACGCGCCGGAGCGGTCTTTTCGGCAGCGCGCTTCAGCGACGCCACGAAGTTTTCCGGCTGCTCGAGGTTCGAGAAGTCACCGGAGCCGGCAACAGCCTGAACGTCGCGGTCTGCCCAGGTCGAGAGCTTGTAGTGCAGCTCGTTGAGGTAAGGCAGCTGGTTGCCCTTCTCGTCGACCTTCCAGTAGTAGGGGTTACGGCGCATGACGATGATATCGTCAGGACGGTATTCGACCGGCACCCAGGCGCCCATGACCGGCATGTTCATGAACTCCGGCGGGAAGGCGTTTTTGAACTGGTCGTAGGTATTCTTCGAATATTTCGGATGCTGCGGCTTCAGGATATGCGACGGACCGGGGCAGAAGTTCGGGTAGGCCATCGTATAGAGATACTGCTTCGGGAAGGCATCCTTGAAGGTCCATTCGACCGTGTAGTCGTCGATCTTCTTGAGCGTCGTTCCCTCACCGAAGGCCTCAGGCGAAGCGCCGCCGCCAAGCGGCGAAACGTTCGGGTCGATGACCTCGTCTTCCCAGTAGAACATGATGTCGTCGGCGTTGAACGGCGCGCCATCCGACCATTTCGCACCTTCGATCAGATGCATGGTCAGCTTGTGACCGTCGGCAGACCATTCCCAACCCTTGGCTAGGTTCGGAAGCGGCTCGGTGTCCTTGGCTTCGACCTGGAAGAGCGGCGCGGTGCGCGTCAGGCATTCGGAGAGGCCGATATCGATGCCGCCCCAGCCCTGCGTCTGGCCGGCGCCATAGTTCCAGCCTTCCGGACGGCCGCCGATAACATGGCGCATCGTGTCGCCATAGACGCCGATACCGTCAGGCATGTTGCCGGTCTTGAAAACCAGCGGCTCCTTGGGAAGGCGATCCTTGACCGGCGGCAGCTTGCCGGTGTCGACGAAATTCTTCTTCACCCAATCGGGCTCGTTATACGAAGGAAGCGCCTTGAACTCCTCAATGGAGTCGCGGGACACATACTTGATCTTGCCTTCCGCCGGAAACTGCGGTGGCGCAGGCGGCGTTGTCGGCTCGGAAGCGTAGGCATTCAAGGCAGCAACTGAAACGCCGAGCGCCAGCCCTGCCAGGATGCCGATCTTGCGGAAATTCGTCATCGTCTCTCCCTCTTGTTCCGGAGCGCTTGCACGCGTCTCCGCTTCTCCTCAAAGAATGATGAAGCAAGCCTTGGCGCGGCGGCCTTCCTCCCGAAGAACCGCCGCGGCTTGCCTCGCCGGAAAATCAGACCGCCTGCTTCAGCGCCGCCTTTTCGGCGCGAAGCTCTTCGATCGAGCGGACGTTGCGGCGGGCAGCACCGGCCCATTCCTTCGTCTTGACCTTGGAATTCGCCAGGCGCTCCTTGGCGGCGGGAACGGCGTCGGCATATTGCGGCAGCCAGCGCGCCTGGGCGACGACCATTTCGTCCACCATCTGCCAGACTTCTTCCGGCGTCGAGACCGCACCGACCAGCGGGTCGTGCAGCACGGCGAGCTTCAGCAGATCGATATCGCCGGAGATTGCCGCGTGAACCGACATGCGCTGGACGTTGATCGACGCCATGCAGGTTGCCGCACAAGCTTCCGGAATGGTGATGCCGGAGACCATGTTGATGCCGAAGCGGTCGACGAAGCCGGGCGACTCGATGATCGCATCCGACGGCAGGTTGGTGATCACGCCGTTGTTCTTGACGTTGAAGTGACCGCGATAGACCCGACCGGTCTCCAGCGCTTCCAGAATGTGGCTCGCATGCTCGTTGGAGCGCTTGACCGGATCGATCGGCTTTTCGGCCGATGCGAGGAATTGCGGGAATTCGGTTTCGAACCAGTTCCGGGTTTCGGTCGAGTGGCGGAGGTAGCCACCGGTCTCGCCGTGGATCCAGTCCGACATATCGATCCACTTGGTGATCTCGTCGGGACGCTTGCGGTACCAAGGCAGGTATTCCGAGAGGTGACCGTTGCTCTCCGTCGAATAGACCCCGAAGCGCTTCAGGACGTCGATGCGAAGCTTCTCTTGCTGCGAGAAGACGGGATGCGCCTCGAAGGCGGCGACCAGCTCGTCCTTGCCGATCTTGCGGCCGTTGAGCTTCAGATCGACGAACCAGGTCTGGTGATTGATGCCCGAGCAGATGTAGTCGAGCTCGCTCTGCGACTTGGCGCCGAGCACTTCGGCAATCTGTTCGGCCCCATGCTGGACGCCGTGGCAGAGGCCGACCGTATCGACCTTGCCGTATTCGATCGCCGCCCAGGTGTTCATCGCCATCGGGTTTGCGTAGTTGAGGAATTTCGCGCCGGGCTCGGCGAGCTCGCGGATATCCTTGCAGAAGTCGAGAATGACCGGGATGTTGCGCTGGCCGTAAAGAATGCCGCCGGCGCAGATCGTATCGCCGACGCACTGGTCGATACCGTATTTCAGCGGGATCCTGATGTCGTCGGCATAGGCTTCGAGGCCGCCGACGCGCACGCAGCTGATGATGTAGCGCGCACCGGCGATCGCCTCGCGGCGGTTGGTCGTCGCCGTCACCTTGGTCGGCAGCTTGTTGGATTCGACGATCTTGTCGAGGATCGCCTTGATCATCTGCAGGTTATGCTCGCTGAGATCGGTCAGCGCGAATTCGATGTCCTTGAATTCCGGAACGCACAGGATGTCCGTGAACAGCTTCTTGGTGAAGCCGACGCTGCCTGCCCCGATGATAGCGATTTTGAAACTCATGTCCTTCACCTCGGTCCGATCGAATGTTACGTAGAAAGAAGACAAAAGGGTACCAGGCCGCCCGCTGGCGCAGGCGATCGAAAATCACTGGAAATGAAACCTGTATTCCTCCCGGCCGTTCGTCCAGCCGCGATCTCTTCCTCTTATGCGAGGGGATTATGCGTATATTCGATGAGGCGGCCAGAGAAGGATTATGCTTTCGAGGGTAATTTTGTGCTGCAGGATTTGATCGCCAACGGACAGGCCATGAGGACCGTTTCGCTGCCCCGCGGACGCCAGCGGCTGCACGCCATGCCGACCAGCGCCGGCTATGAGGTGCGCGAGAACGAGACCTACGATTGGGACGGCCGCAAGCGCGGCCAGACGCCGTTTACGGTGCTGCAGCACACGATCAGCGGCAGCGGCCACCTGCGCTACCAGAACCGCAACTACAAGCTCCAGGGCGGCGACACGATGATGGTGCTGGTGCCGCACAATCACCGCTACTGGCTCGAAAAGGGCGAGCGCTGGGAGTATTTCTGGATTTCGATGAACGGCGACGAGACGCTGCGCATCCACAAGATGGTGATGGCGCTGTCCGGCCCGGTCCTCAAACTGCAGCCATCGACCATCGACCATCTCGCCGATTGCAGCCTGCGTCTCGTCAAGGGCGCCACGACCCCGGGCTCAGCCTCGGCGATCGCCTACGAGGCGGCGATGGCGCTTTACGACGACGTCTTCGGCTCTCCATCCTTCATGGCCGAGCAGAGCCTGATGCAGCCGGTCATCGACCACATCAACACCAATCTGGAAAAACCGCTCCCGGTCAGCGAGCTCGCCGCCATCGTCGGCTTGAGCCGCGCCCACTTCTCCCGCAGCTTCGCCGACAGCGAAGGCGTACCGCCCGCCGAATACGTGCTGCAGCAGCGCCTGCAACGCGCCGCCAAGCTGCTGACCAAGGCGGATTTCCTGCCGGTCAAGGAAGTCTCGATCATGTGCGGCTTCGAAGACGCCAACTACTTCGCCAAGGTCTTCCGCCGCGTCTACGGCATCACGCCGACCGAATTCCGCACCACCGGCATGTATGCCAGCATCGGGCGCAGCCGGTAGGCGTCGGGACGGCTAGCGGCCGCCCCTCGCCCGACCATCAGATCGACCAGAGCGCGCCGCCGTCGCAGGCAACGGCCTGACCGGTGATATAGCCGGCCTTGTCGGAGGCGAGGAAGGTCGCGAGCGCGGCGAATTCCTCCGGACGGCCGATGCGGCCCATCGGGATCATCTTGCTGACCTTGTCGAGGTCGAGCTTGGCTTCGGCCAGCCGCTCGGTCATCGTGTAGCCGGGCATCAGCGCATTGACGGTGATGCCGCTTGCGGCGAATTCGCGGCTCAGCGTCTTGGTCAGGCCGTGAAGCCCGGCGCGCAAGGCGTTGGAGATCGTGAAATTGTTGATCGGCTCCTTGGCGGCGATCGAGGTGACCAGCAGGACGCGGCCCCAGTTGCGCTCGCGCATGCCCGGCAGTGCCGCGCCGATCGCGTCGGTGGCGCTGACGAACAGGCCCTCGAAGGCATTGCGCCAGTCGTCGCTGGCGATATTCTCGAACGGCATGGTCGGCGGACCGCCGGTGTTGACGACGAGGATATCGACCTTGCCGAGTGCCGCCACCGCCTGATCGACGACAGCACGTCCGGCCGAGGGCTGGCGCAGATCGGCCACGAACGGCGTCGCTCCGAGCCGCCCGGCGGCATCCTTCAGCCGCTCTTCGTCACGGGCGCAGATCGCGACCTTGACGCCTTCCGCCGAAAGCTCCTTGGCGATCGCAAAGCCAAGCCCTTTCGAAGCGCCCATCACGAGCGCCGTTTTACCGTTCAAGCCAAGATCCATGGCAGCCTCTTCTTCAAATCGTTCTTCGTCTCAAAAATCAGGAACCGCTGACCTCGACGCTGCCGATGCCGGAGACATCGAAGCGATAGGTGAAAGGTCCTGTCGGGAAGCGCGTGGTGACGATGCTGCCGGTCATGACGATATCGCCCTTGCGCAGCATCCGCCCGGATGCCGCCAGATGGTTCGCAAGCCAGGCAAGCGGCACGTAGGGATGACCGAGAACATCGGCGCCCAGCCCGCGGGCAAATTCGGTGCCGTCGAGATAGGCAACGCCCGTCGCATCCTCCATCTTCGCCGGTGGCGGCGTGAAGGCGCCGAGCACGACGCCGGCATTCCAGGAATTGTCGGCGATCAGCGTGCCGCAATGGAGAACGCTGTAATCGGCATGCCGGTCGTCGACGATCTCGATCGCTGCCGCGATCGCATCGACGGCTGCCCCCGCCGTTTCCGGCGTGAACGGCACGTCTGACGGCAAGAGGTCCTGGCCGAGCCGGACGCAGATCTCGAATTCGAGGCCGAGGCGGTGATAGTCGGCATGCGCCAGATGCGCGCCGGTGAAGGCGACGCGGCGCTTGAAGATCGTGCCGTGGATCGGCTGGTCGATGCCGCACATGTCCTGCATGCGCTTCGAGGTCAGGCCGATCTTGTAGCCGGCGGTCTCGTCGCCGTCGCGGATCGCGGCAATATACTTTTCCTGCACATTATAGGCGTCGGCGAGGTCGTTGATGCCCTCAAGCCGGTGAAAATTCGTGCCGCTGCGATGCTCGGCAACCAGCGTGCCGGCGAGTTCGGCGCTCTTGTCGGTCAAATCTCATCCTCCCGTTTTTCTCCTCCCATAGATGTTTCGCAGCGCGCTGAACAGCCACATTGATCCGAACAGCCACCGTGAAATGTCTTCCAGGATGCCCGGGCGGAGCGAAGCATCCTGGAAGACGACCGGCCCGGTGTCCGGTTGCCGGGCCGATAGGCTTTAATCGGAGAGATCGACCGTATCGAACTGGAAGGCGCCGAGCGGGCTCTGGACGAAACCGACCACATTCTTGCGCATCGGCACGACGGCGAGCGAATGGTCCAGCGTGTCCCAGGGCGCTTCGCGCTTGAAGAGGGCTTGCGCCTCCTCATAGAGCTTGGTGCGGGCGGCGGTGTCGGTAGTTTCCTTCGCCTTGATCACCAGCGCATCGAAGTCCTTGTTGCACCACTGCGCCCAGTTATTGCCACCGACGGCATCGCAACTCAGCATCGCACCAAGGAAATTGTCCGGGTCGCCATTGTCGCCGGTCCAGCCTAGGATGACGGCGCCGTCGCGATCCTTCGCCTTGACCCGCTTAAGATACTCAGCCCATTCGTAGGTGACGATCTCCGTCTTGACGCCGATGGCAGCGAGGTCCGACTGCATCAGCTCGGCTGCGCGCCGCGCGTTCAGCATGTAGGGCCGCGAGACCGGCATCGCCCAGATCTTCATCGACAGATCCTTGACACCGGCAGCCTCGAGCGCCGCCTTTGCCGCCTTGGGATCATAGGGATCGTCCTTGATGGCGTTGTTATAGGACCACATGCCCGGCGGGATCGGGTTCTTGGCGACCGTCGCCGCCCCCTGGAACACCGCATCGACGATCGCCTGCTTGTTGATCGCCATGTTGAGCGCCCGGCGGACCTCCGGCTTGTCGAACGGCGCCTGCATGGTGTTGTAGGCGAGGAAGGAGACGTTCAGCCCTGCGAGCTCGGAGACCTTGAGATCGGGATTGGCCTTCATCGCCGCGACATCGACCGAGTTCGGATAGGACATCAGATTACATTCGCCTGCGGTCAACCGCTGGTAGCGCTGCGTGGCATCGGGCGTGATGGCAAAGACCAGATCGTCGATCTTCGGCTTGCCCGCCCAATATTCGGCATTGCCCTTGTAGCGGATGACGGCATCCTGCTGGTAGCTGACGAGGCCGAAGGGGCCGGTGCCGACGGGCAGCTGGTTCATCTGCGCCATCTTGCCATCGGCCTGCAGCTTGTCGGCATATTCCTTCGACAGGATCGAGGCGAAAGGCGTGGCGATATTGGCGATGAACGGCGCTTCCTTGCGCTTCAGGACAAAGCGCACCGTCATGTCGTCGATCTTGTCGATCGACTGGATGAGATCGCCCATCCCCAGCGCGTCGAAATATTCCCAGGTGGCGGCGCCGGTATATTGATGCCAGGGATTGTCGGCCTTCCACTGGCGCACGAACGAGAAGATCACGTCGTCGGCATTCATGTCGCGTGTCGGCGTGAAATAGTCCGTCGTCTGGAATTTCACGTTCGGGCGCAGCTTGAACGTATATTGCAGCCCGTCGTCCGACACCTGATAGCTCTCGGCGAGAGCCGGAATGACCTCGGTCGTTCCCTTCTTGAACTCGACGAGCCTGTCAAAGATCGTTTGCCCGACGGCATCATAGGTGGTGCCGCTGGTGCTCAGCGCCGGATCGAAGCCGGAAGGCGAGGCCTCCGAACAGTAGACGAAGGTTTTTGCGCTCGCACTCGTGGCCCAAGCCGGCGCGAGCACAATCGCTGCGGCCAAGGCTATTTTCTGAAACATCGAAGTCTCCCAGTCGTCAGTGAGTTGGGTTTTGTTATCCACTGCCTGCTTCCGGCGTGATCCAGGCCCGGCTTTGCCTGGTCACGCCGGCTTCCCGCTTTATGCTTGTTGCCGGACAGGCTCCGCCCCCGGAGCCTGCAGTCTCTCAGAGGTCGTCGACGACGGCCGCGAGCGCTTCCAGAGAAGCCGCCCCGAACAGCCGCGAACGGCGCGGCGACCAGCCGTTCCGCTCGTCGGGATGGAAGATGTCGTCGAGGAAGGGCAGCTCGATGATGAAGGAGACGCAGCCGAAGGTTTCTGCCGTCCAGGAGATCGCCATGGCGAGCGGATCAGTGCCGGGCGCATGGTCGTAGTTCGGCTTCGGCAGGTCGGGCGTGTAGTTCGGCGAGGCGACGAGCAAGGCATCCTCGAAACGCTTCAAGAGGGTCGCCTGCTTGTTCGACCAGGAAGGCACGCCGACCGGCCGGACCGGCCAGGGATGATGATTGCTCTCGTCGCCATGGATGTCGTAGCAGAAATGCACGCCGGTCTGGCGCATCCGCTCGCGGACGAACCAGGTTTCCGGGCTTTCCTCGACGGTCGTGGTACTCCAGGAGCGGTTGAGATCGACGAAGCCCGCATTATAGCGATGGAAGCCCTTGATGCTGCCGTCCGGGTTCATGTTCGGAACCACGTAGAAGACGGCGCGCTCAAGCAGCGACTGCGACAAGGGGTCGGCGGCATCGATCAGCCGGTCAAGAAGCGCCTCGGCGGCAAACTCGGTCATCGACTCGCCGGGATGCTGGCGCGCCAGCACCCAGCAGGACTTCTTGCCCGGGCCGGGCTTGCCGACGGTGACGAGATCGATGCTGCGCCCCTCGAGCGTCTTGCCGAGGCTCTCGACCTTTGCCAGCGGGCTCGCCGCGCAGCGCTCGATCAACGAGAAGCGTTCCGTCTCGGTATAGGGCGCATGATAGGCGTAGGAGACGCGGTCCTGCTCCGGCCGATGGCTCCATTTCAATGAGGAGCCGTCGAATGTCGCGGGAATACGGAACCAGTCCTTGCGGTCATAGGAGGCGACGATCCGGTAGTCCTTGAAGCCGCGCGACCAGCGGCTCTTGCCGGCATCCTCCAGCGTATAGTGACAGTCCCTGCCCTTTGCGCCGGTGGCGGCGAAATAGAAGCCCATGAACTCGTCGGATCCTTCGCGGTCGGGAAGGATCGCCAGCCGCATCGCCGCCCAATCGCTTTCGTCGATGACCTTGATGCGCCCGGAATCGAAATTACTGCTGATTTTACTCATCGCTCAACACTACTCCGCAGTTGCCGTGACTTGCCGGCCGACCTGTTCTGCGAAGGGGGCGACCGGATGCTGGTGTTAGCCCATCATGTCTTCGACCGGTTCCTCTCGCGCGGCGCCGGTCTGATCGAGGTGATCCCGGCCTCGCTTGTCAGGGCCTCGTAGCGGGCCGAGATGACGGAGGTCAGTGTCTGGAGGTGGCGTTCGAAATAGGCCTCCTCCTTGTGGAACAGCCGCTCCAGGCTGAGGCCGCGGATGGCGATGAGCGTGAACTCCAGGAGTTCGAAGATCTCCCTCTTGTTCTTGCCCATGTCGACATGCTCTTCGAGCCAGCGGTAGCGGACTTCGCGGATCGCTTCCATGCGGTCCGAAACGGTGCTTGGCCGCACCTCGGCCTCGGCGCGCGTGCCGATCAGGATTTCCCAGATCGCCCAATATTCCGGATCGCCGTAGACGCCCCAGAAATAGCGCACCAGCTTGCCGACATTCAGCCGCCCGTGGGCTGCCAAGTTCTTCTGCTTGGTAAAGTCGTCGAGCACCCGTTCGGCCAGGTGATCATAGACGGTGAACAGCAGTTCGAACTTGGTCGGGAAATGGTGGTGCAGCGCACCGGTCGTCAGCCCCGCCTCCTTGGCGACGTTGGCGGTCGTCAATCCCGAGAAGCCGATCTTGTGCAGCAGCGTCGTTGCCGCGCGGATCAGCTGGACCCGCGTCTCCGCGCTGCGGTCTGCCTGGGTACGTCTGACTTGGCGGGGCTGATCGGTCATGAAGCGATATAAATACATATCAGTCGGAATGTAAATACATACTAGTCGGAATGTAAGTTGAACTTTCAAGGCCGCCGGGACAACCGGAAATCACCGGGTCAGCCGACCGAAGCGGGCGCACGCCCGCTGGCGCGCGTCCGTTCGATCAAGAGCATTAATGAGGATGGGGCGAGGAGAGAGCCACAGCTCCGCCAGGCCGAGCCTGGCGGCGGCCTTCAGACCGGCATGTGCGAATGCCCAGGCTCAGAAATAGATCGACATCAGCAGGTCCTGGTCGAAATCGCCGAACCCCTTGCCGAAGATATTCATGCCGCCGGGATTGTCGGCCTTCTCGTCTATGCCGATGCGGAAGCGGATCGAGTGGTGGTCGGCGATGCCGAGCGAGGCGATGGTCTGGGTCGAGACCATGGCGCCGTCGATCCATGTGCCGGTTTCGTCGATCGTCCAGGTCTTCAGCTTGCCGTATTGCGAACCCGAGAGCTTCCACCAGGCAGGCGAATACATGCCGCGGCGGTCGCCGAAATCGCCGGGCGAGGTCCAGTGTCCGGCCTTGATGCCGTTGATCCAGATCGAGATGTCGGACGGCCAGTTGGCATTGGTCGCCGGCGTTTCCGAGCTGAGTTCGGCGGAGAATTCGACCTTGCGGATCTTCTTGCCGGAAACCTTGGCATTGTTCGGGAACTTGTATTCGACATAGCCGCGGGTGAACCACAGCAAGGCCGCCTGCATGCGCTGCGGGTCGAGGAAGACCTCCTGCACATCGAGCATACCGATGACATTGTTGACGGAACAGAGGCCGCAGGGCGCCCCCACCTCGAACTCGGTAAAGAGGCCGATCGGCATGCTGACGGTGACGACGTCTTCGCTCGCCTTGGTGCCGCTGCTGTCGAAGCGGATCAGGATCTCGTCATAGATGCTGGAGCAGACCTTCTGGTTGCCCTTCGTCGCCTTCATCGTCTGGGTCTGGATAAGGCCCGCCTGCTCGAGCGACTTCAAATTCGTCGCCGTCGTCGACTGCGGCAAGCCCATCTGTGCCGCGATGTCGTTGACATTCAGCGGCCCCTTCTGGCGCAGCAGGTTGAGGATTTCGATGCGCGTCGGAGAACCGAGTGCCTGGACGACATCGGCGTCCCTCATCGGATCGACGGTTAGAAGCTTCGTCTCCATATTATAATACTGGTTCTCCAGTCTTTCTTGTTGGTTTCAGCTGATATCATGGGCGCATGCACTGTGTCGCTGCTCAAATTTTACTAGGGGCCGGTCCGCGCCTCGGGAGAACTCTCGCGGACCGGCAGGGGCCTTCTCACCTCGGCCCGGAACCAAAGTCTCATGCAGGTCACCCCTTGATGCCCGAGGACAGCATCAGCGCCTGCGTCACCCGCTTCTGGAACAGCAGGTAGGCAACCGCCACCGGCATCGCGGCCAGAATGGCGACCGCCATGTCGCGCGCATATTTGACGCCGAAGGCATCGCGGGTCTGCGTGATGCCGACCGTGATCGTCATCATGTCGTCGGAGTTAGTGACAAGGAACGGCCAGAGGAAGGCGTTCCACGCCATGATGTAAGTGATGATCGCCAGCGCCGTGGTGATCCCCCAGTTCAGGGGCAGATAAAGCTTGAAGAGGATCTGAAACTCGCCGCAGCCATCGAGCTTGGCAGCCTCTCTGAGCTCCTTCGGCACGGAATCGAAGAACTGCTTGTAAACGATGACAACGACGGGGACGATCAGCTGCGGCAGGATGATGCCGCCCCAGGTGTTGATCAGGTTCAGCTTGTGCATCAGCACGAACTGCGAAATCACCAGCGCCTGCGAGGGCACCATGAAGCTCGCCAGGATGATGCCGTAGAGCAGCTTGCGGCCGGGAAAGACGATCTGCGACAGCGCATAGGCGCACATGACGCTGATCAGGATGACGACGATGGTCACCGTCACCGATGTCACAATCGAATTCAGGTACCAGGTCGAGAGCTTGGTCTCGAACAACGCATAGTAATAGCCCGAGAAGTTGAGAACGTCGGGGATGAAGGTCGTCTTTGCCACGACCTCCTGTTCCGGCTTGATCGAGGTGATGACCGCCCAATAGATCGGGAAGGCCCACATGCAGGCGATCAGGAGCGTCAGGACGAGAAGCAGCGCATTGCCGATTGTCTTGCCGGGCATCTCAGCGCTCCCTTACACGCAGCAGCTGGTACTGCAGGACCGACACGACGACGATGATCATGAACAGGATCACCGCGACGGCCGAGCCCGTGCCGCCATGGTTCGAGCGGAAGGCTTCGCGATAGACGAGCTGCAGCAGAACGTATGTGGAATTGAACGGTCCGCCCTCGGTCAGCAGATAGACCTGGTCGAAGATCTTCAGCTGCAGGATCAGCTGCAGCGTCAGCACGAGTGCCGTGACCGGCCATATCAGCGGCCAGGTGATGCGCTTGAAGCACTGCCAGCGCGTCGCCCCATCGAGCATCGCCGCCTCGTAATAATCGTTCGGAATGTTGCGGAGCCCCGCGATGAAGAGCAGCAGGTTGAAGCCGTTGGTCCACCAGACGGTCACCAGCGCCACCATCGGCATGGCCCAGATCGGATCGCGAAAGACGCTGACGCGCTTGCCGGTGGCGGCCTCGATGACGAATTGCGCGACGCCGAACTGCTGGTCGAGAACCCATTTCCAGATCTGTGTGACGACGGAAACCGGAAGAATATAGGGGATGAAGAAGAGCACCAGCACCAGGCTCTGCACCCAGCCTTTGAGCCGCACGACCATCAATGCCAGTCCGAGGCCGATCAGCGTGTTCGGGATGACCGTCAGCACGACGAAATAGCCGGTATTCCAGGCGGATGTGTAGAAGAGCTTCTGGTGGAAGAGCTTCACGTAATTGTCGAAGCCCACCCACTGCCCCTCGCCGACCAGCGGCGCATCGGTGAAGCTAAGCTCAAACATCTTGTAGACTGGATAGGCAAAGACGGTCGCATAGGCGATCAGGAACGGCGCAATCATGGCGATCGCCGTCAGCGTCTTGCGTCTCTTCTCGGTATTGACCACAGATCATCTCCAACGGCGGAAGTGCTGGCCGGGGGAGACCCCGGCCAGCCGCTCGTTACTTCTGGCTTTCCAGCTCTTCGCGCATCTGATCGATCGCGTCTGCCGGATCGAGCTGGCCGTTGAGGGCGGGAACCACGAAGTTCTGGGTTGCCTCGTAGATCGGGCCGGCAACGCCTGCGAGCTTGGAAACCGGGTCGAAGACGGCGGTATCAGCGAGCTTTGCATAGGTGGCGTTCGGCTGCATGCCCTTGAATTCCTGGCTGTCGGTCACCGGCTTGTAGGCAGGGATGTGACCGGCGCTGGCCCAGGAAATGCTGTGCTCGTTCATCCAGGCGATGATCTGCAGCACGGCCTTCAGCTTTTCAGGGGAGATCGGCTTGCTCTCGCTGTTCGGCACGGCGAAGGAATGGGAGTCGGCCCAGGTGGCCTGCGTGCCCATCAGGTTCGGGATTTCGATCGCGCCCCATTCGAAACCGAGTTCGCCCTTCTTGGCGAGGTCAGCCATGGTCGGCACTTCCCAGACGCCGTTGACGTGCATCGCAGCCTTGCCGGAGGTGAAGAGCGCGATGGAAGCTTCATAGGAGATCAGCTTCGGCGAATAGCCTGTTGAAACCCAGTTCGCCATGGTCTGCAGCGCCTTGACGCCGGCGTCGCCCGGAAGGATCTGGTCGCCGTCCATGAACTTGGCGCCCTGCTGGGCGATCAGCGTGTAGAAGACGCGCCACATCGAGCCGCCTTCGTCGGTATGCAGTGACAGCGGATACTCGACCTTGCCGGTTGCCTTAATCTTCTCGAGCGCGGCATTGAAATTGTCGAGGCCGTCGAGCCCCTTCGGCAGGCCGTCGTCACCGAGGAGACCGGCTTCCTTCAGGATGGTCTTGTTGTAGTAGAGAACGATCGAGTGGACGTCGAAGGGGATGCCGTAGACCTTGTTGTCGAAGGTCGCCTGCTTCCAGGCCGCATCGACATAGTTTTCCTTCTTGATGCCGGCAGACGCCAGTTCCTCATCGCTGAAGGGGCGCAGGATGCCGGTCGGCACCGCCAGCGGATAGCGCGACATGTGATAGGTCATGATATCGGGCTGCTGGCCGACAGCGGCAGCAGTCTGCACCTTGGTATAGAAGGGCACGCCCCATTCGAGCGTCGTGGCGTTGATCTTGATATCGGGGTGCGTGTCGTTGAATTCCTTGATCAGAGCCTTCATGCGAACGCCGTCGCCGCCGCTCAGGAAGTCCCACCAGGTCACGTCTGTCTGCGCGAATGCGGCCGCCGAGGGCAGCAATGCAATGGCCGCCGAAACGGCGAGTTTTACTAGCTTTCTCACGTTTGTTCCTCCTCTTAAACATGGGTTGCGGGTCACCCCGTGTCGCCGGATGGCGCTTTCCGCGCGCCTCCTCCAAGGGTTGCGGATCACATCTCTGCGTTCATGCTCCGGTCGCCGATCCCCTCGGCGGCCATCCGTCAGCTGAGCCTTCTGCCTTCGGCATCGAAAGCCAGCATTTCAGGCACTCTCAGCGAGAGGCTGATCTTCTCCTTCGGCTGAGGCCTGCTTTCGCGGCACTCGACCGTCATTTCCGCACCGGTTGCCGTCAGCACATGCAGGTAGCCGGTGCCGCCGAGCTCCTCGGTAAATTCGGCGGTCACATCAAGCGTCACGCCGCCCTCTCCGGCGTCAAGGCCGATATGTTCAGGACGGACACCGACATGAACGGGCGCGCCGTTTTGGACCGGCGCCCGTGTCGGCAGGTCGAAGGCCTGGCCGGGTACATCGTCGAGTTCGATGCGGGCCGAGCCCTGCCCTGCCGCGACAACCTTGCCCTTCAGGAAATTCATGCCCGGCGAGCCGATGAAGCCGGCCACGAACATGTTCTGCGGATCGCGGTAGAGATCGAGCGGAGCGCCGACCTGCTGGACGACACCGTCTTTCAGCACGACGATCTTGTCGGCGAGCGTCATCGCCTCGACCTGGTCATGGGTGACATAGACCATGGTGGCGCCGATCTGCCGGTGCAGGCGGGCGATCTCCATGCGCATCTTGACGCGCAATTCGGCATCGAGATTGGAGAGCGGTTCGTCGAACAGGAAGACGCGCGGCTCGCGCACGATGGCACGGCCGATCGCCACGCGCTGGCGCTGGCCTCCGGAAAGCTGGCTCGGCTTGTGCTGGAGATAATCGGTGAGCCGCAGGATATCGGCGGCAGCATTTACCTTCTGCTGGATTTCCGCTTTCGGCCGCTTGGCAATCGACAGGCTGAAGGCCATGTTCTCGTATACGGAGAGATGCGGATAGAGCGCGTAGGACTGAAAGACCATCGCCACGCCGCGCTTCGACGCCTCGCGATGCGTCACGTCCTCATTCTCGATGCTGATCTGGCCGCCGCTCGTTTCCTCAAGCCCGGCGATCATCCTGAGAAGCGTCGACTTTCCGCAGCCGGACGGGCCGACGAAGACGGCGAACTCGCCCTGCTCGATCTCGATATCGACGCCGTGGATGACCTTGAAGGCTCCGAACGACTTGCTGACCTCGGTCAGTTTGATCCCAGACATATGTCCTCCCGGTTGGAACTCCCATCGGGGCAGCCTCCTCCGCTGCCCCGGTGGCAATCAGTTCACGCCGAAGCGACAGAGAGCAGGATGAAGTGATAGGACTTCGCCGGCAACGAGCCGGTAAGCTTGCCCTCATCGGTGATCTGCAGCCCGGACCCCGCCTTGGGAACGATACGGTTCTGGTCTTCGACCGAGTTGCGCGCCTTCAGATCATCGCCGACCATCGTGTGATGCTGGACGATCTTCGCGCCCTTGAAGCCCTGGAGATCGAGGTCGATATCCATCGCCTCGTCGAGGCTGCGGTTGATCGCGAAGACGGCGATCGACTTGCCGTCCTCATGCAGAACCGCCGATAGATCGAGATAGGGAACGTCCTGCGCCACGTCGCAATCGTAAGTCGGACCTGACGCAGAGACGGAGAGCGCGGTGCCACGGCCATACTTCGAGGCGAACTGCAGCGGGTAGTAGATCGACTGGCGCCATGCCGGGCCGCCGGCCTTGGTCAGGATCGGCGCGATGACATTGACGAGCTGAGCCATGCAGGCGATCTTGACGCGGTCGGAGCGGCGGATGAAGACGTTGATCAGCGATGCCACGAAGATCGCGTCCTCGAGATTGTAGAGCTCTTCGAGCAGTGGCGGGGCTTCCGGCCAATCCCAGTTCTTGTAGCGCTGGTCGTCTTCCTTGCGGTCGTGATACCAGACGTTCCATTCGTCGAAGCAGATCTTCACGTCGCGCTTCGAGCGCTTCTTCGCCTTGATGTAATCGATGACGCCGCCGATGGTGACGATGTAGCGGTCGAGCTCGATCGCCTTGGCGTAGTAGTTCAGCGTGTCGTTTTCCTCGTTGCCGAAATATTTGTGCAGCGAGATGTAGTCGACGCTGTCATAGCTCGCCTCGAGAACGGTCGCTTCCCATTCGGGATAGGACTTCATCTTGTCGTTGGACGAGCCGCAGACCACGGTTTCGAGCGTCTTGTCGAAATATTTGAAGGCCTTGGACACTTCGTTGGCGAGATGGCCATATTCGGCCGCCGTCTTGTGGCCGACCTGCCAGGGACCGTCGATCTCGTTGCCGAGGCACCAGATGCGGACATTGTGCGGATCCTTGTAGCCGTGCTTGGCGCGCAGATCGCTCCAGTAGGTGCCGCCCGGATGATTGCAATATTCGAGGAAATTGCGGGCGTCGTTCAGGCCGCGCGAGCCGAGGTTCATCGCCAGCATCATCTCGGTCTTGGCAAGCTTCGACCAGTCGGCGAATTCGTTGACGCCCATCTGGTTGGTTTCGCGGGTGCGCCAGGCCAGATCGAGGCGGGTCGGGCGCTGGTCGCGCGGGCCGATGCCGTCTTCCCAGTGATAGGCCGAAACGAAATTGCCGCCCGGATAACGCACGATCGGCATATCGAGGTCGCGCACCATATCAAGAACATCGGTACGGAAACCGTCCTTATCAGCCTTTTCGTGACCCGGCTCATAAATACCGGTGTAGACGGCACGGCCCATGTGCTCGAGAAATGAGCCATAGACGCGCTTGTCGACGTTCGAAATCGTGAATTCCCGGTTCAGGATGGCTTTAGCCCGCATGCTTGGTGTTCCTCGTTTATTGAATTTGATTTTTTGCCACGCTATTCTGGGAGATTTTTTAAATCAAGCTTTTTGTTTTATATCAAAAAATCAGTTTTAGTTTACGTTCTAAAGCGATCTGCGGCTCCATTTCGGCCGGTCAACTGCCGCACGAAATCGGTTGCAAAGCAACGTCTTCGGTATCGCTTAAATTGAGACTTTCGTTACCAAGCTTTATCCATTTCGAATGGCGCATATTGCTGCGCGCCAAGGGCTATGCGAGGTTTCCCGCCTGACACCGTTCCATCAATGGCAGGACCAGATCCAGATGCGTCACCTCAACTGTTTGCGCCTCATCGCAGCAGTCGCCCTCGGCACCATCGCGGTCTCGAGCACTCCGGTTCTTGCGGAACAGCCCTCCCACCAGTGGCCGCAGACGCAGAGCGACATTCCCGCAGACCCGGATGTGCGCTTCGGGGTTCTGCCGAACGGCATGCGCTATGCGATCATGCACAACGCCACGCCGCCCGGGCAGGCGGCTATACGCTTCCGCATCGGTTCGGGTTCGCTCGACGAAAGCGACGACCAGCAGGGGCTGGCGCATTTTATCGAGCATATGGCTTTCAAGGGCTCGGCCCATGTTCCCGAAGGCGAGATGATTCGCATCCTGCAGCGCAAGGGACTAGCCTTCGGCCCCGATACCAACGCCAATACCGCCTATGACGAAACGGTCTATTCGCTCGATCTGCCGGAGGTCGACAGCGACACGCTCTCGACCGGCCTGATGCTGATGCGAGAAACCGCGAGCGAACTGACGCTCGATGCCGGCGCCTTCGATCGCGAGCGCGGCGTGATCCTGTCGGAAGAAAGGTTACGCGACACCCCGCAATACCGGGCGGCGATCGGCATCACCAACATCCTGCTTGAAGGACAGCGCGCCGCTTCGCGCTCGCCGATCGGCAAGGTCGATATCATCAAGACGGCACCGGTCGATCGCGTCCGCGACTACTATAATGCCAATTACCGTCCGGACCGGGCAGCCTTGATGGTCGTCGGCGACGTCGATCCGGCCGCGCTGGAGGCCGATATCCGCAAGCGGTTCGGCGACTGGCAGGCTCATGGTGCGCCAGCACCTGCACCTGATCTCGGCGCCCTGAAGCCGAAGACGGAAAGCGTCGATCTCCTGACCATCCCGAGTGGCATGACGAGCGCCCAGATCGTCTGGACGCGTCCCTTTGATGCCGCCCCGGACACCTATGCCAAACGGCGCCAGCAGATGGTGGAAGACCTTGGTCTTTCGGTGCTGCGGCGGCGCTTCTCGACGATCGCCAGCAAGCCCAACGCGCCCTTTACCGGCGCCAATGCCGGCTCGCAGGACATTCTGGAATCTGCCCACGCGGTGATGATCACCGCAAACAGCGATCCGGAAAAGTGGCAGGTTGCCCTAAGCAGCATCGAACAGGAGCAGCGCCGTCTCCTGCAATTCGGCGTATCGCAGCAGGAGCTCGACCGCGAGGTCACCGAATATCGCGCCTACCTGCAATCAGCGGCCTCGGGTGCGGCGACGCGTACGAGCACCGATCTCGCCTCTTCGCTCGCCTACACTGTCGATAGCGACCAGGTCTTTACTTCTCCGGCCGACGATCTCGCGCTCTTCGAAAAGATGACGAAGGATATCAGCGCCAAGGAAGTCAACGACGCCCTGCCCACCACCTTTTCCGGCAACGGCCCACAGGTCGTGCTGATGACGGCGGAGCCGCCGAAGGGCGGTACCGATGAGATCAAGAAAGCCTACGAGGCCTCCCGTGCGGTGACGGTCGCCGCCCCCGAAACCGCTGCAAACCTCGTCTGGCCCTATACCGATTTCGGCACGCCCGGCACGGTTGCCGAGCGCCGTGAGGTCAGCGATCTCGGCCTGACGATGGTGCGCTTTGCCAATGGCGTGCGCCTGACCGTCAAGCCCACCAAGCTGAGAGCCGACGAGGTTCTGGTGCGCGAGGATATCGGCTATGGCCGCAACAGCCTGCCGAAGGATCAGGCATCCGTGCTCTGGGCGTCGCCCGCCGTCGTCCTGTCGGGCGTGAAAGCCATGGATTACCCCGATATTCAGCGGGTACTGGCTGCCAACATGTTCAACATCGACTTCTCGGTGGAGGACGGTGCGTTCCGGTTCAACGGTCAGACGCGGACCACGGATCTCCTGATCCAGTTGCAGCTGATGACCGCCTATACGTCTGACCCGGCATACCGCCCGGAGGTCTTCGACCGCGTCAAGCAGGCCTATCTGAACGGGCTCAACCAATATGCCGCAACGCCCGGCGGCGTCATCAGCCGCGACTTTGCAGGATTGGTGCACGGCGGCGATCCACGCTGGACCTTTCCGGAACGAGCCGAGCTGGCCTCCTCGCAGCCGAGCGAATTCGAAAAACTCTTCAAGCCGGCAGTCACGACGGGGCCGATCAGCCTGACCGTCGTCGGCGACATCACGGCCGATGAAGCAATCGCCCTGACAGCGCGGACATTCGGTGCCCTACCCGCCCGCGCCGACAGCGCTCCGCATGACGAGACGGCGAGCTTCCCGGCGGCCCAGGCGGCAACTGCGATCGGCACACATACGGGACGGCCGGATAATGCCGCGGCGATCGTCGCTGCGCCTGTCGGCGACATGCTCTCCGATCTGCCGCGGTCCTTCACCGCCAATCTGACCTCGCAGGTCATCCAGAACCGGCTGATCGACCAGTTCCGCATCGCCGAGGGCGCGAGCTACAGCGTCCAGGCGGATGTCGACCTCTCCAAGGACATTCCGGGCTACGGCTATGCCTACATCTATGTCGATACCACGCCGGCGAAGCTGCCCCGCTTCTTCGAGCTCGTCGATCAGGTCTCGGCCGACCTGAAGGCAAAGGACATTTCGGATGACGAGCTCGCCCGGGCCCGGGCGCCGATCATCGAAACCCTGAAGCATCGCCAGCAGAGCAACGAATACTGGATCGAGTATCTGCAGAACGCGCAGACAGATCCGCGTGGTCTCGATCGCGTGCGCGCCAATCTTACCGGCTACGACACGATCACGGCCAAGGACGTCCGCGCCTTCGCCAACGACTATCTCAAGCCGGAGAAATTCTGGAAGTTCGAGGTGCTGCCAGCGGCCGGCCAATAGCCGGCCGGACCGGCGGCGTTACAGCTTCAGCTCGGGATCCTGCCAGATGCGGAAGCCGCCCTTGAAGGCGTTTTCGTTGTCGCCGCGGCGGCAGTCTTCCGGCAGGTCCTTGATCTTGTCCACATTGCCGCCGCCGATGACGATGTAGTCGGGCTGCAGCGCCGCCTTCAGCCGGGCGGCGACATCGCCAACGGACTTGCGCCATTTCGTCTTGCCATGCGCTTCGAGGCCGCGCAGGCCGACATAGTCCTCGAAGGTCTGCTTCTTCTTGTAGGGCAGATGCGCTAGCTCCATCGGCAGGCAGACCTTGTCGACGACCATGGCGGCACCCAGGCCGGTGCCGAGGCCGAGAAACAGCATGCGCCCGCCCTCATAGCTGCCGATCGCCTGCATCAGCGCGTCATTGACGAGCTTCAGCGGCTTGCCGAAGGCTTTTTCGAAATCATAGTCCTTCCAGCCGGGCGCCAGGTTATGCGGATCGAGCGACGGCCGGTTATTTTCGATCGGGCCGGGATAGCCCATGCCGATCACGTCGAATTCCAGCCCCTTCGCCATTTCCTTGACGGCCTTGACCATCTTGTCCGGCGACATGTCCGGACCCGAGACCATCGCCCGCTTTTCGCCACCGGTGCTGAGGAGCACTTTCACATGCGAACCACCGAGATCGATGGCGAGGACCGTCTTCTGTGTGTTGGAGCTATCGGCGGGGGCGTCCATGGGAAAATCCTGCTTTGAAATTTCGCGTTGATAGGCCGGTGAGGGAGGAATTAGGTGGTGACAGCGATCTGGAAATCCCTGCCCTCCCAGTCGTTTCGGCCGGTCCAGAAGATCGTGAAGGAGATGACCGATCCAACGGCGATACCATCCGTCGGGAGGTCGGCGATCCAGGTACCCATCGATGTGTCTCGCGCCGTCACATCATGTACCGTCTTCCAGCCATCCGCCGACCAGTGGACATAAGCGGGCTCGAACAGCTCGAAGCGTAGCAGGCGCCCGACCGAAATGGTGTCGTAGGTCGAGTTGGTGCGCCAGATCCACGGCGCCGGCGCGGGCTTGCCCTTGACGTAGCGCGCCAATGTCTGAGGCGGCATGTCGAAGACGGCGCCGTCCTTCAGCGAGCGCAACAGCTTGATATGCTCGGCATGCGCCCAGACGAGCGGCATCGCACTGCCCGAGGGGCGGCCGAGGAACAGCTCCTTGTCGGCAATGTCGGCCTCGTCCCAGATCTGCTCCGGCAGCAGCCCGCCGGGGCTCGCGGATGCTTCCAGCGTCGCCAGCAGCCTGGTGGCTTCTGCGGTCCGCCCGGCAGCTATCTCGAAATGCGCCCGCTCGCCGGTCAGCAGCGGCCAGAGACGGCCGATGCCGGCGCCGTCGAAGGGCGAGCCGTCCTCCTTCTCGCCGTAGCCATCCTCATTGTAGCGATACCAGTAGGGACCGGCCGGAAGATCGCGCTTCAGCAGCGCGTCGATCGCCTTCACCGTATTGACGATCCGCGGATCGTCCGCCGCCCGCAGGCCGAAACGGACGAGCGCCAGTGCATCCGGGCTGACGAGCAGACCGGATTCCAGCGTCATGTCCGCATTGGTGCGGTTCTTGATCGGCACCAGCGCCGGGGAGCGCTTGTGCCCTTCGCCGGTGAAGCTGCCGATCCGCATGTAGTAGCCGTGGATGCCGAGGCTTTTCGACAGCTCCGTCCCGGTCGCGTAGGTCCAGCTTTCGATCTGCTCGTTCCAGCTATCGGCGACTTCACGCAGGTAGCGCCCCACATCCGCCTTGCCGGAAGCATCCATGGCATCGGCGGCCGCAAGCAGCCCGGCGACCTCGACGGCAAGCGTGAAAGGCGAATAGCCGCCGTCCTCTTCCCACCGGTCCTGCTGGGTGCAGGGACCGTTCCGGACGATATAGCGGGCAGCCGCCCGTATCATCGCAGTATAGCGGTCTGCATCGGCGGGGCCGATCACCTTTGCCCGCAGCAGCATATCGTAAAGCAGGATCGGGAAGGCGGTCTCGTCCATCTGGATGCCCTTCCAGTAGGGACGCCCGTCCAGCCAGGAATTCTGGACCCAGTGGCCATCGGCCTCCTGCGTCGCCACAAGATAATCGAGGACAGCAAGCGCATCCTTCTTGGCACCGGCGGCCAGCAGTCCGCCTGCCGTCTCCACGAGATCGCGCGTCCAGACCAGATGGTAGCCACCGAGATCATCGTCACCCTTCGCCGAACCCCAGGGGATCGACAGGCTGGCTATGATCGCGCCAGAGGCATCGTCGCGATGGGTGGCGAGGACAGCGGTGCTGACACGGTAGCGGTTGAGCTCACGCGGATCATGCGGCTCGTCGAGCGGCAGAAGCTTGCCCTGCCATTCGCGCCAGCCTGACTTGAATGTCTTCAGCGCCGGTTCGATGCCCTGCTGCAGGCTGAGCAGCACGCGGAAGGCAGCCTCCTCGGGCTGCGTTCCGAAACCGAGCGCAAGCAGGGCGCGCCCACCCGTCGCCGACAGGTCGATCGTACCCCCGAGCGCGACATTGCCGTCCTCGGCGCGCTGATAGTCCTCGCGCAGACCTTGGCCTCGCGACAAAGTCTGCCACGCATCGGAAAATCCGACGAAACCGACGGAGCGCGCAAGCCACGGCACCGACGAGGCAACCGCCAGCGAGCGGCCGGTACCGTAAGCAAAGAGCATCGGATGCCCCTTGAAATCGTCGTACCAGCCGGTGTTGTTGGCGCCGCCATTGACGAGATGCGGCGAGACGATCGCGTGCAGCTGATAATCCTGGAGATCACCGACCAGCGCTTCGAAATGGATGTCCTGCAGCAGGACTTCACGATCGGGATCGGCGAGGATCACCTTGGTGATCCGGTAACGGCCGTCTCTGGATGTATTGGTCAGGCGAAAGGCGGGAACGCCGTCTTCAAGCGTCTCGACCAGATGATCGGCATCGCGCTTCTCTTCGGAGAAATAGTCCTTGGCTGTCACCACGAAGCCGAAATCGCGGATGCTCGCCTGGTCAAGACGCGGCGCGTAGACCTCGTTCAGGATGCCGTGGCTGGCGGTGAACCAGAGATTGCCCGCCTCCCCGGCAGCGCGCCCGACGGCGGTCTTGTCGCTTGAGGTCCAGCGCGGCTCTATGCCCGGCGCGCCCGGAGGGGTGGATGGCTGCGACACTGACCTGATCCTCCGTCTTGGGCTTCGGCGCAGTGAAGATAGTGCGCGCGAGGCATCAGGAAAGCACCTGACGCGGAAGCTGTCGAGGAGAGAGTGATCGGGGATGCGGCCAAGGCGTCAAGGTGACGCGGCCGGCATCATCCGGCTGGAGCGAACTGGCTCATCGCGCCGGTGAAGGGCTTCGCCAGCGGCGAGGCGTAGGAGCCGCGCTTGCTCGTCGAAAGACCGAGTGAAACCAGCGCTTCCGCCTGCTTTACGGCGGCCGCGACGCCATCGACGACGGGCACACCGTAATGCGCCTGGAGTTCCCGGGCGAGATCGGTCATGCCGGCGCAGCCGAGGACGATGGCCTCGGCGCCATCTTCGGCAAGTGCGCGCTCGATTTCAGCGCGCAGCTTGCCGATCGCGCCAGAGGCTTCGTTCTCCAGCTCGAGAACCGGGATATCCGAGGCGCGAACCTTGGCCCGGTTGCCCATGCCGTAGCGGCGCACGAGATTGTCGATCAGCACGCGCGAGCGCTCCAGCGTCGTTACCACTGTGAAGCGCTGCGCCAGAAACCCGGCGGTCGCCACGGCGGATTCGCAGAGGCCGAGCACGGGCACATCGCAGAAGCTGCGTGCTGCCTCGAGGCCGGTATCGTCGAAACAGGCGATGATGGCCGCATCGTAGCCGTCCGTCTGCCGCTCCTTCAACTCTGCCAGCAGGCCGGGGATAGCCAGCGCGCCGTCATAATGCCCTTCGATTGACACCGGCCCCATGCGGGAGGTGGCCGCGATGATCTCTGTTCCGGATGCGGCGACCACGCGGGCGGCAACCGCAGCCTTTTCGGTCATCGAGGCCGTGGTATTCGGATTAACCAGCAATATGTGCATCTTATTTGATCTTTGCCTGACGGCGGCCGAGCATTGTCATGATGCCGAGCGTGCCGAGGATGATGGTGAAGGAGAAGACCGTCGTGACCGTGCCAAGCGCATAGAGCACCGGCGTCGTGACGTTGGTGGTCATGCCGTAGATTTCCAGCGGCAGCGTGTTGTAGCTGCCTGACGTCATCAGCGTCCGGGCAAACTCATCATAGGAAAGCGTGAAGCCGAACAGGCCGACGCCGATCAGGCTCGGCAGGATCATCGGCAGAACCACATGGCGGAAGGTCTGCCAGGAGCTGGCGCCGAGATCGCGCGCTGCCTCTTCGTAAGCCGGCGAAAAGCGGTTGAACACGGCAAACATGATCAGCACGCCGAAGGGCAGCGTCCAGGTGAGATGGGCGCCGAAAGCCGAAGAATACCAGGCGGGCTTCAGGCCGCTCTGCTGGAAGACGACGCCGATGCCGAGCGAGATGATGATCGAGGGCACGACGAGGCTCGCAACCGTTGCATAGAAGAGCGCGGTGGATCCCCGGAACTTCCGGCGGAAAGCGAGACCGGCGAGCAGCGAGACCACGACCGTCACCACCATGACCATCAGGCCGAGCGTGAAAGAGCGAGTGAAGGAGGCGCCGAAATCGCCGACCGCCTGCTTCTCGAAGAGATTGAAGAACCAGTGTACCGAGACGCCATTCAGCGGGAAGGTCAGGCCGCCATCCGGCCCCTGGAAAGAGAGGATCAGGATCGCCGAGAGCGGGCCGTAGAGGAACAGCACGAAGACGACGAAGAACAGGGCGAGCACATAGAATTCAAGGCTGCGCGTTTCGCGGTTCATCTCAAAGCTCCTTGCGGATATCGACGACGCGCAGGATGGCGGCGACCATCAGGAGCACAACGGCGAGAAGGACGACGGCATTGGCGGCGGCGGCCGGATATTGCAGCAGCGACATCTGGTTCTTCATCATCAGCGCCACAGAGGCGCTCTGCCCGCCGGACATGACCTGAACGGTCGAAAAGTCGGCCATGACGAGTGTAACGACGAAGATCGAACCGATCGCCATGCCGGGCTTTGCGAGCGGCAGCACGACATTCCACAGCACCTGCCAGCCGCTGGCGCCAGCATCGCGCGCCGCCTCGAACAGCGAGCGGTCGATGCGCATCAGCGTGTTGAAGATCGGCGTCACCATGAACAGCGTGTAGAGATGGACCATGGCGAGCACCACGGCGAAATCGGAATAGAGCAGCCACTCGATGGGCTGCGGCACGATGCCTGCGGAGACCAGCGCCTGATTGATGAGGCCGTTGCGGCCGAGCACCGGGATCCAGGAAATCATGCGGATGATGTTCGAGGTCATGAAGGGGACGGTGCAGACGAGGAACAGGATCATCTGCGTCGAGGTCTTGCGGATATGGAAGGCCAGGAAATAGGCGACCCAGAAGCCGATGGCCAGCGTCAGCCCCCAGACGATGACGGTGAATTTCAGCGTGTTGAGATAGGTCTTCCAGGTGACCCACGAACCGAGCGTATCGGTGTAGTTCATGGTCAGGAAGGCCGGATAGAGACCGGCGAAATCGTAGTCCCAGAAACTGACGACGGCGATCATTGCGATCGGCAACAGGAAGAAGGCGCCGAGAATGACGAAGAGCGGCAGCGCCTGCAGATAGGAAATCGCCACCGACGGCAGACGGGCGCGGCGGCGTCGGACGCGGTCGAGTTTTTCAGCCGGCTGTGCGGAAGCGATCGTTGCCATCTGCCATCCTCTCGGACTTTTGAAACGGAGAGCGAGAGGGATCCAAAGACCCCTCCCCAGCCCTCCCCACAAGGGGGAGGGAGAAGTTCTGTCGCGGCCTCTGCTAACTCCCTCCCCTTGTGGGGAGGGTTAGGGAGGGGAAAGCCGCAATCACCTCAAGCCGCGATGAACTCGTTCCAGCGGCGGACCATGTAGCGGTCCTCGTCCATGACGGAGTTCCAGCAGGCGACATGGCCCATGCGCTCTTCGAAGGAGCCGCCGTCGCGGACTGCGCCGGCCTTTTCCATGACCTTGCCTTCCGGAGACAGGATATCGCCCTGCGCCGCCTTGCCTTCGATCCAGTAGCCCCACTCGTCGGCCGTCATGAAGTTCTTGGCGGTGTCCATGCAGGCCGAGTAGTAGCCCTGGCGGTTGAGATAGCCACCGACCCAGCCGGACGTGTACCAGTTGATATATTCATAGGCCGCATCGAGCTCTGCGCCCTTGAGGTGCGAGGCGAGGCCGAGGCCGCCGCCCCACGAGCGGTAGCCTTCCTTGAGCGGCTGATATTTGCAGGCGATGCCCTTGGAGCGGACGGCGGCAACGGCCGGCGACCACATGGACTGGATGATGACTTCGCCCGAGGCCATCAGGTTGACCGACTCGTCGAAGCTCTTCCAGAAGGCGCGGAACTGGCCGTCGCCCTTGGCCTTGATCAGGAATTCGATCGTCTTGTCGATCTCTTCCTTGGTCATGTTGCCCTTGTCGGCATATTTAATGTTGCCGAGCGATTCCATGATCATCGCGGCATCCATGATGCCGATCGACGGGATGTTGAGGATCGAGGTCTTGCCCTTGAACTTCGGATCCATGATATCGGCCCAGCTGGTGATATCGCGGCCGACGAGATCGGGACGGATGCCGAGCGTATCGGCATTGTAGATGGTCGGCATCATGGTGAAGAGTTCGGTCTCGCCCTTGGCGAAGGTCTTGGCATCGGCGCTCTCGACATAGCCGACGGTGTGCGGCGCGGTGCCCTGGGCGATGACGCTGTCGGCCTTCAGCTTGCCGTTCTTGAAGAGCGGAACGACCTTGTCGTAATATTTCAGCTTCTTGACGTCCATCGGCTGGATGACGCCGGTCGGATAGACCTTCTTCAGGATCCAGTATTCGATGTCGGCGATGTCGTAGCTGTCAGGCTGGGTGACGGCGCGCTGGGCAGCCGCGTCGGAATCGGTCGCCGTCATTTCGAGCGTGATGCCGAGATCCTTCTTGCACTGTTCGGCGATCGCATTGATGTTCGAAACGCCGGTACCGAACTGGCGCAGCGTGATGTTGGACTGCGCCCAGATCGTCGGGAAGCCAGTGATCAGGCCGGAGCCGGCAGCAGCACCGATTGCGGCAGCGCCGGTCTTGAGCAGCGAGCGGCGGGAAATCCCCGTCGCCGGCTTGGTGGTCGTCTTTTCAGTCGTCATGTCAGTTCCCCTTCTTATGGTGGTGAGGTTCATGCACGGCCGAGGAGGACCGCGTCCTCCAGGGCCCAACTCAGAGACACCGCATCGCCGACCGATACGGGTTTGGCGAAGTAATCGCCGTCGCTCGCGATGACCGTGAAGTCGTCGCTGCCCGCGCCGATGACGGTGAGCTTCACCGTCGCGCCGCGATATTCGATGTTGGAAACGACGCCGCCGAAGCCGAGCGTCTTGTCGCTTGCCGCCTCGAGGCGGACGCGATCGGTGCGGATGCCGATATCGACAGCTTCGCCCGCGAGCCTGCCGCCGCCACGCACCGAGAAGGTCTGCCCCTCCGGCGCTTCCAGCACGAGCATGTCGTCCTTGACCGAAACGACGCGGCCGGAGAGCACGTTGTGATCGCCCATGAAACGGGCGACGAAAGCGGTCGCCGGGCGCTCGAAGACCTGGCGCGGCGAAGCCGCCTGCTCGATCTTGCCATCGTTCATGATGACGATCAGATCGGCGAGCGCCATCGCCTCTTCCTGGCTGTGCGTCACATGCACGAAGGTGATGCCGAGCGACTTCTGCAGCTTCTTGAGCTCGGCGCGCATGCGGATCTTCAGGAACGGATCAAGCGCCGACAGCGGCTCGTCGAGCAGCAGTGCTTCCGGATCGGTGATCAACGCGCGCGCCAGCGCCACGCGTTGCTGCTGACCGCCGGAAAGCTGCGCCGGACGGCGGGATGCATAGACGTCCATTTGCATCAGCTTCAGCATCTCGAGCGCCTTGGCGCGGCGCTCTTCCTTCTCGACGCCCTTCATCTTCAAGGAGAAGGCGACATTGTCGACGAGGTCGAGATGCGGGAAGAGCGCATAGGACTGGAACATCATCGCCGTGCCGCGCTTGGCCGGCGGAAAGTCGGTAACGACAGTGTTGCCGAGACGCACGTCGCCCGAAGAAATGGTCTCGTGACCGGCGATCATCCGCAGTGTCGAGGTCTTGCCGCAGCCCGACGGGCCCAGGAAGCAGCAGTATGACCCTGCCGGGATCTTGAGGCTGATGGCATGCACCGCTGTCGTGGAGCCATAGACCTTGGAAACGGATGCAATATCGATCTCTGCCGCTTTCGACATCATGTCTTCCCCTGTTCGAGTAAGACAATGCATCTGCCGTGCCAGTTTCTATTGCACTGCGTCAAAGCCCTAGAATTCAATGGGAATCGGTGCCAGACCGGCAAAAGCCCAATTTAGAGGCGGCGAAAATTCTGCACAGGAAATAGGCTTTCGTCTGCAATTTACGCAAAGGATCGTATACAATTTGAGCGTCATTTTGCGCGCAAAATTTGTTTAACTTTTGACCCGAAGCTGGCTATCATCACGGTTGCAATCAGGTGCCTTTTCCATGACCCCATCAGCCACCGCGCTTTCGCAGGCGGACGATTCAGCCGATAGCAGCACGCAGCAGATCCGCGACGCCATCCGCGAAGCAATCGTCGAGCGGCGGCTTGCGCCGGGCACGAAGCTTTCGGAAGCCGATGTCGGCAACCTCTTCAGCGTCAGCCGCACACTGGCACGCGCCGCCCTCCAGGCACTCTCCTATGAAGGGCTGGTCAATGTCGAGAAGAACCGCGGCGCCTTCGTCGCCTACCCCTCCCCGGATGAAGCACGCCAGATCTTTGCCGCGAGGCGGCTCGTAGAACCCGGCATCCTGCGCGAGGCGGCCACCAGGATCACGCCGTCGCAGATCCAGCATCTGAAGCAGCTATTGCAGGAGGAGGGCCGGCTGATCGGCGAACGCGGGCAGACAGCACGGCGCGCCGAAATCAAGGCATCCGGTGACTTTCATCTGACGCTGGCAACGATCTCCGGCAATGCCATCATGCTGCGCTTCATGGAGGAGCTCGTCGCCCGCTCCTCGCTGGTCATTGCCCTCTACGGCCAGTCCGCCGTTTCGAGCTGCGGCCATTCCGAACATGGCGATATCGTCACCGCCATCGAGACCAACGATCTCGACCGCGCCTGCCACCTGATGGTGCATCACATCTCCCATATCGAGGCCGATCTCGACCTTCGCGAGCGCAAAGGCTTCGGCCTCAAGGAAGCCTTCTCGATCTGAGACGCGGCACGCCTGACGGGCAAATCTCTGCTTTTCTTCCAGAATTCCCGCTCTAGTTCCAAAAAGGGAGCCTGAGCGGCTGACATTCAAGGAGGCGTTGATGAGCGGTGTGCCGTTGGAAACCTTGCCGGAGCAGCCGGAGCTGAAGCGGGTGATGGGGCCGGGACTGCTGCTCCTGTTCATCGTCGGCGACATCCTCGGCACCGGCATCTACGCGCTGACCGGACAGGTCGCGGCCGAAGTCGGCGGCGTCGTCTGGCTGCCCTTCCTGATCGCCTTCGTCGTCGCGCTGCTGACGGCGCTCAGCTATCTCGAGCTGGTCACCAAATATCCGCGTGCGGCGGGAGCTGCGCTCTATACCCACAAGGCTTTCGGCATCCACTTCCTGACTTTCCTGATCGCCTTTGCCGTCATGTCCTCGGGCATCACCTCGGCCTCGACGGCATCGCGCGCTTTCGCCGCCAATTTCTCGGAAGCCTTCGGTTTCGATTTCGGCGATTACGGCGTGACCTTCATCGCCGTTGCCTTCATCGCCCTGGTCGCCGCCGTCAATTTCCGCGGGGTCGGCGAGAGCGTGAAGCTTAACGTGCTCCTGACCGTCGTCGAACTGACGGGACTGCTGATCATCATCGGCATCGGCTTCTGGGCGATCGCGGGCGGCGAAGGCGATGTGTCGCGCGCCTGGACCTTCCAGCCGAGCAGCGAGCACGGCGTGTTCTGGTCGGTGATCGCGGCAACGACGCTCGCCTTCTTTGCGATGGTCGGCTTCGAGGATTCGGTCAACATGGCCGAGGAGTGCAAGCAGCCAAGCCGGATCTTTCCTAAGGTGCTATTGGGTGGCCTCTTCATCACCGGCGTCATCTATGTGCTGGTCGCCATTTCGGCGATCACGCTGGTGCCGGCCGCGGAACTCGGCGAAGGCGAGACGCCGCTCCTGAAGGTCGTGCAGGCGGGAGCACCGAATTTCCCGATCGGCATCTTCGGCATCATCACCATGTTTGCGGTCGCCAATTCGGCGCTGATCAACATGATGATGGCGAGCCGGCTGATCTACGGCATGAGCCGCGAGCAGGTGCTGCCCGAAGTGCTCGGCAAGGTGCATGCCGGCCGCAAGACGCCCTACATAGCGATCGGCTTCACCTCGCTGCTTGCCGTCGGGCTGATCCTGTTTGCCGGTGGCGTACCCGCGCTCGGCGGCACGACGGCGCTGCTCCTGCTCGGCGTTTTCGCCGTCGTCAACATCGCCGTCCTCGTGCTGCGGAAGGACAAGGTCGATCACCCGCATTTCCGCACGCCGACCATAGTGCCGATCCTCGGGGCCGCGACCTGCCTGTTCCTCGTCGGCCCGTGGACCGGGCGCGACCCCGTTCAGTATGCCATCGCTGCTGTCCTGATCGGCATCGGCGTCGTCCTCTGGTTCGCGACAATCGGCTTCATGCGAAGCGCGAACCAAAGCGCCTAGTGCGAAGACTGCTGCTTGGCGCGGGCAACGATCTGCGTCGGGTTGACGAACTGCAGCGCGATGATGAGCCAGAAGAGCGTCGTGATCATATAGATCACCGCCATGGCATCGATCGACTGCGCGGCGCGCACACCCGAGGCGAAGACCGCGTAATAGAGCGAGACGACAAGCGTTTGCGTCGTCGGCCCGGCGATCAGGAAGGTCAGCTCGAACATGGCGATGGTGCGCACCAGCACGAGCAGCAGTGCGGCCAGCATGCCGGGCAGAAGTAGCGGCAGCAGGATGCGGATAAAGAGGCTCGTCGTTCCCGCCCCGAAGACGCGGGCCGCCGCCTCGATACGCGGATCGATCTGCTCGATGAACGGAATCATGACCAGCACGACGAAGGGGAAGGACGGCACGAGATTGATCAGCACCACGCCCCAGAACGTACCGCCGAGACCAAGCTGATAGAGCACGGTGGCAAGCGGAATGCCGTAAGTCAGTGGCGGAATGAGGAGCGGCAGCAGGAAAAGCAGCACGATCAGCTTCTTGCCCGCAAAATCCCGCCGCGCCAGCGCGTAAGCAGTCATCACGCCGAGGATCCCCGAGATCAGCGTCACGGTGAACACGATCTCGAAGGTGACGAGCACAACGCTCGACAGCTGGAACTCCTTCCAGGCGCTGAAATACCAGCGCATCGTCCAGCCGGCCGGCAGCCAGGTGCCGAGCCAGCGCGTCGAGAAGGAATTGATGATGACGACGGTGATGACGGCAAGCAGGTTGAGGATGAAGAGCGCGGCAACGGCCCAGACGGCAAAGCGCCAGATTTTCGATGTCAGTCCCTGATCACGGATCATGGCTCAGCCTTTCGTGCCGCCGGCAGGGCCGCGATAGAAGAAGGAACGGCAGCCGAGGATCGCCACCACGACGACGAGTTCGACGGCTCCCATGATGAGCGCGATCGCCGAACCCAGCGAATGATCATATTGCTCGAAGGCCGCCTGATAGGCCGCGATCGAGATAACGCGCGTCGGCCCCGCTGGCGCGCCGAGCAGCACCGCGGATGGAAAGACCGCGAAGGCCTGTACGAAGGCGAGGCAGAAGGTCACTGCCAGCCCCGGCACCAGAAGCGGCAGGAAGACCCGGAAGAAGCGCTGGCGCGGGCTGGCGCCGAGCGTCGCCGCTGCCTGCTCGATCGCCGGATCGATGCCGGTGATATAGGAGAGCGTCAGCAGGAAGGCGAAGGGAAAGCCGGTGATCAGCAGCGAGGCGAAGACGCCCCAGTAATTGTTGGTGAGCTTGACGGGATCGCTGAAGATGCCGAGCGCCAGCAGCGTGTGATTGAACCAGCCGCGCGGACCGAGGAACGTCAGGAGACCATCAGCGACGAAGACGGTACCGAGCGTGATCGGCAGCACAAGGATGGTCGTCAGCAACCGCTGGCGCCGCATGAGGCGGACACGAAACGCAATCGGCACGGCGAGCGCCAGGTTGACGATGGTGACAGGCAGCGCCAGCCACATGGTCGCGCCGATGGTGTTGTACTGGAACGGATCGCTGAAGAACTTGACGTAATTCGCATACCACGCCCCGCCATCCTTCGGCGTCAGCGAATCCACGACGCCGTAGAGGAAGGGATAGACGAACAGCGCGATCATGAAGATCAGGCCCGGCAGGACCAGCAAGGTCGTGCCGTCGAGGCCGCGGGCGGCAAGCCGGGTGCGGAGCGACGGCCCGCTCATGCGGGAGTTCCCTTGAAGAGCAGCGCCCGTCCGGCGACCGGCTGCAGCCGCGTCTCGGCGCCGCGCGCCAGCGGGTCATCGGCGCGGAAATAGAGGTCGGATCCGTCCTTGGCCTTGGCCATGCCGAAAAAGGCGCGGCCGCGATATTCCATGCTCGCAACCGTCGCCGGGATGCCATCTGCGGCGCCCGTCGCGACCAGATCTTCCGGGCGAACAGAGAGGACGGCACTGTCGCCGACCTGCAGCGGCGTGCGCATCGTGCCCGTCAACCGCGCACCGGCAGCCTCGATCGTTGCTTCGTCACCGGAGAGCGAAACGACCTTGCCGGGAATGCGGGTTCGGAAGCCCATGAAGTCTGCGACATTCAGATTGACCGGGCGCTGATAGAGATCCTGCGGCGTGCCGATCTGCTCGATATGGCCCTGGCTCATGACGACGATGCGGTCGGCAAGCGACAGCGCCTCGTCCTGGTCGTGGGTGACGTAAATCGTGGTCGAGCCGATCTGGTCGTGGATGCCGCGGATTTCGGCGCGCATCTCCAGACGCAGCTTGGCATCGAGGTTCGACAGCGGCTCGTCCATGAGGACGATCGGCGGGCGGATGACGACGGCACGCGCAATCGCCACGCGCTGCTGCTGGCCGCCGGAGAGCTGACCAGGCAGTTTTTCCGCCTGGCTTTCCAGCCGCACCAGCGCCAGCGCGTCATTGATCCGCTTGTCCGCCTCCGGTCCCTTGATGCCCTGCATCGCAAGGCCGAAGCCGACATTCTTGCGCACGCTCATATGCGGGAAGAGGGCGTAGCTCTGAAACACCATGCCGAAGCCGCGCTTTTCAGGCTCCAGCTGATCGATGCGGTTGCCGCCGAGACGGATTTCGCCGCCCGAGAGGCCGAGCAGTCCGGCAATACAGTTCAGTGCCGTCGACTTGCCGCAGCCGGACGGGCCGAGCAGCGCGATGAACTCACCGGGCTCGATAGCGAGATCGATACCGTCGAGCGCGTTATAGGCGCCGAACGAGCGGCGGATGCCGTCGAGTTCGAGGCGGGCATTGTTGCGCGAAGACGGCGCAGCGTTCTGGACTGGCGCGTTCAATCCAAGCTCCATATGTCAAAAGCAATGAGGGGCGCCGGCTCAGCTGGCCGACGCCGTTTTTGAGATCAGCCCTTCTTGGCGCCGATCTTTTCGTCCCAGATGCGGAAGGCTTCGACGAGCTGCTTCGGCTCGAGCGGCGTTTCCAGCGGGTTGTTGGCGATCCAGTCGGCATATTCGGGACGGCCGAATTCCTTGATCACGTCCTGACTTTCCTGCGGCGCCATGTCGATCGTCACGTCCTTGACGGCCGGACCCGGATAGAAATAGCCGGCGTCATAGGCGATCGCCTGCTGCTTCGGCTGCAGGATGTAGTTCAGGACATCCATCAGCACCGCGACCTTCTCGTCGGAAACGCCCTTCGGAATGACAGCGTAATGGGCATCGGTGACCCAGTGGAAGCCATCGAGCTTCTGCACCTTGGCCTCGGCCGGAACGATGCCGAGCGCACGCGGGTTGATATCCCAGCCGGTGGTCGTCGCGACGATGTCGCGCGTGCCTTCGCCGAGCTCCTTGAAGACGACGGCGGTGCCGGTCGGGTAATATTCGATATTCTCGCCGAGAGCGGCCAGATATTCCCAGGTCTTCGACCAGCCCTTTGCCGGATCGCGCGGATCGCTGTCGCCGAGCAGATAGGGAAGGCCCATGAGCAGCGTGCGGCCGGGGCCGGAATTGGCCGGACGGGCATAGAGGAACTTGTTCTTGTTCTGCTTTGTCCAGTCGAGCAGTTCCTGCGCCGTCTTCGGCGGGGTCGCGACCTTGTCCGGCATGTATTCGATCAGCGGGCCGGACGGATAATAGGTGACGACGACGCCCTGATCCTTGGCGAGGCCCTGCATCTTGAAGGCCTGCGGCTGCAGGATGCTTTCGAGGTTCGGCAGTTCAGACTTGTGGGCGCCGAGATCGATCCAGAGGCCCTGGTCGACACCGGCAGACAGCGCGTCGGTGCCGGTCAGCACCAGATCGATATCGACCTTGCCTGCGGCCTGCTGCGCCTTGATCTTGCCCGGCAGTTCCGGTGCCGGCGCCTTGGTGAAGGCAAAGCTCGATACCCAATCGGCCTTCTCGGCAGCATAGGCTTCGAACATGCCCTGGGTCAGCGCCAGGTTACCGGCAACGTCGGCGATGGTGATGGTCACCGGGCTGGCAGGCTTCTTTGCCTGCGCGAAAAGCCGGTTCGGCAGCATGCCGGCGACGGCAACGCCCGCCGCGGTGCTGACGAATGTTCTGCGTGTGATGTTCATGACGGTCTCTCCTCCTCTTGTGCAGCTGTCGGCGAATGAACCCGGACAGCCAGCTCTCCCGTGATCTGCCAGGCGAGATCAAAGCGCCGGCTCAACCACCGAAAAGCGGTTGAAAGCCTTGCAAAGCGACCGCTCCTCTTCGGCAAGCCTTGGCAATGGATGAGGATTGATATACTAGTATGCACAACAGAGTCAACGTGCAGGAAATAGCATGCGGCAGGCATCCGGTTCCGAAGCGATCGACTTTCCGCCTATGACGGAAAGACCGGCGAAGCTGCGCCGCGTGACGACTGCCGATGCCATTTTCAACCAGCTCTATGCGGATATCGTCTCGCTGCGCATGCCGCCGGGAATGCCGCTGCAGGAGAAGAAGATCGCCGAGGAATTCGGCGTCAGCCGCACCCCGGTGCGAGAAGCCCTGCTGCGGCTCGCCGAAGGCGGCCTCGTCGATATCTACCCCCAATCGGCGACCGTCGTTTCCCGCGTGCCGGTTTCCGCCATCCCTGAAGCGGTTGTGGTGCGCAAGGCGCTGGAGACGACAACCGTCGAGGCTGCAACCCGAGGCGCGACACCAGCCGATATCCAGCGGCTCGACATGATCATCAGCCGGCAGAAATCGCTGGCCTCGCTCGGCGACACCTCGGGTTTCCACGAGGAAGACGAGGCCTTCCATGAGGCGATCACCCGGATTGCCGGTTACCCCGGCATCTGGACGATCCTGAAGACGGTAAAGGTGCAGATCGACCGCGCCCGCCGCCTGACGTTGCCGGCGCTCGGGCGCATGGACAATGTGGTGCGCGAGCATATCGTGATCCGCGACGCGATTGCCGGTCATGACGTGGAGGCCGCCCGCGAGGCGATGCTGCATCACCTCAGCGCCGTCATCCCTGACGTGGCGGAGCTGCGCACCCGCTATCCCGATTATTTCTGCTGATCCCGGCAGAACAGCGAAACAAGAAACAGAAGACAGACGAGGAGGAAACCGATGCGGCAAGGATGGAGATGGTTTGGGCCTGAAGCCCCGGTGACACTGGACGAGGTACGCCAGACCGGCGCGACGAATATCGTCTCCTCGCTGCATCAGGTGCCGATCGGCCGGGCCTGGACCGAAAAGGAAGTCGCCGAGCGCAAGTCGATGATCGAGACCACACCAGCCGGGCGCTCGCCGCTCATCTGGTCGGTGGTCGAGAGCATCCCGATCCCCGATGCGGTCAAGCGCAAGGGCGGCAAGGCCAAGGCCGAAATCGAAGCCTGGATCGCCAGCATGGAAGCAGTCGCAGCCTGCGATATCCCGATCATCTGCTACAATTTCATGCCTGTTGTCGACTGGACGCGCACGGAACTCGACTACATCACCCCGACGGGCGCGACCGCGATGCGCTTCGATCACGAGCGCTTCGCCGCCTTCGATCTCTTCGTGCTGCAGCGCCAGAGCGCCGGCAACGATTATTCCGAAGAGGACCAGAAGCGCGCCCGCGAAGTCTTCGACGAGATGAGCGAAGAGGAGGTCGCCGAGATTACCCGCATCATCACCTCGGCCCTGCCGGGCTCGACCACCGAGCCGCTGACGATCCCCGGTTTCCGCGAGGTCCTGTCTGCATATGCCGGCATCGATGCCCCGAAGCTGCGCCAGCACTTGATCGAGTTCCTGCAGGCGGTGACGCCGGCCGCCGAAGCCCGCGGCGTCAAGCTGACGCTGCATCCCGATGATCCGCCGCGCTCGCTCTTCGGCCTGCCGCGCATCGCCTCAAGCGCCGAGGACTACGCCGCCCTCTTCGACGCGGTGCCCTCACCCGCAAACGGCATGTGCTACTGCACCGGCAGCCTCGGCGTGCGCGCCGAAAACGACATGCCGGAAATCGCCCGCCGCTTCGCCTCGCGCATCTATTTCGCACATCTGCGCGCCACCAAGCGCGAAGGCGACGGCCGCTCCTTCCACGAGAGCGCCCATCTCGAGGGCGATGTCGACATGGTCGCCGTGCTCAAGGAACTCGTCGCCGAGGACAACAAGCGCAGCGCCAACGACCAGATCGTCTTCCGCTCCGACCACGGCCACCGCATGCTTGACGACCTCAACAAGACGGTGACACCGGGCTATCCGGCAATCGGCCGCATGCGCGGTCTCGCAGAGCTCAGGGGCATTCTCTACGCCCTCGGCTCAATCCCGTCCTAAACAGAAAAGGCGGCATTCCGGATGCCGCCTTCACTTATTCGCTATTGCTTATTTGCGGCAGGCTTACTGCCAGACGACGATCGGGGTCTTCTGCGGTACGCGGTCGTAGAGGTCGATGATGTCCTGGTTCAGCAGGCGGACGCAGCCGGACGAGACGGCCTTGCCGATCGAGCGCCATTCCGGATTGCCGTGCAGGCGGTAGAGCGTGTCTTCGCCGTTGGAGAAGATGTAGAGCGCGCGTGCGCCCAGGGGGTTTTTCAGGCCCGGCTCCATGCCGCCATTGGCGATCGAGTATTTGGTGAGCTCCGGCTGGCGGGCGACCATCTCATTCGGTGGCTTCCAGCGCGGCCATTTCTGCTTCCACTGGATCACGCCATTGCCGGACCAGGCAAAGCCTTCGCGGCCGATGCCGACGCCGTAGCGCATCGCCGTGCCGCCCGGCTGGACGAGATAAAGGAAGCGCGAAGGCGTATCGACGACGATCGTCCCCGGCGCCTGGCCGGTGGGGTCGATGACCTGCTGGCGATAGAAGCGCGGATCGATCTGCTGGTAGGGAACGGCGGGGATCAGGAAGCCGCCGTCTTCGATCGGGCCATACATGACTTCCAGTTCGGCATCGGTGGGGGCCGGCGTCGTCTGGAAGAGCCGCGGAACGCGGAAGGCTACGGGCTGGACGCCCGGGGCACTGGATGTGGAAGCGCAGCCGGCGAGCGCGGAGGCCGCGGTCAATGCCGAGAAAGACAGAAAGCTGCGGCGGGAAAGAGGTTTTTCGAAGCTCATGGCCTGGGAGGGACTTCCTTCTGACGCGGAACCGGCCCGTAACGGCAGGCCGGTCCCCGTTTGATTCATTCGACGCAATGAACGTCTCTTTGAAATCTATCGGCCCCAGCTAAATAAACCATAGCTTCACGAAGTCTTGTCCAGCAGTGAGCGCACGATATCGGTGGCGCTGTTGCGCTGCTACATCACCACGATCTCAGCCTTGGCGGAAACCCGGTCGTAGAGATCGACGACATCCTGGTTCAGCATGCGTACACAGCCGGACGAGGTCGCCTTGCCGATCGACTGCCATTCGGGCGTGCCGTGGATGCGGTAGAGCGTGTCCTTGCCGTCATGGAAAATATACATGGCGCGGGCGCCGAGCGGATTGCCGAGGCCAGGATTCATGCCGCCGTTCTCGGCGGAGAAGGAGCGCACGTCGGGCTGGCGCTGGACCATTTCGTCGGGCGGCGTCCAGCGCGGCCATTTCTGCTTCCACTGGATCACGCCACGGCCCGACCAGGCATAGCCCTCGCGGCCGAGACCGACGCCGTAGCGCATCGCCTTGCCATTGGGCTCGATGAGATAGAGGTGTTTGGTCCGGGTATCCACAACGATCGTGCCAGGCTTTTCGTTGCTCGGATAATCGACTTCCTGGCGCAGGTACTCGGAACTGACGCGGCTGACGGGAATGGCCGGCAGCCGGAAATCGCCATCCTGCTTTTCGGCATACATGGCGACACTGACGGGATTGCTGACCGGCAGGCCATAGGTCCGGCTGGATGCTGCACTCGGGATGCCGTAGGTGACGCCCGGGTCGGTGGCGCCCAAGGTCCGGCCGGGAATGCCGTAGCTCTGATTGTAGATCGTCGCCGGAACGCCGGGTCTCTGCGGTACGGGCGCATCGATCGGGCGCACGCGATTGGGATTGGTGCCCGGCTGATAGAAGACCGGCGCAGTCTCCTGCACGAAACGGGCGGGATCGGTGGCGCCGGTATCGGGGATCAGCACGTTGCAGCCGGCAAGAGACAAGGCAGCAACAGCAAGCCCGGCAAGAGGCAGCACCCGGCGCAAGAAATTCATAGATCCACCCTTATCGAAATCGGCAGAGAAACATATCTGCCGGAAGGATGGCATTTGCGGCTGGCGTGAAGCTGGTGTCGGGGGCGGTTTTTACGCCGCCACGCCCTGGAAGAAGTGGATGCTCTGGGCGATCTCGGCGGGGAGTGCCGAGGTGTGGTTGCCGGCGACCGTATCGGTTTCGATGCGAATGTTGGCGCGGCGGGCGCGGCGCGCGAGCAGGTCGGCGCGGTCGTTGAAATGCTCCTCTTCGGTGCCGTGGACGACTCGGACCGGGCATTTGAAGCTTTCGGCGTAGCAGAGCGCGGTACGGACCTCGAATTCCCGCTCGTTGCTGTCGTCGAAGCGGATATCCTGCGGGTAGCGGTTGAAGAAGCGGAATGCGTCCGGATTGCCGGAGATCGGGGCTGCGGCGCGGAACTTGTGGGTCGACATCGCCGCCAGCATGGTCAGCGTGCCGCCGATGCTGTGGCCGGCGATGAACAGGCGATTCTGGTCGACACCAGGCAGGTGCGCCATGCGGTCGGCGGCGGAGAGCACGTCGTCGACTTCGTCGTAGAAGCCGGAGAAATTGCCCATCTGGCCGTTTTCGCCGCGCAGCGACGGCATCATCACCACGAAACCGGCATCCATATAGGGCTTCATCAGCACCCAATGGCCCATGCCCATGGCATTGCCGCCATGCAGGAAGAGGACGGCGGGTTTGGGTTGGCGGGTGCGGGTATATTTGCTGACCCAGGCGCGCAGTTCCAGCTCGCTCCCCGCCCCCGAGCGGTAGAAGATCTGGTCGCCATCGGCGGGTGCCACGAGGGTTTCGTACTTGTCCGGCGCCGGGCCTTTCTGCAGCAGCTTGGTACGGAAATGGCTGCGGACCTTGGCGTAATCGTGGGAGATCAGCTTGGGCTTTGCGGGAACGTCGAAAGCGCGGGCCATGCCCGGCAGCAGCAGGCTTCCGGCAATGCCCGCAAGAACCGAGCGGCGCTGACGGAAGAAGGCATTCTGGTCATCGGTCATTGTTCAGCACTCTATGTACCCGGCCGCTAAAATGTGCCTGCAAATGCAATGACAACCAATACACATTGTGTTGAAAATGTGACCCTGCGGCATTTTGCGCAGGCGCGTCATTCCGCCGCCCTGGCGTCGATCATGGCGACCAGCGTTTCCAGCCGGTCGGCCTCGTAGCTCGGCTTGTCGGGCCTGAGACGCGAGATGCGCGGGAAGCGCATCGCCACCCCGGATTTGTGCCGGGTCGAGCGGTTGATTCCCTCGAAGGCGACCTCGACGACGAAGCCGAACTCCTTGTCGGCGCGCACGGCGCGGACCGGGCCGAAACGCTCGGTCGTGTTGTTGCGCACGAACTTGTCGAGCACTTCGAGCTCCTCATCGGTGAAGCCGAAATAGGCCTTGCCGACGGGCACCAGCTGTTCTCCATCCGGCATCTCGGCCCAGACGCCGAAGGTGAAATCGGAATAATAGCTGGAGCGCTTGCCGTGGCCGCGCTGCGCATACATCAGCACGGCATCGACATTATAGGGGTTACGCTTCCACTTGAACCACGGCCCCTTCATGCGGCCCGCCTGGTAGACGCTGTCTTTCCGCTTGATCATCACGCCTTCGATGACCGGATCGGGGGGCGTGGAGCGCAGCCCGTCGAGCTCCTCCCAGGTGGAGAAATCGACGAGCGGCGAGAGGTCGAAGCGGTCGTGCGGCGCCTGTTCGATGATCTCCGAGAGGCGGTCGCGGCGCTCGGTGTAGACAGTGCCACGCACATCCTCCTCACCGTCGAAGAGCAGGTCGTAGGCGCGGATGAAGGCGGGGTATTCCTCGAGCATCTTGCCGGTCACCGTCTTGCGGTTCAGGCGCTGCTGCAGATCGGAGAAGGTGCGGGTCGGGCTGTTGGAGCGCGCCGTGCCGCCGACCAGCAGCTCGCCGTCGACGACGCCGTTGAAGCTGATGGCATCGAGGACATCGGGGAAGGCGCCGGAGATGTCGTCGCCGGAGCGGGAGTAGATTTTTCGGGTGTCGCCGGAGCGCGAGAGCTGGACGCGGATGCCATCCCATTTCCACTCGGCGGCATAGTCCTTTGGGTCTAGATTGGTGAGGTCGCCCTCCTCGACGGGATTGGCGAGCATGACGGAGTGGAAGATCGCCGGCGTCGCCAGAACCGGCTTGCCGCCCTTGCCTTCCAGCCATGCGAACAGCGATTCGTAGGGCGGTTCGAGACCGTGCCAGAGGGTCTCGATCTCGGTGACATCCTTCGCCCCGAGATCGGCGAGCGCCTGCTTGGCGAGGCGCGCCGAGACGCCGATGCGCAGCGCCCCGGTGGCGAGCTTGATGAAGGCGAAGCGGCCGGAGGCATCGAGCCGGTCGAGGAGATCGCGGACATAGCTGCGGACTTCGGTGCGCCCGAGGGCATTCATGCGGGTGACGACTTCGCCGAGGCGCGGCTGCGCGAGGGCGGAGCGCTCGATGTCCTTCTCGTTGTCCCAGACCAGCGAAATGGTCTCGGCGAGATCGCCGACATAATCGTAGGAATAGCGGAACAGCACCTCGTCCATGCGCTCCAGCACCAGTTCGCGCAGCATGGCGGGCTTGACGTTGCGGACCTCGAGCGTGCCGGCGATGGCGGCAAGGCCATAACCGCGATCCGGGTCCGGCGTGTCGCGGAAATAGTCGGTGAGGAGCTTGAGCTTGCCGTTTCGCGAGGGGGTGAGGACGAGACGGTCGAGGAGGTCGGCGAAGGGTTTCATGGGTGGGGGCCGCCGCAACTCTGGGTGGGGTACCCCCCTCTGTCCTGCCGGACATCTCCCCCACAAGGGGGGAGATCGACTCGTGGTGAGGGTCTCCCCAAACAATTCAGATTGGAGCGAGCGGGTGCGCCCACCCAATCTCCCCACCTGTGGGGGAGATGCCCGGCAGGGCAGAGGGGGGCTGGCGGGGCACGATGGCCGACGGACATGAGCTCCATCAATCCCCCTCATCCTCATAGCCCACCAGATGCAGCGGTTTGGCTTTCACACCCTGCAGCTCGCACCAGCGCACCAGCGCCTCCTCGCGGCCATGCGTCACCCAGACTTCCGCTGGGTGCAGTTCGGTGATCGTTTCGGTCAGTTCCGGCCAGTCGCAATGGTCGGAGATGACCAGCGGCAGCTCGACGCCGTTCTGTTTGGCGCGCTGGCGCACCATCATCCAGCCGGAGGCGAAGGCGGGGAGTGGTTCGTGGAAGCGGCGGGCCCAGCGGTCGGCGAAGGCCGATGAGGGGCCGACGACGATGGCGCCCTTGAAGGCGGATTTGTCGCGGCCTTCGACAGTGGCGGGCAGCAACTCTCCGAGATCGATCCCCTGCCCCTGATAGTAATCGCAGAGCCGCTCCATGGCGCCGTGGATATAGATCGGCTTGTCGTAACCGGCATCGCGCAGCAGGCGGATGACGCGCTGGGCCTTGCCGAGCGCATAGGCGCCGATCAGGTGGGTGCGCTCGGGAAACTGGCGCAGCGACGCGAAGACCTTGCCGATCTCGTCCATCGGGTCCGGGTGGTGGAAGACCGGCAGGCCGAAGGTCGCCTCGGTGATGAAGACGTCGCAGGGTACCGGTTCGTAGGCGGCGCAGGTCGGGTCCGGGCGGCGCTTGTAATCGCCGGAGGCAACGATGCGCGTACCGTTCTTCTCGACCGCGATCTGCGCCGAGCCGAGGACGTGACCGGCCGGATGGAAGCTCACCTTGACGCCGTTGACGGAGATTTCCTCGCCGAAGGCGGCGGCCTGTTCGCTGCCGGCAAAATCCTCGCCGTAGCGCAGCCGCATGATATCGAGCGTCTGGCGCGTTGCCAGCACATGGCGATGGCCGGGGCGCGCATGATCGGAATGTCCGTGGGTGACGAGCGCCCGGTCGACCGGCCTGACGGGATCGATATAGAACCCGCCCTCCGGGCAGAAGAGCCCTTCGGGGGCGGGATAAAGCAGGGCGTCGGGTCGCATCATCCGAGGGAAGATAGCGGCATCGCTGCGAAGCGCCAGTAGCGGGCGGAAATTGCGCCGCCCGGCTACTTGAACATGCGCACCACGTCGCCCGGCGGCAGCGGCTTGGCAAAGCGGAAGCCCTGGGCCTCTTCGCATTTTGCCCAGCGCAGGAATTCCAGCTGGGCGTCGCTCTCGACGCCTTCGGCGACGACGGTGAGCTGCAGGGTCTGGGCGAGCGAGATGACGGCTGAGGCGATGGCGACGGCGGTCTTGTCGCCGGGGAGCGCCTCGACCAGCGAGCGGTCCATCTTCAGCCGGTCGAAGGGGAAGGTCTTCAGCGCCGCGAGGCTGGAATAGCCGGCGCCGAAATCGTCGATCGACAGGCGCACGCCGAGCCGGTGCAGGCGGCCCATGATGCCGATCGCCTTGTCGACGTCCTGCATGACGGTGCTTTCAGTGAGCTCCAGCTCCAGCCAGCGCGGATCGAGGCGGTGGCGCTCCAGCGCTTCGTGGACGTGGCCGGCGAAATCCGGGTCGGCGAACTGCTTGGCGGACACGTTGACGGCGACGGTCACGGGCTTCAGGCCGCGATCCTGCCATTCGCGCGCCTGGCGGCAGGCTTCGTTCAGCACCCAGAGACCGAGCGGGATGATGAGGCCGCTCTCTTCGGCAAGCGGAATGAAATTGCCGGGCGGGATCATGCCGCGTTGCGGATGGTTCCAGCGCACCAGAGCCTCCAGGCCGGTCAGGCGGCCGGAGACGACGGCGACCTGCGGCTGGTAATGCAGGCAGAGGTGATCGGCGACGATTGCCTGGCGCAGTTCCTCTTCCTCGGTCAGCGGGATATCGACGCAGTAGTCGCGCTGGCGATTGTGATATTGCAGCCTGTTGCGGCCGAGTTCCTTGGCCCGGTACATGGCCTGATCGGCATTGGCGATCAGCTCTTCCGGCGTGTTGCCGCCCGCGGGGAAGGCGGCGACGCCGATGCTGCTGGTGACCGGGAACTCCGTCCCATCGAGGATAACCGGCCGGGTCAGCGCCTTCTGCAGCTCGCGAAGGCGGCGCTGGATGCCGGCATCGTGGCTGGACTGATGGACGAGGACGACGAGGAACTCATCGCCGCCGAGACGGACGACCATGTCGGAAGCGCGCACGCAATTGACCATGCGCGCGGCGATCTCCTTCAGGACCTCGTCGCCCGCGGCATGGCCGTGGCTGTCGTTGATGTCCTTGAAATTGTCGAGGTCGATATAGGCGACGGTGACCTTGCGGTTGTTTCGGCCGGCCTGGAACAGGGTTTTTGCCATGCGCTCCTTCAGGAAGGCGCGGTTCGGCAGGCCCGTCAGGTCATCGTGATGGGCCATGAAATAGATGCGGTCGTCGACGCGTTTGCGCTCGATGGCAATGCCAGCGATATGGGTGGCGACGGCGACCATTTCGCGCTCGTGCTCACTGGGTTCGCGCACCGTATCGGAATAGAGCGCGAAGGTGCCGAGCACGTTGTTTTGCGAGGTCAGGACCGGCGCCGACCAGCAGGAGCGGAAGCCGAATTCGGCGGCGACGCCACGGAAATCCTCCCAGAGCGGGTCGGAGAGCACATCCGAGACGATGACGGTCTTGCCGCGCCAGGCGGCGGTGCCGCAGGAACCGACCTTGGGGCCGATCGGGATGCCATCGATCATGCGGCTATAGGCGCTCGGCATGTTCGGGGCGGCGCCATGATGAAGCCGGGTGCCGTCGCGGTCGAGCAGCAGGACGGAACCGGTGACGCCATCCAGCTCGGCCTCGATGAGCAAAACGAGCGCCTCGAGGATCATTTCCAGCGGTTCGTTGCGGGCGATCATTTCAAGGAGCGCCGACTGGCCGCGGCGCAGGTCTTCCTGGCGCTTGCGCTCGGTAATGTCTCTGGAGACGCCGATGAGGCCGACCACCTCGCCGCGATCGTTGCGCAGCGGGATCTTCGAGGTCAGCCGGCACATCGGCTTGCGGCCGGGCATCGGGATAATCTCTTCCATGTCGAGCGCCGGAACGCCCGTCGACATGATCTCCTGCTCGATATCGAAATAGCGCCGCGCCATCTCGAATTCGAAGAGATCGAAGTCGCGCTTGCCGGCAATATCGGCGGCATTCTCGAAATTGTGGCTGCGGGCGACGACGGCATTGGCGAAGACGAAGCGGCTGTCACGATCCTTGACGTAGAGGAAATCGGGAAGCGCGTGGACGATCGCCTTGAGGCGAACGTTCTCGATGCCGTCGGACTGATGCGCGTTGGCGGCCATCATCGCTTCGGTAGCGACAACGAGACGCTTGGTTTCTTCTGCAAGATCGCCGTCAGACTGCCATTGTTTGGCACTCATTTCGTTCATGACGACGCTCCCAACCGGCCCAGGCCGTACGCTGTAAAAGTGACAATAGAAATTGCGAATAGGCTAATGCGCATTCCCTTCGGCTTGCTTAAATGGAAAGGTGAAAGGGCGCCAAATAATCATCTACAAGAGTTTGCGTTTGCGCCCTGCGGTTACTGACGGGCAAGGTTTTCGTGCCAAAAACAAACATCCATTTGTTCCGAAATAGCTATGTGTTCCATAGCAACCAGAGGATGCCGCATGGTTGAACGCCGGGCTATACTTGCACTGCTTGCTACGGCGGCGGCCCTCCCCTTTGCGCGCCCTGCCCTTTCGGCCAGCAAGCCGCCGGCGCTGCGCGGCGCGCTCGATGCCTCCAGCATGAAGAAGAGCGACCTGCAGGCGATGATCGACACGGCGGCCGGCAGCGATACGCCGCTTTACCTGCCGCCCGGAACCTACAGGGCGACCAATCTCGTGCTGCCCGACCGTATCAGGATCACCGGCGTTCCCGGCGCGTCGCGCATCGTCCATACCGGGCCGCTGAACTCTGCCGAAGGGGCGCGGCGGATCGAGCTTTCTGGCATCACGATCGAAAGCGGCGGCGGCACGGCGGAGGATCTGAACGGCGGGCTTCTGCAGCTGACGGGGATCGGCGCACTCTCGATCGACAATTGCGAGATCCGCGGCGGCACCAAGCACGGCCTGAGGCTGGAGCGCTGTGCCGGGCGGGTGGAGCGCTCGCGCTTTTCCGGCGCCGGACAGGCGGGCATCTTCGCCGTCAATTCGGCGGGACTGACGATCGACGGCAACACCGTGGCCGACTGCGGCAATGGCGGCATCCTGGTGCACCGCTCGGAGAAGGGCGAGGACAACAGCGTCGTCACCGGAAACCGCATCACCCGCATTCGCGCCGATGACGGCGGAACCGGTGAAAACGGCAACGGCATCAACGTGTTCCGCGCCGGCGGCGTGATGATTGCCAACAACCACATTTCCGACTGCGCCTTCACCGCCATCCGCGCCAATTCCGGCGACAACGTGCAGATCAGCGCCAATCAATGCCTGCGCTCCGGCGAGACGGCGATCTATGTCGAATTTGCGTTTCAGGGCGCTGTGGTCTCCGGAAACCTCGTCGACGGTGCCGCGAACGGCATCTCGATTGCCAATTTCAACGAGGGCGGCCGTCTCGTCAGCATAACCGGCAACGTCGTGCGCAATCTGAAGCTCAACGGACCCTACAAGCCCGACGTCGCCTTCGGCACCGGCATTGCCGCGGAAGCCGATACGGTGATCTCCGGCAACGTCATCGAAGGCGCGCCTTACTGGGCGCTGCAGCTCGGCTGGGGTCCCTATCTGCGCAATCTTGTGGTCACCGGAAACGTCATCCGGCAATCGGCCGTCGGCTGCGCCGTTTCGGTTGCCGACGGGGCGGGAACCGCGATCATTGCAGACAATGTCTTCGAGGCGATGAAGGATGGCGCGGTCTTCGGCTATGCCTGGGAGAAGAGGCAGACCGGCGAGCTCGCGAAGGCGGGCGCGGAGGCCTTTCCGCATCTGCAGATCGAGCGAAACCGCATCATCTGACGACATATCAAAAGCTTTCATCGGTCCATCAGCCACAGCCACTTTTCCGCAGGCAGCGGCGTTTATAGGGTCCGCGCGAAACCAGAGGGGATACCGACATGCTGAAGATCTACGGCGTTTACCGCTCCCGCGCCTCGCGCGTCTACTGGATGGCCGAGGAGCTCGGCATTCCGTTCGAATATGTCCCGGTTCTGCAGGTCTTCCGGATCGCCGATCCGGCTGCGGCCGGCACGCCGCTCCACACGCGCTCGCCCGAGTTCCTCGACGTCAATCCGATGGCGATGATCCCGAGCATCGAAGACGACGGGTTCGTCATGCACGAGTCGCTGGCGATCACCCAGTATCTCGCCAAGAAGCATGGCGGGGCGCTGGCGCCGAGGACGCTGCAGGAAGAGGCGCTGATCAGCATGTGGTCGATCTGGGCAACATCGGAAGTCGAAGTGCAGACGATCCAGATCGTCAAGACCTATGACAATGGGCTTGAGAATACCGAAGGCGGCAAGTCGGTGATCGCCGTTGCCGCCCGCCAGCTGAAACGGCCGCTCGACGTGCTGGAGCAGCATCTGTCCAGGAATGAATGGATCGCCACCGACCGCTTCACCGCCGCCGACCTCAACATCGCGGAAGTGCTGCGTTACGCGCAGACGGAAGAAGCGCTGTTTACCGCACGGCCGCATATCGACGCCTGGATCAAGCGCTGCCAGTCGCGCCCGGCTTACCTGAAGATGCAAGCCGGCCGCGCCGCCGAGCCCAGCTGATCAGGCAAACAGCGCTTCCGTTTCCTTCATCTCGAAACGGATCCACTCCTTGAACGCGCGGACCTTCTTCGGCTCGCGCGTGCCTTCCGCGGTGATGAAATAATGGCCGAAGCCGGTTCTGGCGCGGATGCCGAAGGGCGCCACGAGCTGGCCGGCCTGCAGCGAATAACCCGCCAGCGTCTGCCAGGCGAGCATCACCCCCTGCCCGGCGATCGCCGCATCGAGACAGAGCGAGGCGTCGTTGAACACATGCCGCGTCGTCAGCGTCGAGCCCGACAGGCCGGCCTCGCGCATCCAGACTTCCCATGAAAACATCGCCTTGCCGTCGATGATGGCGGGGAGTTTCAGGATATCCCGCGGCTCCCGGAGCCCTTCGGCGACGCGCGGCGCGCAGACGGGAAAGACCTCCTGCTGCAACAGCAGCTCCGCCCTGACGCCCGGCCACTGGCCGCTGCCGACGCGGATGCCGAGATCGACATCGGAGGCCGCCGGATTGACGAGCCTGGTCGTGGCATCGATGCGCAGATTGATATCGGGGAAATGCTCGGCAAAACGATCGAGCCGATAGACCAGCCAGCGCGCCGCAAAGACCGGCGCCACCGAAATCGTCAGCGTCGTCTCATCCTTCTTCTGCGCCATCGACACGGCTTCCGAGAGACGCGCCATGCCCTCGCTCAGCGCCGCCAGAACCGCCGCCCCGGCTTCGGTGACCACCATGCCCTTCGGCGTACGCTCGAAGATCGCCCGCTCCAGCTGCGCCTCGGCCTTGATGACCTGCTGGCTGACGGCGCCGACCGAGACACCGAGTTCATCGGCCGCCAGCTGCAGCGAGCCGAGACGGCCAACCGCTTCCAGCGCCCGCAGGCCGTTCAGATGGACGGAGTTCAGGTTTCGCATATAGGTTTTCTATAGTGGGCGCCGCGTAATCTCAATTGAAAACGAGTGAGGGGAGCGCGATATTTCAGGCATCAAGATCGATCGGAACCTTCTGCACGGGCGGCGCTTGGCGCTTCCGCGTTGCCGTTCCATTTTGCGAAGAAAGCGAGGATCGCCATGTCGCTTCTGAAGTTTTTCTGGAATGAACTGGTTTCGGCTCCGGTGGCGCCTAATGATCCGCTGGCGCATTGCGAGATCGCGGCGATGTCGCAACGGGAGATCGCCGATCTGCCGCTGGGTTTTCCGAAGCCGAAGCCGACGCGGTTCGAGGTCGCGCGACTGGCGCGGTGCGCGTGAGCTGACACGGTGGCGCTCTCACCCGGAGCCCCCTCACCCTACCCTCTCCCCGGTGGGGAGAGGGGAACGTTGGCGCAAGAGGTACCCTCGAGTTCCCTTCTCCCCAGCGGGGAGAAGGTGGCCCGAAGGGTCGGATGAGGGGGCCGCGGTCGCCAAGTTATCGGTCCGCGAGATGCATTCACCGTGATAGACTCTCCCACGCCGAAATGAGGGAGAACAACGCCATGCCCGAAACAATGGACAGCATCTTCGCCCGCCTGATCCGGCTTGCCGAGGAGGCCGGGTTGCCCGGCGTCGAGCAGAGCACGACCTATGGCAATCCGGCGCTGAAGGTTGGCGGCAAGGCGTTTGTTTCGGTGAAGAACAACGAGACGCTGGTGCTGTCGATCGCCATTCCGGACAAGGAGCAGCTGATCGAGATGGCGCCGGAGATCTATTTCCAGACGGATCATTACAAGGGCTGGCCGTCGCTGCCGGTCAGGGCGGCGGCGATCGGCGATGACGAGCTGCGCGGGCGGCTCGTCAATGCCTGGCTGTTCCGGGCGCCGAAGAAGCTGGCGGCGACCTACCGGGCCTAGGCCTGGTCTTTCGCCAGCGCCGCCTTGACGGCCGGGCGGTCCAGCATGCGGGCGTAGTGCGCGGAAACCTTCGGAAAGCGGGCCATGTCGACACCGTCGCCGGGGAGCCACTTGGTCATGGTGAAGAGGTAGCAGTCGGCCACGGTATACTGCTCGCCCATGACCCAGGGGCCGGCGAACATCTTGTTCTCGATCATCTCAAAACTCTCGCCCATGGTCTGCGGCACCTTGGCGCTCATGTCGGCGATCGCGGCGGGATCATTGGCCCAGCGGGCGCCGCGGCGACTATGGGCGTGGTTCACATGGACGGTGGAGGAGAGGTAGCTGTTGAAGGCCTGCAGGCGGGCGAATTCGAAGGGATCATCGAGCGGCGCGAGCTTTGCCTGCGGCACGGTCTGGGCGATATAGGCGAGGATGGCGATGGTTTCCGTCAGCACGCCGCGATCGGTGACCAGCGCGGGGACGCGGCCCTTCGGATTGATCGCCAGATAGTCGGCCGCACGCTGCTCGTTGTCCTTGATGCTGAGCTTCTTCGGCTCGTAGGGGAGACCCGCCTCCTCCAGCGCGATCAGGCTCGCGAGCGCGCATGTTCCCTGGGCGAAATACAATGTCAGCATGATCGTCTCCCTGTTTTGGGAGATGTATAGCGTGGCGGCGGAGCGGCTGCCATGAGGAAATCGGACGCAGCCCCGACGCTCCCTCATCTCTGTAACATCCCGTGGGCATAGCCCGAAGGGCACAGAGATGAGGGAGCTGTGCGAGCACTTACGCCGCCACCGCACACCCCGGCACATCCTCAAGCCGGTGCCAGACCGGGATGCCGCGTTCGCGGGCGATGCGGACGTCGTTGTCGGCGCCCTTGGAGTCGCCCGGCAGGCGCAGCACGCCCTCGCAGAGTTCCAGCAGGCGGTGGGCGACGGGGTAGAAGATTTCCTCGTGCAGGGCGTCGCCGATCGTCTGACCGCCCGCGGCATTCCAGACCGGCAGCGCCACCCATTCGCCGATCATCGGCACATGGCCTGCCCGGAACAGCGCGTAGGACGGCTCTTCCAGCCGCTTCAGGTTGGCAGCCATCTTCGCCGGGTCGTCACCCGTGCCAGACCGGTAGGGACCGGCAATCAAAATCAACATGATCAAAACTCCACAACTCCCGGCCTCATGCACGGGATCGCACGATAATGCGCGAAATTACTTGCTTGTCGAGTCATTTCAGGCAATATCGTGAGGTATCGTAAATTTCCGTGCAGGACCATGCTGACCACACAACGCAAATCCCTGATCCTCGACATCCTGCGCCGCGACGGCCAGGTGGTGGCCAAGCGCGTTGCCGAAGATTTCTCGCTGTCGGAGGATACGATCCGCCGCGACCTCAGGGAGATGGCGGCCGAGGGCTTGCTGAAGCGCGTACATGGCGGGGCGCTTCCGCTCTCGCCGGATCTGCCTGATTTTTCCGCGCGCCGCGCCGTCGCGTCAGATGCCAAGCAGCGGCTGGGCACGCTGGCAGCGGGAATGGTGAAGGCGGGGCAGCTGATCTTTCTCGACGGCGGCACGACGACGGCGGAGATCGCCCGGCGGCTGCCGCGCGACATCGCCTTCACCGTTGCCACCCACAGCCCGACGATCGCCGCCGAGCTGGAGCATCATCCGACCGCCGAAGTGATCCTGACAGGCGGGCGGCTCTACAAGCATTCGATGGTGGCGACGGGTGCGGCGGCGATGAGCGCGATCTCGCAGCTGAGGCCCGACATCTTCTTCCTCGGCGTTACCGCCGCGCACCCGGTTCACGGGCTGTCGACGGGGGATTTCGAGGAGGCGGCGATCAAGCGGCATATCGCCCGCTGTTCGGTCGAGACCTATGTGCTGCTGACCGAGGAGAAGCTCGACCTCGCCTCGCCCTGCCCGGTTCTCGGCGTCAGTGAGGTTTCCGGGCTGATCGTGCCGGAGGGGATTGCGGAGACGCGGCTTTCTCCCTACCGGGTGCTCAACGGCGCGATCCTCGTGGCATGAAGGGTTCGATCAGGCGCTCACGCAACAGCGCCAGATCCTGCGGCAGCAGCGTTGCGGCCAGGCCGGCGGCGAAGAGGCCGAGCACCGTATAGGCGGGCATCATGCTGCCGGTTCCGAGATCAAGGGCATTTTCCAGCGGCGCCTGCAGTCCGGCGATCGAGGATGCAATCCAGGGCATGCCGATCAGGCGGGCGGGCGCAGCGGCGAAGCCCGGCGTTTGCGCCAGTGCCGTCAGCGCGCCATAGGCGGCGCAGAACCAGAGCAGCCCCTTGAGCCAGAGCCATTCGCCGAAAGGCACGGTGCGCCCTTCCTCAAACGGGATTGCCAGATAGGCACAGAGGACATTGATGAACAGGAACGCCGCAGGCAGGCTTTCGGCGACCATTTCCGGCCGCAGCATACCGGTCCAGCCGGCCGCGAGGATGCCCGGGAAACCCGCCGAGGCATAGAACCAGAGCAGCGCCACGGCGGCCCAGGCCCATCCGGCCTTGAGATAGCGCAGCCGCGCCACGGTGCAGACCACCATGATCAGGCTCGCCAGCCCCATGCCGGCCGGCTTCATCGCGCCCGACATGGTGAGCACGATCGGCCCGCAGGACCCGGCCACCTCGGCGCAGCCGGACATGGCGACGATCGCCCAGGTGACGTAATCGAAACACATCGAAAAGAACAGGAAGACCGCGACTGCGATCAGCATCCACCAGAGATAGCGGCCTGCAAACATACCCTGCCCTCATGGCATAGAAGGAGTGGAACCTCGCGCCATTGTAGGACAAATTCCGGCGGCCGCACGCGCAGCCGCCGGAATTGGTTTAATCCATATTAGTGTTTGCTGATTTTTGTAAAGCTTATGTGCCGCAACGGTACGAGTCGTTAGTAAAACGCAGCCGTGGCGCGCACCTCGCCCACCACTGCGCCATTGCGATTGTGGATCGGACGGGTGGCGAGCGCCATCAATGCCGCATGCGTTTCGCCGCCCTTTTCGAAAAAGCGGGCGAGTGTGGCGGCAACCATGGCTTCGGCGGCGCGCGTCGTGCCGTCTTCGCATTTCAGTGCGACGGCAATCCCCTGCTCCGGAAGCGTGGCGCAGAAGACGCCTTCGGCACCGGTCTTGGCAAAGATCTTGCCGGGGGCGATCTGCATCAGCGCCGTGCAGGTGCCGCCGGTGCCGGAGACATAGAAGGGCTCGGCCATACAGGCTTCCATCAACCGCTTCGAGGCGCGGGCGCGTAGCGGCTCGAGGCCTTTGCCGGTCGTCATCCTAGCAAAGCCATGCGCCAGGCGCTTCAGCGGTACGGCATAGGTCGGGATGGCGCAGCCGTCGACCCCGCAATTGTCATGGGCGAGAACGGCGCCCGTCAGGCTTTCCATCGTGCCGCGGATTTCGCGCTGCAGCGGATGGTCGTAGCCGACATAGCCCTTGGTATCGATGCCCTGATGGACGCAGGTGCAGACGAAGCCGGAATGCTTGCCGGAGCAATTGTTATGGAGCGCATTCGGCTTGTCGATCGTCCGGGCTTGATGGATCAGGGTCGCCTGGTTTCCAGACCAGTGCGTGCCGCATTCGAGCGCGCGCTCGTCACGCCCGGCGCGCGCCAGCATCGAGGCGGCGAGCGCGACATGCGCATCCTCGCCGTAATGCGAGGAACAGGCGAGCGACAATTCGCTGTTGCCGAAGCCATAGGCATCCGCCGCGCCGCTTTCCACCAGCGGCAGCGCCTGCATCGCCTTGCAGGCCGAGCGCGGAAACACCGCAGCATCGGCATCGCCCAGCGAGAACACCACCTTGCCGTCCCCATCGACGGCGACCACCATGCCGCGATGACGGCTTTCGACGAGCGAACCACGGGTGACTTCGACGGTGACGGGATTGGACATGGGGGATTCCTGCGGCTGGTGTTTCGAGAGCAATAGCCATTTGCCGGAGCCTTGCCAACCGCTCAGTCAAAACCATGCTGCAAGCGGCCCGGCGCTGTGGTAGCGTCCCTGCAACAAGGAATTTCCGATGCCGAAACCACAACACCGGATTGCCGTCGAACTGCCGGAAGAGCTGGAGAGCAAGGTCGCCTTGCTTGCAGCCAGCACCGGCCGTTCGCAGGCCGAACTCGTGACCGAGGCGGTGGAGAGCTATATCGCCAACACGGCACGCTGGCAGCAGGACATGCAGGAGGCTCTTGATGGCATCGGCGATGGCGGCCATGACGGAGACGAGGTCCTGAAATGGCTCGACAGCTGGGGCACGGAACGCGAGCTTCCGCGCCCGGCCCTTCGTCCCGTCCGCTGATTTCCCGGCATGGAGCTTCGCTTCAGCCGCCAAGCGCTCGCAAATCTCGACGACCTCAAGCAGTGGCTTGGCCCACGCAGCCCGCAAGGACACAGAAGCGTTGCGGCCGCCCTTTCCCGCTGCATCCGCAAGCTGACCGACCATCCGGATGCAGGCGCCCGACCGCCATGCCTGACATTCGCGAGCTGATCGAGCCCCGCTACGGCTTCATCATTCCCGATACACAGCGCGGCGGCATCATCTGGATCCTGCGGGTCTACAGCGCGCGGCGATATCCGCTGAACCTCACCGAAATCAAACGCCCGCCCGATGCCTCATGACGGGCGCAATTGCGCCATCATGGTCGGGAATATCATCCTATCGGCGCTGGTTGAGGGGCTTTGTCGTTCATGCGGTTTTTCAAGAGGCTGTTTCTGGCAATCGCGGTCATCTATCTGCTGCCGGCGATCGCGGCTGCCGGGTGGTGGGCGCTGAAGGAGCGGCCGCAGAGCTGGCGTGAGGCGAAGTGGACATCGGCGGGTGTTTTGCCGAAGCCGGATGCCGATGGCGAGGCGGCGATCTACATTCTCTCCGCCTCGACGGGCGGCATGAAAGGCGCGGTTGCCAGCCATTCCTGGATCGTTACCAAGGGTGCGGGAGACACGGCCTATAACCGCTATGACAAGGTCGGCTGGGGCTCGCCGATCCGCCGCAACAACTATCAGCCGGATGCCTACTGGTATTCGAACACGCCGCATATCGTGCGAGCGCTGAAGGGGCAGGAGGCGCAGGCGTTGATCCCCAGGGTCGAGGCGGCGATCCAGTCCTATCCCTATGCGGCGACGGGTGATTACCGAATCTATCCCGGGCCGAACTCCAACAGCTTCGTCGCCCATGTGCTACGAACCGTGCCCGAACTCGGCGCCGTGCTGCCGCCCGATGCCGTCGGGCGCGATTTCCTGACCGACGGCCGTTTCTTCGAGATCGACCCCGATGGCCGCGACATGCATGCGACGCTCTACGGCCTGATCGGCTTTGCCGCTGGGGCGCGCAGCGGCTTCGAGGTGCATTTCATGGGGCTGGTCGCGGGCGTGGATATCGCCAATCCGGGCGTGAAGATCCCGGCATTCGGGCGGGTGGGGATCTGATCTCAGTGCAGCGTGGCGACGGGATTGAACACCTGCCCCAGGAAGGCGCGCAGGACATCTCGCGAATGATCCGACGGGATGTTGTGGCCGCAATCGAAGATGCGGAGCTCGACCGGAACACCCGCGTCTGACAGCGCCTCGGAGAACATCTCGGCCTGTGCAACGGAGGCGCGGTCGTCATGCCTTCCGTGCAGCAGCAATGTTTCCGCCTGGAATTTGCGGGCGTGATGGAGCGCCGAGCGGGCGCGGAAGGCGTCTTCCGATAGGCCGGCTTCGCGCTCGATCGCCTGACGCAGACCCGGCCATGCGGTGTCAAAAGCGGCTTTCAAATCATAGACGCCGCTGGAGAGGATGATGGCCCGCAGATCATCGACTTGGGCTGCGGCCATGGCCGATGCGACGGCACCGCGGCTGTGGCCGTAGAGCACGATGCGATGTGGATCGACGGTGGGTTGCTGGCGGAGAAATGACAGGGCGGCAATGATTGCCTGCTGGGTCTTCGGGCCGCAGAAATCGGGAGGGCCGTCCGACGCGCCGAAACCCGGCTGGGAGACGGCGGCCGCCGTGATATCCAGTCTCGACGAGAAGCGGGCGAGCATGCCGGAATCGGCGGCTTCGCTGGCGCCGATCAGGCTGCCGCCCTGATTGCCGTGGACGAAAAGCAGCGCGCCTTTCGGCACCGGATTTGCCGGTTGCGCCTGGATGAGCTCGACGGTTGCCCCGTCTCCCCGGTCGATCAGATGCCGCGTTATCCTGAGCATGAAGGCTCCGCTTGATGAGTGCGCGCAAAAGTAGCGTCGCTTTCGCGAGTCGGCAATCACGCGCCGTCGCACTGCATCACACGAATTGACATCCCCATCACAAACTATCGTTTTCCGATCGCGCCCGGCGGGACTACAGCTAGCGCATCGGGAATCACGTCCATGCCATCTGCCTTCTCCGTCATCATCCGCGAACCGAAAATCCGCATTCCGGCGATCACGCTGGTTGCGCTCGCCTTCACCTATGCCTCGACGCTGCCCTATCAGTCGATCATCGGCATCAACGAGCTCGGCATGAGCGACGGCGCCTATTCGGCGCTGGTGTTCTTCTCGGCGCTTGCGAATGTCGCGACCAGCCTGACGCTGGGGATCTGGTCGGACCGTATGGCCGACAGGCGGCCGCTGGTGCTGATGCTCTCGGTCTGCGGCATGGTGGGCTTCGGCTCGGTCTTCATCTTTCACACGGCGCCGGTCTTCGTTCTCTGCGTGCTGCTGCTGATCCCGATGAGCAACTCGACCTATTCGATCCTGTTTGCCAGCATCCGCGCCACCACCAACCGGATGGACCGGGGTTTGGCGGGGTCGATCTCGTCGACGGTGCGGGCGCTCTATTCGGGATCCTGGGCGCTGGCGCCGGGGGTGATCGGGCTTTATCTGGCGACCGCGCAGTCGATGACGCCGGCCTACGGAATTGCCGGTGCGGCGAGCCTCACCTGCTTCCTTCTCTATTTCTTCTTTGCCGGAAAGACGCCGAAATCTTCCGGGCCGCTCTCGGATGCGCCGGGTTTCCTGCCGTCGCTGAAGCGCATCCTGCAGCCCTATATCCTGAAGCGGATCATCGCCATGTCGCTGCTGCTCGGATTGCAGCGGCTGAACACCATGCTGTCGCCGCTGATCATCACCCACCCGGCGGGAGGTACCGTCGTCGATGTCGGCTTCATGGCGGGGCTGACGGCCTTTCTGGAAATGCCGTTCATGATGATGTGGGGGACGCTGCAGAAGCGCTTCCGCAACGTGCATATCCTCGCCGTCGGCAGCCTGATCTACTGCCTCTACCTGACGCTTGCGGGCTTTGCCTCGGCGCCGTGGCACATCTATGCGCTGGTGGGAATCAATGCCTGCGGGGCGGCGGCGATCCTCAGCGTTCCCATCACCTATCTGCAGGATCTGATCGCCGACCGGCCGGGGCTCGGTAGTTCGCTGATCTCGGTCAGCGTCTTCATCAGCAACGGCGTGGCGGCGACGATCTTCGCGATCGGCACGACGCTGACGGATTATTCGGGAACGGCGCAGATCGCGGCCTTCGCCGGTCTGGGCGCAATCGGCTTCCTGCTGTTCCTCGAAAGCAGCAAGCGGCAGCTGAGCGCGGCTTAGGCGCTGATCCGGTAGGCGCAGCGGCGGGCGCCGAGCAGGATATGTTCGGAGCGCTCGACATCAGCGCCGAGCACGCTGCGGAAGGTCTCGATCTCCGAGCGGCAAAAACCGGCGCAGACGCTGGCGGCGGCGCAGATCGGGCAATGGTTTTCGACGAGCATGAAGGTGCCATCCTCCTCCTGCCAGTAATCGGCCATGTAGCCCTCGCGGCTTCTGATCGCGGCGAGCTGTCTGACGCGCTCGGAAAGTGCGGCGGCCGAGACGTCCTGCCGGTAGCGGGCAAGGATTTCCGTTTCTCGGGCGGAGATGACGGCGTCGAGGGCGGCGGGGCCGAGCTCTGCGGTGATGATCGAGAGCAGGCCGGCGGTGAGTTCGGCATGGCCGTCGGGGAAAGTCTGATGGCCTGCCGCGGTCAGCTGCCAGAGCTGCTTGGGGCGGCCGCGGCCGGCACCCTGCTCCGTCACGGGTTCGGCAAACCCCTCTTCCGCCAGCTTCGTCAGCTGCTGGCGGGCGGCTTCGGCGGAGATACCGAGATGGCGGCCGACATCGGCGCCCAGTTGCGGGCCTTCGGTCTTCAGCAGAAGCAGGATACGGTTGGCAGGCGATTGGCGCATTTATTTTTCCAAGCTTACACTTGTTTTAATAACACAAGCATGCAATTTTCCAACTTATAAATTGGAAAATAATATCCGTCAGGGAAAACATCAAGGCATACAGGCATGACCAGCATCGACCAGGGCGCCGCCCCGAAATCTTCCGTCTTCCAGCTCTTCACTCCAGGCCTGCTTCCGGCAACGCTGATGCTCGGCGGCGGCGTGACGCTCTACGCCGTCGAGAGCTACATCATGGCGACGATCGCGCCGTCGATCGTGCGCGATATCGGCGGATTGCCGCTGCTCTCCTGGGTGACGACGCTCTATGTGGCGGCTGCGGTTCTCGGGTCGATCTCGGTTGCCATGCGGCCGCGCGGCATGGGTCTTCGGATCGCCTATGTGTTCGGCGCCGTGCTCTTCGGCGGCGGCAGCCTGATCTGCGCGGCAGCACCCGCCATGGAAGTGGTGCTTGCAGGGCGCGCGGTGCAGGGTTTCGGCGCCGGCATTCTGGCGGCGCTTGCCTATGCCTTCGTTCGCTTTGCCTTTCCCGAACATCTCTGGCCCAAGGCCTCGACGCTCTATGCGGCGATCTGGGGCGTTGCGACGCTGCTTGGCCCCAGCGCCGGCGGGTTGTTTGCCGATGGCAGCAACTGGCGCCATGCCTTCATCATTCTCGTGCCGCTCGGCGTGCTGATGGCGGTGCTTGCGCCCTGGCTGCTGCCGAAGGCCCGGGACGACCGCGCGGAGAGCAAAATCCCCTTCCTGCAGATCATGCTGCTGATCGGCGCCGTGCTTCTCGTCAGCATCGCCGGAACGCTGGAGCATGCGGGCGGCAAGGCGCTGCTCGTGGGGCTCTCGGTGATTGCGATCGCGCTGATGCTGGTGATCGAGCGGCGGGGCAGGACGCGGCTGCTGCCGACGGGGGCGGTGACGCTCGTCAAGCCGGTCGCCCGCGTCTATCTCACCATGTTCACGCTGCTCGTGGTGCTGACCAGCGATATCTACATTCCTTATTTCCTGCAGGTCCTGCATGGCGTCACGCCGCTGATCTCCGGCTACCTGACTGCGCTGGTGGCGCTCGGCTGGACCTTCGCCGCCTTCTTCAGCGGCAATCTGCGCGGACCCGCGGCCATCAAGGCGATTATCGCCGGATGCGTGATCGAGGCTCTCTCGACGGCGGCGCTCGCGCTGCTTCTGGCGCGGGAAAACCATGCGGCCGATATCCTGATCCTCGCACCGGCGGCCTTCGCCATGCTGATGATGGGCTTCGGCGTCGGGCTGGGATGGGCGCATCTCGTCACCAAGGTGCTGCAGCTGGTGCAGAATTCCGAACAGGACAAGGCGTCCGCGGCGATCTCCACCGTGCAGTCGCTCGGCAGCGCCTTCGGCGCCGCGATCGCCGGCGTCATCGCCAACAGCACCGGACTGGTCCATCCCGGCGGGGTCGAGGGCAATATCTCGGCGGCGCACTGGCTCTATGCGGCCATGGCCCTGCCGGGGATCGTGACGGTGGTTGCGGCGCTGTCGCTGCGGGACGAGAGGGTCTGAAGTCCCACCTTCGACGGTTGCAGATGCTCGGGACAGGCCCGAGCATGACGGCGGTGGGAGTCGGCCAAGCTTAGAGCTTCAGCATGATCTTGCCGATATGGGTGCTGGTTTCCATGCGGCGGTGCGCCTCGACGACGTCTTCGAAGGCATAGACTTTGTCGATGACGGGTGAGACGCTTCCCGCCTCGAGCAGTGGCCAGACCTGCGAGAGGAGATCGTCGCGGATGGCGCGTTTTTCTTCTGCGGTGCGCGGGCGCATGGTCGAGCCCGTCACCGTCAGCCGCTTGACCATGATCGGCGTGAGATTGACCTTTTCGGCCATCGAGCCGCCGAGGAAGGCGATGATCGACAGGCAGCCGTCCTTGGCGAGCGAGGCGATGTTCTTCTCGAAATAGGCCGCACCGATCATGTCGAGCACGACATCGACGCCCTGCCCCGCGGTTTCCGCCTTGATGACCTCGGCGAAGTCCTCCGTCTTGTAGTTGATCGCTTTCGCCGCGCCGAGCTTGACGCAGGCGTCGCATTTGTCGGCCGAACCGGCGGTCGCGTAAACGGTAGCGCCAAAAGCCTTGGCGAGCTGGATCGCCGTCGTGCCGATGCCGCTGGAGCCACCGTGGATCAACACGCTTTCGCCTTCGGTCAATCCGGCCATCTGGAAGAGATTGGCCCAGACAGTGAAGAAGGTTTCCGGCAGCGCGGCAGCCTTGACGGCATCGTAGCCCTTCGGGAAAGGCAGCGCCTGGCCTGCCGGCAGCAGGCAATATTCGGCATAGGCGCCGCCATTGGCGAGGCCGCAGACCTTGTCACCGATCGTGTAGCCGGTGACGCCGGGGCCGATCGCTACGACTTCGCCGGAGAGTTCGAGGCCGAGAATGGGGCTGGCGTCCTTCGGCGGCGGATAGGCGCCCTGGCGCTGCGCGACATCGGGCCGGTTGACGCCGACGGCTTCGGTCTTCACCAGAATCTGGCCCTCGCCCGGAACCGGCAGCGGTCCGTTTGCGATCTTCATCGCATCGGGCGCGCCGAAGCTTGGCAGATCGACGAAACGCATGGTCGACGGCAGGGGCATATCCGGTCTCCTCATTCCGAAAGCACAGGAGATAATTCAGCGCCGGATGCTTGAAAAGGCGAGAAGTAGCAAAGGCGTCAATTCGCCTCGCCCAGGAGATGGAAGACGAGACCGTCGAGGCTTTCCTTGGCCGCCGCCTTGACGTGAGCGATCTCGGTGCCGACGCGGTTGATATCGTCGATGACGAGGCCATCCGGCAGCTCGAGAACGCCGATGGAGCAGCGCATCAGCGGGAACAGCGCCTCGGCGCCGGAACGGTCATGGCCGCGGATACTGCCCTTGGCGCGGTCGTGCTCGGAATAGAGATCGAGCACATCCTCGTGGAAATCGCTGATCAACCGGTCGAGGATTTCGCTGAGTTCCGCCTGCGTCCAGCCGACGACGCCGATGAAGAAATCGTCACCGCCGACATGGCCGAGGAAATGCCGCTCGGCGAAGAAATAGCGGCGCATCAGCGCGGCAAACAGCGAGATCGCGTGGTCGCCGAGATGGAAGCCATAGGCATCGTTAAACGGCTTGAAATTGTCGAAGTCGCAATAGCAGAAGTGGCGAACGCCATCGCCATCGCGGCCGGACTGGCGCATGAAATCGCGGATCGCGTGATTACCCGGCAGGCCCGTCAGCGGGTTCTGGTCCTGGGCGATCTTCAGCTGCTTTTCGTTGATGACCTTGATCAGCGCTGCGGCGGAGACGACGCCGGCATAGCGCATATTGTCCGTCAGGATCAGGCAGTTGCTGCCTTCCATATTGGCGAAGATCGACATCAGCCGCTCGGCATCGCTGTCGAGGCTGACGATCGGGGCGATCTCGACGAATTCGGAGATCGGCCGCTCATAGATCTTGTTCTTCAGCAGATCGCGGCCGAAGGGGTGGTAGATATACTGCTTCAGGTGATGTTCGTGGATGATGCCGCGCGGCTCGCCATTGGCGTTCAGCACCGGGAAGAAGCCCTGCCGCGGGTTGCGGCGGAAGAGCTCGAACACCGTATCGATGCTGTCGTTCTCGAACACCGTCGGTAGCAGCTCGATCTGCTTGCGGATCAGGATTTCGTCGAGCGACTGGGTGTTGCGCTTGTTCTGCCCGAGTTCCTGCAGATGCGGAAAGGCCGGGACGAGCTCGGAAATATGCGTGGTCGGGCGGGCGATGAACCAGCCCTGGACGAGATCGACGCCATATTCGCGGCACGCCAGGAACTCGGCCTCGGTCTCGATGCCCTCGGCGATGACACGGGTGCCGAGAACATGGGCGATGTTGACGATGTTCTTCAGGAGATGGCGCTTGCGCGGCTTGGTGTCGATATCGGCGACGAAGTGGCGGTCGATCTTCAGATAGTCGACGGCATAGTCGCAAAGCAGCTTCATCTCGCCGTGGCCAACGCCGAAATCGTCGATCGCCAGCTTGAAGCCGGTGCGGCGCAGCTTGGAGACCAGCGCCTCGAATTCCGGCACGCTGGTATTGTCGAAGCGCTCGGAAAATTCGAAGCAGACGGATGATGGCGGCAGGTTTGCGGCCTTCAGCTGCTGCAGCAGGTTCTCGATCAGCCGGTCGCCATGCGGGATCAGGCGGACGTCGAGATTGAGGAAGAGCGTCGATGTCGCGTAGTTGCCGAGCGTCGCGAACTTTGCCAGCGCGCGGCTGGCGACCATCTGCTCGAGCGGAAGAAGCTGATTGGAGCGATAGGCCTCATCGAGGATTTCGACCGGGGAATCGAAGCCGATGCGCTCCTGCCCGCGCATGAGCGATTCATAGCCGAATACCGTTCCGGTTCCGGCTTCGACGATCGGCTGGAAGGCGTTTTCTACGACGAGCTTAGCAAGCGTCACGATCTGATCGCTGGCATAGCGACGAACGACGCCGGGCGCGACGGCGGCAGTCAGAGACATGCCATTCTCCACTGTGAAGTCTTCTATTTCGCAGCGAAGATGGAGGAGAAGGGTCAACGAACCCTTTCCCCAATGTGAAACTTTTGTGAAAGCTGCAGGCGCCCGAGGCGCCTGCAGAGCAATTCAGATTTTTCTTATTTTATCAATCGCTTGACTAGGCCGAGCGGCGGCGCACGGCTTCATGATCGGCGAACATGTCGGCCACGCAGCGGCCGCTCCTGGCATGGCTTTCGCCATCGAGAATATCGTCCTTGTATTCGCCGAGCTTGCGGGCGGCATCCCAGAGGCGGAGCGCCTCGCGGACCACTTCGCTGCTCGATGCATAACCGCCGCTATCGACGGCATCGCGAATGCCTGCTGCTTGTACCGGTGAGATCGAGACTGTGACCATCGGCATGAAATTCCTCCCTTCGTTTTGCCGGGCAGAACCTGCCCAACGGGGGACGCATGACCATTCTTGGCGTGTTGTCCGGCGGTACATCGCCGGTGCCTTGGTATTCCTGAATTTTAGTCTCACGTCATATGCTTGTCAAAAAAAGAAATAATCCGTGATCGGGCCTGTGGATTACGGTCATAAACTGCGGCGTAGCGCGAGGCCGAAAGCGAGCATGGTGGAGCCCTGCAGCAGGAGGTCGGCGGCGAGGAAGAGACCGAGGATCCAGAGGCTGTTGACCGGCCAGCCGAGCGCGATGACGAAACCTGCGAGCGCGGTGACCACGCCGCTCGCGACGATCCAGCCCCAACCCTTGGCCGGCTTCATGCGCCGGCCGACCCAGACGCGGAAGACGCCGGCGATAACCAGCGCCACGGCGAGAAACAGCGTCAGCGCCGCGGACGCCAGGATCGGGTTCATGAAGGCGAAGAGCCCGGCCAAGACATAGAGAAGACCGCTCAGCACCCAGAAGAGGATGTGATCCCAGCCCCGCACCTGAAAGGCATGGGCGAGATAGACGATGCCGCCCGCCAGCATCAGCATGCCGACATAGTAGACCGACGCGACGGTGGCGACGAAGATGTTTGCGAAGGCGATGACGCCGCAGATCATCAGCAGCACGCCGAGACCGGCGAACCAGATCCATTTCGAATGCAGGGACGAAGACGGCATTCCCAAGACGCTTGCCATGACACACCTCCTGTGAGCGGGAGATATGTTGCACGATCCCCATCCGGAAAGACTTGACCTTCATCAAGCCTTCGCAAGATTTTTATTGATTGGTCAGTCAATCAAAAATAAGGTGACCGCAACTTCGAGAAAAGTTGGACGTCATGCCGAAGGTCGGAATGGAGCCGGTGCGCCGCAAGGCGCTTGTGGATGCTGCGCTGCGGGTGATCGGCGATCACGGCTCGCTGACCGTCACCATGTCCGAAATCGCCCGTAAGGCCGGTGTGTCCCCCGCGCTTGCCCACCACTACTTCGGCAGCAAGGAACAGCTGCTGATCGAGACGGTGCGCTCGCTTCTACGCCAGTTGCGCGACGACGCGGTGACAGCGCTGAAGGCGGCGCCTACGCCGCGCGAAAAGCTTTCGGCCGTCATCCGCGTCAGCTTCCAGGCCGACCAGTTCGCGCCTGAAACGATCGCCGCATGGCTCGCCTTCTATGCCGAAGCGCAGAGCTCGGAAGAGACCCGCCGCTTCCTCGTCATCTATGCGCGCCGCCTGCGCTCCAACCTGCTCGCCAACCTGAAGGCGCTTTGCCCCGCCGATGCCGCAGAACGCATCGCCGAGGGCGCTGCGGCGATGATCGACGGGCTCTATATCCGCCAAAGTCTGAAATCGGCACCGATCAGTATCGAGGCTTCGATCGGGCTGACGGAGGATTATGTGAACGCGCTGCTTGCTACGGCTCCCCCTTCTCCCCAGCGGGGAGAAGATGTCCGAAGGACAGATGAGGGGGTGAGCGACGCAGGAGCGAACGGCCGCAAGGCCGAGAAGGCAGCCCCCTCATCCGGCCCTGCGGGCCACCTTCTCCCCGAGGGGAGAAGGGACGACGAACACAAGCCATCCAAGGATAATTGACCATGAAAGCCCAGCCGAAAGCATCGCATTTCATCGACGGCGAGTATGTCGAGGATGACGCGGGCAGCGTGATCGAGAGCATCTATCCGGCAACCGGCGAAGTGATCGCCCGGCTGCATGCGGCAACGCCCGCGATCGTCGAGAGGGCGATCGCGGCGGCCAAGCGCGCCCAGCCGGAATGGGCGGCGATGAGCCCGACGGCGCGCGGCCGCATCCTGAAGCGGGCGGCCGAGATCATGCGCGAGCGCAACCGCGAACTCTCCGAGCTCGAGACACTCGATACCGGCAAGCCGATCCAGGAAACCATCGTCGCCGACCCGACCTCGGGCGCCGACAGCTTCGAATTCTTCGGCGGCATCGCGGCGACGGCGCTGAACGGTTCCTACATCCCGCTCGGCGGCGACTTTGCCTATACCAAGCGCGTGCCGCTCGGCGTCTGCGTCGGCATCGGCGCCTGGAACTATCCGCAGCAGATCGCCTGCTGGAAGGGCGCGCCGGCGCTCATCGCCGGCAATGCCATGGTTTTCAAGCCCTCCGAGAATACGCCGCTCGGCGCCCTGAAGATCGCCGAAATCCTGCATGAGGCCGGCCTGCCGAAGGGGCTCTACAACGTCATCCAGGGCGATCGCGAGACCGGGCCGCTGCTCGTCAACCATCCTGACGTCGCCAAGGTTTCGCTGACGGGATCGGTGCCGACGGGCCGCCGCGTTGCGGCTGCGGCCGCCAGCCACCTGAAGCATGTGACGATGGAGCTCGGCGGCAAGTCGCCGCTGATCGTCTTCGACGACGCCGACATCGACAGCGCCATCGGCGGCGCGATGCTCGGCAATTTCTACTCGACGGGACAAGTCTGCTCGAACGGCACGCGCGTCTTCGTGCAGAAGAAGATCAAGGGCGAATTCCTGAAGCGGCTGAAGAGCCGCACCGAGGCGATGGTGATCGGCGATCCGATGGACGAGGCAACGCAGATCGGCCCAATGGTTTCCTGGGCGCAGCGCCAGAAGGTTCTCGAGTATATCGAGAAGGGCAAGGCCGAGGGCGCGACGCTGCTCGCCGGCGGCGGCATTCCGAACAATGTGGCGGGTGAAGGCTACTACGTGCAGCCGACCGTGTTTGCCGATGTGACCGACGAGATGACCATCGCCCGCGAAGAGATCTTCGGTCCTGTCATGTGCGTGCTCGATTTCGACGACGAGGCCGAGGTTATCGGCCGGGCCAACGCCACCGAATTCGGCCTCTCGGGCGGCGTGTTCACCGCCGACATGACCCGCGCCCACCGCGTCGTCGATCTGCTGGAAGCCGGCACGTTGTGGATCAACACCTACAATCTCTGCCCGGTCGAAATCCCCTTCGGCGGCTCCAAACAATCCGGCTTCGGCCGCGAAAACTCGGCAGCGGCGCTGGAGCACTATTCCGAACTGAAGACCGTCTATGTCGGCATGGGGCCGGTGCAGGCGCCTTATTGAGACTTTGAGATAAGAGAACCCCTCTTCCGCTTTGCCGTGCAGCCCCCTCATCCGCCCTTCGGGCACCTTCTCCCCGAGGGGAGAAGGGAACACGAGGCCGCGCGGCACATCTCTTCTCCCCTCGGGGAGAAGGTGGCGGCAGCCGGATGAGGGGGCCGCCCGGACGAACCTAGAAGAGAGACCCATGCAAGCAGATTTCGTCATCATCGGCTCCGGCTCGGCGGGCTCCGCCCTTGCCTACCGTCTCTCCGAAGACGGCAAGAATACCGTCATCGTCATCGAGGCCGGCGGGTCGGATTTCGGGCCGTTCATCCAGATGCCGGCAGCGCTTGCCTGGCCGATGAGCATGAAGCGCTATAACTGGGGCTATCTCTCCGAGCCCGAGCCCAATCTCAACAACCGGCAGATCACCGCGCCGCGTGGCAAGGTGATCGGCGGTTCGTCGTCGATCAACGGCATGGTCTATGTTCGCGGCCACGCCGAGGATTATAACCGCTGGGAAGAACTCGGGGCGCAGGGCTGGGCCTATTCCGACGTGTTGCCCTATTTCAAGCGCATGGAACACAGCCATGGCGGCGAGGAAGGCTGGCGCGGCACCGATGGGCCGCTGCATGTGCAGCGCGGCGTCTTCCGCAACCCGCTGTTCCAGGCCTTCGTCGAGGCCGGCAAGCAGGCGGGTTTCGAGACGACGGAGGATTACAACGGCTCGAAGCAGGAAGGCTTCGGACTGATGGAGCAGACGATCTTCGGCGGCCGCCGCTGGTCTGCGGCATCGGCCTATCTGAAGCCGGCGCTGAAGCGGCCGAACGTCTCGATCGTCTATGGTCTCGCCCGCAAGGTGGTCATCGAGAACGGCCGGGCCGTCGGCGTCGAAATCGAGCGCGGCAGCAGCGTCGAGGTTATCAAGGCGAACCGCGAGGTGATCGTCTCGGCCTCCTCCTTCAACTCGCCGAAGCTGCTGATGCTCTCCGGCATCGGCCCGGGCGCGCATCTGCAGGAGATGGGCATCGAGGTAAAGGTCGACCGGCCGGGCGTCGGCGCCAATCTTCAGGACCATATGGAATTCTATTTCCAGCAGGTCTCTACCAAGCCGGTGTCGCTCTATTCCTGGCTGCCGTGGTTCTGGCAGGGGGTCGCCGGGGCGCAGTGGATGTTCACCAAGTCGGGCCTCGGCACCTCGAACCAGTTCGAGGCCTGCGCCTTCCTGCGCTCGGCGCCGGGGATCAAGCAGCCGGATATCCAGTATCACTTCCTGCCTGTGGCCATCAGCTATGACGGCAAGGCGGCGGCCAAGAGCCATGGCTTCCAGGTGCATGTCGGCTACAATCTCTCGAAGTCGCGCGGCAATGTCACGCTGCGCTCGTCCGACCCGAAGGCCGATCCGGTCATCCGCTTCAACTATATGAGCCATCCGGAGGATTGGGAGAAGTTCCGCCACTGCGTGCGCCTCACCCGCGAGATCTTCGGCCAGCAGGCCTTCGACCAGTATCGCGGGCCGGAAATCCAGCCGGGCGAAAAAGTGCAGAGCGACGACGAGATCGACGCCTTCCTGCGAGAGCACCTGGAAAGCGCCTACCACCCCTGCGGCACCTGCAAGATGGGCGCTAGCAACGACCCCATGGCCGTCGTCGACCCGGAAACCCGCGTCATCGGCGTCGACAACCTGCGCGTCGCCGATAGCTCGATCTTCCCGCATGTGACCTACGGCAACCTCAACGGCCCGTCGATCATGACCGGCGAGAAGGCGGCCGACCATATTCTCGGCAAGCAGCCACTGCCACGGTCCAATCAGGAGCCGTGGGTCAACCCGCGCTGGGCGGTGAGCGACCGGTAATCGGGAGCTTAGTGGTAGTCGTCTTCGCGTTGGTGGCGGATGGCGGCGATGGTGACGGCCTGGCTCCCGTCGATGTGGAAGAGAACCACATATCCCGAGGAGCCAAAGGGCACCAGCAATTCGCGCATCAGCGTATTCTCCGCACTCGCCTTGCGGCACGAGAATGGGAATTCCTCAAGCACGACCAGCGCCTTCATGATGGCATCATAGGCGCGGTCTGCGAGGTCGAGGTCGTAGGCGATGAGATAATCGTAGAGGCGGTAGAGGTCTTCCAGCGCCTCGTCGGTGAAGCGAAGCTGATAGCTCATTCCTGCCCGGCCGCGCGCTTTGCCTTGGCGGCATCAAGCTTGGCCTTCAACATGGCCATCACGTCTTCAGCACTGTGATAGATGCCCGTCCGCTCGGCTTCCGCCAGCGACGCCAGCCCCCGCGCGATGAACTCCGCCTGCGTCTTACGATAGTGAACCTGACGCCGCAGCGAGTCTTCCATCAGCGCCGAAAGGGTCTCCCCTTCCTTCAGCACGCTCTCGGCGGCAGCGCGCAATTCGGGATCGACGCGAAGGGATGGCAGGGTTGCGGTTTTCATGGTGCGCTCCATGCGTTGCAATTGCGATGCATGATGCCGAACTTCAAGTTCAGAATCAACTAGAGGAAACCGATCCATCGTCCCGCGAGGAGACTCGCAATCCAGGCGCAGAAGGAGATGCCGGCGGCGTATCGGATGCGGGGTGGGGCGATCTCGTCGGCGAGCGTGTGGCGCCAACCCTTCCCTGTATGGATGAGGATGGCGTTGAGGATGCCGAGGGCGATGATCGAAAGCTTGGCGAGGAAGGCGGGGTTTTCGGCATACTCGGCCGGGCGGACGCTGGCGAGGAGTGCGCCGGTGAGGATGGCGAGGACGAGGCCGGTGGCAGCGGCGGTGGAGAGGAAGGGGCCGATGACAGCGAGCGGGACGGACTGGAACCAGCCCATGAGCCTGAGATCAAGCGGCAGGATGGCGCCGATCAGTAGGCCGATCGACAGGATGTGGGCGGCGTTCACGACGATGTAGAGCAGCGTCGAGCGCCGGAGGGTGACTGCCGGCGGCGCTGCGGCGATCCATTCGAAGAGGTCTGCGGTCATCCGTCAGTTCGTCTGGATGCGTTCGGGATAGATGTCGTAGCGCTTGCCTGAGACTGTGATGCGCACCGCCTTCAGGCGCTTCTCGCTGGCGTCCTGCGAGCGGTTGCCGAGGGCGACGATGGCGTCACCATTCTTCGCTGAGCCCTCGACGAAGCCGGAGCGTTCCGTCTGGCGTGGATTGCCGAGCTCGACCCGCCAGACGCCATCGGCCGCGGCAACGTCGAGCGACGGATGCGGGCCGCCCATCGAAATCTGCTGGATCGTGCCCGTCAGTTCCATCTGCTCGGCCTCCGCCCAGGACCAGCCGTGATGGGCTGCGGCGCCTGTTGCGAAGACTGCGGCGAGTGCTGCGGCGGCGATCGATTTCCTGATCATGGATATGCGCATGTCGCTTCTCCCTACCCTGTTGCGGCAAGGGGCAAGTGGCGCGGCGGGCAGGCTTGGGAAGGTATTTCACCAAATGTTGAAACAAGGGGTGATCTTTGCCGGCGATTGGGACTAGAAGGGGATGCCCCCATCACGTGCCAGAGTTCCCCATGCCCTCCTCCTATCGCAATTCAAAGCTGCTCCGCCGTTCCCGCGTCATATGGGGATCCTTCTCGCTCTGGCGGCCGCGGCTGGTTTTCTGGTGCGGGGCGCTGGCGATCGGGGTGATCAGCGTCGGCTTTGCCAAGCTGGCCGATCTGGCGCAGAAGGCCTTTACCGGACTGACATCCTCGGGCGAATGGGCCTTCCTGCTGCCGCTCGTCCTGACACCCTTCGTCTTCATGCTGTCGGCCTATCTGGCAGCAACGTTGTTTCCGAATTCGCAGGGCAGCGGCATTCCGCAGGCGATCGCCGCCCGGCATCTGCGCGACGAGGAGGACCGGACGCGGCTCTTGTCGCTCAGGATCGCCTTCGGCAAGATCGTGCTGACGGTGCTCGGGCTGTTTTCCGGCGCCTCGATCGGCCGCGAGGGGCCGACGGTGCAGGTCGGCGCGTCGATCATGCTGGCGGTTGCCCGCTTCGGCGGTATGGCGCAGGCGCGCGGGCTGATCCTGGCGGGGTCGGCGGCGGGCATCGCAGCGGCCTTCAACACGCCGCTCGCCGGTATCGTCTTTGCCATCGAGGAGATGAGCCGCACCTATGAGTCGCGGGCGAACGGGCTGGTGCTCACTGCGGTCATCCTCTCCGGCCTTGCGGCGCTGGGGCTTGCGGGAAGCTACAACTATTTCGGCGAAGCCTCCGTCGCGCCGACGCAATTGCGCGACTGGGGCCTTGTGCTCGTCTGCGGCATCGGCGGCGGGGCGCTCGGCGCTGCCTTCAGCGGCTTTGCCCTGCATTTCGGCCAGAAGATCCGCCGCTGGGCGCAACCCCAGCCGCTGAAGCGCATGCTGGCGGTCGCCGGTATCTGCGGTCTCGCCATCGCCGTGATCGGCATCCTCTCCGGCGGGACGACCTTCGGCACCGGCTACGAGCAGGCGCGCGGTGCCGTGGAAGGTCACGCGCTGCCGCTCCTCTTCTTTGTCGAGAAACTGGCCGCGAGCTTCCTGTCGATGATTTCAGGGATTCCGGGCGGCATCTTCGCGCCATCGCTTGCCGTCGGCGCCGGTTTCGGCAGCACGGTCGGCTCGCTGCTCGGCACCAGTGTCGCGCTCGCCGCCATCCTCGGCATGGCCGGATATTTCTCCGGCGTCGTGCAGGCGCCGATGACCGCCTTCGTCATCATTCTCGAAATGACCGGAGACCACCAGGCCGTCATCCCGATCATGGCCGTCTCGATGATCGGCTACGTAACGTCGCGCATCCTGTCGCGCGAGCCGCTCTATCACGGCCTGTCGCGCGTCTTCATCGCCGCAGCCATCCGGGCGCGGCGGGCGATCGAGAAGGAAGAGGTGGCAGGCTAGGCGAGCATCCGCGTCACGACGGCGCCCTTTGCGGGGGCGACGGCGTCGGCGATCGTCGTCGAGAACAGCACCTTGCGGGTTGCGTCGGCGACCTTGGCGAAGACGTGGCGGATTTCGCAGTTCTGTTCGCCGTCGCAGTCATCGCATTTGCGGTAGGCGGTGATCGACAGGCAGGGAAGCGGCGCGATGGGGCCGTCGATGATGCGCAGGATTTCGCCGAAGGTGATCATGTCGGCGGGCTTCAGCAGCAGATAGCCGCCCGCCTTGCCGCGGCGGCTGACGACGATGCCCTGATGCTTGAGGTCGAGAAGGATCTGCTCGAGGAATTTCTTCGGGATCTTCTGCTGTGCAGCAATATCCGAGATCATCACCGGTTCGTCGGCATCGGCTTCCGCCAAAACCGTGAGCGCACGGAGCGCATATTTTGCCTTCTGCGTAATCATTTTAGACCGTCACACACACCAGCGGCCCGTGAGCCCCGCCGCTTTTCAAGCTTACCTGCACCCCTATTGCACAACCAGCATGAACGGAATTTGAACGCGCCGGCAAAAGCCTTGAGATACAAGCATTTTGGCCCTGTTTTTCAAGCTTGGCCAATGGGCTTAATTCTACGTCAAAATTGCGTCTTCCGCATCTTTCAGCGCATCACTTCAGATTTCGAATTGACAGGCGGCGTGTAACTCTACTAAATCACTAGACATTAGCGCTGCCCGCCGGCTTTCATCGCCGGGGCGGCTGCTTTTCTGCATTGCGGCAGCTTCGGAGAGATATTTGCTCCTGCTTATGCTGCTTTCGAAATCCCTTTTTCTGTCCGATCCCTCCTCCAGCTGCGATACTCCGGCCAACATCGAGGACAGGATTGCCATGACTGTTATCCATACAATCGAAGAGGCCGAGGCGCTGAATGCCAAGCTCGCGTCTCTCGACCTTGCCGGAAGGCTGGCCTTTGTCGCCGGTCTCGGCGGCCGCGCCGTCTTCACGACGTCGCTCGGCATCGAAGACCAGGTGATCACCGCCGAGATCGGCAATCACCGTCTGCCCATCGACGTCGTGACGCTGCAGACCGGACGGCTCTTTCCCGAGACGCTGGCGCTGATCGACGAGACCGAGAGCCAGTACGACATCAAGATTTCTCGCTACGAGCCCGAACAGGCCGATATCGACGCCTATGCGGCGAAGTATGGCCTGAACGGTTTCTACGAAAGCGTCGAAGCCAGGCATGCCTGTTGTGGCGTGCGCAAGCTGAAGCCGCTTGCGCGCGCACTCAATGGGGCAACCATCTGGATCACCGGTCTGCGCCGCGGTCAGTCCAACAACCGCGCCGACACGCCCTTTGCCGAATATGACGCCGAGCGCCATCTGCTGAAGGTCAACCCGCTGGCCGACTGGGATATCGACGTGATCAAGGCCTATGTCGCCGACAACAGCGTGCCGGTGAACCCGCTGCATGCGCGCGGCTATCCCTCGATCGGCTGCGAGCCCTGCACCCGCGCCATCAAGCCCGGCGAACCCGAGCGCGCCGGCCGCTGGTGGTGGGAACAGGACGAAAAGCGCGAATGCGGCCTGCATGTTGCTGAAGAGGCGTCGGCGATCCCGGCTGCTCAGTAAGCGAGGGCAACGCCCGGAGCCCCCTCATCCGGCCCTTTCGGGCCACACGGTGCAACGCCGGTGAGGCCACGAAACAAGATCACGCAGAGGCATCTCTGCACACGAATTGAGAAGTCTGGAGTAGGAAATGCCCGATACCCGCAAGGATACGGAACTCAGCAATCCCCAGAGCAGCAAGCCGCCGCTCGATCCGCACCTGAAGGCACTTGAGAACGAAGCGATCCACATCTTCCGTGAGGTCGCTGCCGAATTCGAACGTCCCGTCATGCTCTACTCGATCGGCAAGGATAGTTCCGTCCTGCTGCATCTGGCGCGCAAGGCGTTCTATCCGGGCCGCGTCCCCTTCCCGCTGCTGCATGTCAATACCGGCTGGAAGTTCGCCGAGATGATCACCTTCCGCGACAAGATCGTGAAGGAATACGATCTCGACCTGATCGAGCATATCAATCCGCGCGGTGCGGCCGAAAACATCACGCCGTTCACCTACGGCTCGGCCCGCTATACCGACATCATGAAGACCGAAGCGCTGCGCAATGCGCTCGACGCCGGCAAGTTCGACGCTGCCTTCGGCGGCGCGCGCCGCGACGAGGAAGCCAGCCGCGCCAAGGAACGCATCTACTCGTTCCGCACGCCCGACCATCGCTGGGATCCGCGCAACCAGCGCCCGGAGCTCTGGAACATCTATAACGGTCAGATCCGCCAGGGCGAAAGCGTTCGCGCCTTCCCGCTGTCGAACTGGACCGAGGTCGATATCTGGCGCTACATCCAGGCCGAGAACATTCCGATCGTGCCGCTCTATTTCGCTGCGAAGCGCCCCTTCGTCGAGCGCGACGGCATGATGATCGATGCGACCGATCCGCGTCTGGAGCTGTTGCCCGGCGAAACGAAGCAGGAGGATTACATCCGCTTCCGCACGCTCGGCTGCTTCCCGCTGACGGGCGCCATCCGCTCGAACGCCACCAGTCTTGAAGAGATCATCGCGGAGCTGGAAATCGCTACGGTTTCCGAGCGCCAGGGCCGCGCCATCGACCGTGACCAGTCCGGCTCCATGGAAAAGAAGAAGCGTGAAGGATATTTCTGAGATGACCGCAGCAAACCTCGCCAACGCCGTTGCCCAGCCCGCAGCAGAGCCCGTTGCGGCCCTGCGCGACACGCGGCCGTTGCGCCTCATCACCTGCGGTTCCGTCGATGACGGAAAGTCGACGCTGATCGGCCGCCTGCTCTGGGATACCAAGGCAGTCAAGGAAGACCAGGCAGCGACCCTGCAGCGCGATTCCACCGGCAAGCAGAACGATCTCGGCCTGCCCGACTTCGCCCTGCTGCTCGACGGCCTGCAGGCCGAGCGCGAACAGGGCATCACCATCGATGTCGCCTATCGCTACTTCTCGACCGACAAGCGCTCCTTCATCGTTGCCGATACGCCCGGCCACGAGCAGTATACCCGCAACATGGCGACCGGCGCCTCGACCGCCGATCTCGCCATTCTGCTGGTCGATGCCCGTGCCGGCATTCTCGAGCAGACGCGCCGCCACGCGACGATCGCCTCGCTGATGGGCATCAAGCAGTTCGTGCTGGCGGTCAACAAGATCGACCTGACGAATTACGATCGCGCCGGCTTCGACAAGATCACCCACGAATTCAAGGAATTCGCGCTGTCACTCGGCGTCAAGCAGATCACCGCGATCCCGATGTCGGCGCTGAAGGGCGAGAATGTCGTCTATTCCGGCCAGGCAGCGATGCCCTGGTATAACGGCCCGACGCTGGTCGAGACGCTGGAGCTCGCCAGCGTGCGCTCGGGACAGTCGACCGGCTTCCGCCTTTCGGTCCAGCGCGTGTCGCGCCCGGGCGAAAGCTTCCGCGGCTATCAGGGCACGGTTGCCGGTGGCTCGGTCAAGCCGGGTGACAGCGTCATGATCCTGCCGTCGGGCATGGTCGCCAATGTCTCCAAGATCGTCACCTTCGACCTGGTGCGCAATGCCGCCGTGACCGGCGACGCAATCACGCTGGTTCTCGACCGCCAGGTCGATGTTGCCCGCGGCGACATGATCGTCTCGATCGACGCACAGCCGCAGACCGGCATCAACTTCGACGCCCAGATCGTGGCGCTGCAGCCCGAGGGCATCGAAGCCGGCAAGCGCTACTGGCTGAAGAGCGGCAGCCGCCGCCAGCGTGTCCAGGTGCAGCCGATCGCGCAGCTGGAACTGAAGTCCGGCGCCTGGGCTCCGGCCGACCGCCTCTACATGAACGCCATCGGCAAGGTCCGCCTGGTATTCGACGAAACGGCGATCTTCGACCCCTATGAGCAGAACCGCGCATCGGGCTCGTTCATCCTGATCGATCCGGAGACCAACAACACGGTTGCCGGCGGCATGGTGAGCGGCAAGCGCAGCGACGTCAGCGGCCTGCACGGCGGCGACGCCCGCGTCATCCTCTCGCTGCCGGCCGATCTCGCCGAGCAGATCATGGCAAGCGAGCTCTTCGCCAGCCGCAGAGACGAAGCACATGTGCAGCGGATGACCGCCGCAGAAGCCGCCGATCTCTGGAAGAATGCCGCCAGCGATATCTGAGCGGCATTCCGGAACGGATAAGACCTGCGATGACCGGCCATTGTTTTGGCCGGTCATCGAGAGCGTTTCTCAGACATGAGATTTCTGAAGCGCGGCCTATAGTTCGCCCGTGTCTTCCCGAACCTTCAGGATGCGGTCGATAAGACCCCATTCCAGCGCCTCCTCCGCCGTCATGAAGCGGTCGCGATCCATCGCGCGCTCGAAGTCTTCGTAGGAACGCCCGCAATGTTCGGCGTAAAGCCGTGTCATGCGGTGCTTGGTCTTCTGCATTTCCTCCGCATGGATCAGCATATCCGACGCCTGCCCCTGGAATCCGCCCAGCGGCTGGTGAATGTGGATGCTGGCATTAGGAAGCGCCGTGCGTTCGCCCGGCTGGCCGGACATCAGCAGGAACGAGCCCATCGACCGGGCGGTGCCCATGCACAGCGTATGCACGGGGGCACGGATGTAATGCATGGTGTCGTACATGGCTAGGCCGCTGGTCACGACGCCGCCCGGCGAATTGATATAGAGATGGATCGGCTTTCTGGGGTTTTCCGCTTCCAGAAACAACAGTTGCGCGCAGACGAGCGCCGAGACGGTATCGTTGACCTCGCCATTGAGGAAGATGATCCGCTCGCGCAGCAGCCGGGAGAAGATATCAAAGGATCGCTCCCCGCGGCTGGACTGTTCGACGACCATAGGGACGAGTTGCATCGCTTCGCGCATCGGCGACCTCCAGGCTTTCAGATTTTGAGGGGGGAAGGCTCGCCGTCAGGCGGCGAGCATGAGCAGCGGGCTGTTGCTGTTTGCCGGCGCTCTGGTCATTTCATCGAGCCTCGCGTCCGTGAGCTCGTGGACGATCCGCAGGCACGTGCCGCCATCGGCATTCGGGGTGAGCGTGAAGGTCACGATACTTTCAAGGAAAGGCGGCGTGTCGTCGCGCAGCCTGTAGCGAACCTGCTCACCGGGGGTGACCGATATCGCATCGGGATCGGCCAAGGATTCCTTCGGCAACCACCTTTCCCTAAGTTCGCGAATGGTGACGGCGCGCCAGACCTTTTGTGGCGGATCGCCGAGGTCGAACTCCAGCTCGATGCCGCTCTCCTGCTCGCTCACCTGCGCTTCGCTCATTGATCCATGTCCTTCAGCAAGACTTTGAGTGCTGCGATACGGTCCGGCCAGTAGGCGCGGTATTTCGCCAGCCACTGGGCGATGAGAGCCAGCCCATCGGGATCGACCTCGTAGATCACGAACCGCCCCTGCCGCTCTTCCCTGACGAGCCTTGCGCTGCGCAGAACCGCGAGGTGCTGCGACATCGCCGGCTGGCTGATCTCCATGCCCTCGCGCAAGGCGCTGGCGTTCATGCTGCCTGCCGCCAGCTTTTCAAAGATCGCGCGGCGGGTCGGGTCTGCCAAAGCCCGGAAGAAATCGTTCTCTATCATGCAAACACATAAGCACGCACTTATGCGATTCGCAAGCGATTTCGCGGCAGGTTTCTGGCGGTGTTATGGAGATAGCGTCTAGCGGGTGGAGCCGCGCTCGACGATCTTGAAGCCGAAATCGACATGGGCTTCGTACGGCTCTTCCTCGCGGACAGCCTTCAGCAGCATATCGGCGACGCGGTGGCCGATATCGTAGCGCGGGATGCTGACCGTCGTCAGCGCCGGTTCGCAATGGATCGCGTAATCGAGATCGTTGAAGCCGCAGATGCCGATATCCTCGGGGACGCGCAGGCCGCGTGTCCAGCATTCGAGAAGCGCGCCGACGGCGAGGTCGTCGCTCTGGCAGAAGACCGCGTCGACATCCGGCGCGACCTCCACCAGCTTGCTGAAGAGCTCGCGTCCGGCGCCGATGCCGATTGCACCCACCTGGCTTGCGACCAGTGCCTCGTCGAAACAGCCGGCTTCGCGCATGACATCGGCATATCCATCGAAACGGCGGCGCGGGCGGGTATCGCGGCGGCAGCCGACGAAGGCGATGCGGCGGTAGTTCTTCGACAGCAGCATGCGGGTGGCGGCAGCACCCGCCGCATAGTGATCGACGGCGGCGACCAGGCCCTCGGCCTTCTGGCTGGAATCGACGATATGGGCAACGGGGCAGGCAGCGGCGCTCAAAAGCGGCGCCAGCGCATCGTAATATTCCGCACCGGCAACGATGATGCCGGCCGGCTTCTGCGCCAGGAAGGATTTCAGCTGGTTCATTTCCTGGTCGGGATCATAGAGCGTATTGGCATATTGGACGCGCAGGTCCGTCGCCCGCAGGCGATCCTCGATGCCGCTCATGATATCGGTAAAGGAGTGCTGATGGAGGGCCGGCGTAATGACGCCGACGACGCCGCTATGACGGCTGGCGAGCGCGCGGGCCGCGAGGTTCGGGACATAGCCCATCTCATCTACGGTGCGCAGGATGAGCTGACGCAGATCTTCGGAAACGATCTCCGGATTGCGCAGTGCCCGGGAGATGGTGATGGGACTGACGCCCACCTTCTTTGCGACATCGCTCAATCTGACATGCGCTGAGCGCTTGCTTTCCCTACCCGGCACTTCATTCCCCATTCCGGCATTACACGCTGCGACCCCCTCCCCCTTCGACTCGCAGATGCCTTTGTGAAGAGAAATTAAATTAGAGTCCACTAACCCTTTTGCTTTTGCGACGAAAGGCTAAGCAAGGGGCTGCGTTTGCAGCGCTTTTAGATACGCTCGCGGCGCGGGATTGGATCACCAGCCGTGGGAAACTGTCTAGATTCTCTAAAAATAGACAGTTTGGAGATGATGGAGCGGCCGCAGCGCTCACTCCATGGCGACCAGCAGCTCGCCGCTTTCGACCACTTCGAACATCGAACTGTCGATCAACCTGACGGCATCGCCTTCGGCGGTGCACCAGAACCGCGCGCCTGGATAGCGGCGCACACCGGCTGCCGTCTGCGTCACGATCAGATGGCGGCGCTCATAGAGCCTGACCGGCAGACCGTTGCTGTCGATACAGGCCCGCTCGCTGATCGTCTCGACCGTCTTCTCGCCGTCCATGTCCATGAGGATGCACTCGCAAAGCCATAAAAGAAAAAACCCCGCCGGAGCGGGGTTTTCGGCTGGTCGGAGTGGCAAGATTCGAACTTGCGACCCCCACGTCCCGAACGTGGTGCGCTACCAGACTGCGCTACACTCCGTGACCAGCGGCGCCTCTATAGAACGGCCCATCTTATTGCGCAAGCGCCAAATTTCAAAAAACTGACGCATTTTTTCGAGGCTCGCGAATGGCCGCTTGGGACGCCATGAACTGCAACAAAAAGCCACACCGGCCGCAAATTTCGCAAATGCGAATGAAGGGCAATTTTCTTTTGCCGGGTTCCGCGCTAAAGCGCTTTCCGGGACAAGCGGAAACCGCTCGGACATAGCGATTCCCGCCGTCGAATGCGCGACAATTCAGGGACGATACATATGAAACTCCGCACCTTTGCCGCGGCCGGGCTCGCTATTGCGCTTGCCGGCTGCACGACCATTCCTTCTGCCGGCGATCCCGTTTCCGCACGCTGGAACGGCCAGTCGGCCGGAAAGTTCTTTGCTGCCTACGGCCCGCCGCTGAGCGACGCCGAAAACGGCTCCTCCGTCGTCTACACCTGGAAGGGCGGCTACAAGACCGTGCGCGTTCCGGCGAAATATGCCGAAGGCGACAACGGCAAGCGCGGCAAGCAGACGGCACCGGCCCGCACCATGTACCTGCGCTGCCAGGCCGAAATCACCACCAACTCCGACTACACGATCCGCAGCATCCGCACGGTCAACGACATGCCCGGCGAAAGCGGCAAGTCCTACTGCGCCGAATTCCTGGCCCCGGCCCAGCCGGCAGGCTGATCGGGATCAGCGATCGGGTTTGATGCAGGCGGCCGAGAGGCCGCCTGTTTTCGTTTGTGGCATCGGATTGCGTGTACATACAAATTGTCATAACATTCTTTAGACATGTTTGAATGGGACGATGAGAAGAACCGGCTGAATATCGAAAAGCACGGTGTCAGCTTCGACACCGCCTGCCGGATTTTCGATGGCTTCATCTTTACCGTCCGGGATCGGCGCTTTGACTATGGCGAAGTCCGGGACATCAGCATCGGCAAGGTCGGCGAGCTTACCGTGCTGACGGTGGTGCATACCGACCGGAACGGCGTCACGCGCCTGATCTCCGCGCGGGCGGCAAGCCGGTCCGAAAGGAAACGATATGGCGACGAAATACAAAAAAGAACTGAGCGCTGAAGAACTGGCTGCGATGCCCGACGAGGATATCGACTTCAGCGACATTCCGGAGCTGGATGATGCCTTTTGGGAGAAGGCGGAGCTCGCCGGACCGGATCGCACGCAACCGGTGACGATCCGCGTCAAGAAATCGGTGCTCGATGCTTACAAAGCGCTCGGCAAAGGCTACCAGACGCGCATGAACGCGGTGCTGGAATCTTATGCGAAGACGCTGAAGAGATAGTGGCTGGGGCGCCAGGATTCGAACCTGGGAATGCCGGTACCAAAAACCGGTGCCTTACCGCTTGGCGACGCCCCACCAGAGCTTTTGCGGAAGCGAGGCCTGATTAGCAAAGGTGGTGGCGCGTCACAATCACTAAGTTCGGCGGGCCAGCATATTTCTGTGCGCGCGGGCGGCAGGCGTGGTAGGTCTTCGGGCGAGATATGAATGCCTGCCGGAGTTGCCATGAGCCAGTACCGTGCCCGCCCGCCTGCCCTTGCGACGCTGCTGCTTGACGATGCCGTGGTGCGCATCACCCGCTGGGACTTCGAGCCGGGGGCCGATACCGGGGTGCACACGCATGGATACGGCTATGTCGTGGTGCCGATGACGGATTGCGCCTTTCTGATCGAGGAAGGGGCGGAAAGCCGCCGGGTGGATATTGCCAAGGGTGCCGCCTACCGGCGCGAGGCGGGTACCGAGCATAATGTCGTCAATGCCGGCGATCAGCCGATGTCCTTCATCGAGATCGAATACAAGTAGATCATGCCGAGCCCGCGATTCGACCTGAGTTTCGACCCGGCCTATGGCACGCCCGTTGCCGTTGCGCCCGGCATCCAGCGGCTGACGGCCAACAATCCGAGCCCTTTCACCTTTCACGGCACCAACAGCTATATCGTCGGCGCGGGCGATACCGTTGCCGTGGTCGATCCGGGGCCGGAGAACGATGCGCATTTCGAGGCGCTGATGGCTGCGCTCGGCCAACGGCGCGTCTCGCATATCCTGATCACCCATACGCATCGCGACCACTCGCCGCTTGCGGCGCGGCTGAAGGCGGCGACCGGCGCGCCGACCGCCGGCGAAGGGCCGCACCGGGCCTCGCGGCCGCTTCATGCGGGAGAGGTCAATCCCTTCTCGGAGAGTTCCGACATGGGTTTCGTGCCGGATATTCCGCTCGCCGATGGCGACGTGATCGAAGGTGACGGCTTTGTTCTCAGGGCGATCGCGACGCCCGGGCATGCGGCCAATCACCTGGCTTTTGCTCTCGAGGGTAGCGACATCCTGTTGTCCGGCGATCACGTAATGGCATGGGCGACCTCGATCGTTGCGCCACCGGACGGATCGATGGCCGATTACATGGCTTCGCTCGACACGCTGATTGCCCGGCGCGACCATCTGCTGTTGCCCGGCCACGGCGGCCCGGTGAAACACCCGCTGACCTTTCTAAGAGCGCTGAAGACGCACCGGCGTATGCGCGAGCGGGCGGTTCTGGAGCGGATCAAGACGGGAGACCGGAAGATCGCCGACATGGTGAAGGCGATCTACCGCGATACCGATCCGCGGCTCCATGGGGCGGCGGCGCTTTCGGTGCTGGCGCATATCGAGGATCTCGTCGAGCGCGGCAAGGTGGAGACCAACGGCCCGCCGTCGCTGACAGGCGATTACTGGGTGGTCAAATGAGCGGGCCGAGGGATGCCTACAGCTTTCGCAGTGATGCCGGCGTTCCCGCCTTTCCCGATGATCAGCCGCTGATCATCTTCGACGGCGAATGCATCTTCTGCTCCGGCTGGGTGAAGTTTGCACTGAAGCACGACAAAGCCCGGCGCTACCGGTTTCTGACGGCGCAATCGCCGCTCGGCGAGGCGCTCTATCGGCACTACGGGCTGGACAGCCGCGATTACGAGACCAACATCTTCATCGACAGGGGCGTCGCGCATTTCAAGTCCGACGGCTCGATCCGGATGATTGCCGGGCTCGGCTTTCCCTGGTCGCTCGTCACCGTCTTCCGCGTCCTGCCGCGGGCGCTTGCCGACCGGCTCTACGAATTCATCGCCCGCAACCGGCTGCGGATCGCCGGGCGCAGCAGCAGCTGTTTCGTGCCGACGGCCGAAGTGAGGAGCCGTTTTCTGGGATGACAAGCAGCGGGCTTCGCGTGCTCATCATAGGCGGTTACGGCACCTTCGGCAGCCGATTGGCGCGGCTGCTGAAAGACGATCCGCGCTTTCGCCTGATCATCGGGGGCCGGTCGCTAGAGAAGGCTCGTGGATTTGCGGCGGAGCTCGGCGGTCAGGCTGAGGGCACGCGGTTTGATCGCGATGCGGAGCTGATCCCACAGCTGACGGCGCTGATGCCATCGGTCGTCGTCGATGCATCCGGCCCGTTTCAGGCGATGGGAGAGGATCGTTACCGGGTGGCGGAAGCGGCGATCGCGCTCGGCATCTCCTATCTCGATCTGGCCGACAGCCGGGCCTTCGTTGCCGGGATCGGCGCCCTCGATGCGGCGGCTCGGGACCGCGATGTCTTCGTGCTGTCGGGGCTCAGCAGCTTTCCGGCGCTCTCCTTCGCGGCAGCGGAAATGCTTGCCGCCGAATTCAGTGAGGTCACCGGCGTCAGTGCGGGCATTGCGCCCTCCCCGCGTGCCGGCATCGGGCTCAATGTCATCAAAGCGATTGCTAGCTATGCCGGGAAGCCTGTGCCGATGACGAAGGACGGGCGGGTGCAGGATGGCGTTGGCCTTGTAGATTTCAGGCGGATGGTGATCGCGCCGCCTGGGGCCGTGCCGTTGCGTGCGCGGGATTTTCTGCTGGCGGATGCGCCGGATCTTGCGCTGCTGCCGATGCGCTTTCCGGGGCTGAAGACCGCGTTCACCGGCGCGGGAACGGAGCCGCGCTGGCTGCAATCGCTGCTGCGGCTGGCGGCGCGGATGGTGCGTTTCGGGCTGCTGCCGTCGCTTTCGCCGTTTGCCGCGTTCATCCATGCCGCGAGCCGCCGTCTTGCCTTTGGCGAACATCGCGGCGGCATGTTCGTATCGGTCGAGGGCAAGGGGCTTGATGGTGGGGACTATCGGGCCGATTGGCATCTGATCGCCGAGGGCGATGATGGGCCGTTCATTCCGGTGACCGGCGCGGCGGCGCTGCTGCGGGCGCTTGCGGATGGCCAGCGGCCGGGCTCCGGGGCGCGGCCGGCGATCGGCGAAGTGCCGCTATCGGCATTCGAGGCGGCATTCCGGCCGCTGGCGATCCGGACCGGGATACGGCGGCATCGCGCTGGCGATCGCGATCTGCCGCTTTATCGGCGGGTGCTGGGCGATGCCTGGGCTGCATTGCCGCCGGCTGTCGCGGCGATGCATTCCGTCAGCGGCGGCGAATACCGCGTGTCCGGCCGGGCGCGGGTGGAGCGGGGCAAGGGGTTGCTTGCTTCGATGGTGGCCGCGGTGATCGGCTTTCCCAGGGCGGCGGAGGATATTCGCGTCAACGTTACTTTCACCGTCGAAGACGGGCGGGAGACATGGCTGCGCGATTTCGGCGGGCGGCGGTTCTTGAGCCGCCAGCTTGAGGGCACCGGGCGGCATGCGCATCTGTTGGCGGAAGAGTTCGGGCCGGTCCGTGTCTATATCGCGCTCGTGCCCGAGAGCGGGCGGATGCGCCTGGTGACCCGGGGATGGCAGATATTCGGCGTAACTCTACCGCTGTTTCTCGCACCGGATGGCGATACGTTCGAGGAGGAGCGCGATGGGCGCTTTCATTTCCATGTGGAGATCGGCGGACCGCTGACCGGGCTGATCGTGCGCTATACCGGCTGGCTGATGCCCGATTAGCCAGCGATGCCGAGGAGCTCTGAATCCAGCGCTTCCAGGAACTGGTCGGCGAGGGCGGCACTGAAGCCGAGATCGTGCGGGCCGTAGCGCGAGGCGACGCGGATATCGACGAAGGTGGTCTCGGCCTCTTCGCGCAGGCGGATGATGACATCGAAGCGCAGGCCGAGAATGAGGGTCTTGTCCTCGCCCTGCAGGGTGACGCCATTGGCGCCGCGGATCAGCTTGGCAACATCGTCGTCATAGGGGCGCGGGGTCGGCACCGGCACCTGATCGGGCGCTTCGGCCACGGCATCACCGGCGCCGGGTGCCGGCGGCTTGGCGGGCACGTCTTCGAGATCGCGGCCGGGATCACTGGCATCGCTGGTCTTGGTGATGACGATGCCATTCTGGCGGGCGACTTTCTTGACGGCTTCCAGAACGCGGTCAATGGCGCCTTCGTAGCGGCGGCCCGTCAGTTCGGGATAGGCTTCCAGCTGCTTTTCGCGGTCGGCGCCAGTTACTTCGGGGCTGCGCTTCATCCAGATCTGGTCGGCATGCGGCTGGGAAAGCCATTCCGGCGCCGAGACGAGATCGGTGGAGACATCGTAGATCTCAGGCAGCGTGAAGTAGCGCTCGACGGCGAGACCGCCGAAAGCCAATGGTGCCGCGGCAAAGATGATCGCCTTCAGCGCGTCGAGGCCGCCTTCGGCGCCTGTCAGCCACAGGCTTCTCAGGCCGACGAGCGCCAGCAGCACGGCGAGCGCAGCACATCCGGTGGCGACGAGAACGAGCAGCACCATGTAGGGCGTGGCGAGGCCGCCGAAGCGATGGGCGGCGAGCACGGCCACCCAGAGGACCAGCGCAAACGCTCCGAAGCGCCGCGCGAAGCGGGCCGAACTGGAAACGGGGCGGTCGAAACGGATGGCCATCAAACTTACCGGTTATACGCGGGCACACGCCCGTCGCGGACACGCGAAGCACCCACACCTTGTTTATGGCAAGATTCGCCTAGTTTTTGAAACTGTTGTCTCTCGTCAGCGCCGCCAATCCACCGAAAGGCGGAGATGGCATTTATGAGCGACATCTGATATGCCGTAAAATGGCCATTCTGGCGGGCTTTCATGCTACCGGGAGGTTTGAAGCATGCTTAAGGCAAAAGCATGCGCGTTTCAGGAGAAGAGCCATGCTTTCACCGGAAATGACCGAAAGACAGCAATCGCCGGCGCTCGGTGCCGTCGATTCATCAGAACCCTTCCTGCCGATGGAGCTTCTTGAACTGGAGCTCTCGCTGGAAGGCTATAATGGCGGCGAAGCAGGTTTCTGCGAAGCCGTGCGCACCGCTGCCGGAAAGGCTGGCGGAGAGTTCCTTTTCGACCTGCCTGCAGCCGGCCTGATCGAGGACTGCCGCCGCATCGCGGTGCTGCGGGTTCCGACATCGAGCGACGACATGCGGGTGGTGCTCGCCGTGCTCGACCGTGACGGCGTCGAGATCCGGATGCAGGCGCCCGACGAGGATACCGTCCATCTGGTGCGCTTTGCCGATGCCTTCATCGAAGTGCTGGAACGAATCTGACTGCAGCCGCGTTGTCTCAGGCTGTTGATGCGGTGTTGACGCGGGCTCGCAAATCGCCTCATGTCCGGACGACCGTTTCACGCACCGGAGACTGTACCATGCGTCTTTCCGCCCTCTCACTCACGCTCGCTGCCCTGGCGATCGGCCTTTCGGCCTGCCAGACGATGACGCCTGAAGAGCGGCGCGCGGCCGATGAGCGGCAGTGCCTGAGCTACGGTTTCAAGCCGGGCACCAACGGTTTCGCCACCTGTCTGCAGCGCATCGATCTCGACCGCCGGGCCGATGCCCGCGCCTTCCGCATCCAGGCGGACGAGAACTTCGACGACTTCATGGCCGGGCCGCGTTACTACCCGCGCTACTATTACCGCCGCTAGAATTGACCTGCCTCAGTGGCCGCCGTTGATGGCGGCCTGCGCTGCCGCCAGCCGTGCGATCGGCACGCGGAAGGGCGAGCAGGAGACGTAGTCGAGGCCGATCCTTTCGCAGAAATGGATCGAGGCGGGATCACCGCCATGTTCACCGCAAATGCCGAGCTTCATGTCGTTGCGGGTGCGCCTGCCGCGCTCGGCGGCAATGCTGATCAGCTCGCCGACGCCATCGAAATCCAGCGAGATGAAGGGGTCATGCTCGATGATGCCCTTGCGCTGGTAAGTGGGGATGAAGGCCGAGGCGTCGTCGCGCGAGATGCCGAAAGTGGTCTGCGTCAGGTCGTTGGTGCCGAAGGAGAAGAATTCGGCGGCCTCAGCGATCGTATGGGCGCGCAGGGCCGCGCGCGGCAGCTCGATCATCGTGCCGACGAGATAATCGATCTTCATGTCGGCTTCGGCCATGACCGCCTTGGCGATCGTATCGATGCGTTCCTTGACGTAATCGAGTTCGGAGCGCAGGCCGACCAACGGCACCATGATCTCGGGGACGACGGCGGCACCGGTTTCGTGGGCGGCGGCGACCGCGGCCTCGAAGATGGCGCGGGCCTGCATCTCGACGATTTCAGGATAGGAGATCGCCAGGCGGCAGCCGCGATGGCCGAGCATCGGGTTGAACTCGTGCAGCGCATCGACGCGCTGGCGCAGGGCATGAGGCTCCATGCCCATGGCCGCCGCCACATCGGCGATTTCCTCATCCGACTTCGGCAGGAATTCGTGGAGCGGCGGATCGAGCAGGCGGATGGTAACCGGCAGGCCGTGCATGACGTTGAACAGGCTGGTGAAATCCAGCCGCTGCATCGGCAGCAGCTTGTCGAGCGAGGCGCGGCGGCCCTTTTCGTCTTCCGCCAGGATCATCTCGCGCATCACATGGATGCGGTCGCCCTCGAAGAACATGTGCTCGGTGCGGCAAAGGCCGATGCCTTCGGCACCGAAGGAACGGGCGGCGCGGGCATCGGCCGGCGTATCGGCATTGGTGCGCACGGTCATGCGGCGGACGCGATCCGCCCAGCCCATGATGCGGCCGAAATCGCCGGAGAGTTCCGGCTGGATCATCGGCACTTCGCCCTTCAGCACCTGGCCGGCAGAGCCATCGATGGTGATGATATCGCCCTTCTTCAGCGTGACGCCGACGCCGATCAGGCGTTCGTTGCGCAGATCGATACGCATCGTGCCGGCGCCGACGACGCAGGGGATGCCCATGCCGCGGGCGACGACGGCGGCGTGGCTGGTCATGCCGCCGCGGGTGGTGAGAATGCCTTCGGCGGCGTGCATGCCATGGATATCTTCCGGGCTGGTCTCGACGCGCAGCAGGATGACCTTGCGCCCCTCCTCCTCCGCCGCAACCGCCTCTTCGGCAGTGAAGACGATGGCGCCGGTCGCCGCTCCCGGAGACGCCGGCAGGCCACTGCCGATCACCTGGCGCTGGACGCGCGGATCAATGGTCGGGTGCAGAAGCTGGTCGAGCGTCGAGGGCTCGATGCGCAGCACCGCTTCCTCTTCGGTGATCAGCCGCTCATCGACCATATCGACGGCGATCCGCATGGCGGCGCGGGTGGAGCGCTTGCCGGAGCGGGTCTGCAGCATCCAGAGCTTGCCGCGCTCGATGGTGAACTCGATGTCCTGCATGTCGCGGTAATGTGCTTCGAGCTCCGAACAGATGCGGGTGAGCTCGGCAAAGGCCTCGGGCATCAGCTTTTCGAGCGACGGGCGCTCCGAACCGGAATTCAGCCGCCCCTCCTCCGTGATACTCTGCGGCGTGCGGATACCGGCGACGACATCCTCGCCCTGGGCATTGACCAGGAACTCGCCATAGAAGGACTTTTCGCCGGTCGAGGGATTGCGGGTGAAAGCGACGCCGGTTGCCGAGGCATTGCCGAGATTGCCGAAGACCATCGCCTGGATGTTGATCGCCGTGCCCCAGACTTCCGGAATATTGTGGAGCATGCGGTAGGTGACGGCGCGCGCGCTCATCCAGCTGGCGAAAACGGCGCCGACGGCGCCCCAGAGCTGGACTTCCGGCTCCTGCGGGAAGGCTTCGCCGAGCTCTTCTTCGATGATATCCTTGTAGAGCGTGACGATATGCTGCCATTCGGCGGCAGTCAGCTCGGTATCATATTCGTGGCCGAGCCTTGCCTTCTCGTCCTCGAGGATTTCCTCGAAGACCTCGTTATCGAGGCCCATGACGACATCGGCATACATCTGGATGAAGCGGCGGTAGCTATCCCAGGCAAAGCGCGCGTCGCCGGCATCGTGGCCGAGCGCCTGCACCGTCTCGTCGTTGAGGCCGAGATTGAGCACCGTATCCATCATGCCCGGCATCGAGACGCGGGCGCCGGAACGGACGGAGAGGAGAAGCGGATGGGCGGTATCGCCGAAGCGGCGGCCGGTCGCCTTCTCGATTCCTTCGAGGCCGCTGCGGATCTGCTCCTTCAGGGCGTCTTCGAGCGTGCGGCCATTCTTGTAATAGGTGGTGCAGGCATCGGCGACGATCGTCAGGCCGGGCGGAACGGGAAGTCCCAGCGCGCACATTTCGGCAAGATTGGCGCCCTTGCCTCCCAGAACGTCCCGGTCGCGCGCACGGCCTTCCGCCTGCCCGTTTCCGAACGTATAGACCAGCTTGGACATCTTCCCCCCGTCTCATTCTCCGGGACCACCTTAATCCCTTGGTCCGGAAATGAAAATCGACAAATACGGCAAAATGTTGCACCGCACAATGAATGCGGGACATCAAACCGTTTTAATGAGGGAAGCGCATAAAAAAAGCTTTGCGGGACTGCAACAACGGTCCCGCAAAGCCTTATTTCCGTCCAGCCAGGAAAACTGGACGGGGGGTCCACCTATGCCATCAAGCCCGGTTTTTGCCCTCGTCCCGGACCGTCTAGCAGTATCCAACATGCGCGACGGAGCTCACTTTTCAGCAATCTCTTTATTCGCTAGGACAACTTCTAATGCAAAAGCAAGCTGAAAGCATCACCCAATTGGGTTAAGGTTTCCGCCAGACCCGTACTTTTTTGGGGTTTTCTTGAAAAGCTATTGTTTTCAAGCGGTTTCGCGCAGACGTTCGGCCGTCTGAAGGTCGACGGATACAAGCTGTGAGACGCCCTGCTCTGCCATCGTCACACCAAATAGGCGATTCATGCGGGCCATGGTGATCGGATTGTGAGTGATGATCACGAATCGCGTTTCCGTCGAAGCGGCCATCTCATCCATCAGGTTGCAATAGCGCTCGACATTGTGATCGTCGAGCGGCGCGTCCACTTCGTCCAGCACGCAGATCGGCGCCGGGTTGGTGAGGAACACCGCAAAGATCAGCGCCATGGCGGTCAGCGCCTGCTCGCCGCCGGAGAGCAGCGTCATGGTCTGAGGCTTCTTGCCGGGCGGTCGCGCCAGGATTTCGAGGCCGGCTTCGAGGGGATCGTCGGATTCGATCAGTTGCAGCTCGGCAGTGCCGCCGCCGAAAAGGTGGGTGAAGAGGCGCTGGAACTGGCCGTTGACCACGTCGAAAGCGGCGATCAGCCGCTCGCGGCCTTCGCGGTTCAGGCTCTGGATCGCGCCGCGCAGCTTGCGGATGGCGTCGATGACGTCGTCGCGCTCCTTGATCAGCGCTTCGAGTTTTTCGCTGAGCTCTTTCTGCTCTTCCTCGGCCCGCAGGTTGACGGCGCCGAGACGCTCGCGCTCCATCTTCAGGCGCTCGAGATCACGCTCGACTTCGCGCGGATCCGGAATTGCCTGCATCGGCTGAAGGCCGGTGAGGCGGAAGGCTTCGTGCGGGGCGACGTTCAGCGCCTCGCGGATGCGGCCTTCGCTCTCCTGCCGTTTTTCGCGGGCGGAGACGAGACGCTCTTCGGCGCGGCCGCGGCGCTCGCGGCTTTCGGCGAGTTCCGACAGCGCGGTGGCGGCCTTGTGGTCGGCATCGCGCTGGACGAGCTCGGCTGCGGCAAGCAGATCGGCGGCGTTGCGGCGGGATTCGTCGGCCTTCTGCAGCTCGCTCAGCAGCGCCCGGCGCTTGTCGTCGAATTCATCCGGCGCCATTTCCAGCTCGGCGGCTTCGTCGCGGGCTTCTTCCTCGCGGTCGCGGAGCGTTGCGATATGGTCTTCGGCGCTGGCGGCGCGCTGCCGCCAGGTTTCGCGCTCCTGGCCGATCGCCACGATGCGGCGCTGGCGGGCGTCGTTTTCGCGGTTCAGGCTTTCGTGGCGGGCGCGGGCTTCGGCAGCAAGGCCACGATCGGTCGCGACTTCGACCTGCTGCAGGCGCAGCCGCTCGTCGATCGCCGTCAGATCGGGCGCGTCTTCCAGCTCGATGCGGGCATTCTCTTCCTGGATCGAGAGGTCTTCCTGCTGCGACTGCAGCTGGCTGACGGCCTCGGCAACGACATCGCGGCGGCGCACGAGATCGCCGGAGGCGCGCTCGGCGGCGGCAAGCGCATCACGCGCTTCGGCGAGATGACGGGCCGACAGGCGGCTCATGTCGCGAGCATCGTTGAGGCGGCGCTCCTCGCCGCGAATGCCTTCGGCAGCAGCGGCAAGCCGCTCCTCGGCTTCGGCCAGAACATCGCGGGCGAGCGAGACTTCGTTCTCCAGTTCCGCAAGGCGGTTCTTCTGGGCAAGGCGGAGGGCGGCGGCGCTCGGCGCATCGGCGCCGGTGACATGGCCATCCCAGCGATAAACGGCGCCTTCCTTGGTGACCAGGCGCTGGCCGGGCTTCAGATCGCGCACGAGGCGGCGGGCATCGGCTTCGACAACGAGGCCGATCTGCTTCAGGCGGCGCGTCAGGGCGGCGGGCGCGCGGACATGGTTCAGGAGCGGCGCGGCGCCCGCGGGCAATGCGGGGTCAGCGGCGCCATCGCCGTTTTCGGACCAGTGGGCCGGCGCCTTCGGATCAAGCGGCGATTCCAGATCGTCGCCGAGTGCGGCACCAAGCGCCGTCTCGAAACCGCGGTCGACGCGCAGCTCTTCGGCAACCGGCGGGAACTCGCCTGCGGCGGCACCGGCAGCCAGCATGCGCTGGATGGTGCGGGCTTCGGTCTCCAGACCATTAAGCTTGGCGCGGGCTTCATCGACCGGGGCACGCGAAAGCGCCTCGGTGCGGCGGGCTTCGGCGAGCGCCTGTTCGACCGCCTGGATCGCAGCTTCGGCCTCGGCAACGGCGATCTCGCCCGCCTCGACCATCGCGCGCTTCTCCTCGGGATCGGGAAGCGCCGAGACCTTTTCCTCGATGGCGGAGAGTTCGCGGTTTGCCTCGTCCATCTGGCGCTCGAGGCGCATCTTGCGATCGGCGAGATCGCGGATGGCGCGTTCCAGCTGGTTGCGGCCGGCGGCAGCTTCGGCGCGCTCGGCGGTCAGCGCGGTGAAGATGCGCTCGCTGTCCGACAGCTTGGCGGCGGCTTCCTCGAAGGCTTCGCGAAGCTCATCGGCGTGGCGGCCGGAGTCTGCGAGGATCTCGGTGATATCGGCCTCTTCGGCATCGAGGCGCGCGAGGATTTCGGCATTGTCCGAGACAAGACGCTCTTCGCGGCGGATGTCCTCGGCAAGCTGCGTCAGGCGGCGGGTCAGCTCGTCGCGGCGGCGCAGGATGCGGTTGGCATCCTCTTCCAGCTGCGTCTTGGCGATCTGCAGGCGCTGCAGGGCGGCGGCAGCGCGCGCCTCGGCATCGCGCAGCTCCGGCAGCTTGAGGCTGGCGATGCCCTGAGACTTCGCCGCCTCCATCTGGATCTGCGCTTTCTCGGCGACGACGACGGTGGCCTGGTTCAGCGCGCTGTCGGCCTCGGCTTCGGCTTCCTTGGCCTGCACCCAGCGGATATGCAGCAGCATCGCCTCGCGGGCGCGGATATCGGCAGACAGCGTCTTGAAGCGGTTTGCCTGACGTGCCTGACGCTTCAGGCTCTCGATCTGGCTTTCGAGCTGCGAGGTGACGTCGTCGAGGCGCTCGAGATTGCTTTCGGCGGCGCGCAGGCGAAGCTCGGCTTCGTGGCGGCGGGAATGGAGACCAGAAATGCCAGCCGCTTCTTCCAGCAGCTGGCGGCGGGCCTGCGGCTTGGCGGAGATCAGCTCGCCGATGCGCCCCTGGCCGACCATCGACGGCGAGCGGGCGCCGGTCGAGGCATCGGCAAACAGCAGCTGCACATCCTTGGCGCGGCTTTCCTTGCCGTTGATGCGGTAGATCGAGCCCTGCTCGCGCTCGATGCGGCGGGTGACCTGGATTTCGTCGCTGTCGTTGAAGGCGGCAGGCGCGGTGCGCTCGCCATTGTCGAGGTAGAGGGCGACTTCGGCGGTGTTGCGCGCCGGGCGGTTGCCGGAGCCGGAGAAGATGACGTCATCCATGCCGGATGCGCGCATGTTCTTGTAGGAATTCTCGCCCATCACCCAGCGGAGCGCCTCGACAAGATTGGACTTGCCGCAGCCATTCGGCCCGACGACGCCCGTGAGGCCGCGCTCGATGATGAATTCAGTCGGTTCTACGAAGGATTTGAAGCCGACAAGGCGGAGCTTGTTGAACTTCATGCCGTATTCTCCCCTTCTCCCCTCGGGGAGAAGGTGGCTCGAAGAGCCGGATGAGGGGGCCGCACACGAGAGGTCCCTATCGAAGAACGGCGTAGGGACACCTTGAAGCTTGCGCTCCGTGGCCCCCTCATCCGCCCTTCGGGCACCTTCTCCTCGCGGGGGAGAAGGGAAAACGCGTAATAAAAGACGGGCGCGCGGCTTTCGCCGCCGCCCGTCAGATCAAAACGGTACGGTTCAGAGCAGGCTGTCGATAAGTGCCGACATGGAGTCAACCGTCATGTCCCCAGCGTAACGCTTGCCGTTGATCAGGAAAGTCGGCGTGGCGTTGACACCGAACTCCTTGGAGCCCCTTTCCCGGGTCGCGTTCACTTCATCCAGAAGCTTCTGGTTCGTCAAGCACTTCGTAAAGCTATCCTCACTAAATCCAGCGAGTTTGGACATCTGCAGAAGTGCGGCGCGGCGATCGTCGGCGGCAGCCCAGGTTTCCTGCTGCTTGAAGAGCATGGAGACCATCGGGAAATACTGTTCCGGCGTGCTGAGCTTCGTCGGGTCAGAGGCGTTGCAGCGCGCCAGCATGAAGGCGGCGGCGGCGGCCGGATCGAAGGGGAACTCGCGGATGATGAAACGGACCTTGCCCGTTTCGACATACTTCTTCTTGATCTCGTCGAAGGTGGTGTTGTGGAAGTGGGCGCAATGCGGGCAGGTCATCGACATGTATTCGACGATCTTGACCTTCGCATCTTCCGGGCCGAGTGCCATTTCCGGCAGCTCGCCGGGCTTCAGCACCGCTTCCATATCGACATCGCCTTCCGGCTGCGGCATTTCAACCGCTGCATGGGCCGCGGTGGAGAGCGCGAGCGTCGCGGTCGCTGCGGCGACACCGCTCATGAGCTGGCGCTTCGTCAGTTGCATTTCAGAAAGCTGCATGGGTTCCCCATAAACAAAAGTGGCGGCTGCATCTGCGATATAACGGCCAATGGCCGCGAACAAGGCACGCTTGGCCAACTTTCTTCAAAGAATTGTGACCTTGCAAAGGCTATAGGATGAATTGTTCTTCATCTAGCGCGATTGGCGGGGAAAATTGGCGTTGATATCATTTATAGTAAAATGATATCATGAGTGCGATATGGAGGCGAAGATGTCCGCTATTGTGGTTCGTAACCTGCCCGGAGAAACGCACCGCGCATTGAAGCAGCGGGCGGCGAAGAATGGCCGAAGTACCGAGGCCGAAATTCGCAGTATTCTCGAAGAGGCCGTCAGGCCATCCGGGCGGCTGAAGATCGGTTCGGAATTAGCCGCCTTCGCCAAGGAGATCGGCGATGCGGATCTGATCTTCGAACGCGATCAGACACCTGTCGATGCCGCGGACTTCGAATGATCATTCTCGACACCAACGTGATTTCGGAGCCGATGAAGCCCGATGCCGATCCGAAGGTGCTCGCCTGGCTGGACGATCAAGCGGCGGAAACACTTTATCTCACGTCGGTCAATCTTGCCGAATTGCTGTCCGGTATCGAGGTTCTTCCCGATGGCCGCAGAAAGGCAGGGCTTCATCAGAAGCTTGTTGAGTTGATGGCGCGCTTGTTCGAGGATCGGGTACTGCCCTTCGATGAACCGGCAGCAAGGGAATTTGCGCCGCTGATCGGAAGAGCACGCAGCGCAGGCCGCGTCATCTCCATGGCCGATGGCCAGATTGCGGCAATCGCCAGAACACGCGGCTTTACCGTCGCGACGCGGGACGTGGCGCCTTTCGAGGCGGCCGGGGTGCCGATCATCAATCCGTGGGAAAGCTAGGGCTTTACCGCCGCTTCCCCAGCACCGCTGTGCCCAGCCGCTTCACCGCCTCGCGCAGCTTGTCGCCCTCGATGCCTTCCATCATGCCTTCGAGCTTGCGGGCTGCCTCACCTTTCAGCGGTGGCGGGGTGCGGGAGCGTTTGCTGGCTTGGGAGACCGGTTTCTGGACGATACGGATCTGGTGGACGGCGGAGAAGCCGAAGAAGCTGTTGATGCGCTGGATGAGTTCGCCTTGCGCGTGGGTGAGGAACAGGGCGCGTGCGCCTTCGCAGGCGATCGTCAGGACGCCGGGCTTGTAGGTGCCATCTTCGCTGCCGCGGGCCCAGGCGATCTTTTCGGGGCGGGTGCAATCGGCAAAGTCCTCGCCGGCGATTTCGTCCCATGAGCCGAGGAGCGCGGTGTTGATACCGGCGCGCTTGGCGAGCACGGGATCGATCAGCCCGTTCGCCAGCTCGGAGATCTGCTTTTCACCTTTGCGTGGATAACTCATCGAAACCTTCTGATGCCGCCGCCAATTGGCGTTGCTGCCTTGATCGGGCGGCAATGCTTCGCCAATTATAGGCCACTCCCCGCACTCCGGTAAATGATGACTTCCACGACACTCATCGCGCCAAGCGCAAAAGACCTGCTCGACTGGTACGACCGGCACCATCGCGACCTGCCCTGGCGCGTCTCGCCGCCGATGGCGGCGCGCGGCATCAAGGCCGATCCCTATCGCGTCTGGCTCTCCGAAGTGATGCTGCAGCAGACGACGGTGCAGGCGGTCAAACCCTACTTCGCCAATTTCCTGGCGCGCTGGCCGACGGTGAAGGATCTGGCGGCGGCGCCGAGCGAGGACGTGATGGCGGCCTGGGCGGGACTTGGATACTACGCCCGCGCGCGCAATCTGAAGAAATGTGCCGAGGCTGTCGCGGCCGGTCATGCCGGTATCTTTCCCGATACCGAGGAAGGGCTGAAATCGCTTCCTGGTATCGGCGACTATACGGCGGCGGCTGTCGCCGCCATCGCCTTCAACCGGCAAGCGGCGGTGATGGATGGCAATGTCGAGCGGGTGATCTCCCGCCTCTATGCGATCGCCACCCCCCTTCCCGCCGGCAAGCCGCTGATGAAGCAGAAGGTGGCGCTGCTGACGCCTGCCGACCGGCCGGGCGATTTCGCGCAGGCGATGATGGATCTCGGGGCGACGATCTGTACGCCGAAGCGGCCTGCCTGTTCGCTCTGTCCGTTCAGGGATGCGTGCGAGGCGCTGAGACTGCACGATCCCGAGAAATTTCCGGTCAAGGCGGCGAAGAAGGAGAAGCCGGTGCGCGTTGGGGCAGCCTTCATCGCGGTGACCGCGGAAGGCGAGATCCTGCTGCGGCGGCGCATCGAAAGCGGCCTGCTCGGCGGTATGACGGAAGTGCCGACAACAGGATGGACGGCGCGGATCGACGGGGCGACCGGGACGGATGCGGCACCTTTTGCGGCCGACTGGCAGGCGTCGGGAACGGTCACCCATGTCTTCACGCATTTCGAGCTGCGGCTCTCCATCTACCGCGTCGCCATTGCCGATCCCATTGAAATCAATGACGGATGGTGGGAGCCAGTTACAAATCTTGAAGCCCAGGCGCTGCCGACCATCATGAAAAAAGCGATCGCAGCGGCTATTCCTCTCGCGTTCAAATCAGCCAAGGAATGATAGATGCCCATCAATCATATTGTCTTCGATATCGGCAAAGTGCTCATCCACTATGATCCCAGCCTGCCCTACCAGCGGCTGATCCCCGATGCCGGAGAGCGCAAGTGGTTTTTCGACAATGTCTGCACCCATGACTGGAACATCGAGCAGGACCGCGGCCGCACCTGGGAAGAGGCCGAAGCGCTGCTGATCGAGGCGCATCCCGAGCGCGAAGAGCAGATCCGCCATTTCCGCAGATATTGGCACGAGATGGTGCCGCATGCCTATGAAGACAGCGTCGTAGTCATGGAAGAGCTGATCGCGGGCGGGCACGACGTGACGATGCTGACCAACTTCGCCTCCGATACGTTCCGCGAGGCGCAGGTGCGTTACCCATTCCTGACGAAGACGCGCGGCGTCACCGTTTCGGGCGATGTGAAGCTGATCAAGCCGGATGTGGCGATCTACGAGATGCATGCGAACAGCTTCGGCCTCGATCCGGCAACCACCGTGTTCATCGACGATACCGTCGCCAATGTCGACGGCGCCAAGCAGGCTGGATGGCAGGCGGTGCATTTCACCGGCGCCGACAAGCTGCGCGCCGATCTGACCGCACTCGGCGTGAGGGTCTGATCATGGCGTTCGATCCTGTCGAGGAAATCAAGCTCTTCCACGGCGCCATCAACGCGCTGGATTTCGAAACCATCGAGAACTACTTCGCCGAAGATGCGACCTACGTCTCCAACGGCGTCGGCAGTCTTGCCGGGCGCGGCGAGATCATGGCGGCCTTCCGCAAATATTTCGACGATTACCCGGACCAGACGGCAATCGATACGCTGGTCGAAAAAGTCTCGCCCCGCGCCGGCCGCGCAGTCTGGTCCGTCCGGGCCACGCATAGCGGCACCGGCAAGCCGCTGATCCGCGAGGGCGAGGAGACGATCACCTTCGACGAGGACGGCCATGTGACCCACGTGCAGGTCACCGACTACCAGGCCTTCTAACCGGCAGGGCGGCACCGCGACCGCCCTTTCTGCAACAATCCCTGCAAATGTTGCAACCAACTCAAAGACTTCAGGAACATTCTCGGTTTCCCGCTGTTTTGATCCCAGCCGCACAGATTGCGGCATGCATCAATCAGCAGCCCGGCATGGCCGGCAGGAGGACTAGGATGGGTAGAGGTATATTGCTTTGGTTTCTCGGGGTTCCGATTCCGCTGATCCTGATCATCCTTCTGTTCTGGCACTAGGGGGATCACGATGTCGCAACCCCTATCGAGCGTCGTCACCGGCGCTCCGCAGGAATCCTCGTCCTCGGCCGTCAGCTGGGGACCGATCCTCGCCGGCACGCTGGCCGCCACGGCGATCACCCTGATCTTCATGCTGATCGGCTCCGGACTGGGGCTGACGATGATTTCGCCGTTTGCCGGCGGTAGCAGTTCGCTGGCGACCATCGGCGCGACGGCGGCCGTCTGGCTGATCGTCGTGCAATGGGCATCGTCGGCGCTTGGCGGCTACATTACCGGCCGCCTGAGATCCAAATGGGTGGGCGTTCACACCTACGAGGTGTTTTTTCGCGACACGGCGCATGGCTTCCTTGCCTGGGCGCTGGCAACGCTCATCGTCGTCGGCCTGCTCGGCTCCGCGATATCGTCTCTTGCCAGTGCCGGAGCCAGCGCGACGGCGACCGCGGTTGGTGCCACGGCCGCGGTAGGCGGTGCCGGAGCAGCAGCTGTAGCCTCGAACTCGGACAGTACCGGCGGCTTCTCGACGTCGTATTTCACGGATGCCCTGCTGCGCCCGGCCGATGGCCGCAGCGCGCCGCAGAACCAGAGCAATGAAGCCGTCAGCGCTGAGATCTCCCGCGTGCTGATCAATGGCGCGGCACAAGGCGAGATTTCTGCCGACGACCGCGCCTATCTCGACCAGGTGGTCGCTACGAGGACCGGGCTTTCGGAAGCCGATGCGAAAACCCGTGTCGATGGCGTTCTGAAGCGCATCGACGACGCCAAGGCGGCGGCGCAGAAGGCGGCCGATACGGCGCGCAAGACGGCGTCGGGCGTTGCCCTGATCGGTGCGATGTCGCTGCTCGTCGGCGCCTTCATCGCCAGCGTCTCAGCTGCGATCGGCGGACGCCAGCGGGACGACGACGAGGAGCGTCAGGCGCTGCTGCAGCGGTAAGCCAGAAAAGAAGACGCCCGGGGTGTTGATCCCCGGGCGCCATGGGCCTTCTTCCGTAACTGGAGGTACAAAAACCGGAAGAAGGTAGTCTCGACCGGTAAAGGCTTACGCTATTCCGCCTTTGCCAGATCACTGCGGATGACGGACCGGAGATCGTCGATCGGGCGCAGGGTCTGCCCGTCTTCGTAATGCCAGAAGGTCCATCCGTTGCATGCATCAAGACCCTGGACCTTTGCGCCCAGACGATGAATGGAGCCGGCGTCACCGCCGGAGGCCACGGTGCCGTCGGCGCGGACGATCGCGCTGTAGCGGCGGCGGGCGTCGTGCAGCACCTGGCCGGGCTTGATCAGGCCACTTTCGACGAGAACGTTGAAGGCAACGCGCACTTCCTGCTTCTTGCCGGTCATGACAGTCAGTTCCGCCTTGCCAAGCGGCTCGACGGCGGCGATGCGGGCGGATGCCGCATCGATATAATCCTGCTCGCGCTCGATGCCGACAAAGTGGCGGCCGAGGCGCTTGGCAACGGCACCCGTGGTGCCCGAGCCGAAGAACGGATCGAGGATGACGTCGCCCGGCTTCGAGGAGGCCATGATGACGCGGGCGAGCAGCGCTTCCGGCTTCTGGGTCGGGTGGACCTTCTTGCCGTCGTCGCCCTTCAGGCGCTCGCCGCCGCTGCAGATCGGGAACAGCCAGTCCGAGCGCATCTGCACGTCGTCATTGGCGGCCTTCATCGCATCGTAATTGAAGGTGTAGCCCTTGGCCTTGGCATCCGGGCTCGCCCAGATCATCGTTTCATGGGCGTTCTGGAAACGGCGGCCCTTGAAGTTCGGCATCGGGTTGGTCTTGCGCCAGACGATATCGTTGAGGATCCAGAAATTGAGATCCTGCAGCGTGGCGCCGACGCGGAAGATGTTGTGATAGGAGCCGATGACCCAGATCGTGCCCGTCGGCTTCAGGACGCGGCGGCAGGCGAGCAGCCAGGCGCGCGTGAAGGCATCATAGGCTTCGAAGGAGGCGAACTGATCCCACTCGTCGTCGACGGCATCGACCAGCGACTGGTCGGGACGGTGCAGCGTGCCGCCGAGCTGGAGGTTATACGGCGGGTCGGCGAAAATCACATCGACGGAATTGGTCGGCAGGGCCTCGAGGGCAGCGACACAATCACCCTTGATGATCGTGTCGATCCAGGAATCCGATTTTGCGGAGGCCTTCAGATCGGCAAGCGGAAAGACAGACGCCATTATGATACTCGCTCATACACTTACGCTTTTTACTGATCGTTATGGTTACCCAGTTTGGTTACCAAAGCCTGAAGCGGTGAACGATTTCGGGAAATTATTCAAAAGATACACGCATAAAACGAAGAAGGCGGGCACCCGGCCCGCCTCCCCTCAATTCGTCAGCCTGAGGCCGCTCGTGGCACTCGCCGCCTTGCTGAACAAGGCCGACATCGAGGCGGCCATGTCATCGGTCGGCTTCACCTCGAAAAACAATCCCTCGGTGGCGCAGGCTTTCAGATTGGGGCCAATATTCTTGGCGAAGACGGGGTTGATCGCCTGGTTCCAGATCGGATCAGTAGGGATCGGCAGGTAGGTGGTGTAGAGCACCGCCACCTTGATGCCGCGGTCTTTCAGGGCCGAACAGAGCTTGGGATCGATTGGCTGCAGGCAGCGGTCGGGATTGGACCACCAGGAGCCGCCGGTGCAGCTGTCCTTGCGGCTGTCGCCCATGCCGTCGGTGACGAAGAAGACGACTTCCTGGCGGTCGCCGGTGCTGGCGCCGGTGCCGCCATCGGTCTTGATCTCCTTGCCGATGCTGGTCAGCGCCGTATCGAAGCTCGTCAGTGCATCCTCGTTGAACTGGTGGTGCTGCGTCGTCATCAGGCTGATCTGGCCGATGGCGTTGCGCATCGTCGAGAGATCGCCGGTCAGGCTGGCGATGCGCGAGATGCTGTAATAGGGCGCGGTTTCGGAGGCTGCCGCGCCGAAGGTGTAGGCGGCGAAGCGGTACTGGTTCGGCTGCGTTTCCTCGGCGGCATCGTCCATCAGACCCTTGACGGCATCAGTGACCACGTCGATGCGCAGCGTGATGTCGTTGGCGCGGGCGATGATGTAATCGCTGTCGGTGTTTTCGACGCCGCTGCCCCAGACCATGTGGCAGGCGAAGGCACAGTTGCGGCCGGCGGCATCCGGGGAATTGGCGGTCGCCTTCACCAGTGCGTCGATATCGGCCTGTGTCGCGCCGATACCCATCGAGGGCGTGTTGTCGAGCAGCAGATAGAAATCCGTGTAGCTGGCGCTCGACATGCCGCCGCTCGTCGCCGTGGCCGTGCCTGCGACGGTCATCGTGTCGACGCCAAGAACCTTCATGAAGGTGGTCGGCGCATCGACACTGAAATTGACGGTCGAGGTGACGACGCCGCTTGCCTTAGCGACCTTGATCGTGATGTTGAGCGGCAGGTCGGAGAGCGACTCGCTGAGGCCGCTGGAGCGCTGCGCCATGAACATGTCCCTGGCGTCCGCCTCGGCCACGGTGATCTCGCCATCGCCGGTCATAGCCTGGACGGCCTTGTACCCGGCAGTATCGGGAGCGATCGCGCCGAGGGCGGCGGCATCCGCGGCTTCCATCAGCTCGGTGTGCATTTCGCTTTCGTTGCTATAGTCGACGGCGATGCCAGCGGCGCCCAGGAGCGGCACCATGAGGATTGCTGTCATCACGCCGAAATTGCCGCGCCGGTCCTTGAGAAAGGGACGAAAAACACGCATTAGGAATATGCCTCGGATCTAAAATATAAATCCGTTATGCGGGAAATTCGATAATATACCGTAAGCATGGAAGCGCTTTCACGGCTTCGTGACAGTAAAATAGTACTTTATATACTTTAGATGATAGTGATATCCAAGTTCTATTCTACCAGCAATGGAATGCCGGCAGAACTACCGGCACGCCCTCGTTGATATCGGTTTCAGGCGCCCGCTGCGTCGTGAACCTTGCGGCTGTCCTCGGGCGCCTCGTCCCGTTCGAACATGCCGTAGTCGCGCACGATATGGCCGATGCGCAGGCGATAATCGGCGAAGACGCCGTTGCGGCCGGCGGCCTGGGCGTTGCGGTGGGCCTCACGGTTGCGCCAGTTCTTGACCGCCTCTTCGTCGCGCCAGAAGGACAGCGAGAGGATCTTGCCGCGCATGGTCAGGCTCTCGAAGCGCTCGATGGAGATGAAGCCATCCATGCTTTCGAGTTCGCCGCGCAGCTCCCCGGCGAGATCGAGATACTTGTGGCGCTCGCCCATGAAGGGCACGACTTCGAAAATGACGGCGATCATGGCAGCACCAGCTCGGCATGGGGAGCGGAGACATTCTTCAGGAAGATGCGGTCTTCCTTCAGGATGAAGCGCTCGCGTTTGGCAAATTCGTAGTTCTGGCGGCCGAGAGGATGGGCGGCGAGCTTGGCACGATAGGCCTCGTAGGCGGCCAGGCTCTCGATATTGTAGACGCCGTAAGCCGTCGTCAGCGAGCCCTCGTGCGGGGCGAAATAGCCGATCAGATCGGCGCCGTTCCTCGGGATGGCCTGGCCCCAGTTGCGGGCATATTCGGCGAAGGCCTCCTTCTTGAACGGGTCGATCTCGTAGCGGATGAAGCAGGTGAGCATGTCTTTCTCCTGTTGTTGTGAGAAGAGTTTTGCCATGTTGCGGCACCGGCATGCTTCGGTTACGATCGAACTATGAAAGAAGGACCAGACATCGCACAGATCGGCTCGCTCATCGGCGATCCCGCCCGCGCCAACATGCTGACGGCGCTGATGGGCGGCAAGGCGCTGACGGCGACGGAGCTTGCCGCGGCCGGCGGCATCACGCTGCAGACGGCGAGCACGCATCTTTCCAAGCTCGAAGCCGGTGGCCTGCTAGCGCAGCGCAAGCAGGGGCGGCATCGCTATTTCGCGCTGGCCGACGACGCGGTCGGCAAACTGCTGGAAAGCATCATGGGCTTTGCGGCCGGGCGCGGGCATCTTCGGCATCAGCCGGGACCGAAGGAACCGGCGCTACGCAAGGCGCGCATCTGCTATGATCATCTGGCCGGCGACTACGGCGTGCGGATGCTGGACAGCCTGATCGCCTCGGGCGCCATCAATGCCATCGGCGACGGCTTGGTGGTGACCGAGAAGGGCGAAGACCGCTTCAAGTGCATCGGCATCGACCTGCACGGCCTGAAATCGTCGCGGCGGCCGCTCTGCCGCTCCTGCCTCGACTGGAGCGAGCGGCGCGCGCATCTGGCTGGCGGCCTCGGCAAGGCGCTGCTTTCGAATTTCTTCGACAAGGGCTGGGCGCGGCGAACGGCGGAGAGCCGCTCGGTGATCTTCTCTCCGGAAGGCGAGCGGCAGTTCCTGCAGCTGTTTCCGGCGGACTAAACACAGCCGCCCACAGCGCGCATCGCAGCCATGCCGCCCTGCCCGTTGAGATTTTCCGTTCCATCGTGTAAACGGCGGCGTCCCCAAACAAGGCTGGAAGAATATGCAAGGCTTCGACCTTATTATCTTCGACTGCGACGGCGTTCTGGTCGATTCCGAAATCATTGCGGCGCAAGTCGAGTCCGGGCTTCTGACCGAAGCCGGTTATCCGATCAGCCCCGAGGAAATGGCCGAGCGTTTTGCCGGCATGACCTGGAAGAACATCCTGCTGCAGGTCGAGAAGGAAGCGAGCATTCCGCTTTCCGCCTCGCTGCTCGACAAATCCGAGAAGCTGCTCGACCTGAAGCTCGAAAGCGAAGTGCAGGCGATCGCCGGTGTCGAGGCTGCGGTTTCGAAGCTGCCGCTGAAGCGCTGCATCTGCTCCAATTCCAGCTCCCACCGTCTCGACATGATGCTCGGCAAGGTCGGCCTCAAGCCGCTGTTTGCGCCGCATATCTTCTCGGCCAAGGATCTTGGACCGGATCGCGTCAAGCCGAAGCCGGATATCTTCCTGCATGGCGCGGAGAAGCTCGGCGTTTCGCCGTCGCGCACCGTCGTCGTCGAGGATTCGATCCACGGCGTCCATGCGGCGCGCAGTGCCGGCATGCGGGTCATCGGCTTTACCGGCGCTTCGCACAGCTATCCCTCGCATGCCGATCATCTGACCGATGCCGGCGCCGAAACGGTGATTTCGCGGATGAGCGATCTGCCGGGGGTCGTTGCAGCACTTTCCGAATGGGAAGGCGTGCTCTGATCAGACGAGGAGGTTGACTGCCCCGGGCAGCACCTCGAAACGCGCCGGGATATGGCCCGGCGCCTCGCCATCGCTGTCGATGGATGCGGCCTCACCGGCCGGCCAGACCTCGACGAGCCGGGCCCGGTGGGTGCTGACCAGCGGGCTTTTCACGTGACGGCCGCTATAGATGCTGTTCATCAGCGTCAGCACCTTGAGCCGCGCTGCCCCCTTGATGATCACCACATCGAAGACGCCGTCGGCGACATCAGCCTCCGGCGCCACCTTCATGCCGCCACCGAACCAGGCGCCGTTGGCGATCGCGACAGCGGTGACCGGACCGTCATAGACATCCTCGCCATCGAGGCGCAGGCGGATGCTGAGCGGCTTGTAGCGCAGGATCTCCCGGAGGCTGTGATAGAAGAACACCATCCGCCCTGGCAGCTTGCGGCCGCGGCGCGCCTCGTTGACGGCGCGGACGATCTCGCCGGAGACGCCGAAGCTCGCGATATTGATGAAGTGCCGGGTGCAGGTCAGGCCGTCTTCGGTCTCGCAGGTGAGCAAACCGGCATCGACAGAGCGGACCGGTGCGGTGACAAGATGCTCGGCGATCCTGGCGGGTTCACGCGGGATCTTGAAGTTACGGGCGAAATCGCAGCCGGTGCCTGTCGGGATGAAGGAGAAGACGGCGCCCGGGCGATGCGAGCGGAGGATACCGCCGGCGACCTCGCCGACCGTGCCATCGCCGCCGACGGCGAGCACCAGGTCGCAGCCGTCTTCGGCAAGCTCGCGTCCATGCCTCTCGGCATCGCCGAAACCCTTGGTCTCACGCAGGCTGATATCGGCCGAGCGTGCCTCGAGCGCACGCCGCAACGCGGACCAGAACAGCCGCCTGCCCCGCCTTCCGGACGCCGGATTGAGAACGATACCGATTTTCACGATCTAATCTCTCCCGCCATGACAGAAGCATGACGGGAGGGCCGAAACAAGCGGCGCTTTACGAGCTCTTGGCTTTCTTCTTGGTCTTCGGGGCGTTGCCCTGATCGAAGCCGATATTGACGCGCACCAGCGCGCCCGAGCCGACCGGCAGCTTGAAGCCGTCGTGGCGGAAGAGAACCTGCGTCGAGGTCTGGCCAGGCGGGATCTGCGCGGTGAAGGGCACGGTTTCGCTGTTGATCGCACCCTGGCTATCGACGGCGCTGATGCGGATCGGCAGCGACACAGTGCCGGAACCGCCGGCCGGACCGGCGAGAACGCGAATCTGCGCGACGATGGTCATCGTCAGGTTCTGGTCGTTCAGCGTGCACTGGCGCGTGTAATCGGCGAAGGAGGCCTGATAGACGATCTGGTCGGTCGGCTGCGTATCCTGCTGGCCGGCGGCGCTGTTGACGACAGGCTTCTTGCCGCCCTTGGCATAGGTGCGGAAGATCGCGTCCTGATCACGCATGTAAATCTGTGGGCAGGCACCCTGAACGACGCGCTGGACATTGCCGGAAGCGTTGGTGGCGGTGCCGATCGAGGGGTCGTTGGAAGACGGGTTCTGCGGCGCCATCGGCATGATCTGGGCATTGCCGCTCGGCTGCGCCGGGGTCTCTGCCGGCTTGCTGTCGCCGCCCATTCCAAGGGAATTGCAGCTTGCGAGAAGAGCGGCCAACGATGCTGAAACGATGAGACGGGAGACTTTGCCGAACATGATTATTCCACCCTCTTACAAAGTTTTTTGGCAGGCCCGAAGTCGCGTTTGCAAGGCCTTTCGTCACAGTTTGCGATGGTCTATATCAGCGGCGCAAAGAAAAATCGATTGGGTAAGCACCGTTTTGATGCACATTTCAGCCCGCATCATTCCGGGGGCTTGCTTTCCTTCTCCGGATTTCCTCCGGCCATAACGTCAAGGATGAAGAACGTGGACTATATCTCGACCCGCGGCGAAGCCCCTTCCCTCGGCTTTTGCGATGCGCTTCTGACGGGTCTTGCCCGCGACGGCGGTCTCTATGTTCCGCGTGAATGGCCGCACTTCTCCAAGAAGGACATCCGGGCGCTGCGCGGCAAGAGCTATCAGGAAATCGCGTTCACGATTCTCTCGCCCTTCACCAATGGCGAAATCCCGGCCGACACGTTCCGCGCCATGATCGACGAGGCCTATGGCACCTTCCGCCACCCGGCAATCGCGCCGCTGGTGCAGACCGGCCCGAACAGCTTCGTCATGGAGCTCTTCCACGGCACGACGCTCGCCTTCAAGGACGTGGCGATGCAGCTGCTCGCACGGCTGATGGACTATGCGCTGGAGAAGCGCGGCGAGCGCGCCACCATCGTCGGCGCCACCTCGGGCGATACCGGCGGTGCCGCGATCGACGCTTTCGCGGGCCGCGAGCGCACCGACATCTTCATCCTCTTTCCGCATGGCAAGGTCTCGCCGGTGCAGCAGCGCCAGATGACCACCTCGACCTCGCCGAACGTGCATGCGCTTGCCGTCAACGGCAATTTTGACGACTGCCAGAACCTCGTGAAGGCGATGTTCAACGACGGCGCCTTCCGCGACAAGGTGAAGCTGTCCGGCGTCAACTCGATCAACTGGGCGCGCATCATGGCCCAGATCGTCTATTACTTCACGACCGCGGTTGCGCTCGGCGGTCCGGACCGAAAGATTTCGTTCACCGTACCGACGGGGAATTTCGGGGATATCTTCGCCGGTTACGCCGCCAAGAAGATGGGCCTGCCGATCGGCAAGCTGGTCATCGCCACCAACGAAAACGACATCCTGGCGCGGACGATGAAGACCGGCCGCTACGACATGAAGGAGGTCAAGGCGACCACCTCTCCGTCGATGGATATCCAGATTTCGTCGAACTTCGAACGCCTGCTGTTCGAAGCTTATGACCGCGACGCCTCGAAGGTGCGCCATGCAATGGACAGCCTGAAGCAGTCGAACGGTTTCGAGATCTCCTCGAAGGCGCTTGCCGCCATCAAGAAGGACTTCCGCGCCGGCCGCGCCAGCGAGAAGCAGGTGGCCCAGACGATCAAGCAGACGCATGCCGAAACCGGCTATCTGCTCGATCCGCATTCGGCGATCGGCGTCTTTGTTGCGGCCAAGCACGAGAAGCCGAACACGCCGATGGTGACGCTGGCGACAGCCCACCCGGCTAAGTTCCCGGCGGCCGTAAAATCCGCCTCCGGTATTGACCCGGCGCTCCCGACGTGGCTTGCTGATCTGATGCTTAAGGAGGAGCGCTTCCAAGTCATCGATCCGGAACTTAAGGCCGTTGAAAGCTTTATCGGCAAGCATGCCCGGACGTAATTCGGCAGGCGCAGAAAGATAGCCAATGACAGTTGAGTGCACCCGGCTCAAATCCGGGCTGACAGTAGTGACCCAAACCATGCCGCACCTTGAAAGTGCCGCGCTCGGGGTCTGGATCAAATCAGGTTCGCGCAACGAGACGGAAGACGAGCATGGCATCGCCCACCTGCTCGAACACATGGCTTTCAAGGGAACCGCACGCCGCTCGGCGCGCGATATCGCCGAAGAAATCGAGGATGTCGGCGGCGAAGTGAACGCCGCGACATCGACCGAAACCACCTCCTATTACGCCCGTGTCCTCAAGGATCACGTACCGCTCGCCATCGATATCCTCGCCGACATCCTGACGGAATCGGCTTTCGAGGAAGATGAGCTGGAGCGCGAAAAGCAGGTCATCCTGCAGGAAATCAACGCCGCCAACGACACGCCCGACGACGTGGTCTTCGACAAGTTCTCGGAGACCGCCTATCGCGACCAGACGCTCGGCCGGCCGATCCTCGGCACGCCGGAGACCGTCGTCTCCTTCTCGCCGCAGCAGATTCGCGCCTATCTCAGCCGCAACTACACGACGGACCGCATGTTCGTCGTCGCAGCCGGTGCCGTAAAGCACGACGAATTCGTGAAGATGGTGGAGCAGCGCTTCGCCAGCCTGCCGACCTCGCCGAGCGCCCCGCCCGTCATGGAGCCCGCCCGCTATATCGGCGGCAACGTGCGCGAGACGCGCGACCTGATGGACGCGCAGATCCTGCTCGGCTTCGAGGGCAAGGCCTATCACGCCCGCGACTTCTACTGTTCGCAGATCCTCGCCAATATCCTCGGCGGCGGCATGTCCTCCCGCCTGTTCCAGGAAGTGCGCGAAATCCGCGGCCTCTGCTACTCGATCTATGCCTTCCACTGGGGCTTTTCCGATACCGGCATCTTCGGCATCCATGCCGCGACCGGCGGCGAGAACCTGCCGGAGCTGGTGCCCGTCATCATCGACGAGCTGCACAAGTCGGCCTCGTCGATCGAGCAGAAGGAAATCGAGCGCGCCCGCGCCCAGATCCGCGCCCAGCTTCTCATGGGCCAGGAAAGCCCGGCCGCCCGCGCCGGTCAGATCGCCCGCCAGATGATGCTTTACGGCCGCCCGATCTCCAACCAGGAGATGATGGAACGGCTGGAAGGCATCACCGTCGAGCGCCTCACCGACCTCGCCGGCCGGCTGTTCTTCGACACCGTTCCGACGCTTTCGGCGATCGGCCCGCTGGAGCAGCTTGCCCCGATGGAAGACATCGCCGCATCGCTTTCCGCCACGGTGCCGCAGTCCAAGCAAGCAAGCCGCTAGACCGCTTTCAGCCCGCCGGGAGTGATCGATGCCCAAATCGGTTTTTCGGTTCCTGTCGCGGCAGCCGGAAGCAGTCGAGCTGGAAAACAGCCGCTATGCCCTGCGGCTGCCCCGCTATCAGGACTTCAACCAGTGGCACAGGCTGCGCTCGGACAGCCGCCGGTTCCTGGAACCCTGGGAGCCGACCTGGCGGCGTGACGAACTGACGGAGGGCGCCTTCCGCGCCCGCGTCATTCGCGGCAAGCAGGAATATGCTTCCGGACAGGCGATCCCGCTCTTCCTGTTTTCCAAGCCCGAGATGGAACTGCTCGGCGGCATCACCATCGGCTACATCCGCCGCGGGGCGGCGCAAAGCTGCATGATCGGCTACTGGATGGGCGAGAAGCACGCCGGCCAGGGCCATATGTTCGCCGCACTTCAGTTGGTTATACCCTATATCTTCGCAGGGCTTGAGTTGCACCGTATCGAAGCTGCCTGTATTCCAGACAACGCACGGAGCATTCGCCTGCTTGAAAAAGCCGGGTTTCAGCGGGAAGGCTATCTGCGCGGATACTTGAAAATAAACGGTCAGTGGCATGATCATGTGATGTTTTCACTGCTCGCCACCGACGCGGATACAGGCAGGAAAACCGACAGCCGATGACCACGAACCGCATGCTGCACACATCACCGTCCGGCCGATTGATCGCGGTGATCGCAGCCTTCTTCCTGTCGGTGCTTGCGCTGGCTGCAGGCACCGCGCATGCGGCTGAACCGGTCAAGATTTCGCGTGACGACACGGCGCTCGACCTGACCAAGACCACTGAAATCTATGCCAACCAGGGGGAAGCCTTCCAGGTTTCCACCGCAGCCGGTGCCGATGGTATCCGGCGGCGTATTGAGGTACGTGCCAGCTCGGACAACCACCAGGGCGACTGGGCGGTATTCGCACTTGCCAACGTTTCGGAAGAGCAGCTGGAGCGCGTCATCGTCGCCCCGCATTTCCGCCTCGTCAATTCCAAGCTTTTCTGGCCGGATCTCGGCTCGCAGCGCATCATGGCAATCACGCCGAGCGAGGGCTTTGCGCTCGACCGGCAGCCGAGCGACGAGGCCGACGTCTTCCGCATCACGCTGAACCCGGGCGCCGTCATCACCTTCGTCGCCGAGCTCACCAGCCCCGATCTGCCGCAGATCTATCTCTGGGAACCCGACGCCTACAAGGACACGATCAACGCCTTCACGCTCTATCGCGGCATCGTGCTCGGCATTGCCGGTCTGCTGGCGGTGTTCCTGACGATCCTGTTCGTCGTCAAGGGAACCTCGATGCTGCCGGCGACGGCCGCACTCGCCTGGGCGGTGCTCGGCTATATCTGCGTCGATTTCGGCTTCCTCGGGAAACTGATCAGCATCGCTTCGGCGGACCAGCGAATATGGCGCGCCTGCGCGGAAGTGGCGCTGGCCTCGAGTTTCGTGATCTTCCTGTTCACCTATCTGAACCTCAACCGATGGCACACGCATCTCGGCTACGCGACGCTTGCCTGGGTGCTCGGTCTCGCCCTGCTCTTCGGCGTGGCGATCTACGATCCGTCGATCGCCGCCGGTATCGCCCGCCTGTCCTTCGCGCTGACGGCGACGATGGGCCTGGTGCTGATCGTCTATCTCGGCCTCAACCGCTATGACCGCGCGATCCTGCTCGTACCTGCCTGGGCGCTGATCCTCGTCTGGATCTTCGGGGCGTGGCTGACGATCACCGGCCGGCTCGACAACGACATCATCCAGCCGGCGCTCGGCGGCGGTCTCGTTCTGATCGTGCTTTTGATCGGCTTCACCGTCATGCAGCACGCCTTTGCGGGCGGCGCATTCCAGCAGGGACTGTTCTCCGATCTGGAGCGGCAGTCCCTCGCACTCACTGGCTCCGGCGACATGGTCTGGGATTGGGATGTGGCGCGCGACCGCGTCGTCACCATCCCCGATGTGTCCGTCAAGCTCGGGCTTTCGCCGGGCACCATGCATGGCGCGGCGCGCAACTGGCTGCCGCGGCTGCATCCTGATGATCGCGACCGCTTCCGCGCCACGCTCGACGTTCTGCTCGAGCATCGCCGCGGGCGCCTGAACCACGAATTCCGCATCCGCGCCGAGGACGGCCATTTCCATTGGCTGTTGATCCGTGCCCGGCCGGTGCTCGGCTCGAACGGCGAGATCATCCGCTGCGTCGGCACGATCGTCGATGTCACGGAACAGAAGAACTCCGTCGAGCGGCTGCTCCATGACGCGCTGCACGACAACCTGACCGGCCTGCCGAACCGCCAGCTCTTCCTCGACCGCCTGCAATCCGTTCTGGCGCTGGCGCCTTCCGGCGAGACGCTGCGGCCGACGGTAATGGTGATCGATATCGACCGCTACAAGCTGGTCAACGACGCGCTCGGCGTTGCTGCCGGCGACAACATCCTGATCGCGTTGACGCGCCGCCTTCGCCGCCTCTTGAAGCAGCAGGATACGCTGGCGCGCCTTGCCGGCGACCAGTTCGGCCTGATCCTGGTCTCGGAACGCGATCCGGCGAAGATTGCCGATTTTGCCGATGCGATCAGCAAGGCGATCATGGTGCCGATCAACTTCTCGAACCGCGAGATCATCCTGACCGCTTCGATCGGCCTCGCCTCCTGGGTGGACCAGCAGGAAAACGCATCGGGCATGCTGAGCGATGCCGAGCTTGCGATGTATCGCGCAAAGCGCGCCGGCGGCAATCGCGTCGAGCCGTTCCGCCCCGCCTTCCGCGATTTCGGCGCCGACCGTCTGCAGCTGGAATCCGACCTGCGCCGCGCCATCGAGCGCAAGGAGCTGTCGATGGTCTATCAGCCGATCGCCGGGCTGGAGAATGTCGAGATCGCCGGTTTCGAGGCGCTGATGCGCTGGGAACATCCGAAGCGCGGCAATATCCCGCCATCGGAATTCATCCCGATCGCCGAGGCTTCCGACATTATCGGCCCGCTCGGCCTCTTCGCGCTCGAGCAGGCGACCAACGACCTGATGGGCTGGCAAAACCAGACCGGCGAATTGCCGATCTTCGTTTCGATCAATCTCTCCAGCGTCCAGCTGCTCAACAACGAACTCTATGACGACGTGCGCTCGGTGCTTGCCAAGACGCATTGCGAACCCTCGCGCCTGAAGCTGGAGCTGACGGAATCGATGGTGATGGAGAACCCGGAACAGGCGCGCCTCGTGCTGCAGAAGCTCAAGGAAGCCGGTCTCGGCCTGGCGCTCGACGACTTCGGCACCGGCTACTCCTCCCTCTCTTATCTCACGCGCTTCCCGTTCGATACGATCAAGCTCGACAAGGCGCTGGTGCGCGACGACAGCGACAAGAAGGCGACCATCCTGCGCTCGGTCATCAACATGGCCCGCGAACTCGACATGAAGGTGGTGGCCGAGGGGATCGAATCCAACGAGGATGCGATCGAGCTGGCGAAGATGGGCTGCAGCTACGGCCAGAGCTACCTCTTCGGCCCGCCGATGCCGTCGGAATCGGTTCTGCGGCTGCTGAAGGAACGCTTTCCGCTGACGAAGCGGGCTTGAGCCGAGAGTATCTTTTCGCGGGAATTCGTCCGGCGATACAATTTCCTCTGGTTGCAAATTGCGACAGAACGATGTGGCAAAGGCGTCACGTTTAAGGCGCTTTGCCACTTTTTTATACGTGTGCGTTTAGCATATAATTGACGAGACCCGCTCCGCGCGGTCTTACTGTTTCCGTTGACAATCGGCGCGTTCCCTCTCCGGCGTCCCCCTCGCGGCACCGCACGCCTCGCGCCACATGCGAGCCAACCGCAAGGCAGGCTCTGAAACGGAGACAAGCATGAACATCAAGAGCCTTCTTCTCGGCTCCGCTGCTGCGTTCGCAGCAGTTTCCGGCGCCCAGGCTGCCGACGCCATCGTCGCGGCCGAGCCGGAACCCGTGGAATATGTCCGCGTCTGCGACGCGTACGGAACAGGCTACTTCTACATACCGGGCACCGAGACCTGCCTGAAGATCGGCGGCTATCTGCGCTTCGAAGTCGGCTTCGGCGCCGGTGATGGTTATGACAACAACGGCCCGGGTGGCGGTGGCGGTGAGGACTGGGAAACCCACACCCGTGCCCACGTCTCGTTCGACGCCAAGAGCGATACCGAATACGGCACGCTGACCAGCCGCATCGTGCTCGAAGCGAACCGCTTCTCGGGCGGCCCCTTCGGCTCATCGGGTGCGGAGTTCGTCGGTGCAGGTAACTCTGCTTTCGGTACCGAAGACTCGATGTTTATCGACGAGGCTTATATCGATCTCGCCGGATTCCGTGCCGGCCGCTTCGCGAGCTGGTGGGATAACGACTTCTCCGGTGAATCCGACCTGATGACCGGTATCGACACCAAGTGGAACGCGATCCGCTACGAATATGACAGCGACAGCTTCAATGCCGGTCTGTCATTTGAAGATCTCGGCTCCAACTTCGACAACGACAATAACGGTCTCGGCATCGACGCCATGGTCGGTGGCAAGGCCGGAGGCTTCACCTGGCAGGTTTATGGCGGCTACGACGCAGATGCCCAGGAAGGCTCGGTAACAGCACGCATCGGTGCCGAAATCGGCCCCGGCCTGTTTGAACTTGCCGGTCTCTATTCGAGCGGTCCGAACACATATTACGAGGCCAGCGAATGGGCGGTGATCGCGCAATATGCGCTGAAGATCAACGACAAGTTCACCTTCACGCCGGAAGTGCAATATGCCGGCCGAATTCGTGAGGCCGACGACGAGTACCACGGCGGCAACATGTGGCGTGCCGGTGCGACGCTCGATTACAAGATCGTAGACAACCTGACCCTGCACACCGCAGCCACCTATGTCGCCGAGAACCACGACTTCCCGGGCACCGACGACTCGCATTACGTCGAAGGCTTCGTGCGCCTGGAACGCGACTTCTGAGAGCGCTTGCTTCACAGTGAAAGAAAGACCCGGCGCAAGGCCGGGTCTTTTGCTTTTGTGCATTCAGGCCTGCGGCACCCGCGCGATCACCTTGATCTCGAAATCGAAGCCGGCCAGCCAGTTGACGCCGACGGCGGTCCAGGTGGGATAAGGCGCTTCGCCGAGAAAGGTCTCGCGGATCGCCATGAAGGTCTCGAACTGGTTTTGCGGATCGGTGTGGAAGCTGGTGACGTCGATGACGTCCTCGAACGTCGCGCCGGCAGCTTTCAGCACGGCATTGAGGTTTTCGAAGGCGAGCGTCACCTGCCGCTCATAATCCGGCTCCGGCGAACCGTCGGCGCGGCTGCCGACCTGGCCGGAGACGAACAGCAGGTCACCTGAACGCACCGCCGCGGAATAGCGGTGCGCGGTGTAGAGGGCGTGGCGGTCAGCCGGAAAGATTGCTTCGCGTTTGGTCATGTCTAACTCCTGATGACAAAGCGGACCCCGCGGGCAGACACGCGCCTGCCCGGCCTTGCACCGTGATCTGTGGTGAGGTCCGCACTTAACAAGTGGCAGCGATTTTGATATACGCTCCGTATGCGTATATGTTTGCATACGTCTCGTATGTCAATATGCATACGAGACGTATGTTCGATTTCAGGAGAGTGCCGTGGTTGGAAAACGCCGCGCGGAAATGATGGAAGAGACCCGGGCCAAGCTTATCCAGGCGGGCCGGAAGGCTTTTGCGACAAAGGGTTACGCCGCATCCTCGATGGATGATTTCACCGCCGAGGCCGGACTGACGCGCGGCGCGCTCTATCATAATTTCGGCGACAAAAAGGGTCTGCTGCAGGCGGTGATCGACCAGATCGATGCGGAAATGCTGGTGCGGATGTGCGCTGCGCAGAAACAGGCACCGACGCGCTGGGAGGGCTTTCTGGCCGAGGGGATCGCCTATATCGAGATGGCGCTCGAGCCGGAGATCCAGCGCATCATGCTGCTCGACGGTCCCGCCGTTCTCGGCGATCCCTCGCAATGGCCGAGCCAGAACGCCTGCCTGACGACGACGGCGGCGACGATCCAGGCGCTGATCAATGAAGGCACGGTCAAACCTGTCGATGCGGAAGCTGCCGCCCGCCTCTATAACGGCGCGGCGCTGAATGCGGCGCTGTGGATCGCCGCGGAAAAGGATTCCGCCGAGGTCTTCGCGAAGGCCGTCGAAGCGTTCAAGCAGCTCGCAAGCGGCCTACTGAAGACGCCCGCCTGATCAGGCCGCCGCGCGCTGCCACTCCATGTTGGCGCCCTGGATCAGGGCGTGCACATAGTCGAGCTTGGCGATGACGGGCGGCGAGAGCACGAAAGGATAGGAATCCGGCTGGCCCATGCTGCGCTGGATGGCATTGATGGCGACGCTGAGCGGGATCCAGGCGCTGGCGAGCTGTTCGGCATCCTTGGCCCTGTAAGGCTGAAAATCGACTTCCGCCGCCATCTCCTCGTGACCGCGCGGATCGATGGCGATGCCAAAGGCGCGCGCCGTCTCCAGCGTATCGACGATATGCAGGTAGTGGGCGAAGCACTCGGCGAAATCCTCCCAGGGATGGGAGGCGGCATAGGCGCTGATGAAGCTCTCCTGCCAGCCGAGCGGCGCGCCATTGGCATAGTGGTTCTGAAGGGCGACGCCATAATCCTGGCGCTCGTCGCCGAAGACCGCGCGGAAGGCATCGAAGCCATTGCGGTCACGCACCAACTTGTTCCAGATGAAATGCCCGGTCTCGTGGCGGAAGTGGCCGAGCAGCGTGCGGTAGGGCTCGTCCATGGCGTTGCGCGCCAGCTCGCGCGTCACGTCGTCGGCCTCGGCGGCGCGGATGGCGATCAGCCCCTCCTCGTGGCCGGTCATGGCGGGCACGACATTGCCGTCGTTCTGCACCACGTCCTCCAGGAAGTCGAAGACCAGCCCGCCCTGCGGATCTTCCTCGCGGTCGGGATGCGGCAAGTGCCAGCGCAGCAGCGAATAGAAGAGATGGCGCTGCGCCTGACTGATGCGGCGCCAGCGGTCGATGCCGTCCTGCGTATTTGTGTTGGGCACCAGCCGGTTATGCCGGCAGGCGATGCAGAAAGGATTGGGATCATCGGCCGAGGTCAGCCAGTTGCAGATATCGAGAGCGGCATTGGCGCAGAAGCGCACCGCCCTCTGCGGCCTCGCGACCAGCTGCCAGGCCACGTCATCGCGCGGCTCTAGCGCGTGCATTGCCACATCCTCGGGCAGGAAGCCCAGGCGATGATTGCAGCGCACGCATTGGCGATTGTCGAAATGGACGACCTGATCACAGTTGTCGCAGGCGAAAAGTCTCATGGAAGCACCCCGGCACGAACGGACGAAAAATGCCTGCCGCGCCGCTGCGCAACAGGCATGTGTCATGGAAATGGAAGGATGCTTACATCCGGTCGACGGCGTCCTTCAGCTTGTCCTTGGCCTTGCCTGCCGCGACCTGGGCCTTGCCCTTGCCTTCCTGGACTGCGCCCTTGGCCTGCATGCTGCGGTCGCCGGTCACCTTGCCGGCGGCCTGCTTTGCCTTGCCTGCAATCTCGTTGGTCTTGCCGGAAATCTTGTCGCTGGTGCTACCCATATCAGATGCCTCCTATCGCGCCGGGGCGACCTTGCCCTGGCTTGCGGAAGGACTAACGTCAGCTATCTGAATTCGTTCCGAAGAAAGTCAGGCGTGGCCAGCTTCAGCAGAGAGCATCGCCGCAGTGACGCCCATGCCCGCCAGAGCTCGCTCGTATTTGTCGTCGAGGCTGCGATCGAAGATCAGTGCTTCGTTGGCAGCGCAGGTCAGCCAGCCATTGTTGCCGACTTCGGTTTCCAGCTGGCCGGCACCCCAGGAGGAATAGCCGAGCAGCATGGTGGCGCGCTTGGGACCGCCGCCCTTGGAGATGGCGCGGACGATATCGAGCGTCGCCGTCAGGCAGATATCGTCGCTGACGGGGATGCTGGAATCGCTCAGATAATCATCGGAATGCAGCACGAAGCCGCGGCCGCTCTCGACCGGGCCGCCGGTCTGGATCGGGAAGTCGCGGGCGTGATCGGGAAGAACGATGGAATCGCTGTCCTTGATCATTTCGAGATGCAGGAGGACGTCGGTAAAGGTCAGGCTCTGCGGGCGATTGATGACGAAGCCCATGGCTCCGGCATCGGAATGCGCGCAGATATAGACCACCGTGCGCGCAAAATTTCTGTCTTCCATGCCGGGCATGGCAATCAGGAACTGCCCGTCGAAAAAGCCGCGTTCCCGTCTGTTCTTCAGCGTCGATAAGGACATAATTCCTCCTGCTGCCAGACCGCGTGAAAAGGCCCCGACACAGGAAACATGGGGCAATGTCACAAATCAATCAACCGAAAATGAAGAATTAGAATCACTCCTCATATGGCAGCCTGTAGCACTTTTCGATAAACCTTTGTTCCATGAAGATTATTTCTTTTACGCGCCGGATCATCCGCGGCCTCGGTCTTTCTGCCGCAGCCCTTCTCAGCCTGGCTGCCGCCGCACAGGCGGAAATGAGCGACTGGGTGGATAACGAGGGCGGCCGGATGCGGCTGATTGCGCTGCCGCCGGAGCGCGACGGAACGATCCATGGCGGCCTGCAGATCGAGCCGAAACCCGGCTGGATCACCTATTGGCGCGAGCCCGGCAGCAGTGGTATTCCGCCGCAGATCACCGTGGCGCCCGAAAGCGGCGTGGCGCTGAAGGATATCCGCTATCCGGTGCCGAAGCATATCAATGACGGCAAGGTCGACGACATCGGCTACGACGCCCCTGTCGTGCTGCCGCTGACCTTTAAGGCGGACGGTCAGGGAGCGCCCGGGACGATCAAGGCCACCGCCTTCATCGGCATCTGCAAGGAGCTCTGCGTGCCCTTCCAGGCGGCTTTCGAGCTGCCGCTTTCGGACGCAAAGCAGTCGCGCCCGGAGGAAGAGGCGTTGCTGGAACAGGCGGAGAAAGCCCTTCCCGAAGAGGCCTCGTCCGGCTTCCAGGTGGTGTCGCACAAGATGTCCGCCGACACGAAGGAGCTGTGGCTGGAGGTCGCCCTACCCGGCGGCGGCGACACGGCGCCGCAGGTGATTGTCACCGGGCCGAACGGCTATGTCTTCACCAAGCAGCTGATGAGCAAGCGCGACGGCAAGACCTTCTCGACCTCGGTCGCGATCGGCAAATTGCCGCGCAACTATGCGCTCAAGGGCAAGACCTGGCATGCGCTCGTCATCGACGGCGGCCGCGCCATGGAGACACCGCTTGCCTTTGAGTGACCGGCTCCTATAGTCCCCACCGACCCTGCGGCATCTGCCGCTTCATCATCTCAACGAGGAGAGTTTCATGAGCATCGCAATCGGCGACAAGCTTCCGGCCGCCACCTTCAAGGAAAAGACCGCCGACGGCCCGGTCGAGATCTCGACCGAGCAGCTGTTCAAGGGCAAGCGCGTCGTACTCTTCGCCGTTCCCGGCGCCTTCACTCCCACCTGCACGCTGAACCACCTGCCGGGCTATCTTGAAAACCGCGACACCATTCTCGGCAAGGGCGTCGATGACATCGCCGTCGTCGCCGTCAACGACTGGCACGTGATGAGCGCCTGGGCACAGCAGTCCGGCGGCGCCGGCAAGATCCACTTCCTGGCCGACTGGGACGCCGGCTTCACCAAGGCGCTCGGCCTCGAAGCCGACCTCTCCGCCGGCGGCCTCGGCGTCCGCTCCAAACGCTACTCGATGCTCGTCGAAGACGGCGTCGTGAAGTCGCTCAACGTCGAGGAAAGCCCGGGCCAGGCAACGGTTTCGGGTGCAGCTGCGATGATCGAGCAGCTTTGAGGATTGGGGCGGCGGACTGAGGTTCGCCGCTTTTGTTTTGGGAGGGTGTGTTTCGAAGACTGCGGCCGGGGCGCGCCTGAGCGGCGGGCGAAACCATACACCGCGCCCGGAGCCCCTCACCCTGCCCTCTCCCCGCTGGGGAGAGGGATGTTGGCGCGAGAGGCAGCCGCGGTGCTCCCTTCTCCCCCGCGGGGAGAAGGTGCCCGAAGGGCGGATGAGGGGGCCGCGAGTACAGGTCTTCCCCATCTCTGTGCTCTTCACAGAGCCGGCCCAACTCCTTGCGCCGAAAAGACTTCTCCCGCCGCGCAGACGCGCGGCGACTGAATTCCTGTGACAAGCACAGGAGTGAGGGAGGAGAGGACCGAGTATCCTAGCTAGCGTTGAGTTTTTAGGCCAGCTATCCGCGCTGCCAACGCAGCACCCAGCTCGTCGTCGCTGACGTCGCCACCGGTCGCGATGGAAGCATCAATGATATCGCGCAGCTTTTTCAGCCGCGCCTCCCGCTGCGCGACGAGGCTCAATCCTGTGGTGACGACCTCTTCAGGTGAGCGATAGCGCCCCCGCGCTACCAATTTCTCGACAAAATCCTCCCACTGCTTTTCGATCGAAACCTTCATGGCGACACTCCCTTGCCCACAGGTTACCGGAAAGTCGTAGGCACCGCATCCACCCCGCTTGCACCCGCCCCGCTTTTGCCATAAACGTTACAACATAACAGTAATGTTATTACATTTTAGAAAGCCTGCAATGCCTCGCCCCCTCCCCAATCTGCTCCGGCAATCCGCCTTTGCGCGCGCCGGTTTCGTGTTGTTGCTGATCTCCTCTCTCTGGCTGGCGATCTATTGGGCGGCGGTGTTGCCGTGAGTGTTCCCCTGATCGAGCTTGAGAATGTCACCGTTACCTATGACCGGCATCCGGCGGTGCATCATGTCTCCGGCAGCATCCGCGAGGGTAGCCTGACGGCGATTGCGGGGCCGAATGGGGCGGGGAAGTCGACGCTTTTGAAGGCCCTGGTGGGAGAGCTGAGACCGGCGGCCGGGATGATCCGGCATCGGCTGGCGCGGCTTGATTTCGGCTATCTGCCGCAGGCGGCCGATATAAACCGGCGGTTTCCGATCTCGGTTCTCGATACCGTGATGCTCGGCGCATGGCGGCAGGCGGGTGCGTTCGGGCGCGTTTCGGAGGCCGAGCGGCTGAAGGCGCTGGAGGCGCTTTCGGCGGTCGGGCTCGATGGTTTCGACAACAGGCATATCGGCTCGCTGTCGGCCGGGCAGTTCCAGCGGGTGCTGTTCGCGCGGCTGCTGCTGCAGGATGCCCGGGTAATCCTGCTCGACGAGCCCTTTACGGCGATCGATGCGCGCACCACGCGCGACCTTCTCGATATCGTCGCCCGCTGGCATGGCGACGGGCGCACGGTGATTGCGGTGCTGCACGATTTCGAACAGGTGCGGGCGCATTTTCCCGAGACGATGCTGATTGCCCGCGAGCTGATCGGCTGGGGGCCGACAGCCGAAGTGATGTCGGCGGCAAACCTGATGACGGCGCGGGCGATGGCCGAGCGCTGGGACGAGGAAGCCGCCATCTGCGAGCCTGCCGCATGACCGCCTACGATATCTTTCTGGCACCCTTCGCCGATTACGGCTTCATGCGCCGGGCGCTCGTCGCCTGCCTCTGCCTCGGGCTCGGATCCGGGCCGATCGGCGTCTTCCTGATGCTGCGGCGGATGAGCCTGATGGGCGATGCGATGAGCCATGCGGTGCTGCCGGGGGCCGCGATCGGCTATCTCGTCGCCGGCTCGCTGTCGCTGACGGCGATGGGTATTGGCGGGCTGGTTGCCGGTCTCTCGGTGGCACTGCTCTCCGGCGTCGTCAGCCGCATGACCGTGCTGCAGGAGGATGCGAGCTTTGCCAGTTTCTACCTTGCATCATTGGCGCTCGGGGTGCTGATCGTCTCGCTGCGGGGCTCGAATATCGATCTGCTGCATGTGCTGTTCGGCACCATCCTGGCGATCGATACGCCGGCGCTCACCCAGATCGGCACGATCGCCTCGATCACGCTGCTGGCGCTGGCGGTGATCTACCGGCCGCTGGTCACCGAATGTTTCGATCCCGGCTATCTGCGCGCCGTCGGCGGCCGTGGACCGCTTTATCACTTCCTGTTCCTGCTGCTCGTCGTGCTCAATCTGGTGGCCAGCTTCCAGGCGCTCGGCACGCTGATGGCCGTCGGCCTGATGATGCTGCCGGCGGCGATTGCCCAGCTCTGGTCGCGCAGCCTGCCGCAGATGATGGTGATCTCCGTCCTCAGCGCCACGGCGTCCGGCTATCTCGGCCTGATCGCCTCCTACCATCTCGAGCTCGCCTCCGGACCGACGATCATCATGACGGCGGCGAGCCTCTACACGCTTTCGATCCTCTTTGCGCCATCGGGCATCGCCCGGCGCCTCTTCCCCCGCCCCCAGCTCAAGGGCTGAATCCAAGGAGACTGACCATGCTATCACGTACCCTGCTTCTATCCGCCGCCCTGCCGGCGCTGCTTGCCGCCTCGGCGATCCCGGCTTCTGCCGAGACGCTCAAGGTCGTCGCCTCCTTCACCGTGCTTGCCGATGTCGTCAAGCAGGTCGGCGGCGATCATGTCAGCGTCACCAGCCTCGTCGGCCCGAACGGCGACCCCCATGAATTCGAGCCCTCGCCTGCCGATGCCAAGCACCTGAAGGCGGCGCAGGTGACCTTCGTCAGCGGCGAAGGCCTGGAAGGCTGGATGGACCGGCTGATCACCGCTTCCGGCTACAAGGGCACGCCGGTCACGGCTTCCGAAGGCATCAACACGCGGACGATGGAAGAGGACGGCAAGACCGTGACCGATCCGCATGTCTGGAACAGCCCGGTCAACGTCAAGGTCTGGGTGGTGAATATCGAGAAGGCGCTCTCGGCTGCCGATCCGGCCGATGCCGCCGCCTTCAAGACCAATGCCGACCGCTACACGAAGACGCTCGACGAGCTCGATGCCTATGCGCATTCGAAATTCGACAAAGTCGCCGACGATCGCCGCAAGGTGCTGACCAGCCACGACGCCTTCGGCTATTTCGGCCGCGAGTATCAGGTGAGCTTCCTGGCGCCGCTCGGCGTTTCCACCGAGAGCGAAGCCTCGGCTGCCGACGTCGCCAAGCTGATCGAGCAGATCAAGGCCGAGAACGTGAAGACTTACTTCTTCGAAAACTCGAACGACCCGCGCCTCGTCAAGCAGGTGGCGAAGGCAACAGGCGCAAAGCCCGGCGGCAAGCTCTATGTGGAATCGCTCTCGGACGCCAAGGGACCGGCGCCGACCTATGAGAAGATGTTCCGCTACAATGTCGACCAGATCGCCGCGGCGATGGCAAAGTCGAGCTGAGTACGGACGGCCGCGGAGCGATCCGCGGCCTTTTCCTCAGACGTTGAGGTCGAAGACCAGGAGGCCGCCGAGGCCGCCATCGACGGATTCGACGATCTTCTCGCCGACCGCGACATGTTCAGGGTGGATGAGATAGGCGTCACGCGCTTCCGGGCTCTCGAAGGTGACCACGAAGCCTTCGACGAAGCCGCCATGCAAGCCTTCCGGCGAGACGTTCGGGCCATGCTTGATGTCGATGATCCCCGGAATGACCTGCTGCAGCGCAACGACCGAGCCGAACAGTGCCTGCTTCTCTTCGCCGGTCATGGCGGCCTTCAGCCGCAGAAATACGCAATGCAGGATCATATGGTGCCTCCCAGTTTCTGCGCGGCAGCATAGTGGGAATGACACCGAGGGCAAGCCCGCCAGAAATGGCGGGTCCGGTTTAAATCCCGCATCGCGGGCAAGGTGCCGCACGCTTTCCATCCCCGGATACATTTATTAGCGATAGCTTGTGGATGCGTTTGCGCAGGCGCAAAATGCCGCCCCGATGGGACGGGGGCTCCCATCGTAGGGAGGACCATCATGGATGATATGAACCTCACGACCCTGCAGAAGGGCCATAAAGTCATGCGCGCCGATGCGATCGAGGCCCTTGCGGCGGGGTTGCGCGGACGGCTGATCACCAAGGCGGATAGCGACTACGACGAAGCCCGGACGATCTGGAATGCGATGATCGATCGCAAGCCGGGGATGATCGTGCGCTGCGCCGGCGCCAGCGACGTCATCAAGGCTGTCCGCTTCGCCCATGACAATCACCTGCTGCTCGCGGTGCGCGGCGGCGGCCACAACATTGCCGGCAATGCCGTCTGCGATGGCGGCGTGATGATCGATCTCTCGGCGATGCGATCCGTCTGGGTCGATCCGGCGACGCGGCGCATGCGGGTGGAGCCCGGTGCCACGCTTGCCGATGTCGATGCGGAAACGCAGGCTTTCGGCATGGTTCTGCCGACCGGCATCAACTCGACGACGGGCATTGCCGGCCTGACGCTCGGCGGCGGCTTCGGCTGGACGACGCGCAAATACGGGCTGACGCTCGACAACCTGATCTCGATGGATGTCGTCACCGCTGACGGCAGGCTGAGGCGGGTCAGCGAGAAGGAAGATCCCGATCTCTTCTGGGCGCTGCGCGGTGGCGGCGGCAATTTCGGCGTCGTGACCTCCTTCGAATTCCGCCTGCACGATCTGCCCGGCAATGTGCTCGCGGGCCTCGTCGTTCATCCCTTTGCCGATGCCGAGATGGTGCTGAAGCAGTATCGCGCCGCACTCGAGAAGGCGCCGGACGAGCTGACTTGCTGGGCGGTGATGCGCCAGGCGCCGCCCCTGCCCTTCCTGCCCGCCGAATGGCACGGCAAGGAAGTCCTGGTGCTCGCCATGTGCTATTGCGGTGATCTCACCGCTGGACAGGCAGCAACGGCGGAGCTTCGCGGGATCGGCAAGCCGATCGCCGATGTCGTGGGGCCGGTGCCCTTCGCCGCCTGGCAGCAGGCCTTCGACCCGCTGCTCACGCCCGGCGCCCGAAACTACTGGAAGAGCCAGGATTTCGCGGCGCTCTCCGACCAGGCGATTGCCGTGCTGCTCGATGCAGTGCGCAAGCTGCCAGGGCCGGAATGCGAAATCTTCGTCGGCCATGTCGGAGGTGCCGCCGGCCGGATCGCCGGCGAGGCGACGGCTTTCCCGCAGCGCAGCTCGCATTTCGTCATGAACGTCCATGGGCGCTGGCGCGATAAAGCCATGGATCAGAAAGGGATCGCCTGGGCGCGAGGGCTGTTCGAAGCCACCAAGCCGCATGCGATCGGCACGGCCTATATCAACTTCATGCCCGAGGACGAGGCGGACCGGGTGGAGAAGGCCTATGGCAAGAACTACCGGCGGCTGGCCGAGATCAAGCGGCACTACGACCCGGAAAACCTGTTCCGCATGAACCAGAACGTCAAGCCACTGCCGGAGATGCGGGCGGCAAGCTGACGGCGCGCTGGCTCAGGCGGCTTGCCATGAACAGGCCGGCGGATGCGCTCCGCCGGCCGGCTAACGGGCTTGCGGGAACGGCCAGTCGATGACGCCGCCCGCATAGAGCGCCCACCAGACAAAAACCGGTTGAAAGGCCAGCCGCGGCACATGATAGAGCCAGGCATAGGTACTGGCGTCGACCGCCGACAATCCGTCGATCGCATGCTTGATATGGGCGGGATAGACGCAGACCGCATAGGCGGCGAGCCCAATCCCTGCGGCGGCGCGAAAGGGCGACGAAAGCAGCCCGGCGGCGGCTGCCACCTCGCATGCGCCGGTGATGAAAACAACAGCAGCCGGAAACGGCACCATAGCCGGCATGATCCTGAGAAACGGACCCGGTAGCAGCATGTGAAAGATGCCGACGGTCAGGTAGATCGCCGACAACACAAGCCGCCACCAAAATCTCGATTCCAGGGATGGTTCAAACCACATCCCAATGTGCACGGCCATTCAATCCTCGCATCGCGCTTCACAGACGTTGATACGAAGGTGATCGGTTTGTGGATGTGTCCGATTGGAACGACGCTGGTGCAAACGCTCAAATCCGGCGCAGGATTTTCTTGCGCAATCTCCATTCAATTAAACCCGCTTAAAGGAAAAAGCCTTACAAATGCGGGGATTGGCGCGTCTGGGTTCATTAGTACTGCATGAATACAACCTGGCAAATACTGATCGGCAATCTTGCCATCGTTGCACTTGTGATCTCGATCTGGGCTCACATCTATTTCCGATTCCGGCTGATGACCGACCTGCAGACGAAGCTTGCCTTCGGCGCGGTGATGGGCGCCGGGACGATGGCGTCGATGATGATGTCCGTGCCGCTCAGCAATGGCGTCTTCATAGACCTGCGCTATTCGCTGGTCGCCATCTCCGCGCTGTTCGGCGGCGCGCCCTCCGCCATCCTGACGATCCCGCTGGCCGTCGCCTTCCGCCTGCAGATGGGTGGCGCCGGCGCGCTTGACGGAATGATCAGCATTGCCTGCGTCGGCGCGGTGTCGCTCACGCTGCGGGTGCTGCAGAAGCGCCGCAAGGCGAGGCTTGCCGATACGTTCATTCTCGGCGCGCTGGTTTCCGTCACGCTGCTGGCGACGATGCTGGTCCTGCCGGCGCAGATCAGCACCATGGCGTTGCAGCTGGTCGGCGTGCCTGCTGTCGTGCTGAATTTCGGCGCGATCGTCGTTGCCGGTGCGCTGCTCCTGCAGTTCGAGCATATGGCACTGGACCGCGATCTCTTGACCGCAGCGCTGACGCAGACGCCGGATTTCCAGTATGTGAAGAACCGCGACAGCGTCTTCGTCGTCGTCAACCGCAATGTCGCCGAGCATCATCATTTCACTTCTCCGGAAGCGATGGTGGGCGCCACGGATTTCCACATCGCCACCCAGCGCCGCGCCGAAGTCTTGTTTGCCGAGGAGCAGGCGCTGATGCGCAGCGGCGAAGCGCTGATCAACAAGATCGAGCCGCTGCAGCAGGGCGACAAGGAGCACTGGTTCCGCACCTCGAAAGTGCCGCTGCGCGACCGCGACGGTATCGTCATCGGCCTTGCGGGCGTCACCCGCGACATTACCGAGGAGCGCAGCATCGAGCGCGAGCTGCGCGCGAACCGCAACATGCTGTCGCACGCGATGTCCGGCATGTCCGATGGCTTTGCGATGTACGATCCGAAGGGCGACCTCGTTTACGCCAACCCGCAATATGCGCATCTCTTCCCGCTTTCCGGCGTGGTGCGCGTTGCCGGCTTCAACATTCGCGACATCCTGCGCAAGGCGGTCGAAACGCAGGAGCGCCGCAGCTTTCCGGCCGAGATCGACGAAGAGTGGATCGAGACCGCAGCACGCGACCTGCATCGCGACAAGGACGAGGAAATCGACCTCTATGATGGCCGCTGGCTGAGTCTCCGCACCCGCATGACCGCCGATGGCATGGCGCTGGTCGTCGTCTCCGACGTCACCGCGATGAAGCAGGCCGAGCATTCGCTGCGCGCCGTTGCCGACCGGATGAAGAGCCTTGCCGAGACTGACGGCCTGACCGGCATCGTCAACCGCCGCGCCTTCGACGAAGCTCTGGCGCTGGCGCTCGCCCGCAGTGTTCGCGAGCGCACGCCGCTCAGCCTGCTGATGATCGATGTCGACCGCTTCAAGGCCTATAACGACACCTACGGGCACCTGGCCGGCGACGAATGCCTGAAGGCTGTTACCGACTGCCTGCGCAAGGCAGCCCGGCGCGATACCGATATCGTTGCCCGCTTCGGCGGCGAGGAATTCGTCGTGCTGATGCCCGAGGCCGACGAGGCGGATGCGTCCCGTGTTGCCGAACAGTTCCGCGATGCGCTGCATGCGCTGAACCTGCCGCATACCGGCAGCGAATTCGGACGGGTGACGGCGAGCGCCGGCATTGCCGTCAAGCAGAGCCGTGCCCGCGCGACGACGCCTGCCGAGTTCATGCAGCATGCCGACGAGGCGCTTTACGACGCCAAGCGCAATGGACGCGACCGAATCTCGATCTGGGAATCGCCGGCCAGTGCGCGGACGGCAAACGGCTAGGCGATATCCAAGAGCAGAGCGCAGTGATCGGAAACTTCGGGCTCCCTGACGACCTCGAAGCGAGTAACGCTTACGCCCGGCGAGACCAGCATGTAATCGGCAAAGCGCCCGTCCTTCGGATAGAGCGAGGTGCGCGTTCCCGCAAAGCCGCCTGATGTGACGAGCTCGGTGAGGCCGAGCTGGCCCAAGATTTCGAAGGTGGCGCTATCGGGCAGCACGTTGAAATCGCCGCAGACGACGAGCGGTTCATCCTGCTTGCGGATACGCCCGATCAACGAGACCAGCGCCTCGGCCTGGGTCATTCTGGCCGGTGTATCGCCCTTGCCGGCCATGTCGCGCAGGCCATGCAGCTGGGCAACGACGAGCGGGCGGCCTGAGGCGTAGTCGAAGAGGCGCAAAACCTGCGCGTTGCGCGGGCGCGGATGGGCGCCGTAACCATCAGGCGAGAAGGCGCCGTGGACGAAATCCATCGCCTGGCCGGAGATGGCGAGCGAGCGGTGGACGAAGGTGGCGAGGCCGAATTCGGAGGGAACGGCTGTCTCGCCATCCAGAAGCTCACCGCGCGAGGCGGGAGCGAAAATGCCGTCATGCTCCGGCAGCACAGCCTTCACCTCGTCGAACAGATTGGCGCGCTGCGGCAGTATGTGGCTGCCGTCGCGATATTCCAGCCAGCCGCTCGTGACGCCGACGGAGCGGGTGACTTCCTGCAGGCAGAGAATATCGGCCCTGGCGCCGGCGAGGTAATCGACCAGCGGCTGATGGATCTTGCCGCCCCAGGCGTTCAGAGAAATGATCCGCAGTGCCGCCTCCCCCGCTTTGCCTGCCTACTTCTTTTTGTAGGGTGCCATGCCCATGCGCGCCAGTTCATCGGCGCGTTCGTTTTCCGGATGGCCGGCATGGCCCTTGACCCAGTGCCACTTGACCTTGTGGCGCTGATTGGCAGCGTCGAGCGCCTGCCAGAGCTCGCCATTCTTCACCGGCTTCTTGTCGGCGGTCTTCCAGCCGTTCTTCTTCCAGCCGAAGATCCACTTGGAGATGCCGTCCATGACATATTTGCTGTCAGTGTGGAGATCGACTTCGCAGGGGCTGTTCAGCGCCGAGAGAGCCGAGATTGCCGCCAGCAGTTCCATACGGTTGTTGGTGGTCTCGGCTTCGCCGCCCGAGAGTTCCTTCTCGACCTCGCCATAGCGCAGGATCGCCCCCCAGCCGCCAGGGCCGGGATTGCCGGAGCAGGCACCATCGGTGAAAATCTCGACGTGCTTCATGCCGAAAGCCCGTATTCGGCCGCCGACTTGATCTGTCGGTGGAAGCGCAGCTTGCGCAGATATTCGAGCGGGTCCTTCTTGGTGACCATGGCGCCCTCAGGCGTCGTCAGCCAGTCGTAGAGGCGGGTCAGGAAGAAGCGCAGCGCCGAGCCGCGCGCCAGGATCGGAAGAGCCGTGCGTTCGGCTTCGCTCAGCGGGCGCACACTCTGGTAGGCGTCGAGGAAGGCCGTGCCCTTGGTGATGTTATAGGCGCCGTCCTTTTCGAAGCACCAGGCGTTCAGGCAGATCGAGACGTCGTAGGCGAGCAGGTCGTTGCAGGCGAAGTAGAAATCGATGAGGCCGGAGAGCGTATCGCCGAGGAAGAAGACGTTATCGGGGAAGAGATCGGCATGAATGACGCCTGAAGGCAGGTCTTTCGGCCAGTGGGCCGAGAGGAAATCCATTTCGGCCCGAACCTCGTCCGACATGCCCTTCTCGACCTCGTCGGCGCGGGCTTCGGACTTCTCCCACAGCGTCTTCCAGCCATCGATCGAAAGCGCATTGGGACGCTTCAGCTCGAAGCCTTCACCGGCGATATGCATCTGCGCCAGCGCCTTGCCGACTTCGCGGCAGTGCTTCGCCTCGGGCTTGCGCAGCCACATGCCTTCGAGGAAGGAGATCAGCGCGGCCGGACGATCGGACAGGCGCCCAAGCAGCGCGCCATCCCTACGCGGCAGCGGCAGCGGGCAGGACAGGCCGCGGGCGGCCAGGTGATGCATCAGCCCGAGAAAGAACGGCAGATCGGATTTCTCGACGCGCTTTTCATAGAGCGTCAGGATCAGCGGATCCTTCGAGGTGTGCAGCAGGAAATTCGAGTTCTCGACGCCCTCGGCAATGCCCTTGTAGGAGAGCAGCTCGCCGGTCTCATATTCCGTCAGGAACCACTTCAGATCGTCTTCGGAGATATCGGTGTAAACGGCCAAGGTGCGGTCTCACGGTCGGTTCGATAGAGTGGAAGCCTTCAGGGCGCGGGATACCCCCCTCTGCCCTGCCTGATATCTCCCCCACAAGGGGGGAGATCGGCCTGCGGTGGAGCTTTCCCCAAACAAATCATCTTGGAGCGCGCGGCAGCACAGAGGCAAGTGCCCCCGCAACGCCGCGCTAGCCGTTCACGAAAGCCATATCCGCCGCGGTCAGCTCGATGTTGCGGAGCTCGCGGTTGACGAGGAAGTGTTCGTTTTCCTGCACAGTCTCGGCAAGCTCCACCTGGGCTGCGAAACGGGCGCGAAAGGCTTCGATGATCTCGTTGACGATGACCTCGGGGGCCGACGCGCCGGCGGAGAGGCCGAGCGTCGAGATCTGGCCGATCTCGTCCCAGTTCAGTTCGGAGGCGCGCTGCACGAGGATCGACTTCGTCGCCCCGGCCCTCAGCGCCACTTCGACGAGGCGCTTGGAATTGGACGAGTTCGGGGCACCGACGATGATGAAGAGATCGCAGCCGGGTGCGGCCTGCTTGACGACTTCCTGGCGGTTGGTCGTGGCATAGCAGATGCTGTCTGCGGCCGGCGCCGTCAGGTTCGGGAAGCGGTGTTCAAGGCGGGCGATGACGCCGGCGGTATCGTCGACCGAGAGCGTCGTCTGCGTCACGTAGCCGAGATTGTCAGGGTCGACCGGCTGATAGGTATCGGCGTCCTCGACGGTCTCGATCAGCGAGACCGAGCCTTCCGGCAGCTGGCCCATCGTGCCGATGACTTCCGGGTGGCCGGCATGGCCGATCAGCACGACGTGGCGACCGAGGCGGTTGTGGCGCATCGCCTGCTTGTGGACCTTGGAGACCAGCGGGCATGTGGCGTCGAGATAGAAGAGGTTGCGGCTGTTGGCATCCTCGGGAACCGACTTCGGCACGCCATGCGCCGAGAAGACGACCGGCTGGGCGCGGTGTTCTTCCGGGATCTCGTTGAGCTCCTCGACGAAGACGGCACCCTTGGCTTCCAGGCCCTCGACGACATAGCGGTTATGCACGATCTCGTGGCGGACATAGACCGGGGCGCCGTAGGATTTCAGCGCCAGAACGACGATCTGAATGGCGCGGTCGACGCCGGCACAGAAGCCGCGCGGCCCGCAAAGCCTGATCGTCAGAGGAGGTTTCGCTGCGATATTCATGTTCAAGTCCGATGTCCGTCGTCCCGGGTGTCTAGCCCAATATGGGGACGAATTGAAGCAATACTATTGCGCGGGAGCGCCGCGGCGGCCGCGGAACCAGGAGACGCCGACGATGCCGACCAGCACGGCGGCCAGTCCGTACCAAGTGAAGGCGTATTCCAGGTGGTTGTTAGGCAGGTCGATCTCGGTGACGCCGCCGATCGGGAAGCCCTTCGGGTTCGGGGTCGAATCCGCATCAATGAAGAAGGGCACGACCTTCGAGGCATCGAAGCCGTCGCTCGATCCCATCGCGTCGATATCCTTCCAGTAGAAGATGTTCTTGGCGATGTCGTTGTCAGGCACCACCCAGGAGGGCTTGCCGGGGAGACGGTTGCGGGCGAGGCCGGTGACGCTCTGCTGGCCGGTCAGCTGGCCCTGCATGCGCATTTCCGGCTCCTTATTCTCATAGGGAACGAAGCCGCGATTGACGAAGAGGTAGCGGCCATCGGCAAGCTCGAGCGGCGTATAGACGTAGAAGCCCGCCTCCCCGCGCCAGGTGGCGAGGAAGTGGCGCTCCTTGTTGTTGACGTAGCGGCCGGTGACGGTGACCGGGCGATATTCGATATCGGTGCCGGAAGAGAGCATCTGTTCGATATCGGCAAGCTGCACTGGAGCGGCATTGCGGCGCGCGGCGATATCGGCGAGCAGGCCCTCCTTCCAATAGAGGCGCTCGACCTGCCAGGTGCCGAGGGAAATGAGAATGGCGAGCGCGATCAGCACCGCGATACCGGTGAAGACCGGCAGCTTGCGGCGCGCGGCCGGGATATTCATGTCAGTCACTCAGGCGTCCTTCACGGGCATTGTGGCGGTATTGCATGGCGATCAGGATGCCTTTGCACCAGCGCAGCGTCAGCAGCGACAGGATGATCGTCAGCGGGCCGAAGAGCAGGATGTGCAGCCAGATCGGCGGCGCGTAATTGACCTCGAGCCAGAGCACGCTGCCAATGACGACGAAGCCGACAAGCAGGATGACGAAGACGGCAGGACCATCGCCCGAATCGGCAAAGGCATAATCCAGGCCGCAGGCGGCGCAGCGCGGCTTCAGCGACAGCAGGCCGTCGAACAGCTTGCCATTGCCGCAGCGCGGGCAGCAGCCCTTGATGCCTGTCTTGACCGGGTCGACCGGAGGAAAGAGAGCGGTGTCTTCTTGCATGTGGATTCCCGTGGCGTCACCTAAAGCCGCCTTAACTCTCCCATAAAGTATCCGCAGGACGAAGGGAAATACCTGCGCGATTTCGCCTCAGCGATTCGGGCCAATCAGAAAAGAAGAGACATGAGCACCGACAGCACCGCAGCCCAGATCGTCATTCTCAACGGGGCGCCGCGCAGCGGCAAGACGACGATCGCGCGCGCCATCCAGCAGCAATTCGACGGGCCGTGGCTCAATTTCGGCGTCGACAACTACAATGCGATGACGCCGTCGCAATATCTGCCGGGCATCGGGCTGCGGCCGGGCGGCGAGCGGCCGGATCTTGAGGAGTTCGTGCCGTTCTTCTATGCCGCGCTCTACGAATCGATCGCCATCCATGCCGGGCTCGGGATCAATGTCGTGGCCGATCTCGGCCATCACGACGCCTATTCGCAGCCGCTCGGGATTTTGGCCGATTGCGCCCGCCGGCTCGATGGTTTCCCGGTGCTGTTCGTCGGCGTGCGCTGCCCGCTGGAGGTGATCATGAAGCGGCGGGAGATCGACGAGCCGGGCCGTGAGGAACTCTATGCGAGAGCAAGCGCCGAGATCGCGGTGCCGGATGCTGTCAGGCGCTGGCAGGACGAGGTGCACAAGCCCGGCATCTACGATCTCGAAGTCGATACCTCGCTCCTGACGCCCTATGAATGCGCCGAGGCGATCCGCCAACAACTCGATATCGGGATACCCGACCCTTCCGCCTTCGAGCGGATCGCCGGGGCGCGGTGAGGACAAAGAAAAAGGCGGGCGCCGATGGCACCCGCCTTTTCTATTGTCCGTGTGAACCGGATCAGCCGTGAGCGACCGGTGCACCCCATCCACCCCAGATGTAGATGGAGAAGAACAGGAACAGCCAGACGACGTCGACGAAGTGCCAGTACCAGGCAGCCGCTTCGAAGCCGAAATGCTGCTTCGGCGTGAAGTCGCCGCGGATAGCGCGCACCAGGCAGACCAGCAGGAAGATCGTGCCGATCAGAACGTGGAAGCCGTGGAAGCCGGTCGCCATGAAGAAGGTCGCGCCGTAGATCGATGCCTTGAAGGCGAACGGAGCGTGGGCGTATTCGTAGGCCTGGACGAAGGAGAACAGGATGCCGAGCAGTACGGTCAGCGTCAGGCCCTGGATGAGGCCCTTGCGGTCGTTGTGCAGCAGAGCATGGTGTGCCCAGGTAACCGTCGTGCCCGAGAGGAGCAGGATGACGGTGTTATAGATCGGCAAGTGCCAGGGATCGAGGACTTCGATGCCCTTCGGCGGCCACTGACCACCGGTGAAGGCAAGGCGCGAGGCCTGGATCGCTTCGTGCGGATAGAGGCTGGCGTCGAAATAGGCCCAGAACCAGGCAACGAAGAACATCACTTCCGAAGCGATGAACATGATCATGCCGTAGCGCAGGTGCAGCGAGACGACGCGCGTGTGGGCGCCCTCATGGGCTTCCTTCACGGTATCGGCCCACCAGCCGTACATGACGTAGAGGATCAGCGCGAGGCCGATGAAGAACAGCCACGGATGAGCCCACTCGACACCGAAGAGGTGCAGCGAGCCGCCGTTCAGATAGCGCATGTAGCCGACGCCACCGAAGGTGATGATGAAGGCGCCGATCGAGGCGAGCAGCGGCCACGGGCTCGGATCGATAATATGGTAGTCGTGATTCTTTTGATGCGCGTCGGCCATCTCTAATCCCCGGATCTCTTCCTCGCTCGCCCCCGGCATAGCCGGAAACGAACCTCAATCAAAGTTTCTTTTCAACCTTCTCCGCTCCACCCTCATTCGAAGCCAGCGGCTTCGGTCCCTCTTTCGGGTAGAACGTATAGGATAGCGTGACCGTGTGAATGTCCTTCGACTCCACGGCCTTGGTAATTTCCGGATCGATGTAGAACACCACCGGCATTTCAAGCTTTTCGCCCGGCTTCAGGTCAGTCTCGTTGAAGCAGAAGCACTGGACCTTGTTGAAATAGGCCCCGGCTTCGCCCGGCGTGACGTTGAACACGGCCTGGCCGCGCTGGGTTTCGTTCGAGCGATTCTCGGCGATGAAATTCACCTGGATCGTCTCGCCGATGCGCGGATTGACTTCGCGCTGGACCGGCTTGAACTCCCAGAAGAGACCCGGAGCGACGTTGGCGTCGAAGGTGACGCGCATCTTGCGGTCGAGGATCTCGGTCGAGGCCTGCTCGACGCGCTGCGTCGTGCCGTTGTAGCCGGTGATCTGGCAGAACATGCGATAGAGCGGAACGGCTGCGTAGCTCATCGCGCCCATGCCGACGACGAAGCTCAGGCACATGAAGACGACAGCGCCGTTGTTGCGGCCCGGCTTCTTCGGTGCGTTGGCGGTGTCGCTCATCGGCTCAGCCTCCATGTCCCAGGAATTTCACGATGGTGATCAGGTAGAACAGAACGCAGAGACCGGCGAGAACGACGCCGAGCGCCACGTTGCGGTTCCGGCGCGACTTGCGCTGCGCTTCGGTCAGCTTCACGGTTTCCATCAGATGATACCTCCTGCATGGAAGACCAGGATCGATGCCAGCCGGTCGAACATCAGCGCGGAGAAGATCGCGAAGAGATAGAAGATCGAGAAAGCGAAGAGCTTCTTGGCCGGGATCATCTTTTCATCGCCATCCGGCATGCGCCAGACGGCGATGGAACAGCTTATGAAGACGGTGCCGAGCAGCGTCGCGACAAGACCGTAGCCGAAGCTCGCAAAGCCGAGCAGCGACGGGATGACGCCGCAGATGGCGGTCAGCACCGCATAGGCGACGATCTGGTGCTTGGTGGTGCGCTCACCCGAGACGTTCGGGAGCATCGGGACGCCGACGGCTTCGTAATCGCGCATCTTGAAGAGCGCGAGAGCCCAGAAATGTGCGGGCGTCCAGAGGAAGATGATGAGGAACAGCACGGTGCTTTCGATGGTGACCGAGTTGGTCACGCATGCCCAGCCGATCATCGGCGGGAAGGCACCGGCAGCGCCGCCAATGACGATGTTCTGCGGCGTCGAGCGCTTCAGCCACATCGTATAGACGATCGCGTAGAAGAAAATCGTGAAGGCGAGGATGCCGGCCGACAGCCAGTTGACGGCGAGGCCGAGGATCGTCACCGAGAAGCCCGAGAGCACCAGGCCGAAGGCCAGCGCTTCCTTGGGCTGAATGCGGCCTGCGGGGATCGGGCGCTGCGCCGTGCGGGTCATGACAGCGTCGATATCGGCGTCATACCACATGTTGAGCGCACCCGACGCGCCAGCGCCGACGGCAATGCAGAGGATCGAGATCAGGCCGAGAACGGGATTGATTTGACCAGGGGCCAGCACCAGGCCGGCAAAAGCCGTGAAGACCACGAGCGACATGACGCGCGGCTTCAGAAGCTCGAAATAATCGCGCGCGCCCGCTTCCGAAAGGCGGAGTTCGCCTTCCTCTGCAAGTGCCTCGTGATTGTCGATGACCGTCATTATTCCGTCCTGCTCGGCTCAAGCGCGTTGCGATCCTTCAGATCGGCTGTATGCGCTCTGGCCTCTTGTTTTTCCGCATGCCCTACCGCGTCATGCGTTAAGGCCGGACGCCGCATCGGAATGCGGCGCCCGGAATTTGGAGCATCTTACTTGATGCGCGGGAGCTGTTCCCACTGGTGGTACGGCGGCGGCGAAGGCAGCTGCCATTCCAGGGTCGTTGCACCCTCACCCCACGGATTGTCGCCAGCGAGGCGCTTCTTGGCGAAGGCTTCGAAGACACCGTAGAGGAAGATCAGCACGGCAAAGGCCGAGATGTAGGAGCCGATCGAGGAAACGTAGTTCCAGCCGGCAAACGCATCCGGATAGTCGATGTAACGGCGCGGCATGCCTGCGAGACCGAGGAAGTGCTGCGGGAAGAACACCAGGTTGACGCCGATGAACATGACCCAGAAGTGCAGCTTGCCGAGGAACTCGTTGTACATGTAGCCGCTCATCTTCGGGAACCAGTAGTACCAGGCAGCGAAGATGGCGAAGACGGCGCCGAGCGACAGAACGTAGTGGAAGTGAGCCACGACGTAGTAAGTGTCATGCAGCGAGCGGTCGAGACCGGCATTTGCCAGCTGAACGCCGGTGACGCCACCGACCGTGAACAGGAAGATGAAGCCGATCGCCCAGACCATCGGCGTGCGGAACTCGATCGAGCCGCCCCACATCGTTGCGATCCAGGAGAAGATCTTCACGCCCGTCGGAACGGCGATGACCATCGTCGCGAAGACGAAGTAGCGCTGTGCATCGAGCGACAGGCCGACCGTGTACATGTGGTGGGCCCAGACGACGAAGCCGACGGCACCGATGGCGACCATGGCGTAGGCCATGCCGAGGTAACCGAAGATCGGCTTGCGCGAGAAGGTCGAGATGATGTGGCTGACGATGCCGAAGCCCGGCAGGATCAGGATGTACACTTCCGGGTGACCGAAGAACCAGAACAGGTGCTGGTAGAGGATCGGGTCACCGCCGCCTTCCGGCGCGAAGAAGGTCGTACCGAAGTTACGGTCGGTCAGCACCATGGTGATGGCGCCAGCCAGAACCGGCAGCGAGAGCAGCAGCAGGAAGGCCGTGATCAGAACAGCCCAGGCGAAGAGCGGCATCTTGTGCAGCGTCATGCCCGGTGCGCGCATGTTCAGGATCGTGGTGATGAAGTTGATCGCGCCGAGGATCGACGAGGCACCGGCGACGTGCAGCGAGAAGATCGCGAGGTCGACGGCCGGACCCGGCTGGCCCGCGGTTGCGAGCGGCGGATACATCGTCCAGCCACCGCCAGCGCCGTAAGCACCGGCCGGGCCTTCGACGAACATCGACAGCACGAGCAGCAGGAAGGCCGGAACGATCAGCCAGAAGGAGATGTTGTTCAGACGCGGGAACGCCATGTCAGGGGCACCGATCATGATCGGAACCATCCAGTTGGCGAAGCCGCCGATCATCGCCGGCATGACCATGAAGAAGATCATGATGAGGGCGTGAGCGGTGGTGAAGACGTTGAACATGTGCTTGGCGCCGTCGATCGCGGCGTCGCCTTCGAAGCCGTAAACCATCGAGGCCAGACCGTGGAAGATCTGGATGCCAGGCTCCTGAAGCTCCATGCGCATGGCAACGGACAGCGCGCCGCCGATGATGCCGGCGAAGATCGCGAAGATCAGGTAGAGCGTGCCGATGTCCTTGTGGTTCGTCGAGAAGAACCAGCGATTGACGAAGCTCGGCTTGTGCGAGTGATCGTGATGGTCGTCATGCGCATGTGCGTCATGGCCATGATGATCATGAGAATGATCGTGGGCGGAACCAGCCATTTTTCCGAGTCCCTTCTAGATTACTGAGCGTTTTCGGCGACATCAACGGTCTTTGCAGGACCATCGGTGGCAGCCATGAGAGCCTTGTAGGCTCCGGGAAGATCGGAAGCGGCAGCCGTGAGCCACTGCTTGTACTTGTCTTCGGAAACGACGCGGATCGCGATCGGCATGAACGCATGGTCCTTGCCGCAGAGCTCGGAACACTGGCCGTAGAACAGGCCTTCGCGCTCGGTCTTGAACCAGGTTTCATTGAGGCGGCCCGGAACGGCGTCGATCTTGACGCCGAAGGACGGCATTGCGAAGGCGTGGATCACGTCCGTCGGAGCGGCGGTCACGAGAACGCGAACGACCTTGTTGACGGGCAGGATGATTTCGTTGTCGACGGCCAGCAGGCGCGGATAGGTCGCGAGATCCGTCTTGCCGGCAGCGGCACGATCCGGATCCTTCAGGAGGTAGGAATCGAAGGCCAGCGGATTGTCGCCGGTGCCTTCATATTCGTAGTTCCACTGCCACTGGGTGGCGGTCGCCTTCAGCGTCACATCCGGATTTTCCGGAAGCGTCAGCTGCGCGGTGAGCAGGTTGAACGACGGAACGGCGAGGAAGAGAAGAACCAGGACCGGCCCCACGGTCCAGATAACTTCGATGACGGTGTTATGGCTCGTCTTCGACGGCACCGGATTGGCGCTCGCACGGAACTTCCAGCAGACGACGATGAGCAGGACCAGAACGAAGAGCGTGATCGGTACGATGAACCACAGCGTATATTGTTCGAACCAGCGGATTTCCCGCATAATCGGCGTTGCCGCCGGCTGCAGCGTTGCCTGCCACGGCATCGGCTGATCGGCATATGTGCCGGAAGCAAAAAGCAGACAGACCAGCGCGGTCAGAGCTGCATAAGCCTTCTTAATCACCTTAGTATCTCCCTCGAGCGCTTGACCTGCCTTAAATCGAACGCAGAATCCTTGCCATCTTCAGCGCTTCAAACCACAGTTTGCAACTGACCGCAACAGGCCAGAGCGATTGTCTATGCGGCATTTTTGCCAGAAGCCGATTCACAAGCAGGCACAAAACATTACCGAATATTTGCACCATCATACGGAAAAGGCTTACGCGGGCCAATCCAAAGCTCCAACATTATTGCGGAAAGGTCCTATTTCTGCCGTAGTCCCCCGGTTTTCACGGGGCAGGTCTTTTCATTTCCGGTCACGGCCTTCAACAATACCGTCACCGATTCGAATTCCAGAGGTTTTCATGGGTTTCCGTTCCCTTGTGCGGTCGTTTGTTCTGACCACCACTCTTGCAGCAGCAGCGGCAGCCCCCGTTTTCGCCCAGCAGCCGGCAGCCCCTGCCCCGGCCCAGCCCGCTCCCTCGCAGCCGGCACCGGCCCAGCAGGCAGCGCCCGGCCAGAGCCAGCCGCAGGCGCCGGGCACGGTGAAGTCGAACCACGGCGCATGGTCCGTCGTCTGCGACAAGCCGGCCGGCGCTTCGGCCGAGCAATGCGCGCTGATGCAGAATGTCATCGCCGAGGACCGCCCTGAAGTCGGCCTCTCGGTCGTCGTTCTGAAGACTGCTGACCGCAAGTCGAAGATCCTGCGCGTGCTCGCCCCGCTCGGCGTGCTGCTGCCGAACGGCCTCGGCCTCAATGTCGACGGCAAGGATATCGGCCGCGCCTATTTCGTCCGCTGCTTTGCCGACGGCTGCTATGCCGAAGTCGTGCTCGAGGACGAGCTCCTGAAGACCTTCCGCAGCGGCACCAGCGCCACCTTCATCGTCTTCCAGACGCCGGAAGAAGGCATCGGCATTCCCGTCGACCTGAAGGGCTTTGCCGAAGGCTACGACGCGCTTCCCTGATGTCGGCCCGATAGGGGCTTGCTCGAACTGCCCTGCGGTCCTACATCGGCTTTAAAGCATTCCTGCTTTGAAGCGGAGCATATCATCATGAATACCGACCTCCTGACGCTCTTCGATGCCGACGAAGCGACGACGCGCAAGCTCGTGGCCGAGGCGCTTTCCGGCTCCGACGACGGTGAGCTCTATATCGAACATGCGCAGGCGGAATCGCTGATGTTCGACAATGGCCGCCTGAAGGGCGGCAGCTTCAATACCGAGCAGGGTTTTGGCTTGCGCGCCGTTGCGGGTGAAGCGGTGGGCTATGCGCATGCCGGCGACCTTTCGGTTTCGGCGCTGAAGCGCGCCGCTGACGCCGTCGGCGCCGTCACCCGCGGCTATTCCGGCAGCTATGCAGCGGCACCCCAGGGCACCAACAAGAAGCTCTATACCGACGAGAACCCGATCGGCACGCCGACCTTCGAAGAGAAGGTGAAGATCCTCACCGATATCGACGCCTATCTGCGCAACAAGGATGACAAGGTGCGCCAGGTGACGGCCTCGGTCGCCGCCAGCTGGCAGGTGGTCGATATCCTGCGCGCCGACGGACACCGCGTCCGCGACATCCGGCCGATGACGCGCATCAACATCTCCGTCGTCGTCGGCGAAGGCGACCGGCAGGAGAGCGGCTCCTTCGGCCAGGGCGGCCGCATCGGCTTCGGCGATTTCATCACCGAAAGCAGCTGGCAGACCGGCGCCGACGAAGCACTGCGCCAGGCGCTCGTCAATCTCGAAGCGATCGAGGCGCCGGCAGGCACGATGGATGTCGTGCTCGGCTCCGGCTGGCCGGGCGTCATGCTGCACGAGGCTGTCGGCCACGGGCTGGAAGGCGATTTCAACAGGAAGAAGACCTCGGCCTTTGCCGGCCTGCTCGGCCAGATGGTTGCCGCACCGGGCGTGACCGTCGTCGACGACGGTACGATCGACAGCCGCCGCGGCTCGATCACCATCGACGACGAAGGCACGCCTTCGGCCTATAACGTGCTGATCGAAAACGGCAAACTGGTCGGCTACATGCAGGACCGGCAGAATGCCCGGCTGATGGGCATGGCGCCGACCGGCAATGGACGGCGCCAGGGCTATTCGCATGTGCCGATGCCGCGCATGACCAACACCTATATGCTCGGCGGCGACAAGACGCCCGAGGAAATCATCGCGTCCGTCAAGAAGGGCGTCTATGCCGTCTCCTTCGGCGGCGGCCAGGTGGACATCACGTCGGGCAAGTTCGTGTTCGGCTGCACCGAGGCCTATCTGATCGAGAACGGCAAGATCGGCGCGCCGATCAAGGGCGCCATGCTGATCGGCAACGGTCCGGATGCGATGAAGCGCGTCTCGATGATCGGCAACGACATGAAGCTCGATACCGGCATCGGCAATTGCGGCAAGGGCGGCCAGTGGGTGCCCGTCGGCGTCGGCCAGCCGCATCTGCGCATGGACCAGGTAACAGTCGGCGGCACACAAGCCTGACGCGGCAGGAGGCGGCGATGAGCGACATTGAGATCAGGCCCTTTGACATCGCCGATATCGACGGCGTCTTCTCCGTCATTCTGCCGATCCAGCGCGATGAATTCGGCATCGCCATCACCGCCGACGACCAGCCCGATCTCGCCGTCATCCCGGACTTCTACCAGGCCCGCAAGGGTCAGTTCTGGGTGGCCGATCTCGACGGCACGATCGTCGGCACGCTCGGCCTGAAGGACATCGGCAACAACCAGACGGCGCTGCGCAAGATGTTCGTGGCGGCCCATGTGCGCGGCCGCGAACACAACGTCGCCGCCCGCCTGCTCGACGCGCTATTCGCCCATGCCGAAGCCGAGGGGATCACCGACATCTTCCTCGGCACGACGGACAAATTCCTCGCCGCCCACCGCTTCTACGAAAAGAACGGCTTCAGCGAGATCAAGCGCGACGACCTCCCGAGGTCTTTCCCGCTGATGGCGGTGGACAGCAAGTTCTACCGGCGGAAGGTCGCTGCCGTTTCTTGAGAAACCCAACACGTTGGGTTGTCGTCAGGTATGAAAGTAAATTTGGACATCGACGACGCGCTGGCGCGTGGCAGGAACACGCGGGCCAGCGAGCCGCGGGCGCTTTCCGCACGTTTCGATGCGCGCAACGGCCGGATGATCGTCGAGCTCACCAATGGCTGCACCTTCGCCTTCCCTCCCCGCCTCGTGCAGGGGCTGGAAGATGCAGGGGATAGCGACTTGAGTGCTGTCGAAATCCTTGGCGCAGGTTACGGCCTGCATTGGGAACCGCTCGACGTCGATATCTCCGTTCCCGGTCTTCTCGCCGGAATATTCGGGACCAAATCCCATATGGCGCGCCAGGCGGGCAAAGCGACGTCGGCCGCGAAAGCCGAGGCGGCGCGGGCGAATGGCGCGAAAGGCGGTCGGCCTCGCAAATCGGCTACACAGTAATCTAAGGCCTGAACAGCCATTTGCGCTCGATCGCGGCTTCGAGATCGAGGCGGTTGTTGTGGGCGAAGAGGAGGATGTGGCCGAGGAGGTCGGCGGTTTCGTCGGCAAGGTCGCGGCTCATGTCGTCAGCGCTGCGGCCCTTGGCGCGGCCCCTGCCGGTCAGGCGGTTCCAGGCCTGGGTGAGTTCGCCCATTTCCTCCTGCAGCTTCAGCAGAAACCAGTCGGGATCGCGTTCCAGGCCGTTGGCTTCGGCGTAGATTTTTGAGGCGCGTTCGAACTTGTCGGCGAGGTCTTCAAGCATATTCGTTCTCCTTTCGTACGCATGCAGGAGAACCGTGGTTCCTCACTTATGTCCATAGCAGACAGCGGCCGGGGACGGCCGCTGTCTGTGCCAGGGCTGCTGCTCAGTTGCGGAGCAGGCCGAGGCGGATCAGGCTTTCGGCGGAGGCGACGATCGCTTCCTCTTTCGGCCGCGGCGCCCAGCCGAGCAGGCGCTCGGCCTTCTCGCCCGTTGCACTCATGTCGTAGTTCAGCAGCGGCACGACGCCCTTCAGCTGTTCGTTGGTCTCGCCGGCGATGCGGACCTGTTCGTCCGGCCAGACCTGCGTCGAGACCTTTTCGGCAGCCTTGCCGAAGCGTTCGCGCAGCAGCTCGGCGACCTCGATCATCCACATGCTCTTGCCGGAGGTCGCAAGGAAGCGCTCACCCTTCGCGGCTGGATCAATCATGGCGCGCAGATGGAGATCGGCGACATCGCGAACGTCGACGCAGCAGGAATTGACGTTCAGGCAGCCCGGCTGCCCTTCCAGCATGTTGGAGATCAGGCGGATCGAGTGGGAAAAGTCAGCGCCCAGCGCCGGTCCGTAGACGGCGACCGGATTGACCGATGCAAGCTCCAGCCCGTTGCCCTCGCGGGCGATGAAATCCCAGGAGGCGCGCTCCGAGAGGGTCTTGGATTTCTGATAGGGGGCGACGTCGCCGGTCAGGTCGCTCCAGTCGGTCTCGTCGAACGGGCGGCGGTGGCCGGGCTTGTGGCCGACGCCGATCGCCCCGAAGGCAGAGGTCAGCACGACGCGCTTGACGCCGGCGTCGCGAGCGGCGCGCAGGACGCGGAGATTGCCGTCAACCGCCGGGCCGATCCAGTCTTCCTCGCGGGTCTGGTCGCCCGAAGGCGTCGGCGAGGCGCCGTGCATGACATAGGTGCAGCCGGCAGCAGCTTCCGCCCAGCCGGCGTCATCCGTCAGATTGGCAACGACGAAGGACAGCCGGTCGCCGGCCTCGACGCCGCCGGTTCTCAGATGCTCGCGCACCTCCCCTTCCCGCTCCAGCGAGCGGACGGTGGTGCGCACGCGGTATCCGGCATTCAGCAGCGCCAGCATGCAGTATTGCGCGATGAAGCCGGTGCCGCCGGTTACGAGAACGATTTCGTCTTTCATATCATACCTCAAGGAGTTTCACGGCGGCCGACATCGCCGCCGCTGATTGACATGACGTGAAAGTAGGTCGGGCATCTTGCACTGTGAATGCTTGAAAGTGCGCGTTACTTGCGCGACAGTACGAGAATGGCTGTCGATCCCTTTTCAGACGTTCTCACCCTCAGCAAGGCCGAAGCCGTCGTCACCGGCGGCTTCACGGCGGGCGGCCCGTGGTCGATCCGCTTTCCGGCGCGTGAGAAGATCAAGTTCTTCGCGGTGGTGAAGGGCAGTTGCTGGGTGCATCTCGAAGGGGCGCGGGAACCGCTTCTGTTCGAGACCGGCGATGTCGGCCTCCTGGCAAAGCCGCGCGTCGCCGTTCTTTCCAGCGACCCCGCCCTCGAGCCCGTCGATGCGATGAGCCTGTTTTCCAATGTCGGGCGCAACGCTGTGGCTGTCGTCGGCGATGGCGGCGACTTCGGCTATATCGGCGGCCATGTGATGCTCGATCCGATCCGCGGCAAGCTGCTGGCGGATATCTTGCCGCCGTGGATCCTGACGCGAGCGGCCTCCCCGCACGCGGCGGCGTTTCGATGGCTGCTGGACCGGCTGATCGAGGAGCGCACCAGCGGCCGGCCGGGCTCGCAACTCGCCTCGTCGCAGCTGACACAATTGCTGTTCATCGAGATCCTGCGCTCGCATCTCGGCACCGCCAGGCCGATGCCGGCCGGCTGGCTGCGGGCGCTGGCCGAGCCGCGGATCGCACCGGCTTTGCGGCTGATGCATGGAGATCCGGCCCGTTCATGGCATCTGGAGGAGCTCGCCAAGGCATGCGCCATGTCGCGGACGTCCTTCGCCTTCCATTTCAGGACGGTGGCGGGCGTTGCGCCGCTGACCTATCTCGCGACCTGGCGGATGCATCTCGCCGAACGCTCGCTTCGCGATGAAAGGACGGCTGTGGCGACGGTGGCGCGTTCGCTCGGCTATACGTCCGAAAGCGCCTTCAGCAATGCCTTCAAGCGGGCGAACGGCAAGTCGCCGAGTGCCTATAGGGCATCCGTCTCAGGTCTGGACAAGACCGTGCCCGAACAAACGAATAACGCCGCCCCGGCAAGCGAGACGGCGTTCTGAGAATAGCCTTCAGGTCTGTCTGATCAGCCGTTGCCGCCAACCGTCATGCAGTCGTAGGAGCGCTTCTTCAGGGCGTCGCAGGCGGCTTCGGCAGCGTCCTTGCTGTTGAAACCGGTGAAGCGGGCGCGGTAGACGGCGTTGGCGCCGGAGCCGACGGCCTGGGTGAAGGGCGAAGCGGATTTCAGGGCAGCGCCGCCTTCAGTCTTTGCCTGCGCGAGCAGCGCCTGGGCGGCTTCGGCGCTCGGAGCAGCCGAAATCTGGATCTGCCAGCCACCGGCGGACGCCTGCAGGCTGCCGGCCTTGCCCATCTTCGTCAGCGGCGACGGACGATCGAGCGGAACGGCGGCTTCGTTATAACCAAGCGCAAACGGGATGGCTTCGGCATCGCCCTGGGCGCGTGGCGCATTCACCGGAACTGGAAGATCGGCATCATCGGCAGCGGAGGCGACTTCCACGGGTGCGGCTGGAACCGGGCGCTGCTTTCCGCCGATGCTGGCGACGAGGCCGCCGCCGCCAGAGGCGCGGTCGAGATACTTGTTGAGCAGTGCTTCCATCTTGGCGTCACGGGCGCGCGCAGTGCGGCCGCCGAGCACAACGCCGACGACGCGCCGGTCGCCATCGCGCACGGCGCTGACGAGGTTGAAGCCGGAGGCATTGGTATAGCCGGTTTTGATGCCGTCCATGCCTTCGTAGCGATACATCAGATTGTTATGACCGCGGATCTGCTTGCCGCGGAAATTGAAGGAGGCGACCGAGAACATCCGGTACTCCCTCGGGAAATTCTTGATCAGCGCCACGCCGAGGGTCGACATGTCGCGCGCCGTCGTCACCTGGCGGCTGTCGGGCAGGCCCGACGCATTGTAGAAGGTGGTGCGGCTCATGCCGAGCTGGCGGGCCTTCTGGGTCATCATCCGGGCGAAGTTGCTTTCCGAACCGCCGAGCTTCTCGCCCATGGCAGCCGCGGCATCATTGGCCGACTTGACGATCATGCCGTAGACGGCTTCGCGAACGGTGATCGTGCTGCCGGGCCTCACACCGAGCTTGGTCGGCGGGCGGCTTGCCGCATATTTCGACATGACGATCTGGCTGTCCCAGCTGAGCTTGCCGCGATTGATCGCTTCGAAGGCCAGGTAGAGGGTCATCATCTTGGTCAGCGATGCCGGGTGATTCAACGTATCGGCATTTTCCGAAGCGAGAACCTTGCCGGTGCGGGCATCGAGGATGAACGACGCGCTGCCGGCCATAGCCGCGACGGGCGCCGACACGGCGAGCGTCACGCTCAACAAAGCAGCCAACAACCTCTTCATGGATTTCCCCTCTAGGTGCCACGCATGCGCGGCCTTGCCAAAATATGTCCCGTTCTGTGACAGAGCCTGCACATTCGCGCGACTTTGAGGCAACGGACACTGGTTTTCTGAGTTTTTTCCACCCGTGGTGAAGGAAACGTAAAGATTTCAGTCGGAAAAGCAATCTTCAACAAGGTTTAACACCAGAATTGGTAGGATCCGCACCTTTCACGGAGCTGACATGCAGGGGTTGTGGAAAAAACGGGCCAAGAAAGCTGCCATCACCGCCGGTCTCGAGGCGGCGCATCTGATTTCGGCCGCACGGCTGATGCGCGGCGCGCGTGGCCGCGGCGCGATCTTTACCCTGCATCATGTCCGCCCCTACGAAGCGCATGACTTCGAACCGAATGCGCATCTCGAGATCACACCCGAATTCCTGGATGCGGCGCTGACGAGACTGAAGCAGGACGGCTACGAGTTCGTGGCGCTCGCCGATGTCCCTGCCCTGCTCTCAGGCCCCGCCCGTGAAGCGCCGTTTGCCGCATTCACGCTCGACGACGGCTACCGCAACAACCTCGTGCATGCCTATCCGATCTTCGAGAAACACGAGGCTCCCTTCACCATCTTCGTCGCCAAGGGTTTAACCGAGCGGACGCATACGATCTGGTGGGAAACGCTGACATTGCTGCTGCGCCGCACCGACCGGCTGCATTTCGACTTCGGCCGTGGCGAGGAGGTTCTGGAGACCGATACGCCCGCCGAACAATACGCGGCATTCGCGAGATTTGCGGCCTTTCTCCACATGAGCGACGAGGAGAAGGCGGTGCGCTCGCTCGACGTGCTTGCGCGCCGCTACGACATCGCTCCGGGCGAGCTGGTCGAGGATCTGGTGATGAGCGAGGCCGAGCTCAATCTCATCGAGGCGAGCCCGCTGGCAGCGCTCGGCGCCCATACGATCAGCCACCGCGCCCTGGCGCGACTCAGCGAGGCCGAAGCCCGGGAAGAGATGCTGCGGTCGGCCGAACACGTAAAGGTGATCACCGGCAAGACGCCCGCGACGATCGCCTTTCCATATGGCACTCGCGAAGCCGCGACGCTGCGCGAAGCGGAGATCGCGGCCGAGCTCGGCTTTACGGCTGCGGTGACGACGCAGCCCGGCGTGATCCGGCCCGGCATGGCGGGCGGGACGACCTATCTTCCGCGGCTCTCGCTCAACGGCCTCTACCAGAAGCCGCGCTATGTCTCGGCACTGGCTTCAGGCATTCCGTTGAAACTGATGGGAAAATAACAGGTTACGGATACATCCGTACCTTGTCCCAATCGGCTTCCGGCGTCTCGCGGCGGAACTCGACGCGGTCGTGCAGGCGGAAGTTCTGGTCTTTCCAGAACTCGATCGAGATAGGCTTGATGCGGAAGCCGGACCAATAGGCCGGGCGCGGAATTTCGCCGATGGCGTAGCGCGCCGTGTACTCGGCGACGGACTTCTCCAGCGCGAAACGGCTCTCCAGCGGACGCGACTGCTTCGATGCCCAGGCGCCGATGCGGCTGCCGCGCGCACGCGATTGGAAATAGACGTCGGCCTCCTCGTCGGTTACCACCTCCACCGGACCACGCAGACGCACCTGGCGGCGCAGCGTCTTCCAATGGAAACACATGGCGGCCTTCTTCTGCCCCAAGATTTCGCGACCTTTCTGGCTCTCGAAATTGGTGTAGAAGACAAAGCCTGCTGTATCGAATCCCTTCAGGAGAACCATGCGGACATTGGGAAGACCAGCTTCGTCGACGGTTGCCAATGCCACGGCATTGGGGTCGTTGACCTCCGAAGCCTCGGCTTCCTTCAGCCATTCCGCGAAAAGCTTGAATGGTTCGCCGCGTTGGGTAAAGTCACCGCTTGTTAACTCATTTGCCGACATATTAGCTCAAATGCCCCGGGGTTTTAGGTTGAATGCCCAGCTGGTAGCGACTGGACAGGACACAGGGTGGAAGTCATAGCAAAGTCAACTCACCATACAAAGGGGCTCCTGCGACGCAGCAGCTCTCTGATTCTGATCGGGGTGGCGACGCTGTCGCTCTCCGGCTGCATGACGGGTGGTTTTGACTTCCTAAGCGAATCCAAGGTCGACCGGTCCGTTGCGACCGGCACCGTGCCGCAGAACCCGCCGAGCACCGATACGCTCTCCGATGAAATGACCGTGCGCAATGCCGTGACGTCAGCCGATGTCGGCCGGATCGGCGCGCAGCCGCTTGCCTGGGCAAACGCCTCCACCGGCAGCGCCGGCGTCATCGACACGATCGTCGAGAACAATGAATCCGGCCAGGTCTGCCGGCAGTTCCGCACCACCCGCCATTCCTATGACGGCATTGCCAAGTTCATGGGCAAGACCTGCCTCGTCGGCGGCGGCAACTGGCAGCTTCTGAGCTTCCAGCCCGAGAGCTGATCCGTTTTCCACACATATGCTTAATACCGGCGCCTGCGGCATTGCGATGCTTAGCAGAACGATAACCATTTGCCGCAAAAGCCGCCGAGCGCCCGGCGAAAATAACAAGTGATTAGCAACTCTCCCGCACGATCCAGCCCATAAGCGCGAGGTCCGGTTGAACCGGATGGCGCGCAAAGAGTTGATATTGGGCTTCGGCTGCCAGAAGGGACGGCAGCCGCACGGACACCGGCGGATTACTATGCGCGATCCATATAAGGTATTGGGCGTCCAAAAGGACGCAGGGGCAGACGAGATCAAGGCAGCATGGCGCCATATGGCGAAGGCCGTGCATCCCGATCACAATCAGGGCGACCCGAATGCAACGGCGCGTTTTGCCGAGATCGGCCGCGCCTATGAGACCCTCAAGGACCCGAAGAAACGCAGCCTCTTCGACACCGCGGCCCGCATGGCCGAGGCGAAAATGGGCGGCGGCGAGACCATCATGCAGCAGCGCCAGGCGGCCCGCGAGGCGGCAGCCCGCGCCAAGGCTGCGCAGGAAAATGCCGAACGGGTGATGGAGGAGCTCGCCCGCGCCAACGCCCAGAAGGCGGCGAAGGCAGCGGCTGAGGAAGCCGCCAAGCAGAAGGCATCAAACACGGCAGGCGCCGAGAGCGCCGAAGAGGTCGTCGACCGGATTTTCGGCACGCAGACCAAGGCTGCGGGCGGGACCGCCGGCAATGCCGGTCAGGCGCAATCGCAGGCACAGGGACAAGCTCAGGCCCAGGCAAAGCCCAAGCCGGCAGAGGCCGAGACCGCCAAGAGCGAAACGGAAGCGCCGAAGACCGACGCTGACACCATCGACCCGAATGCCGCGGCTTCGGCCGGCATCCTCCAGCCGTTCAGCATCCTGAATGCGCTGGTGCGCCGGTTCACCGGCACCGCCCCTGCCCCGGAAAAGGCGCCCGATCAGTTCGCTCAGGCGACCGTGACGATCGACGACCTGATGAAGGGCAGCCGCATCATCGTGCCGCTCGGCGAAGGGCAGGAAGCAAGCTTTACGCTTTCGCCGGGAACGACCGAGGGCCAGCAGATCCGCCTCAAGGGCCAGGGCCTGAAGCTGCCGAACATGCAGCGCGGCGATGCCGTGATCGGCGTCCATATCGCGGCCGATCATCGCTTCACCGTGCACGGCTTCGACCTGCACACGGTTCTGCCCGTGACGATCGAGAATGCCGTGCTCGGCACCGAGACAGAGATCGAGGGCCCGGGCGGCCGGCTGAAGGTTACCGTTCCGGCCTGGTCGGGTTCCGACAAGACCATCCGGATCGAGGGTCAGGGACTGCCCGACGGCAACAGCGGACGGGGCGATCTGGTGGTCGAACTGCGCATCATGCTGTGGGAAAAACCCGACGATAAGGTCACGGATTTGATGCGCAGCATGCGCGAAGGTCTTTTCCTGTGAAATTTTCGTGACATGCGCACCCTTTGTTACGCTCCCTAACAGTTGATGATTGCTCCCAATCTTGAACCGATTAACGGCCTATGCCATAGGCAATTTCCAATTGGTTCATTAGGGGGCAAAATATGGCTCAAGCAACAGGCCTCATGTCAGGCAAGCGCGGCGTCATCATGGGCGTCGCGAACAATCGCTCGATCGCGTGGGGCATTGCGAAGGCCATTCATGCACAGGGCGGCGAAATTGCCTTTACATATCAGGGCGAGGCGCTGAAGAAGCGCGTCGAGCCGCTGGCTGCCGAACTCGGCGGCGTTCTGGCCGGCCACTGTGACGTCTCCGACGAAGCAACAATCGACGAAGTTTTTGCCAATGTCGAAAAGATGTGGGGCAAGATCGATTTCGTCGTTCACGCCATCGGCTTCTCCGACAAGGACGAGCTGACCGGCCGCTACGTCGACACCTCGGCCGACAACTTCGCCAAGACGATGAACATCTCCGTCTTCTCGTTCACCTCGGTCGCTCGCCGCGCCGAGAAGCTGATGACGGACGGCGGCTCGCTTCTCACCCTCACCTACTACGGTGCAGAGAAGGTCATGCCGAACTACAACGTCATGGGCGTTGCCAAGGCTGCTCTCGAAGCCAGCGTCAAGTATCTGGCCGTCGACCTCGGACCGAAGAACATTCGCGTCAACGCGATCTCCGCGGGCCCGATCAAGACGCTTGCAGCATCCGGCATCGGCGACTTCCGCTACATCCTTAAGTGGAATGAGTACAACGCTCCGCTGCGCCGTACCGTGACCATCGAAGAGGTCGGCGACGTCGGCCTCTACATGCTGTCCGACCTGTCGCGTTCGGTTACCGGCGAAGTCCATCACGCCGACAGCGGCTACCATGTCATCGGCATGAAGGCTGTGGACGCGCCGGATATTTCCGTTATCAAGGACTGATCGAACTCCAAGAAGCGGAATATGCCGTGCTTATCTATGTGGTCCGACACGGCCAGACCGACTGGAATGCCGAACGCCGCCTTCAGGGCCAGAAAGACATTCCGCTGAACGCCATCGGCCGCGAACAGGCGCGGCTGAACGGCATCGATCTTGCTGAGATCCTAAAGGTCGAAGGCATTGCCTTCGACTTTGTCGCGAGCCCCCTGACCCGCACCCGCCAGACGATGGAAATCATGCGCACTGCCATGGGGATCGACCCCAGGGGCTACCGCACCGATGAGCGTCTCGTCGAGGTTTCCTTCGGCGACTGGGAAGGCTTCACGCTCAAGGAACTGAAGGCGACGCAGCGCGACCGGGTCAGCGAGCGCAACCTCAACAAATGGGATTTCATCCCGCCGGGCGACGACGCGGAGAGCTACGAGATCATGTCGTGGCGCAGCGCATCCTGGCTGAATTCCGTTGACAAACCAACGGTTTGCGTGACACACGGCGGCGTCATCCGCAGTCTCTTCAAGATGATTGGCGATGTTCCCAAGCACGAGGCCGCTGAGGGAGAAATCTGGCAGGACCGGATCTTGAAGATCGATACTGCCGAGCGGCTGATCGGCTGGATCTGAACCGGCTTACTGAACGATATCGAGATCGTTGATGACGCGCTTGCCGTCGACTTCGGTATAGAAGATCACGACCTTCACGCCGGCCTTCAAGCCATCGAAATTGAACTCTTCGGGCGCCTGGTAGGTCTTGCCGTCATCGAGCGTCAGGCTGAGATTGGCGGTATCGACCTTCTTGATCGTCGCCTCGACATCCGCGCTCTCAGCAAAACCGCTGATCGGCGACAGGAAACTTGCGGTGGCCAACAGCGTGGCAACAAAAAAACGCATCGCGGCAACCCTCTTCACACTCGACGCTAAAATCTTATCAAACACAGATAATCCCCTGAATATGGCAAAAATTGCCCGGAAGAATGGCTTTCACCGCCCAATTGATGAATAGCATTTTAACAATAATCAAGAGGCGCCGTTAACCATCCACTCTGTCTTGTTTCGGCACCCGAAATATAGAAGGCCGGGCAATCGTAAATTAACAAGTTCCCCCTACAGTTGCTTTTAAACAAAGGGGAACTTGTTTTGCTTATCGGGCTGGGCGGCCACAGGCAATTGCGGCGAATTTTCAAGAATACCTGGCTTTCGCTGCTGGTCTCCGGCTTCGTCGCCTTCATGGTCGTCGCTGTCGGCATCACTCTTGATCGCGCCAATACTGCCGCCCATCTGCGCGAACTGCAGATCCGCACCGAAAACGAGACTAACCTGATCCGTGCCCGCATGGCAGCGCAGATCAACATGGACATTACTATCGTCCGTGACCTCTCCAACATGATTTCACTGAGCGCGCGCACCAATGACGAGGAAATGGAGCGGCAGATCAACTGGCTGCTGATCCAGAATCCGCATTTCCTCAATGTCGCCGTCGCCCCCAATTTCATCGTCAGCAACGTCTATCCGCCACAATCCGACAAGGACCGGATCGGCAAGGACGTGCGCGAGGCGCTGTCGACCATGCAGTCGGTCGGGCGCAATACCGGCGACCAGCAGGCGCGGTTCTACGGCCCGATCAAGACGGCCGAGGGCAAGGATGCCTTTGCGATCTTCTTCCCGATCTTCGTCAAGGAAAACGGCCAGCGGAAGATCTGGGGCGCCGTCGAGGTCACCATCGACCGCGACATGTTCTATGAAAACACCGGCTTGAAGCCGGCGCGCAACAGCGAGAACCAGGAGCGCTACCCGCATCTCGATCACCTGTCGATCGCGGTGCGCGATCTCGGCACGGCTGCGGCCGATGCCGCCCTGCCCTTCTTCGGCAATACCGATGTCTTCGACAAGCAGCCGCTGCGCCGCAAGATCGCCTTTGCCGGCGGCCGCTGGGAACTCTCGGCCGTGCCGACCACCGGCTGGAACGAGGCGCCGGCGAACCAGTCGCAGCTGCGCGTCATCATCATCACCGCGGGCTGCGTCATCATCATCCCGATCTTCTTCGCCACGCTGTTGCTCGGCGAACGCAACCGTAACATCTCGCAGCTCGAACGCCGCGAAGCAAAGCTTCTGGAGCTCTCGCAGCGCCTGAACCTGGCGCTCGATTCGTCCAACATCGGCATCTGGGAGCTCGAAGAAGGGGGCCACAGCCTCTATTGGGACGGGCGCGCCTCGGCGCTGCACGGCGAAGCGGCAGGCGAAGCGGCAGGCGAAGGCAGCCATCCGCTGGAGAACTGGTTCTCGCGGATCGCTCCCGACGACCGGCATATCGCCGAAATGCATTTCTTCAACTGCAGCGTTGCCGGGGCTTCCTGCACCGCGCAGTACCGCATCCTTCTCGATGACGGCACGGTTCGCTACCTGCGCTCCGTCGGCTCCTTCTATACCGATGCCGGTGGCGTCGGGCGCACGATCGGCATCGTCGCCGACGTGACAACGGATGCGGAAGCGGCCGAAACGCTGCGTCACGCCAAGGATGTCAGCGACATCAAGAATGCCGAGCTGGAGCTGGCGCTGGACGAAATCTCGCGGCGCGAGGCGCAGCTCACCGAAATCTCCGGCAAGCTCGATCTGGCGCTCGACGCCTATCAGTGCGGCATCTGGGACGCGACCTGCGGTGAGCAGGGCTCGCTCTGGGACGAGCGCATGCACGAGCTCTACGGCCTGCCGGCGCAGTACGGCTTCGTTCCCGAAGAACTCTGGCTTTCGCGCGTGCATCCTGACGACCGGGCTGCCGCCGTCGAGAGTGCGCGCTACTTCAAGCAGCCGGGCGATACCCACACGCTGATCTGCCGCGTTCCCTGCGATGATGGCAGCGTCCGCTACGTGCGCTCCACCGGCAAGGTGCACCAGACGCCGTCGGGCACCACGAAAATCATCGGCGTCGCCTTCGACGTGACGGAAGATTCGCTGCTGACCGCCGAACTGAAGGCAGCCAAGGACGAGGCCGTCGCCAAGAATATCGAGCTGGAGCTCGCCAAGAACCGCATCGAGCACAATTCGCTGCATGACCCGCTGACCGGCCTCGCCAACCGCCGCAAGATCGACATCGCGCTCGAAAGCCTGACGGTCGATGCCCGCTCGCAGCGCCAGAAATTCGCGATCCTGCATATCGACCTCGACCGCTTCAAGGAAATCAACGACACGCTCGGCCATGCGGCCGGTGATGCGATGCTGGTCCATGCATCTAAGGTTCTGTCAAAGAACGTGCGCGGCAGCGACCTCGTGGCGCGTATCGGCGGCGATGAGTTCGTGATCCTGGCGCATGACGTCAGCGACGTGGATATGGCGGAGCTTGCGGGACGCGTCATCGAGGAGATGCGCCAGCCGATCGATTTCCAGGGCTTCTCCTGCCGCTGCGGCGTCTCGATCGGCATTGCACTGGCGAACGGCATCCATGTCGATGCGCGCAAGGTGCTTATCAATGCCGATATCGCGCTCTATCGCGCCAAGAGCATGGGCCGGAACCGCTACGAGTTCTTCAACCAGAACCTCCAGGCCGATATCATCAATAACAAGCGCACCGCCGACGAGATTCTCGCCGGTATCGAGAACAACGAGTTTACCGCCTGGTACCAGCCGCAGTTCTGCGCCCGCACGATGAAGCTCGCCGGTGTGGAAGCGCTGGTGCGCTGGCACCACCCGACCCGCGGCGTGCTGACGCCCGACAAGTTTCTGCGCATCGCCGACGAGATCAACGTGGTCCAGACGCTCGACAGCATCGTTCTGGAAACGGCGCTGAAGGACAAGATGCGCTGGACGGCCCATGGCCTCATCGTGCCGCAGGTCTCGGTCAACGTTTCGGCGCGGCGCCTGCATGACGGCAGCCTGTTCGAGTCGCTCAGCCACCTGCATATCCGCCCGGGCGAACTCTCCTTCGAACTGGTGGAATCGATCTTCCTCGACGAAAGCGAAGACGTCGCCGCCCAGAACCTCGACCGCATCAAGGCGCTCGGCATCGATATCGAGATCGACGATTTCGGCACCGGCCACACCTCGATCGTCTCGCTCCTGAAGCTGAAGCCGAAGCGGCTGAAGATCGACCGGCAGCTGGTGCAGCCGATCCTGCATTCCTCGCAGGAGCGCACGCTGGTGCGCTCGATCATCGACATTGCCCGCTCGCTCGGCGTCGAGACCGTGGCCGAAGGCGTCGAGACCATCGACCATGCCGACATGCTGCGCGATCTCGGCTGCGACATGCTGCAGGGCTATGCCTTCTCGCGTCCCCTCTCCTTCGACGACTTCACGCAGGCAGCACTCGGCACCGCGTGGCGTCTCGCCTCCTGAGCCCATCGTTTCCAAATTGCGGAAACATCATTCTCAGATCCGCCCGCATTTCGGCAAAGAAAGGCGTTTGCCCGCCTGGCTTTTTGGCCTATGAGTGACCCCGAATTCTAAAGGTTGGCGCTGCCGGCAACGGTCCGTGCGGCGCGCATTGGTCGGTACCACATGTCGCATAATACATTCGGTCATCTTTTCCGCGTCACGACCTGGGGCGAAAGCCATGGGCCGGCCCTCGGCTGCGTCGTCGATGGCACGCCGCCCGGCCTGCGCTTCAAGCTCGAGGACATCCAGGTCTGGCTCGACAAGCGCAAGCCCGGCCAGTCGCGTTTCGTCACCCAGCGCCGCGAGGCCGATCTGGTGAAGGTGCTCTCCGGCGTGATGCTGGACGAGGACGGCGAGACGATGATCTCGACGGGCACGCCGATCTCCATGCTGATCGAGAACACCGACCAGCGCTCCAAGGATTACGGCGAGATCGCCCGCCAGTATCGGCCGGGCCATGCCGATTATACCTATGACGTGAAATACGGCATCCGCGACTATCGCGGCGGCGGGCGCTCCTCGGCGCGCGAGACCGCGGCCCGTGTCGCCGCCGGCGGCATCGCCCGTCTCGTCGTTCCTGACATGAAGGTGCGCGCCGCGCTGATCCAGATCGGCAAGCACAAGATCAACCGCCAGAACTGGGATTGGGATCAGGTCGACCAGAACCCGTTCTTTGCGCCTGACGCGGCGATCGTTCCGGTATGGGAAGAATATCTCGACGGCATCCGCAAGAACGGCTCGTCGGTCGGCGCCGTCGTCGAGGTGGTTGCCGAGAATGTGCCGGCGGGCTTGGGTGCGCCGATCTACGCCAAGCTCGACCAGGACATCGCCTCGCTGCTGATGTCGATCAACGCCGTCAAGGGCGTCGAGATCGGCAACGGCTTCGGCGCGGCCGAAATCACCGGCGAAGAGAATGCCGACGAGATGCGAATGGGCAATGACGGCAAGCCGCTCTTCCTGTCGAACCACGCCGGAGGCATCCTGGGCGGCATTTCCACCGGCCAGCCCGTCATCGCCCGCTTCGCCATCAAGCCGACCTCGTCGATCCTGACCGAGCGCCAGTCGATCGATGCCGATGGCAAGAATGTCGATGTGCGCACCAAGGGCCGTCACGACCCCTGCGTAGGCATCCGCGCCGTGCCGATCGGCGAGGCGATGGTTGCATGCGCCATTGCCGATCACTATCTCCGCGACCGCGGCCAGACCGGCCGGTTGAAATAGGAATTACCCCCATGCCTTACGATCAGAAGCGTGTCGTCGATGCCATCCGTGCCTTCGAGGCCGGCGAGATCGTCGTCGTCATGGACGACGACGACCGTGAGAACGAAGGCGACCTGATCGTCGCTGCCGTGCATTGCACGCCGGAGAAGATGGCCTTCATCGTCCGCCACACCTCCGGCATCGTCTGCACGCCGATGCCGAAGGAAGAGGCCAAGCGCCTGAACCTGAACGCCATGGTCGCCGAAAACGACTCGGCGCACACGACGGCCTTCACCGTTTCGGTCGATTTCAAGCATGGCACGACGACGGGCATTTCCGCCGACGACCGCACGCTGACGGTGCGCAACCTCGCCAACCCGAATGTGGGTGCGGCCGATTTCGTCCGCCCGGGCCACATCTTCCCGCTGATCGCCCGCGAAGGCGGCGTGCTGATGCGCTCCGGCCATACGGAAGCCGCAGTCGACCTCTGCAAGCTCGCCGGCCTGCCGTTGATCGGCGTCATCAGCGAGCTCGTCAATGACGACGGCACCGTGATGCGCGGCCCCCAGGTCAGCAGCTTTGCGGAAGAACACGGCCTCAAGCAGGTGTCGGTCGCCGATCTGATCGCCTACCGCCAGCGCAAGGAAACGCTGATCGAGCTCGGCCAGAGCTTCGACATCGAGACCCCCTTCGGCAAGGCCAAGGCCCATACCTATTCGCTGCCCTGGGACCCGATGCAGCACCTCGCCGTCGTCTTCGGCGACATCCGCGACGGCATCGACATTCCGGTGCGCCTGCATCCTGAAAACGTCGCCGAGGACCTGTTCGGCAAGAAGAGCCCTGTCGACCACTATATGCAGAAGATCGCCGAGGAAGGCCGCGGCATCATCGTGTATCTGCGCGAAGGCTCCGTCGGCGTCGGCCATATCGACAACGGCCGCAAAGCCCGCAGCCAGGGCCGCGAGTCGCACGCCGAGGCAGCAACGCGCGAGAGCGAATGGCTGGAAATCGGTCTCGGCGCACAGATCCTGAAGGATCTCGGCGTGACCTCGATCAAGCTCTTGACCACCCGCGAGCGGCACTATGTCGGGCTCGAGGGTTTTGGGATCAAGATCACCAAGACTGAGATTTATTGAGGCCAGACTTCTAGAAGCCTCTGCCACTCGATGATTGCTGGTGCTTAAGGCAGCCACGAGCGGTAGAGCGGGTGCTCCGCCGTGATCGGCATCGGCGTCGGCTTGCCGGTGCGCTGCGAATAATAGGCAGCGGTGACGAGTTCCAGCGAATTGCGCGCATCCTGCAGCGTCACCGGCGGCTCCTTCCCGTCCATGATCGCCTGATGGAACAGCTCGAACTGGCGGGTATAGCCGTCTTCCGTCGGCTCATAGCCGGCAAGCGCGTCATCGACCCGCTTCTGGTGCTCTTCGGTCCCGGCGATGAAGGTCCAGGGATCGCGGCCCATCGTGTAGGGCTCAAGGATGCTTTCGGCAACGAGATCGTGGAAGCAGAAACGCAGGCGCGAGATCTCCTTGCGGGAACCGAGCGTCATCGACAGCGTTGCCAGCGAGCCGTTCTGCATCTTGACGGCAAGCGCCATCGTGTCCTCGACCTCGATCTTGTTCACCAGCGTCGCGCCATAGGCGAAAACTTCAGCGCAGGCGCCATGCACGTAGTTCAGCATGTCATGGGCGTGGATCGCGTGTCCGAGAAGGCCGCCGCCGAGTTCACTCTTCCACTTGCCGCGCCACGGAACTTCGTAATAGGCGGGACCGCGCCACCAATGGGTCTCGATCGTCGTCATGAACGGCCGGCCGGTCAGGCCGAGTTCGATCAGCCGCTTCAGCTTCTGCAGGCCGGATCCATAGCGATATTGGAAGATCGGCATCAGCTTCCTGCCATTGGAGCGGGCGACGATGCGGCTCATCTCGTCGACATCGGCGATCGAGCCGAAAAGCGGCTTCTCGCAGATGATATGCTTGCCTGACTCGATACCCTTCTTGCAGAGCTCGAAATGCGAATCCGGCGGGGTCGAGACGTCGATGATGTCGAGGTCATCACGGGCAAAAAGCTCGTCGGCATTCTGCGTATATTCGGGGATGCCGTGCTTGGCGCACAGTTCGCGGCCGCGATCTTCATCGAGAGAGCAGAGAACGGGAACCTCGAAGAGATCCTTGTTCCAGTCGTAGCCGATCATGTGGCGGGCGGCGATACCGGCGCCGATGACGCCAACGCGCAATTTCTTGGTCATGATATCTCCTCCTAGCGTCCGCCGAGCCGGACGGCCTTGGTCTGCGCTTCCAGCGAAAGGCGGCAGACCTCATAGACATGCGCCTGGGTCATCGCCGTTTCGGAGCGGTCGCGAACGTCAGCGGTGAAAGCGTCGAAGTAATCGAGCTTCTCGTCGCTGCAATCGATGTGCCTGTTTTCCGCGCCGTTGACCAGGAACAGGTGGTCCTTGCCGGGGCGGCCGGAAATATCGATGTACTTGCGCAGCTCGATATAGCCTTCGGTGCCGAGAATGGTCAGGCGCCCGTCACCCCAGGTGCCGAGACCTTCGGGGGTGAACCAGTCGACGCGGACATAGCCGGAGCCGCGATCGGAGCGCAGCAACACCTCGCCGAAATCCTCGAATTTCGGCTTTTCCGGCATGCCGAAATTGCCGATCGAGCTGGCGACGACTTCGCCTGTGGTCGAGCCGGTATAGAACAGGAACTGGTCGACCTGGTGCGATGCGATATCGACGATGATGCCACCGAAAGCTTCCGGATCGAAGAACCAGTCCGGCCGGGTCGGCAGCTGCAGCTTATGCGGTCCCATCCCGATCGTCTGAATGACCTTTCCGATCGCGCCTTCCTTGACGAGCTTCCCCGCCTTGACGGCGGAGCGCACGCAATGACGCTCGGAGAAGCAGATCGAGAAGATGCGGCCGGTCTCGGCAACGGTCTTCTTCACCTCTTCCAGCTGCGCGAAAGTGGTGACGCCAGGCTTGTCGGTCATCACGTCCTTGCCGGCCTTCATGGCGCGGATCGCCAGACCGGCGCGATCGCGCGGGATCGCGGCGATGCAGATGACATTGATGGACGGATCGGCAAACAGCGCCTCGCGGTCGATCTGCGGCGTATCCGGATAGGTCTTCTTGAAATTATCGAGCAGCGCCGGGACCGAAGTTTTCGGGCAATAGCCGACAAACTCCCCACCCGCCGCAAGCAATCCCTTCACGTGATCGAACGTATGCCCATGGTCGATCCCGACGACGGCAAATCTCAACATTTTGGTATCTTCCTCCTGCTCGGACGGCACCTCAGCACCATCCATCTCCTCTAGTAACCATTCAGATACTTGCGTCGATTCTGTGTCAAGCAATGTTTGCCGGACGAATGCGACAAATTCCCACTCCTTCCCGGCAGGAACTGAATCCACGCTCTTTGCGTTTTCCCGGCTGTTCCTCCCTCATGAACGAGAGCCGCCGTGACCCAGACCAAGCGCAAGACACCGCAACTGGATGAAGACGAACGCGTGGAGACGGGAAAGGGCACGAGCCCGCAGACGGCAAGTCCCGAAGCAGAACAGCCGGACGAGACGGAAGAGAAGAAGCCGTCGATCATCCGCCGCCATCCGCTGGCGACGCTGCTGATCGTCGTCGCGATCATTGCCGTTGCCGTGATCGGCTATTTCGTCTGGCTCATCTATTTCCATCCCTATGAAAGCACCGACGACGCCTTTATCGATGCGCGCAGTTTCTCCGTCGCCGCCAAGATTTCCGGCTATGTCGCGGATGTTCCGGTTTCCGATAACCAGCATGTCGAGGCTGGTGCGGTGATCGCCAAGATCGATCCGCGCGACTATCAGATTGCACTGGATCAGGCCAACGGGCAGATCGGCGTTGCCAAGGCGGCGGTCGCGAGCGCCGATGCGCAGATTGCGGCTGCGGGTGCAGCGATCGACGAGGCGAAGGCGCAGCAGACATCGGCGGCCGCCGCCCTCCAATATGCCAAGGACGAGAACGACCGCCAGCAGCAGCTGGTGAAGAGCGGCGCGGGCTCCGAACAGGCGGCACAGCAGGCCGCATCGACGCTCCGCCAGGGGCAGGCGAGCTATGCCCAGTCGCAGGCAAGCGTGACCTCGGCCGTCAAGAACCAGGCAGCCGCCGAAGCGCAGAAGGCAAGCGCTATCGCCAGCCTGCATCAGGCCGAGGCACAGGCGGAAGCCGCGCAGCAGAACCTCGACTACACGACGATAACCGCGGCCCAGCCGGGCCGCGTCGTCAAGCTCAGTGGCTCGAAGGGACAGTATATACAGGCCGGCCAGGCAATCTCGATGTTCGTGCCGGACGAAATCTGGGTGACCGCCAATTTCAAGGAAACCCAGCTGACCGACATGCGCCCCGGCCAACCGGTCGATCTGACGATCGATGCCTATCCGGACCATGTGCTGAAGGGAAAGATCGATTCCGTGCAGCCCGGCTCCGGCACCGCCTTCTCCCTGCTTCCGGCCGAGAATGCGACGGGCAACTATGTGAAGGTCACCCAGCGCGTACCGGTCAAGATCGTGGTCGATAATTGGCCAAAGGATATCGCCATCGGTCCCGGCATGTCGGTGATCCCAACGGTGACGGTGCGGCCGAGGAACTGAGATGAGCGGCGCCGCAACAACGGCCGGAGGCGCGCCAAAAGCTGCGTCCGGCACCTCGAACCCATGGCTGATCGCGATGGTCGTGTCGCTCGCGACCTTCATGGAAGTGCTCGACACGACGATCGCCAATGTGGCGCTACGCTACATCTCCGGCGGGCTTGCGGTCAGTGCCGACGAGGCCTCCTGGGTCGTCACCACCTATCTCGTCTCGAACGCGATCATCCTTGTCGCCTCGAGTTTCATCGCCAAGCGCTACGGCCGGCGGCGCTTCTATCTGCTCTGCCTCGCGACATTCACGGTCGCCTCGATCTGCTGCGGCCTTGCCTGGAACCTCCAGTCCCTTCTGGTCTTCCGGATGATCCAGGGCTTTGCCGGTGGCGGCATGGTGCCGATCTCGCAGTCGATCCTTGCCGACTCCTTCCCACCCGCCAAACGCGGCCAGGCCTTCGCGATGTTCGGCGTCGCCGTCGTCGTCGCGCCTGTCATCGGGCCGACGCTTGGCGGCTATCTCTCCGACAATTTCTCCTGGCACTGGTGTTTCCTGATCAACGGTCCAGTCGGCGTCTTCGCCTTCATCCTCGTCTACATGCTGGTGAAGGAGCCTGAGACGCTGAGGAAGGAGCGCGCCGAGATGCGCAGGAAGGGAACGCGTTTCGACATCACCGGCTTCCTGCTCGTCGCCACCTTCCTCGGCGCGCTGGAGCTGGTTCTCGACCGTGGCCAGACGGAGGACTGGTTCGGCTCCAATTTCATCATCGTCACATCGGCGATTTCGGCGCTCGCGCTTCTGCTCGCCATTCCCTGGCTGCTGACGAAATCAAACCCGGTGATCGACGTCCGTCTGCTGGCAAGCCGCCAGTTCGGCGCCTGCGTCATCGTCATGCTGGCGACGGGCGCGATCCTGATCGCCACAACGCAGTTCGTGCCGCAGGTGCTGCAGACCAACTACGGCTACACGGCGACCTGGGCCGGTCTGGCATTGTCGCCCGGCGGGCTGGTGACGATGGCGATGATGTTTGCGGCCGGCCGCCTGACCGGCATGTTCCAGCCGAAATACCTGATCGCCATTGGCATGGGCATCATCGCGCTTGCAATGTGGGACATGACGCGGCTGAACGCCGACCTGAACTTCGGCTTCTTCGTCTGGTCGCGCCTCTATCTCGGCCTCGGCCTGCCGCTGATCTTCATCCCGATCACCGCGGCCTCCTATGATGGCCTGCGCCCCGACCAGACCGACCAGGCCTCGGCGCTGATCAATGCGGCCCGCAATACCGGCGGCTCGATCGGCGTGTCGATCGCCTCGAACGTGCTGGCGCATCGCGAACAATGGCATCAGAGCCGGCTCGTGGAGCATGTGATCCCGTCGGATCCCGGCTATACCAACGCCTTCAACCAGGCGACCCAGTTTTTCACCGAGCGCGGCTCAAGCCTGCTCGACGCGCAGGCGCAGGCGACGGGCTGGATCGGCACGCAGGTGCAGACGCAGGCGAGCTATCTCGCCTATATCGACGTCTTCCATGTGCTGATGGTGATCTCGGCGCTGATGGTGCCGCTGGCGCTGATCCTGCGGCGCATCGACCTGAAGCACGGCGCTGCGCCCGGCGGCCACTAAAAGTTCAGTGGCCGTCGACCGGCACCGCTTCCTCGGGGACTGTTTCTTTCAGGTTCTTGCGGTGGAAGATGAAGAGGCCCGCAAACACGATGATGACAGCGCCGACGATGATCTGCGCATCCGGCACGTCGCTGAAGAAGATGTAGCCAAGCACGATCGCCCAGAGCAGCAGCGTATATTGCAGCGGTGCGAGAAGCGAAGCCGGCGCGAGTTTCAGCGCGCGGGTAATCAGCAGATGCGCGCAGGTGGCAACGACACCGAGAAGCAGCATGCCGCCCCAGTCGATCATGCTCGCCTGCCGCCAGTCGCCAGTCAGGAGCACCACGGCGATACCGGTCGCCAGCGCCGCAAGTGTCTGCCAGGTCACCAGCGTCGTGTCGCTGGTAGAGCGCAGATAACGGTTCATGACGAGCGTCAGCGCGAAGGAGAGACTGCCGGCCAGGCCGAAGAGCGACGGCAGCGACAGCATCGCCGAGGAGGGACGCAGCGCAATGATGACGCCGACAAAGCCGACGAAGACCGCGAGCCAGCGCCGCCAGCCGATCTTTTCACCCAGGAAGAAATGCGACAGCGCCGCGACGTAGATCGGCCCGGCCATATAGAAGGTCATGACATCGGCGAGCGGCAGATAGGCGACCGCCGCATAGAAGAGGCCGACATCGCAGGTGGTCATCAGCACTCGCATCAGATGGAGCGGTTTCCGCTCGACCCGGAACAGCGCGCCCGGCCCCTGGCGGGCAATCATCGGCCCGAGCACGATGAAGGCGCCGACGGAGCGAATGACAAGCACCTGGCCGACCGCGAAGCTCGCCACCAGCCATTTGCCCATCGCGTCGTTCAGCGCGAAAAGCATATCGCCGATCAGCATGAAGACGATGCCTGTCATGATGACATTTCCGGCTGCCGCCGTCGCTGAACTCGGTTTCATTTTTCCTGCATTGCCCCGCTATGCCGGCGCAATCGGCGCCGAATGCGGCTTCGTCCTTAACCGCAGCGATGTCAAGCGTTCGATGATGCTAATTCGCGCGAAGAGAGTTTGGGGATGGATCAGTGGATGGTTCGCGGCGGGGTGGGGGACGTCGCGGGAACGGGTTTGGCGCTGCTGTGGAGATCGGCAGCGGCGGCGGCGAGCCCCAGAAGCGCGGCTCTCAGCTGTGCATCGGTGCTTTTGCCGGCACCAAGTTCGAAGACGGCATCCCACAACTCATCCGCGATCACGCGCAGATTGTCGTGGCTGCCTCCAAGCAATTCACAGATGTTCTCGACCTTGAGGACCGTATCCTGCACCAGGTCTCGCTTCCCGACATCGGAAAGATCAGTGACTTTATTGGCAACCGACACAAGCTTTATGACAAGTGCAGGAATTGTTTCTTCGCGATACATCAAATTCCCCGTCTACTGATTGCAGTATAATCGGATATTCGTCGCGATTCTACCGCCCCCAATTGGGTGAAACGGTGAAAAAGTCCGGGCTGGAACGACTGCACTGTGGAAAACGGCCGGGCGGCGGGCTATGCCGTTACCCAGTTGAAGGCCAATGCGTTTCCGGAGGCTCCCATGACGCCCGATTCCACCCTCTCCGCCCTTGCTGAAGAAGCCAAAGGATGGCGCCGCACCATCCACCAGCACCCGGAGCTGCTTTTCGATCTGCCGAAGACATCGGCGCTCGTGACCGAGAAGCTGAGGGAATTCGGCTGCGATGAAGTGGTGACCGGGCTCGCCACATCCGGCGTCGTTGCTGTCATCAACGGTTCGCGCGGTGCGGGAAAGACGATTGCGCTCCGCTGCGATATGGACGCCCTGCCGATGTCGGAGCAGACGAACCTTCCCTATGCCTCCAAGGTCGAGAACATGATGCATGCCTGCGGCCATGACGGGCACACGGCCATGCTGCTTGCGACCGCCAAGCATCTCGCCGCCAACCGCGACTTCGCCGGCAAGGCCGTCCTGATCTTCCAGCCGGCTGAAGAAGGCGGCGGCGGCGGCCGGGTGATGATCGAGGAAGGCGTGCTCGAGCGCTTCGGCATCGAGGAAGTCTATGGCATGCATAATGAGCCGGGTCTCGCGGTCGGTTCCTTCGCGATCCGCAGCGGCCCGCTGATGGCTGGCGGCGACCGCTTCGTCATCACCATCAACGGCAAGGGGGGCCATGCCGCCTCTCCGCATCTCAGCCACGACCCCGTCATCGTCATGGCGCATATGATTTCCGCGCTGCAGTCGATCGCCTCGCGCTTCACCGATCCCTTCGATCCGGTTGTCGTGTCGATCACCTATGTCAACGGTGGCAGCGAGCGGGCGCTGAACGTCATCCCACCAGCCGTCAAAATCGGCGGCACGATCCGCACCATGCAGCCGAAGACCCGCAAGGCCGTCGAGGCCCGCTTCCGCGAGGTGGTCACCATGACCGCCAAGGCCTTTGCCGCCGAAGCCGAGATCGACTGGCGCCCGGGCTATCCTGTGACCGTCAACGATGCCGAGAAGACCAAGGTTGCCGTATCGACCGCCCGCCGCGTTGCCGGCGACGGCCGCGTCGACGACAACTATCCACCGACCATGGGTTCGGAAGACTTCTCGTACATGCTGGAGAAGCGTCCGGGCGCCTTCATCTGGCTCGGCAACGGCGACAGCGCCGACCTGCACAACCCGGCCTATGATTTCAACGATGACGCGATCATTCACGGCGTCAACTACTGGCTGGCGCTGGTCGCGCAGCAGCTGGCGCCCGCAGCGAAATAATCCCGCCGGCCGAGAGACAGGACACAGAGATGACCGACACTTCCACATTGACCCTCGCCGAGCTCGAAGCCCGCGTCGTGGCGATTTTCCGCAAGGCCGGGATGAATGCCATCCAGGCAGCGGCCGTCACCCGGGTGATCACCGCGGGCGAGCGCGATGCCTGCAAATCGCACGGCATCTACCGTATCGAAGGTGTGCTGCGCACCATCAAGGCGGGCAAGGTGACGCCGGATGCAGTGCCCGAAGTCGAGCCGCAGCCGGAGCAGTCGGCGATCGTCAAGGTCAATGCCAGGGGCGGCTTTGCCAATCCGGCTTTCGAACTCGGCCTGCCGCTGCTTGCCGAGCGCGCCCGCGCATCCGGCCTTGCGGCCCTCGTCATCAACGACTGCACGCATTTCTCCGCACTCTGGCCGGAGGTCGAGGCGGTCGCCGCCGAAGGTCTCGCCGCCATCGTTATGTGCCCAAGCTATGCGACGGTTGCGCCGGCAGGCGGCAACAAACCGCTGCTCGGCACCAACCCGCTCGCCTTCGGCTGGCCGCGCCCCGACAAGACGCCTTACGTCTACGACTTCGCCACCTCGGTCGCCGCCCGCGGCGAAATCGAGCTGCACCGCCGCGCCGGAAAGAAGCTGCCCGAGGGCTGGGCGATCGACGCCGATGGCGAACCGACGATCGAGCCGGAAGCCGCACTCGCCGGCGCCATGCTGCCCTTCGGCGGCCACAAGGGCTCGGCGATCAGCACGATGGTCGAACTGCTGGCCGGCATCATGATCGGCGACCTCACCAGCCCTGAAGTCCTCGACTATCTCGGCACCACGACGCTCGCCCCGCGCCACGGCGAACTGGTGCTTGCCTTCTCGCCGAAGGCCTTCGCCGCCGGCCGCGCCGGTGATCCCTTCGCCCGCGCCGAACTGCTCTTCGAAGCCATCGCCGGCCAGGGCGCTCGGCTTCCCTCGCAGCGGCGCTATACGGCACGCGTGAAGTCGCTTGCCGAGGGGATTGTGCTGACCAAGGCAGAGATCGAACAGCTTGATCGTCAGCTGGCGCTTGGTTTGGATTCTGTGGGGTGAATAGCGCAGCGGCCTGACCTCACCACCAACGCCGACCTGGCGTGTTGGAGCTAGCTGGCGTCCGCAAACTCCCCCTCATCCCTGTGCTTGTCACAGGGATCCAGCCGGCCCAAGTCCTTGGGCCGAAGAGACTCTTCCCACCGCGCAGACGCGCAGTGACTGGATTCCTGTGACGAGCACAGGAATGAGGGAAGAGCTTGGAGAGCCGCCCAAAGCAAAAACGGCCGGAGAAACCCCGACCCTTTGAAATTCAGGACCTATAAGCCCCTCAGGCCTTGTACTTCGCAACCGCACCGGGGAGCTTGCTCCACTCAGCGTACCAGCTGTTGAACAGCTTGAACTGGCTCTCGACATAGCCGCGCTGGCTGTCGCTCAGCACGTCGCTTTGGTTGAAATGCAGAGTGTATTCCTCGTCGCCCTTCAGCACCATCATGTGCTTGAAGAACAGCACGAGATCCGGGCCTTCATCGAAGGAGGAGAGAACGGCGAGTGCCTGTTCCAGTTCCTGGGCGCGCTGGCGGGCGTCGACGTCACCCTTGGCTGCAGCCTGGGAGAGGTTGCACAGCGTGATGACTTCCTTCGGCAGGACGTTGCCGATGCCGGTGATGGCGCCGGTTGCGCCGCAATTGACGAAGCCGTGGAAGACGGCGGTGTCGACGCCGATCATCAGCGAGACGCCGTCGTCGCGGCTGGTGATGTTTTCAGCCGCATAGCGCATATCAGCCGGGCCGCCGAATTCCTTGAAGCCGACGAGGTTGGAATGTTCGGCGCGCAGCGCGAAGAACAGGTCGGCGCGGGTGGCAAAGCCGTAGTAGGGGCTGTTGTAGATGACAGCCGGAAGATCGGGAGCAGCCGAAAGGATCGCCTTGAAATGGGACTTCTGGGCAGCGATGACCGAACCGCGCGACAGGACACGCGGGATGACCATCAGGCCCTGAGCGCCGACCTTCTGCGCATGCGCCGCATGGGCGACGGCGGACGCCGTGTTGACCGCACCGGTGCCGACGATGACCGGGACGCCGGCCTTGACCAGGCGCTCGACGCCTTCCATGCGCTGCACGTCGCTGAGGAGCGGCCAGTCGCCCATGGAGCCGCAATAGACGACGGCCGACATGCCATCGGCGATCAGCTGCTTGCCCTTGCGCACCAGCTGATCGAAATCAGGCGTGCGGTCCTTCTTGCAGGGGGTCATGAGCGCCGGGATGACGCCGGAAAAGATCTTGGCCTTCATGTCAAACTCCTTCAGCGGATAGCGAATGATCGTGGCTACAAATGCGCAAAATCAACTGCGCTTCAAGCTCTGATATATCATCTACCACTTTGTATTTTATTTGTCGACAAGAAATCGACTACGCCTCACAAATCGATATCGTGTCGCTGGTTTCGCGAAAACAGCGTCTGGATCTGGGCGACGATTTGCTCGGCATGCGCCTTCGCGAGCCGGTCGGCGGCGTCGATGTCGCGGGCCTCGATGGCGGCGATCATGTCCTCGTGCTCGTCGACGAATTGCTGCGGCAGCCGGTCGCCATACGACTGGTAATAAAGCCTCAGAATCCGGCGCCCCTCGTCGAGCAGCCGGTTGAACAGACTGATGTAATAGGGATTGCGCCCGGCCTCGGCGATCGCCGCGTGCAGCGCGGCGTTGGTGGCGATCATCGCCAGTGCATCCTGCGCCTCGGCAGCAGCGGTAAAGCGCCCCTGCTCCGCCCGGATCGCCTTCAAATCCTCGGGGCGGTGATACTGCGCCGCAAGCCGCGTCGTCACCCGGTACATCAGCACCAGAGCATCGAAGAAGGTGTGCATGTTGAGGAAATCGATATTCGCCACCATCGTCGAGCGGTTCGGCAGCGTATCGATCAGTCCCTCGCCCGAAAGCCGCACCAGCGCCTCGCGGATCGGCGTGCGCGACATGCCGAAGCGCTCGGCGAGCTGCACCTCGTCGATCGGGCTGCCGGGCGGCAGCACTAGATCGAGGATCTCGTCGCGCAGTACTTCATAGACCATCTTCACCCCGGAGCCGCGCTTGCGCTCGGGTACGGAGGCCGGGTCGGTATCGGTCATCGGCAGAATCCTTGTCTCACATCTATCGAGTAAGGGCGGGCGTCGACGGGATCAATCTTTTTCGGCACGCGCGCCGCGCGACGGCGGAACACCACAAACAGGTTTACAGTCGCATACTGACATGTTAGTCAACATGTCACTGACCTCAGGGAGATGAAACGGTGGCGGGATTTGGTTTGTCGGTCGCTCTGGCGACGCCTTTCAAAAGCAGCGGAGCGATCGCGGCGGATGTGATGCTTGCCCAGGCGAAACGCTGCCTCGCATCCGGATGCGAGAGCGTAACGCTGTTCGGCACGACAGGCGAAGGCGCCTCGGTCGGCACGCAGGAGCGCGAGCGCATTATCGACGCCTTTCTGGCCGCAGGCATCAAGCCATCGCAGATCGTCGTTGGCGTGCTGGTCGATGCGGCCGAAGATGCTGCCCATCAGATGGGACAGGCACTGGCGAAGGGTGTGCGCAACATCCTTCTTGCTCCACCGTCCTATTTCAAGAACGTCGCCGATGACGGCCTCTATGCCTGGTACGCGGATGTTTTTGCGCAGGTCGGAGACAAGGCGCGGGACGTTCTCGTCTATAACATTCCTTCGGTCACCATGGTCGCGCTCAGCATCGAGCTGATCGGCCGGCTGCGCAGTGCCTTCCCGTCGATCGTCACAGGTGTGAAGGATTCCTCGGGCGACTGGCCCTACACCGAAGTGCTGCTGCGCCAGCATGGCGATCTCATCATCCTGATCGGTGACGAGCGTCATCTCGCCAAGGGTGTCCGCCTCGGCGGCCAGGGCGCTATCTCCGGCATGGCGAATTTCGCGCCGCTCGAAGTGCGGGCCATGGCTGTCGACGGCAAGGATGATATCCGCGTCGAGCGCTTCGTTGCCGAGCTTCTCAAGCATCCGGTGACGCCGGCGGTAAAAGTCATGGTAGCAACCATGACCGGCGACGAAACATGGCTTGCAGTCCGTCCGCCTTTGACGTCAATCTCCGCCGACGGCAGGCGTGAGCTTGCGGCCGCCTTCGACAGCCTTTTCCAGACGAAGGCGGCTTGAGCGGCAATGTACGAGGAGAAGCCCATGGATGGAGCCGACGAGCAGCCGACGCTGCGGGAGAAAGCTTACGAGAGCTTTACCCGGCATCTGCTGGCCCGCGACGTCCGCCCTGGGCAATTCGTCTCCCAGCGCCGTCTGGTGGAACTGACGGGACTGACGCTCGGCGCCATTCGCGAACTGATCCCGCGGCTGGAGGCCGAAGGGCTGATCAAGACCGTGCCGCAGCGTGGATTGCAGATCGCCCATATCGACCTCAACCTGATCCGCGAAGCCTTCCAACTGCGCCTCTTTCTGGAGAAGGAAGCCGTCGCGCTTTTCACCCAATCCGCAACCGACGACACGATTGCGGCGATGCTCGCGACCCATCGTGAGATCGTCGCGGCGATCGAAGGCGGCAATGCTTCGCACGAGCTCGAAGGCTATGCGCAGGCGGTCGACTGGGGCATGCACGACGCCTTCATCGATGCGCTCGGCAACACGATCATTTCGAACGCCTACCGTGTCAATTCCATCAAGATGCGCCTGATCAGTCAGGAGCGCTTCCGCATCGACGGCCGCGTCGGCCCGGTCATGGGCGAGCATCTGCGGGTGCTGGAAGCGATCGAACGGCGCAACACAAATGAAGCGGTCGAGGCGCTCGCCGCGCATATCAATCACGCACGGAGCCGCGCGCTGAGATTATAGACGAAACGCCCGCGGTGAGGAGATCGCAGGGCATAAGGAGGAGGAGAGACTAGCATGGCATCTTCATTCATCAATCCCACACGTCGCGGGTTCCTCGCGGGATCGGCCGCGATCGGCGCCGCCGGTCTGCTCGGCGTCAAGTCGGCATCGGCAGCCGTCGACTGGAAGCGCTTCGCCGGCACGACGCTCGAGGTCAATCTCATCAAGAGCCCGCGCAGCGAGACCATTCTCAAGTATCTCAGCGAATTCGAAGAGATGACCGGCATCAAGGTCAATGCCGAGGCAACGCCGGAACAGCAGCAGCGTCAGAAGACGACGATCGAGCTGTCTTCCGGCAAGCCGAGCTTCGATGTCGTGCATCTCAGCTATCACGTCCAGAAGCGCCAGTTCGAAAAGGGCGGCTGGCTCGCCGATATCAGCGAATTCGTCAAGGATCCGTCGCTCACCGACCCGTCGCTCGTCGAGAGCGATTTCGCCGAAGCCGGCCTGACCTTCGCCAAGGATTCCGACGGCAAGCTGCGTTCGCTTCCCTTCTCGGTCGATTACTGGATCGTCTACTGGAACAAGGAACTCTTCGAGAAGAAGGGCCTGTCCTACCCCTCGACCTTCGAGGAAATGGTCAAGGCTGCCGAAGCCCTCACCGACAAGAGCACAAATACCTACGGCTTCGTCGCCCGCGGCCTGAAAAACGCCAACGTTCCCGTCTGGACGACGCTCATGCTCGGTTACGGCGGGACGCCGCTCGGCCCGGATGGCAAGCTGCGCACGACTTCCGACGAAGCGGTCGCTGCAGCAAAGATGTATCAGGAACTGATGACCAAGGCCGCGCCCGTCGGCGTTTCCGGCTTCAACTGGGCGGAGGCGCAGTCGGCCTTCCTTCAGGGCAAGATCGGCATGTGGCTCGACGGCGTCGGCTTCGCGCCGCCGATCGAGAACCCGGAAAAGTCCCGCGTTGTCGGCAAGGTCGGCTATGGCGTGATGCCGAAGGGCCCGAAGGCTCAGGCCGCTGCCACGACCGGTGACGGCATCGGCGTGGTCGCTGCCAGCAAGAACAAGGAAGCCGCCTACCTGTTTTGCCAGTGGGTCATTTCCAAGGAGATGGGTGCCCGTCTGCTGCAGGCCGGTGCCGGCGTGCCGTTCCGCAACTCCGTTCTCGAGGATCCGAAGGTCCGCGAAGGCGTCAAGATGCCGAGCGCATGGGTCGATGCCGTTGCCGCTTCGGCAAAGGTCTCGCAGCTGGCTCTGCCGGTCATCATCCCGGTCACCGAGTTCCGCGACATCTACGGCGTCGGCCTCACCAACATGATCGGCGGCGCCGATCCGGCTGCCGAACTGAAGACCGCAACCGCGCAGTTCGAGCCGGTCCTGGCACGAAGCGAGGGATAATGGCAGCCGTGAGCATGGAAACCGCGCGGAGCGATAGCGCTGCCAAGAACGGGGGCAAGCTGCGGCTTGCTCCCAATTACTGGCCCTTCGTGATCCCGGCACTGGTCGTCATTGCCGCGGTCATCGTCTTTCCGTGGGTTTTCACGCTCTGGATGAGCGTGAACAGCTGGACGCTTGGCCAGCCAGCCGTCTTTGCGGGTCTGGACAATTACGTCAGGCTGTTTACCGATTTCCGCTTCTGGGAGTCCCTCTGGCACACAGCGCTCTACACGCTGCTTGCAGTCGTGGCGCCTCTCTTCTTCGGCACGCTCGCTGCCCTGATCTTTGACGCGCAGTTTCCGCTGCGTGGCTTCCTGCGCGGCATTTTCGTCATGCCGATGATGGCAACGCCTGTCGCAATCGCGCTGGTCTGGACGATGATGTTCCATCCGCAGCTCGGCGTGCTCAACTATCTCCTGTCGCTTGTTGGCATCGGCCCGCAGGAATGGATATATAACCAGACCAGCGTCATCCCGTCGCTCGTTCTCGTCGAGACCTGGCAGTGGACGCCGCTGATCATGCTGATCGTGCTCGGCGGGCTTGCCGCCGTGCCGCGCGAACCCTTCGAGAGCGCAGAAATCGATGGCGCCAATGCCTGGCAGAAATTCCGTTATCTGACACTGCCGATGATCGCCCCTTTCCTGATGATCGGCGTCATCATCCGCTCGATCGATGCGGTGAAGAGCTTCGACATCATTTACGCGATGACCCAGGGCGGTCCCGGCACGGCGTCGGAGACGATCAATATCTACCTCTACAACACCGCCTTCTCCTACTACGACATTGGCTATGCGTCGGCGATGGCCGTCATCTTTTTCGTCATCATCGTCGCCCTATCTTTCGTGCTGATGATGGTTCGCCAGCGCGCCAACTGGTCCGATGTGGAGACACGATGATGAAGCGCAAGACGATCGATCGCATCGGGCTGTTCTTCGTGGCACTGGTCATGGTGTCGCCCGTCATCCTGTTCTTCCTCTGGATGATCTCGCTGTCGCTGAAATACGAGATCGACAACGGCGCCTATCCGCCGATCCTGATCCCGGAACGCTTCGCCTGGTCGAACTATCTGCAGGTCTTTCAGGAGAATAATTTCTTCCTGTATTTCTGGAATTCGATCCTGGTGACGGGCGGCGCGACCCTGCTTGCCCTGCTGATCGGCGTTCCGGCAGGCTACGGCATCGCGCGGCTGAAGGCCGAGCGTTCGGCGATGGTGATCATGATCGCCCGCATGACGCCGGGCCTTTCCTTCCTGATCCCGCTCTTCCTGCTGTTTCAATGGCTGAACCTGCTTGGCACGCTCTGGCCGCAGATCATCATCCATCTCGTCGTCACCGTGCCGATCGTCGTCTGGATCATGATCGGCTATTTCGAAACGACGCCGATGGAGCTCGAGGAAGCCGCCAGCATCGATGGCGCCACGCCTTGGCAGGTCTTCCGGCTGGTCGCGCTGCCGATCGCCAAGCCCGGCATCGTCGTCGCCTTCATTCTCTCGGTGATCTTCTCCTGGAACAACTTTGTCTTCGGCATCGTGCTGGCAAGCCGCGAGACGCGCACGCTGCCGGTCGCCGTCTACAACATGCTGTCCTTCGAGCAGGTCAGCTGGGGGCCGCTCGCCGCCGCCGCATTGATCGTCACGCTGCCGGTGCTGGTGCTGACGTTGTTCGCGCAGAGACAGATCGTTGCGGGCCTCACGGCCGGCGCAGTCAAGGGCGGCTGACAGGCCGCATACAGGGAACGATTACATGGCAACCGTCAATATCAGGAATGTCCAGAAGCGCTTCGGCTCCGTCAACGTCATCCACGGCATCGATGTCGATATCGCCGACGGCGAATTCGTTGTGCTTGTGGGACCGTCGGGCTGCGGCAAGTCCACATTGCTCCGGATGATCGCCGGCCTCGAGGAGACCAGCGACGGCGAGATCCGCATCGGCGCACGTGACGTCAGCAATCTGCCGGCCCGCGACCGCGATATCGCCATGGTGTTCCAGAACTACGCGCTCTATCCGCATATGAGCGTTGCCGACAACATGGGCTTTGCGCTGAAGCTGAAGAAGGCCGACGCGGCCGAGATCTCCGGCAGGGTGAACAAGGCGGCGGCGATCCTCGGTCTCGAAAAGCTGCTGGACCGTTATCCGAAGCAACTTTCCGGCGGCCAGCGTCAGCGCGTTGCCATGGGCCGCGCCCTGGTACGCGACCCGCAGGTCTTCCTGTTCGACGAGCCGTTGTCAAACCTCGACGCCAAGCTGCGCGTGCAAATGCGCGCCGAGATCAAGTCCCTGCATCAGCGCATCAAGACGACGACGATCTATGTGACGCACGACCAGATCGAGGCCATGACAATGGCCGACAAGATCGTCGTCCTGCATGACGGCGTGATCGAGCAGGTCGGCGCACCGCTGGAGCTTTACGACCGCCCCGCCAACCTCTTCGTCGCGGGTTTCATCGGCTCGCCGTCGATGAACTTTCTGGACGGCCGGATCGAGGAAGGCGTATTCCGCACGGACAAGGGTCTTGTCCTGCCGCTCCCTGAAAGCATCAAGCAGTCCCCATCGTTCGGCCCCCTGGTCTACGGTGTCCGCCCGGAACATATCCGCAGCACCGCAACCGGCATTGCCGGAACGGTCGGGTTGGTCGAAGGCACCGGATCGGAGATTTTCGCCAAGCTCGACTGCGGCGACGAGGAAATCTCCTGCCTGTTCCGCGAGCGGCTGACGATCGGCTTCGGTGATCGCCTGACGGTCTCGATCGATCCTGCTCATATCCACCTGTTCGACAAAGCCACCGGCCACCGGATCTGACCTCAGCGATGAACCACCCGGCCAACGCCCGCCATGTGCTCTTCGTCGGCGCTGCCGTCCTCGACACGCTGTTTCGCGTGCGCTCCATTCCGGCGCGACCCGGCAAGGTGCTGCCTGATGAAATGCTTCAGGTCGCGGAGGGAATGGCTTCGAGCGCCGCCTATGCCGCCGTGAAGCTTGGCGGCATCGCAAGCCTTTGGGCCGCCGTCGGGGATGATGCCGCCGGTCAGCAGATAACATCGGAGCTTGCGGATGCCGGCATAAATGTCGGCGGCGTGCTGCAGGCGGCCGGAGCGCGCTCGGCGGTGTCGACGATCCTGATCGACGATGACGGCGAGCGGCTGATCGTACCCTTTTACGACAAGCGCCTTCGCCACGAGATCCGCGACGTCACGCCCGGCGACCTCGCCGGCTTCGATGCCGTCATGGTGGACGTCCGCTGGCCTGCGCTGGCTGTCAAGGTATTGCGCGCGGCCCGACAGGCGGGAATACCCGCAATCCTCGACGGCGACGTCGCGCCCGCGGCCACGCTCGATATGCTGGCAGCCGAAGGCGACCACCTGCTCTTCTCCGAGCCCGCCGCGCATCTGCTGTCGGATAGCCCCGATCCCGGCGAAGCAGCAGCGATCCTCAAGCGACGCTATCCGCATGCGTTGGTCGCGGTCACCGCAGGCGAGCATGGGTGCTATTGGTGGAACAAGGCGACGAGGAGGGTCGCGCATGTTGCGACCTTCCCGGTCAAGGCTGTCGACACGCTCGCAGCGGGCGATATCTTTCACGGCGCTTATGCACTGCTGACCGCCGAGGGATTGGCGACGCAGGAGTCGATCCGGATGGCATCGGCCGCGGCAGCGCTGAAATGCACCATCTTCGGCGGACGTCTCGGTGCACCCGATCGGGCCGCCGTGCTCGCGCTGATGAACGGCCACTAGCCCTCAGACCCGGCCCTTCATCGCCCGAATCAGATTGCGGCTGCGTCTCAGCGCCGTGAATGCGGCGCCGATGGCGACGATCCAGAGCGCTGCCCACAGGATGTCGTTGTGAAGCCCGGCGAACGGTTCGAAGATCGACAGGACGGCGGCGGCGGTGACCGTTGCCATGCGGTGCTGCTTGGCCATCGGGCCGGAGAAATCGGCGCCCTGCCCCGAAGCGCGACCGAGTTCGCGGACATAGGCGGTCAACACCGCGAAGGCGGCCGCAGCCCAGCCGAGGCCGGGATAGCCGATGCCGAGACCGATGCCGGCAAAGATCAGGATATCGGCGGCGCGGTCCGGAAACTCGTTCCAGAATGGCCCGTCGGCCGCTGCCTTGCCGCCCTCGACGGCGACCATGCCATCGAACAGGTTGCAGAGCAGGCGGAGCTGGCAGGAGAGCGCTGCCAGAACGAGGAAGACGATGCGGGCGGAGCCCGTCTCCTGTCCCGCGAAATAGAAGAACAGACCGGCGAGCGCCGCAGCAAGGATGCTCGCCTGCGAGATCTGGTTAGGCGTGACCGATTTTCCGGCGAGCCAGCGCGCGGTCGACTGCGCCCACCAGCTGTTGCGGCTCGTCAGCGGACGGCGGTCTCCGGTCTCGGTCACGTCAGCTCCTCCCTTTCGATATCGAATAATTATAGAGCGCGGCATAGCTCGTCGAAACGAGAAGCGGCACGGTAATCGTCTTCAGAATTTCAGGCGTGCCGCTCAGCGAGTGGAAGGTGACGAGCAGCGTCGCCGAACCCAACAAGGCGATCACCGGCGGCGCGACGAGGCGAAGCGGGCCGGAGAATATCGCCGACAGTCTCTCGACCACGCGCTTCAGAAACAGCGTCAGGCAGCCCGACAGTGCGCCTTGCACCAGACCTGCCAGGAGCATGCGCGGCAGTGGATAGGCGCGGTTGGCAAACAGCGCCCAGCTCCCCATCGCCACGAAGGCAAAGGCAACATGGACGGCGCTGCTTCGGCCAAGCCGCGCGACGAGGCCGCTCATGTCAGCGACCACCAGTAGCGGACGAGGTGGAAGAAGATCGGCGCCGAGAAGACGACGGAATCGAGACGATCGATCAGACCGCCATGGCCCTCGATGATATGGCCCCAGTCCTTGACGCCCCGGTCACGCTTGATCGCCGACATGACGAGGCCGCCGAAGAAGCCCATCAGCGTGATGATCAGCGCCAGAAGGCCGGCCTGGAAGGGCGTGAACGGGGTAATCCACCAGAGCGCCGCACCGATCAGCGTGGCGCTCGCCACGCCACCGACGAAGCCCTCGACCGTCTTCGACGGCGAGAGTTTCGGGGCGATCTTGGTGCGGCCAAACAGCTTGCCCCAGACATATTGCAGCACGTCGGAAAGCTGCACGACGATGACCAGGAAGGCGATGAGGAGCACATTGCGGCCCTCGTAACCCGGGATGGTCAAGGTCAGCAGTGCCGGCACGTGCGAGGCGCAGAAGACGCAGATCATCAGCGCCCATTGCACTTCGGCAATGCGGATCAGGAAGCGCTCGGTATCGCCGCGCAGCACCGAGACGATCGGCATCAGCAGGAAGGCATAGACGGGCACGAAGATGGAATAGATGCCGTATTCCTCCGCCCAAAGCAGATAGTACTGGATCGGCAGGACCACGAAGAAGGCCGACGCCAGCGCCCAGTGATCAGCCCGTTTGGTGTTCGTGAGTGTGATGAATTCGCGCAGAGCCGCAAACGAGCAGAAGGCGAAAAGGATGATGACGCCCGCCCGGCCCGCCAGGAAGGCGATGCCGATGAAGATCACCATGATCCACCAGGCCTTGATGCGGGCATTCAGGTTTTCGATGGCGCTGTTTGCACCGTCGGGCGAGAATTTCTTCTGCAGCACATAGCCGACCGCCGAAGCGACGATCAGGATGCCAAAGATGCCGAGAACCAGGGTGATGAGATCGGATTGAGCCTCGTTCATTCCGCAGCCCCTGCATGTTTGGGAGACAGCGCCAGCAATGCCGCGCGCGTCCGCTCGATAAATGCCTCCTTGGCCTCTCCCGGCTCAAGCCGCATCGGGCTGCCGAAGGTGACGGTGCAGATCAGCGGGATCGGCACGATCTCTCCCTTCGGCATGACGCGGTTGAGATTGTTGATCCAGACGGGCACGAAATCGAGCTCCGGCCGCGCCTCGGCGAGATGGAAGATGCCGCTCTTGAAGGGCAGGAGCGGCTCCTCGGTCTGATTTCTCGTGCCTTCGGGAAAGACGATCAGCGACGAACCGCTGTCGATCGCCGCTGCCATCTGCTCGATCGGGTCCTCGGTCCGGTGCTCCCTGTCACGCTGGATCAACACCGAGTTGAAGACATCGCGGCCGATGAAGGTGCTGAGCGATGACTTCAGCCAGTATTCGGCACCAGCGACCGGCCGGGCGCGCCGCCGCATCCGGGGCGGCAGCACCGCCCAGACGAGAATGAAATCGCCATGGCTGGAATGATTGGCAAAATAGACGCAGCGGCGGGGCGGCAGCCCCTCGCCCGACCAGATGGCACGCACGGCGGTGATGGCGCGCGCAAAGAGCACGATCGCCACCGCTGCAGGCTTGGCTAAGAAACGTCGCAAGTCTTGCATCGAGGTTCCTGCATTCAGGGTTGCAGAAACCTAGCCGCGTTTTAGGCGGACGTGAAGCAGCGCGGTAAGCCGGGTAAGATTTCCACAGGCGGCCGGCGTCAGGCCGACCGCGCTTCGCTTTCCTCGACCTCTGCCGAGACGAGGATCTTGTCGACGCGGCGGCCGTCGAGATCGATGACCTCGAAGCGCCAGCCGTTCTTGACGAAGCTCTCGCCGAGTTCCGGCAGGTGCTTCAGTTCCTCGAGGATCAGGCCCGCAACCGTCTGGAACTCGATGTCGTCATCAAGCTTGAAGCTCATGAACTCGGCGAATTCGTCGATCGGCGTCCAGCCGGAAACGAGGTAGGAACCATCGGTGCGGCGAACGATCGCCTGCTCTTCGGACGGACCTTCGAGCAACGCGCCCATGATCGCTTCCATGATGTCGCCGGACGAGATGATGCCTTCGAAATGGCCGTATTCGTCATAGACGAGCACCATATGAACCGGCGACTTGCGGATCGCCTGGATCGCGTGGGTGGCGGTCGACAGGTCCGAGATGACGGGGACTTCGTGGGCCAGCGCCTGGATATCCGCATGGCCGTTGCTGTTCATCGCGTCATAGTAATCCTTGACGAAGAGCACGCCGAAGACTTCGTCGGAACTGCCGCGGCGCACCGGAACGCGCGAACGGCGCGTCTCTTGCAGCTGCTTGCGGATTTCTTCCGGAGTGTCGTCGATATCGACGACCTCGACATCGCGACGCGGCGTCATCAGCGCGCGCGCCGTGCGGTCGGCCAGGCGCATAACGCCTGAAATCATTGCCGATTCTTCGCTCTCGATAACGCCGGCGCTCTGCGCCTCGGCAAGAACGGTCTTGATCTCTTCGTCGGTCACGCCATCGCTGACCTTGCCGGACTGGCCAAGCAGCCTCAGCACCAGCTTGCCCGATGCATCGAGCAGCCAGACGAGCGGCAGCGCGAATTTCGACAGCACGACCATGGCCGGCGCCACCTTGGCGGCAACCGCTTCCGGCTCACGCAGGGCGATCTGCTTCGGCACGAGTTCGCCGACGATCAGCGACAGATAGGTGATGGCGACGACGACGGTACCGACGCCGAGCGCATCGGAGAGTGCGGGGCCAACGCCCTGCTCGGAGAGCCACTGTGTCAGGCGGCCACCGAGGGTGGCGCCCGAAAAGGCACCCGAGAGAACGCCGACCAGCGTGATGCCGATCTGCACGGTGGACAGAAAGCGTCCGGGATTTTCAGCAAGTCTGATAGCTTGGGTAGCGCCCCGGCTTCCGTGATCGGCGAGAACTTTAAGACGGGCGGGACGGGAAGAAACGACAGCAAGTTCGGACATGGCGAGCACACCGTTCAGAACGGTGAGCAATACCACGATAATGATTTCGACTAACAAAAGAAGCCTATAACATCGACAAGGATGGCCCAAGATAAGGGCAAAGCGCTGACAATGAAAGCAAACGATCCGCGGAATTGCGGATATTTTTCAGTTCTCTTCTGACATTTCCGGGAGGAAGGCGTGTACCGGGACGCCTTCGAACCGCTACACGCTGGCCTTGCGGAAGAGCATCGCCGCCTCGTCGACGGTCACCAGAGCGGTCACCGCCTGGCCATGTTCGATGCCCGAGGAGATCAGCGGCGAGGCGTCGCCCTCGATGCCATCGGCGGTCACCGTCAGCCCCAATCCATGGCCGAGACCGGCAAGCGCCCGCATCATCCGCGCCGAACGGTCGTCGTTCAGATTTTCCGTGAAGCGCCGGTCGATCTTCACCTTGTCGAGCTTGAATTCCTGGATGTGGTAGAGATTGGAATAGCCGGTGCCGAAATGGTCGAGCGTCATCGTCACGCCGGTTTCGCGCAGTGGCGCCAGCGCCTGCTTGGCGGTCTCGAAATCGCGCACCAGCGTTGCCTCGGCGATTTCCACTTCCAGCCGGTGGGGATCGAAATTGCAGGTCTTCAGGATCGACAGGATGGTCTGGCCGAGATTGGCATCCCGCAGCTGACCGGGGAAGATATCGATCGACAACCTGGTTTCGGGCGGCCAGTTGCGCGCTCCGGCGCAGGCGCGTTTGAGCACGCTTTCGAACAGCGCATGGATCATGCCGGTCTCTTCGGCGATTGCCAGGAAGCGCTCGACGGGCACTTCTGTCTCTTCCATTTCCCAATAGGGCACGGCCTCGAAAGCGGTCACTTCCCCGGTGTTGAGATCGAAGGAGGGCCGGAAGCGCGGTTCGATGGCGCCGTCCGCCATCGCCTTGCGTAGCGCCACTTCCATGCGGCCCCGCTCCTTCAGGAGCAGATCCATTTCCTCTTCGAAGAAGCGGATCGCCGAGCGCTGCTCGCCCTTGGCGCGGTAGAGCGCGACATCCGCCTTTCGCACCAGTTCGCTCGGCTGTTCGCCATCCCGCGGATAGAGCGAGATGCCGATCCCGGTGCCGATCTGGTGGATGATCGTGCCGGTGGCGATCGGATCGGCAAAGGCCTGGACGATGCGCATCGCGAGCGTCGTCGCGGCTTCGGCGCCCAAGAGATGCGGCGCCAGGATGACGAATTCATCGCCGCCGAGACGGGCGACGAGATCGCCGGGCCGCACTGCGGAAAGAAGGCGCTGGGCGACGATCAGCAGCACCTCGTCACCGGCGCCGTGGCCATAGTTGTCATTGATCTTCTTGAAACCGTTGAGATCGAGCAGGAAAATGCCGTGCTGCTGGCCGGCCGCCGGCGGCGAGGAAGCCGCGACGCGCAGCGCGTCGTCGAACTGGCGCCGGTTGGCGAGACCCGTCAACGGATCCTGAAAGGCCAGTTCGCGTGCCTTGCGCTCGGCAACGATGCGGCGCGCCGTCTCACGCTTCTGGTCGATGTAGCGGCGCACGGCAAAGACCAGCATGCCGACGGCGAGCAGCCCGCCCAGCATCAGCGCCTCATCGAGCTCGATCGTCTCCTCGGCCGCGCTGACCGCGCCTTCGGTGACGAAGATATCGACCTCGAAGGCGACATAGGCGACGACGAACATCGCCGCTATGAGGATGAGAAGATCGTGTATCGAAACCCGATGCCGCATGTAGAACTGCCTGATATCACTGCGCTTCACGTCTTGTCTCCAAGCGCCTAAACCTGCGCGATTATCGGGGCTGCGCGTTAACGCTTCCTGCACGTGCAGCCTCACCCCGGCACAACTCGACGCGTCATCCACAGGGAACTTTTGTCCGCCTCGCCGGTTCCTTCTCCTCAACGAGCCTGGGGAGAATTATCTCATGACACAGATCCGTGAAACCGAACGCCGCGGCCGCACCCTGCGTGGCCGTCCCTACAGTCTGAGCGAATTTGCGGAAAAATATGGCCTGGAAGATGACCAGGCAGAAGACCTCTTCTCGCGCTTCGGCCCGTCGTCGATCGAACTGGATCTGCTGATGGCTGCCAAGCGCCGTCCTCCGATCCGCCTTGAACAGGTCCTGCTCTGAGACGGGCCTTCCGTTCGGCCGGACATGCCGGTTTGTGACGCAAAGGACGGGTGATGAACACCACGGCGACAGCGACAAAGAAAGGCAAGGCGAACCCGGCGCTGATGAAGGCGCGGGCCGTTCCGCAGCTGATCGATCCGGACGCAGAGCCCTTCGTCGCCGATGCCGTGCGCGAACTTGTCGATTGCAAGATCCCGTTCCTGGTCGCCGGCACCTATGCGGTCTGCGCCTATACCGGCATTACCCGGCAGACGAAGGATTTCGACATCTTCTGCAAGGCAGGCGACTACGGCCGTATCCTCGGACATTTCAAGGAGAAGGGCTATGTCGTCGAGGTCGAAGACGAGCGCTGGCTCGGCAAGGTCTTCAAGGGCAAGCACTTCTTCGACGTGATCTTCGCCTCGACCAACGGCACCATGCCGGTCGGCGACGACTGGTTTCAGGATGCCCGGCAGGTGGAAATGTGCGGTTCTCCGGTCTGGATCATCAGTCCGACCGAGCTGCTATGGTCGAAATTCTTCGTGCAGCTGCGCCACCGCTATGACGGCGCCGACATCGCCCATGTCATCCTGCGCGCCCATGACAAGATCGATTGGCGAAAGCTGCTCGGATACATGGAAGTGCACTGGGAAGTGCTGTTGATCGCCATTTTGAACTTCCGCTGGATCTACCCGACCGAGCGCGACAAGGTTCCGCAATGGCTGCTCGACGAACTCCTGGAGCGTCTGGCCGCCCAGCGCGAACTGCCCCTGCCGCAGATGCGCATCTGCCGCGGCCGCATGTATTCGCGCGTCGATTTCGAAATAGACGTCAAGGAATGGGGCTTTGCCGATGTCGGCGGCGAGGGCCAGCCCCGTGGCGAATGGGAAGATCGAGATGGCTGAGAAGAATAGAAAGGTCCGCGTCGCCGCCGTCGCCGACCTGCACGTGAAGGAAGACGGCGGGAAATCCTACAAGGAGCTGTTCGGCGAAATATCGAGCGTCGCCGACGTTCTCGTCATGGCCGGCGACCTGACCGATCTCGGCAAACCGAAGGAAGCGGAACTGCTTGCAGCCGACCTGCGCAGCTGCACCGTTCCCGTTGTCGCCGTGCTTGGCAATCACGACCATGAAAGCGGCTCGGTCGATGACGTGACGCAGATCCTGACGGGTGCCGGCGTCAAGCTTCTCAACGGCCAGGCCGCCGAGATTTCGGGCGTCGGCTTCGTCGGCGTCAAGGGCTTTGCCGGCGGCTTCGGCCGCCACATGCTGGGCTCTTTCGGCGAAAGCGCCATCAAGGCGATGGTGGCCGAAAGTGTCGAGGAATCGATGCGGCTGGAAAACGCCATGCGCCAGGTGCGCGCCGAAAAATCCATGGTGATCCTGCATTATGCGCCGATCGCCGAGACTGTGGCCGGAGAGCCGCTGGAAATCTATCCGTTCCTCGGCTCCTCGCGTCTTGCCGAGACCATCGACCGTTTCAAGGTCGATGCCGTCGTCCACGGCCATGCCCATCGCGGCACCTATGAGGGCCGCACACCGGGCGGTGCCCCTGTTTTCAACGTTGCTGCCCATATCGAGAAACCGACGGGCAAGGCCTACGCACTTCTGGAGCTTTGAACTGTGAATACCCGGCAAGCGATCTTCCGGAATTTCATGATTTCGACGCTGCCAGCCGCCGATTTCGCCAAGCTGGAGCCGCTGCTGGAGCGCGTCTTACTGCCGCTCGGCGAAGAGGTGGAGAAGCCCAACCAGCCGCTGGAATTTGCCTATTTCATGGAAAGCGGCCTCGCCTCGACCATCGCCTCGATGTCGCGCGGCCGCGATATCGAAGTCGGCGTCATCGGCTGGGAAGGCTTTGTCGGCTCATCACTGGTGCTCTGGGACGACCAGGGGCCATTCAAGACCTATATCCAGATCCCCGGCGAGGCCTATCGCATACGGTCCGGGGAGCTCATGGAACTGATGGACGCCCGGCCGCAGATGCGCCGCCATTTCGGCCGCTTCACCCGGGCGCTGAACCTGCAGGTCGCCTCGACCGCCTGGACCAACGGCCATACCGTGCTGGAAAACCGGCTGGCCCGCTGGCTGCTCATGGTTCATGATCGCATCGAGGGGCAGAAACTGGCGCTGACCCATGAGTTCCTGTCGATCATGCTCGGCGTGCGCCGCCCCGGTGTCACCGTCGCGCTGCATATGCTGGAGGGCAAGGGGCTGATCCGCTCGCACCGCTCCGAGATCACCATCATCGACCGCGAGGGCCTGAAGCAGCAGGCCAATGGCAGCTATGGCCGCACGGAAGCCGAATATGAGCGCGTGCTAGGCTGGAAAATCCGTTGATCAGACCAGGCTGCCCCAAGCTTCGTTCCAGAGATCCGGATTGCCGGTCACGACCGCGACCTCGATGAATCCGTAGTGCACACGGACATCCTCGGCCCGCTCGATCGCCAGCGGCACATAGGTCGGGTAGAGATAGTTTCCTCCATCCGTCTCGGCATTTGCCGGCCATTCGACATCGGCGACGACACTATCCTCGATGACCCGCAGGATCAGGCGCACGGCTGTGTTAGGCACATCCTGTGATCGCGCATATCGATGGAACGTTCTCGCCGCCACGCCGGACACTCCGTTCTTTGGGTGTCGAACTTCAAAACCGGTGATGTTGTTCCATTCCGGCGATCGCTCATCTTTGTACGGTAAGAGACAGTCGGTTGTACTGCAATTTCAAGGCGGTAGGTTCCTTTTCAATCGAGTCGGCTTTACCCCGCCGGCCGTGGGGACGAGAATGCCGACTGAAGAGCGCCACTACCGCAATGAACTGCTGAAAAGCCTCGATGCCAGCGATCTGGCACTTCTTTCCCCGCATCTCGAATTCGTGACGCTCGATATCCCCTACCAGATCGAAAAGGCGCATGTGCCGGTCGATTTCGTCATCTTCCTGGAATCAGGTCTCGCCTCGATCGTCGCCCGCCTCTCGGGCGGGCGGGACATCGAGGTCGGCATTGCCGGACGCGAGGGAATGACCGGGGCCGCGATCGTCCTCGGCGGCGAGCAATCCCCGAACATGACCTTCATGCAGGTCTCCGGCACAGGCTACCGAATCACCTCTGCAGCGCTGCAAGCGGCAATCGACACGAGCGCCACGCTGCGCGCCAAGCTGCTTGCTTATGTTCAGGCCTTTCTGGCGCAAATGTCGTCGACCGTGCTGGCAAACGGCCATGCGAAACTCGAAGAACGACTCGCGCGCTGGCTGTTGATGGTCCATGACCGCATGGACGGCAATACCATCTCGCTGACCCACGAATTCCTCGCCGTCATGCTGGGTGTCCGCCGCCCCGGCATCACTGTCGCACTCCATATTCTCGAGGGAAAAGGCCTTGTTCGCGCCAATCGCGGCCAGATCACCATCCTCAGCCGCCGCGGCCTGATGGAAGAGGCGAACGGCTCCTATGGCGCGGCGGAAGAGGAGTACCGCAGGTTGCTCGGAGTGGCATTGTCGCGGCTGAATCAGTAGCTCATAATTCAATAGATATTAATATCCATATCCTTTTCAGTGTTATAAAAATAACACAAGAATTTATACTGCCCTTTTTTGGGGTAATCCAAGAAGTTAGACTTTTGGGCCTCCCAATCCCTACTAGCATTAAGTGCGCATTAACCCATAATTAGTGGTTGAGCCGTAATCGTGTCTTCGGCCGTGGGGGTCTTCTGAAAAACCAAGGCTAGAGATGTGCGGCAACCCTGCCGGACATCACCGGTTTAGGAAACGACGACTTTATTGAAGTCGCCGGTGCATGATGCTTGTCCTAAGCAATTGCTCTTTCGAGCGATGTCTTCCGAAAAATTTCGTCTTAGCCGATCGGCCTTGCAGTTGTGCACGGCACGAACCCTCGTGTTTGCAGTTTGGGGAATGTGTCAGCTTCTTGGGAGCGACGCGCGGACGAAAACACTGTCACCGCTAACGCCAGTGCAAGGGCACGTTTCATGACCTCGATCGTTACATCTCTCACCGCAAATCAAGTCAAAGCTCTTTCCGCGACGACCATCAAAGCCTTCACGAAGGACGACGTCGCAGCATTTTCCGTCGACCAGCTGAAACTTCTCAACAAGACCCAGGTTGCTGCCTTCGAAGCCGAAGATGTCGGCGAGCTCGACTCCAGCCAGCTCGGCGCCATCTCGACAGCAGCGATCGGCGGCCTCAGCGCCGCTCAGCTCGGAGCAATCGATGCCGCCAAGTTCAAGGATCTGACAAACGCCCAGATCGCCGCCTTCAGCACGACGCAGTTGGCCGCTTTGTCTCCCGACCAGGTCGAAAACCTGACCTCCGACCAGATCAAGGGCCTGAGCGCCGCTCAGATCGGTTCGCTCGGCGTGGACGACATCGCCAAGTTCTCGGCTGACGACATCGGCGCAATCAGCGCCAAGGCCATTGCCAGCCTCAACACCGACGCGGTCGCAGCCCTCACGGACGACAAGATCGCCAAGCTCACCACCGACCAAATCGCGGCCCTGACCACGAAGCAGATCGGCGCGTTGAGCTCCGCGCAGCTCGGCAAACTTGATCCGACACAGACGGCTTCACTGACGGCAGCGCAGGTTGGTGCTATCGATAGCACCAAGATCGTCGGCTTTTCCGCTGAACAAATTGGCGCTTTGAGCACCAAGGCTGTTGCCGGCCTGAAGGCAGCGCAGATCGGCGCGCTTGATGCAACCAAGGTTGCAGGCTTCAAGCCGGAGCAGACTGCTCTCCTGACCGCGGCGCAGGTTGCTGGTTTCACCGCAACCAACGTCACAGGCCTGGACGAAGACGCCATCGCCAAGATCACCACCAAGGCGATCCCCGGCTTGACCAACGATGCCATTGCCGCTCTGGGCACAGACCAGCTCGCCGCCATCAGCAAGGAACAGTTCGCCGCCATCACTACCAAGCAGATGACGGCCTTCATCCCGGCCCAGGTCGAAAAGTTTACCACTGACCAGATGGGCGCGATGTCAGCCGCACAGGTCGGCGCGCTGAGCGACACCCAGATCGACCGCCTCTCGGACGAGCAGATCGGCCTGCTGAGCACCAAGGCCATCACCGGCCTGAAGGCAACGCAGATCACCGGCATGACTGCCGAACAGGTTTCCGGCTTCTCTCAAACGCAGACCGCGCTTCTAACGGCAGCGCAGGTTGGCGGCTTCACCGCCACCAACATCACAGACCTGGCGGGCGATGCCATTGCCGCCATCAGCACCAAGGTCATCGGCAGCATGAAGGCCGAGACGCTGGCCGCTCTCGGCGTAGACCAACTCGCCAAGGTGACCACCGCGCAGATCGCTGCTCTGACACCCAAGCAGATCGCGGGCATGACAGACGAGCAGATCGGCAGCCTCGACAACGACCAGGTCGCCGCCCTGTCGGCCGCCCAGGTTGGCTCGCTGACCGACGGCCAGATTGCCAAGCTTTCCGCCGAGCAGATCAGCAAGATCAACGACAAGGCCGTTGCCGGTCTGAAGGCAACGCAGATCTCTGCCATGACCGACGAGCAGCTAGAAGGTCTGAGCATTTCTCAGGCCGGCGCGCTGTCGGCTGCTCAGGTCGCGGCTCTGTCGGTCGAAGACATCAAGAAGTTCTCGGCTGACGAAGTCGGTGCGATCACCGCCAAGGCGATTGTGGGCCTGACCCCCGATGCGATTGGCGCTCTGCTTGACGATCAGCTCGCACAGATCGGCAAAGAGAAGATAGCCGTCCTGACCACCAAGCAGATGGCCGGCTTTACGTCTGCACAGTTGGGCAAGCTCGATGCCGATCAGACCGGCGCTCTGTCGGCTGCTCAGGTAAGCGTACTGGCCGACACCCAGATCGATGGCCTGAAGAAAGAGCAGATCGGTCAGTTGAGCAACAAGGCCATCGCTGGTCTGAAGGCAACGCAGATCACCGGGATGACTGCCGAACAGGTTTCGGGCTTCTCGCAAACACAGACCGCGTTGCTGACCGCAGCCCAGGTGACGGGCCTCTCCGATACCAACATCACCGACCTGTCAGGTGACGCTATCGCTGCCATCAGCACCAAGGTCATCGGCAGCATGAAGAATGAGGCACTGGCAAAGCTTAGCGACACCCAGCTCGCCGCAGTGACCCCCGGCCAGATCGCTGCTCTGACCACCAAACAGATCGCCGGCCTCCTGCCGGGCCAGATCGAAAAGCTCGGCAACGAACAGATCGCCGCTCTGTCGGCTGCTCAGGTTGGTTCGCTTACCAACGAGCAGGTCGCCAAGCTTTCTGCCGAACAGCTCAGCAAGATCAGCGACAAGGCTGTCGCCGGTCTGAAGGCGACGCAGATCTCGGCAATGACCGACACGCAGCTCGAAGGCCTGAGCATTTCTCAGGCCGGCGCTCTGTCGGCCGCTCAGCTCGCAGGTTTCTCGGGCGACGACATCAAGAAGTTCTCGCTCGACGAAATTGCCGCGATCAGCACCAAGTCGATCACCGGCCTGAGCAATGAGGCAGTTGCCGCGCTGACAGGTGATCAGGTCGGCAAGCTCTCCAGCGCCCAGATCGGTGCAATGACCACCAAGCAGATCGCTGCCTTCACCGATAGCCAGATCGAGGATTTCGGTGACGATCAAATGGCGGGCCTCACGGCCGCTCAGGTTGGCAGCATGACGGACGGCCAGATCGGCAAGCTGACGAATGACCAGGTCGCCAAGATCAGCGACAAGTCCTTCGCAGGTCTCAAGGCAACGCAGATTGCCCTGATGTCGGATGAGGTCGTCAGCGGCATCAGCGACACCCAGGCTGCTGTCATGACGGCAGCTCAGGCCGCCGGCTTTACCGCCAGCAACGTCACTGGCCTGTCTGAAGCGGCCATTGCCAAGATCAGCACGAAGTCGATCACTGGCGTTACCAACGAGGCCCTCGCGAAGTTCAGCGAAGAACAGATTGGCGCGCTTTCGCCGGCCCAGGTTGCTGTTCTGACCACCAAGCAGATCACCGCCTTCACCGCAGATCAGCTCAGCAAGTTCAGCAATGAGCAGCTCGGCGCGCTGACATCAGCTCAGGTCGGTTCGCTCACGAACGAGCAGTTCGGCGATCTCACTGCTGCCCAGATCGGCAAGATCAGCGACAAGGCTGTTGCCGGCCTCAAGGCGACGCAGATCGCTGCACTGACCGACACTCAGGTCGGTGGCATCAGCGACACCCAGGTTGCCCTGCTGACGGCGGCTCAGGTCGGTGGCTTCACCGCTACCAATGTCACCAAGCTCTCTGACACGGCCGTTGCACTGATCAACACCAAGTCGATCAGCGGTCTGAAGACCGACGCCGTTACAGCTCTGACCGAAAGCCAGGTCGGCAAGCTGACCGCCGGCCAGATCGGCGCGATGACGACCCAGCAGATCGCTGCCTTCACGGCAGGTCAGATCGGCGGCAAGTTCAACCAAGAGCAGATGGGCGCACTGACTGCAGCTCAGACCGGCGCACTGACCACCGGTCAGATCGACAGCCTTACTGATGATCAGATCGGCTATCTCAGCAACACGGCATTCGGGGGCCTCAAGGCAACCCAGATCGCTGCCATGGACGATGAGCAGGTCGGCGGCATCACCGACACCCAGGCTGGCCTGCTGACGGCCGCTCAGGCTGCCGGCTTTAACGTCGACAACATCGTCGGTCTCTCTGCAACTGGCGTGGCCGCCATCAGCACAAAGGCCATCCCGGGCCTTACGAACGAGGCACTTGCAAAGCTCGACGACGACCAGCTTGCGGCGGTCACGCCTGGACAGATCGGTGCGATCACGGTGAAGCAGATCACCGCCCTCACGGCGGACCAGATCGGCAAGCTCGGCGACGAGCAGATCGGCGCTCTGACTGCCGCTCAGGTTGGTGCTCTTACCGACGAGCAGATCGGCGCCCTCAAGCCTGCACAGATCGGCAAGCTCAACAACACCGCTCTTGCTGGACTGAAGGCAACCCAGATCGGCACCATGACCGACCTCCAGCTCGAAGGACTGAGCCTGGCTCAAGCCGGCGCGCTGTCTGCGGTTCAGGTCGGTGCACTGACGGCTGGCGACATCAAGAAATTCTCGGCCGATGAAATTGGTGCGATCAGCCCGAAAGCCATCAACGGCCTGAAGACGGATGCGATCAATGTTCTGACCGAGGCACAGATCGGCGCAATCACCCCCGAACAGATCGCCGGCTTGCTGTCGACCCAGATGGCGGGCTTCTCGGACGCGCAGCTCGGCAAGTTCACCAGCACGCAGATGGGCGCTCTCTCTGCGGTACAGGTCGGCGCTCTGGACACTACGCAGATCGGTGGTCTCTCCGCTGAACAGATCGGTCAGCTGAGCAACACCGCAACGGCGGGTCTGAAGGCAACGCAGATCGCTGCCATGGACGATGAACAGGTCGGTGGCCTGACGGCAACGCAGGCAGGTCTCCTGACGGCGGCACAGGCCGCCGGCTTCGACGCCGACAACATCACCGGCCTTAGCGAAGAAGCACTGCCTGCCATCACCAAGACCGCGGTCGCTGGCCTGACCAACGAGGCGATCGGCAAGCTGAGCACCGCCCAGATCGGCAAGCTGACGCTCGATCAGATCGGCGCGATCACCGTCAAGCAGATGGCTGGCTTCACGGCCGAACAGCTCGGTGAATTCGGCGACGAGCAGCTTGGCAAGCTGTCCGCTGCCCAGGTTGGCGCCCTGAGCGATACGCAGATCGCTGGCCTCACCGCAGCCCAGATCGGCAAGCTCAGTGCAACGGCTGTCACCGGCCTCAAGGCTTCCCAGATCACCGGGATGTCGGCGGAGCAGATCGGCGGCTTCACGTCGGAACAGACTGGAAAGTTCAGCGCTGTTCAGATCGCCGCCATGTCGCCTGAAGACCTCAAGGAGTTCTCCGAAGAAGACATCGCAGCAATCGACGTCAAGGCAATCTCCGGCATCGCCGCCGAGGATATTGCCGCCCTCGACGAAGACCCGCTGAAGGCCTTCACCTCGGGGCAGATTCAGGCGATGAACGACACTCAGGTCGGGGCAGTTGCTGCAGCACTCGCTGCTTACAGCGAAGTCTAAGAACGTCCCCTAGGGACAACGGAAAGGCGCTGCCACAAGCCGCGCCTTTCTTGTTTTCCGGCCTGCAGCCGTCATTTTCGGCCGCCGGCCAATAAATCGCAGTACGCTTTCGTACCCAACGGCACATCCCCCGGAACGCGGCCCATCAAGCGGCATTACCCTTCCACCAGAAGGAAACCGCCATGACCCAGACTGCAGTTGCCTTGTCCGGCCACCAGGCCGAAATCGTCTCTCTTCTTCCCGCCCTCAAATCTTTCGCCCGGCGCTTCGAGCGCGGAGAGAACGATGCCGACGATCTTGTGCAGGAGACGCTGTCGCGGGCGCTCGGGCATATGGACCAGTTTCACGATGGCACCAGCCTGAAATCCTGGCTTTTCACCATCATGCGCAACACCTATTGCAGCGCCTACCGGCGTCGCCGGCGCGAGCCGGTCGGCTCCGTCGACGATCTCAGCGATTACCAGCTGCCGGTGAAATCGACGCAGGACTGGGCGATGCGGGCGCTCGATGTCCAGGCGGCGATCGCCAAACTGCGCAACACGCATCGCGTCGCCCTTCTCCTCGTCGTTTCGGGCGCTAGTTATGAAGAGGCGGCGGTCATCTGCAATTGTGAAATCGGCACGATCAAGAGCCGGGTCAATCGCGCCCGGTGCCATCTGCTGGAAATGCTCGGCGAGACCGAATTTTCGGAAGCGACATCCATTCATTAAATCATTGCTGGAGAACGTGATGGCCGATGCCAGAGACGAGTGGATCGCCAAGCGCGCCTATGCGCTTTGGGAACTTTCCGGCCACCTGAGCGGACATGATGCCGAACACTGGATACAGGCCGTCCGCGAACGCGACGAGCTGGAGCGCACGCGCGCCTCGCTCGATGGCGCCGAGGTTCTGGTTCGCTTTCGCCTGAAATCACCGACGGCCAAGCCTTCGGCCCGCGACCGCTATCGCAGCACGGGCCGCTGAGCTCTTATTATCCCAAACCCGCCGCCTGACGTACGCGGCTGCGCGACAGCGGCAGATCGGTCAGGCGCTTGCCCGTCGCGTTGCGGATGGCGTTGGCGACGGCTGCCGAGGTTGGCCCCTGCGCCGCCTCGCCGGTGCCGAGGAAGGGCTGGCCGGGGCGGTGGATCACATGCACCTCGATACTTTCAGGGACGCTCGCAAAGCGCAGGATCGGATAGCTCGACCAGTCGGTGCTGGTGATCCGTGTCCGGTCGAAGGTGACCTGCTCATAGAGCGTCCAGCTGATCGATTGCAGGATGCCGCCTTCAGTCTGGTTACGGATGCCATCAGGGTTGACCGCCTGGCCGCTGTCGATGGCGGCAACGGCACGGAGCACCTGCACGCGGCCGGTTTCGGGCTCGATGCGCGCTTCGAGCGCCAGCGCCAGATAGGCGGCGTGGTTCTTGTAGCGCGCGAAGGCAAAGCCGCGACCATGACCTTGCGGCACCTCCCCCTGCCCCCAGCCGAATTTCTCCGCGGCCATTTTCACGACATCGCTGGCGCGGCTGTCCTGAAGGTGGCGCAGGCGGAACTCGACCGGATCGGCCTTGGCGGCGATCGCAAGCTCATCCATCGTGCTCTCGATCGAAAAGACATTGGCATAGGCGCCGAGCCCCCGGAGCGCCGAGACGCGGATCGGCATATCCGGCAGGAAATGCCAGAGGATTTTCCTGTTCGGGATCGCATAGAGGGGATCGGCATTGCGGTCGCCATTGCCGTTCGGATTGATCGAAAGCTTCGGCAGCTTCAGCGGCACCGCATCGGCCTTGGTGCGCCCGGCAAGCAGCGATCCGGCATCGCCGGGACGGGTGCCATGCGAGTTGCTCCAGAGATCGTAGGTCCAGTTGTCGATCTTGCCAGAAGCGTCGAGCGATGCCCTGACCTTGGTCACCATACCCGGCCCATAAGGCTCCCAGCCATGCTCCTGCTCGCGCATCCACTGGACACGGACCGGACGGCCGGGGATTTTCATGGCGATCAGCGCCGCATCCGCGGCAGCGTCATCGGCGCCGTTATGGCCGTAGCAGCCGGAGCCCTCCATATGGATGACCCGTACCTTGTCCTCAGGCAGGCCGATCATCTGAGCGATCGCGGTGCGATCCGGAAAGACACCCTGTGTATGCGACCAAACCTCGATCGTGCCGTCCTGCTTCAGATGCGCCACACCGCAGGAGGGGCCGATCGAGCCATGCATATGATAGGGCCGCGTGAAGGTCGCCTCATAGGTTGCGCCATTGGGGAAGGCGGGTGCCCCCGATTCCGCCACGGTACCGACCTCTTTCTCCATGCCGACAAGAACGGTGTAGAGATCGGCCTGATCCGGCAGCGTCGCCGGTTCATCCCAGTGGGCTACTTTCTCCAGCGCGCGCATCGCCTTGACGGCATGCCATTCGCGATCGGCAACGACGGCGAGGAAATTGCCGTCGCGGATCACCGAGACGACACCGGGCATGGCTTCAATCGGCGTCGCATCGAGTTCCTTCAGCGTTGCGCCATAGCTTGGCGGGCGGATGACGCGGGCATGCACCATGCCCTCCAGCTTCAGATCCTGAACATAGGCAACGCCGCCGGTGACCTTTCCGGGAATATCGACGCGCTGCACATCCCGGCCGATGACGCGCAGCATATCCGGCGCCTTCAGCTTCGATTTTGGCTGCGCTTCGACATGCAGAAACTGCCCGGCGACGAGTTCGCCGTAGGTCGCCGATTTTCCATCGGGACCGGTGATCGCTTTCTTCTCCGCCTTCAGCTGCTCAGGCGGCAGCGAGAAGCGGCGCGCGGCTTCGGCGATCAGCATCTCGCGCACCTGCGCCGCCGCATTGCGGATCGCCGTGCCGCTGTTCTGCATCGACTGGCTGCCGGCCGTGAAGCCTTCATCGGGCGTGCGGCCCGTATCGGCGGTCACCAGCGTGATGTCGCCAGGCTCGACATCGAGCTCTTCAGCAGCCACCTGGATCAGCGGCGTGCGAATGCCCTGTCCGAGCTCGGCCTTGCCGGTGAACACGGTGATCTTGCCGTCGGCATCGATCCTGATCCAGCTATCGAGATAACGGTCGTCATCAAGGCTGCCCGGCAGCTTCGGCTTGTCAGGTGCCGCAGCGGGCGCGTCCTGCGCAAAGGCCCGGACAACGGAGAAGCTGACGACGAGGGCGCCGGTTCCGGCAAGCAGGCCGCGGCGGGTGATTTCGTCCCTGGTGAGAATATCCATCAGCCGGCACTCCTGTTTGCGGCCGGCAATTCGGCGGCCTCCATGAGCTCGCTCGCACGCCGGATGGCGGCGAGAATGCGCATATGCGTGCCGCATCGACAGAGATTGGTGCGCAGCGCGTTGCGGATCTCGTCGTCGCTCGGCTTGGCGTTCTGCTTCAGGAGTGCCGCAGCGCTCATCATCATCCCGGCGATACAGTAGCCGCATTGCGCCGACTGCTTTTCGATGAAGGCGGCCTGCAGCGGTCCGGGCTTATCGATCGTCCCGAGACCCTCGACGGTGACGATCTCCTTGCCCTCGACCGCGATCAGCGGCGTGACGCAGGAAAGCACCGCCTGTCCATCGACCATGACGGTGCAGGCGCCGCATTGGCCGAGACCGCAGCCGAACTTGGCGGCATTGAGCTCGAGATCATTTCTGAGAACATAGAGCAGTGGCGTATCCGGCTCGCTGTCGATCTGATGGCTCTGTCCATTCACATTGAGTGTCGTCATTGCGCTGCCTTTGCGCCGACATTGGACGGCGCCCTTTCAATGCCTTCGGAAGGACGGACGGCGACGAAATAATCGCCGGATCGGGTGCGGCTCACCTGTTGCGGCAGATCGGCCCAGGCCGGTTTGCCATCGGCGAAGCGCTGGCGGAGATAGCCGAGCAGATCGGCAACCTGCTGGTCGTTCAATGCACCGCCGAAGGCAGGCATGACCGCGCTTGCCTGACCATCGGCCGGCGGCAGGCCGAACAGGGTGACGTTGATGATGTTCTGCGGGTTCGGCGCGTTGACTGCGGTGCTGAGGTGGAAGTTCATGCCGCCGAAGGGCGGCTTCTTGCCCGCCTCGTGACAGCTGGCGCAGGTGGCCGTGTAGATCTGCGCGCCGGGATGTGAAGCGAGATCGCCGGATGGTTTGGCGTCGACGGCCGCGGTGACGATGCCATCGGCCTCCGAACCGAACTGCCTCTTCAGCTCCTCGCCCTTGGCGGCGCGATCGGCGGACGGCTCGCCCATGCCGGACGCAACATAAGTGGCGATCGCCTCGACATCGGCATCCGGAAGCGCTGCGAGATTGCCGGTGACCTCCGCCATCGGGCCGCGCGAGACGCCGTGCAATTCGTGATAGCCGTGGCGCAAATAGAAGGCGATCGCATCCTTGTCCCAGGGGATCGGCGCGCGGCTATCGGCATTGATCGCATAGGCCTGCCAACCCTCGGCCTCGCCGCCGGCGAAATGCTTCGCCTTGTCTTCAGCGCCGAGCGAATTGCGCGGCGTATGGCAGGCGCCGCAATGGCCGAGACCTTCGGCAAGATAGGCGCCGCGGTTCCATTCATCACTCTGCTGCGGATCGGGCGCAAAGGCGCCGTCATCGAAGAACAGCAGCTTCCAGCCGGCAAGGATCGGGCGGACATCGAGCGGGAAAGGCAGTTCGTTCTTCGGCGCCGTCGCCTTCACCGGCGTGCGCGTCATCAGATAGGCATAGAGCGCCTTGTTGTCCTCGTCGGTGACCCGGGTGAAATGATCATAGGGGAAAGCCGGATAGAGGTGTTCCCCCTGCCGGTCGACGCCATGACGCATGGCGCGCTGGAAGGCCGCCTCGCTCCAGAGACCGATGCCGGTCTCTTCATCCGGGGTGATATTCGTCGAATAGATCGTCCCGAAAGGCGTCGGCAGCTTCAGGCCCCCGGAAAACGCCTCCTTCCCGGGAACCGTATGACAGGCAATACAGTTTCCGACCGCCGCAAGGCTGGCGCCATGGGCGACCAAGGCGGGATCGAACGGCTGCCGGTCGGCGACTTTCTGCGGCGCGATCTCCGAATTCCAGGCAAGGAAGAAGAAAGCGAGGCCGAGAATGATGAAAAGCGTGATGATCGTAGAGAGAACGCGAATGGCTCGCATTGCGGATCAGGCCCTCCCAGCCGCGCAAACCGATCCGGTCAAACGCGGAGGAAGAATTAAAGTTCCCGCAATATGAGAATTTTTATGCGCGCTTGATGGCCTTGCGCGCCGGCTTCTGCTCCGGCCGGACCACGCGCAGAGCATCGTTTTCGGCAGCGCGCATCAGCCGGCCGGTGCGGCGCAGCATCTCGATCAGCTCGTTTCCATCCGCCGAGGCGCGTGTTCTTTCCAGCTGCTCGTATTCGGCGGCGGCCTGCTGCCAGTGAGCGCCGCCGCGATCATGCGGGCGGCCCTCTTCTTCCCAGATGGAATAGGCGCGCTGATTGATCCAATCGTCTTTGCTACGGCTCATGGTATCCAACTGAAATATGTAATTTAATCTACAGAGGAGACTGCCAGAGCAGACTTACGGAGTCGTTACTTGCGCATGTAAAATCCGAGCAAGAATTGCTTGTCGCGGGGCTTTAGTTTTTACGCTCGGCAAGCTCGATGATGATGCCGTCGGGATCGCGCACGAAGGCCACCTTGTGCAGCACTTCGGGATTGTAGGTGAAGCGCGGCCGCTCCTTGAGATCGACGCCGGCCGCCTCGAGTTTGGCAAAGGTCTCGTCGACGCTTGCGTAAAGGAAAGTCAGATGGCGGAGCCCGGCGGTGTCGTCGGGCACATCGACCGCCCGCTTGGCGCCGTTCACCGGCGCGATGATCTCCAGCATGCCGCCGCCGGCATCGAGAAAGGCGAGATCCGAGCCGTCATCGGTCTTTTTCCTGAGATGCAGCGTCAGGCCGAGAAGATCGCAATAGAATGCAACGGCCTGGTCCATATTGCTGACGGTCATGCCGACATGTTCGAAAGATTTCAGCATTGTGGACGGGGCCTCCTCTCCCCGGGTCCATGTTTGAAAGCCGGTCTCGACCCTAGCCGCTGAGAGCTCTGCCGCAAGTCCGAAATCTAGCCTTTCAACCAAACGTGCAGTCTGTTTTTCCGGCAACCGGCCTTGCCGCCGCGGAGCGAATGTGATCGATTTCCGGCGCTGCTGGAGGGCGGCAATCAGATGATAAAATGAGCGATCGCTCATCAGCATTGGAGGGCTCATCATGTCTCAGCTTCTCGACGCCACCGCCTCGGCCGGTCTCTTCGTCGGCCGTGTCTGGAACCCCAAGGTTTCAGGCCCGTCGATCGTCACCATCCGCGACGGACAGCTGATCGACATCACCTCCAGGGATGCACCGACGCTGAGCTCGCTTCTCGAGCGGGACGATCCGGCCGCCTTCGTGCGCGCCGCGAAGGGTGAAGCGATCGGCACGCTCGACGATGTTTCCAAGAACAGCATCGGCAAGCCCGATGCATCGAAGCCCTATCTCCTGGCGCCCGCCGACCTGCAGGCGATCAAGGCCTGCGGCGTCACCTTCGCGCAGTCGATGATCGAGCGCGTCATCGAGGAAAAGGCGGCCGGCAATCCTGACCGCGCCGCCTCGATCCGTGACCGCGTCGGCGCGCTGATCGGCGGCAGCCTTGCCAATATCAAGGCCGGCTCGCCGGAAGCCGCCAAGGTCAAGCAGGCGCTGATCGAAGAGGGCATGTGGTCGCAATATCTGGAAGTCGGCATCGGCCCGGATGCCGAGGTCTTCACCAAGTCGCCGGTCCTGTCCTCGGTCGGCTGGGGCGCAGATGTCGGCCTGCACCCGATCTCCACCTGGAACAATCCGGAGCCGGAAATCGTGCTCGCGGTCAACAGCCGCGGCGAGATCAAGGGCGCGACGCTCGGCAACGACGTCAATCTGCGCGATGTCGAGGGCCGCTCGGCGCTACTGCTCGGCAAGGCGAAGGACAACAACGCCTCCTGCTCGATCGGCCCGTTCATCCGCCTGTTCGACCAGAGCTTCACGCTGGATGACGTGCGCAAGGCCGAACTCGACCTCAAGGTAACCGGCGAGGACGGCTTCGTGCTGCACGGCAAAAGCTCGATGTCGAAGATCAGCCGCGACCCGGCCGATCTCGTCAAGCAGACCTGCGGCGCCCATCACCAGTATCCTGACGGCTTCATGCTGTTTCTCGGCACGCTGTTTGCACCGACGCAGGATCGCGACGCCAAGAACCAGGGTTTTACCCACAAGATCGGCGATATCGTCGAGATCTCCTCGGCGGGGCTTGGGACGCTGGCCAATACCGTGCGCCTCTCCACAGAATGCCCGCCCTGGACCTTCGGCATCTCGGCGCTGATGGGCAATCTCGCAAAGCGCCGTCTCCTCTGACCGCCGATTGCCCTGCGCCAGAAAATCGGGTTAGAACCGTGCCATGAACGACAACGTCATCAAATTCAAAAAGCCGAACAAGCCGAAGCCCCCGCGCCAGATAAACCCGGCGCTGCGCAAGCTGATCGTGGTGCTGACCATCGTGGTCCTCTTCGCTATCGCCTGGGCCTATTTCAACTATTTCGGCGCCCAGCCGGGCGTTTGAGATTCACGGGCGCGGCCAGGCCATCATCGCGACATCGATCATATGATGGAGCGCGTTGCTGTCTGCGCCGGCATTCGGGAAATTCAGCACTGCCTGCAGCACGCCGAGATAGTACCAGGCGAGCGCCTCCACATCCGCATCCCGACTGAGCTCGCCCGCGGCAATCGCCTGGCGCAGTAGCGCAGCGAAGATCTGCCGCTGATCGGCTGCCGCCTGCAGGGCCGCCGCCTGCCCTTCTGCGCTCAACTCACCCTTTTCCACGCAGCTTCGGGCAATCAGGCAGCCGGCCGGACGGCTTATCGGCTGTTCCGGCAAGAAGCCGCGCAGGATCGCCTCGACGGCGCCGCGTGCGGAGGGCGCCTCGGCGCCGTTCATGCGCGCAAGCACGCGCCGCGTATAGGCCGCCAGCGCCTCGCGAAACAGTCCGTCCTTGTCGCCGAAGCGTTGATAGATGCTTGAGCGTGAAAGGCCGGTCGCCTCCGTCAGGTCGCTGATCGAGGCCGCCGCATAGCCCTGGCGCCAGAAGACGATCAGGGCGGCATCGATAACGGCAGCCTCGTCGAATTGCGGTTTTCCGCTCATGCATCCTCGCTTGACATCTTGGAACGATCGGCTCAACTATAATGGAACAGTCGTTCCAAGATACATAGGTTGTGCCTCCATGCCAAACGAATCTTTGCAATCCGCTTCGACCAGCCGCATCGCAATCGCCGGTTCCACCGGCCGCGTCGGCGCCGAACTTACCCGGCTTCTGACCGCTGATCCCATGACCCCGGTGGCGCTGACCCGCCGGCCCGACGCCACCGGCATAGCCGAAGGCGCGGAGATCGCCGTCATCGATTTCGACCGGCCGGAGACTTTGGCGTCAGCGCTTTCGGGTGCGGACCGTCTGTTTCTCTCGCATGGCACCTCTGCGCGGCAGGTGACCAACGAGATCGCATTGATCGATGCCGCCGTTGGCGCCGGGGTGCGCCATATCGTCAAGCTCTCGGCACTCGGCCCGGCAACCCGGCTCAACCCCTTCGCCTGGCACATGGAGATCGAGGCGCATCTCGCGCGCCAGCCGGTCGCCTCCACCGTGCTGCGGCCATCCGCCTTTCCCGATATCCTGAAACGGTCGGCGGCCGAGATCGCTACCGGACAATGGGCGGGCGCGGCCGGAAACGGCCGGGTGAATTTCATCGACACCGCCGACATTGCAAGAGCGGCACGCGCCGCCCTGCTGGAAGAAGTCTGGCCGTGGTCGCAGCGCGCCTATCACCTGACGGGTTCGCGCGCCTGGACGATGGCGGAAGTCGCCGCCGAGCTTTCCGCCCAGCTCGGACGGCCAGTCACTTACGGACATCGCTCGCCGGAACAACAGCATGCGGCACTGTTGGCAGGCGGTCTGCCGCCCTTCGTCGCCGAACTGCTGCTCGGTCTCGACCAGGTCTTCCGCGAATCCGTTCTCGGCGAGACGACCTCGACCGTCGAGGCGCTGACCGGCACGCCGCCGAAGAGCCTGCCGCAATGGCTGAAGGAAAACCTCGCCGCCTTCCGCTGAGCTGCGCTCGACGAGGCTTAGGCCGGCTGCAGATCGCAGCCGGCTGCTGGTTACCAATTGAACGTCAGCTTGCCCATCACCGTGCGCCCGTCGCCATAGGTGCAGCCGAACGAGCTGCAGCTGGCGATATAGTCCTTGTCGGCAAGGTTGCGGAAATTGAGCGAGGCGGTGATGCCTTCCTTCTTGTAGGTCAGCGCCGCATCGAAGAGGGTGACGGCGTCGAGGTCGTAGATATGCAGCGCTGCAGGGCTGCCGTATGTGGCATATCCATAGCGCTCGCCGACATAGCGAACACCGGCACCGATGCCTACACCTTCGAGCGGAGAGCCTTCGGCAAAGCTGTAATCGACCCAGAGGCTGGCGGCGTGTTCGGGAACGTTGTCGAGCGGAAGGCCGTTCAGCAATGTCCCGGGCGCATCAGCCTTGGCATCCGTGTAGGTATAGGCTGCGCGAAGATTCAGGCCATCGGTCAGGCTCGTTACACCTTCGAGCTCAACACCTCTGACACGGACTTCGCCGATCTGATTGGTCACCGAAGTGCCGCCAATGCTCTGGGTGTTCGAAACATTCTTCTGGCGGAGATCGTAGACCGCTGCAGAGAAAAATCCGTCCCAACCATCAGGCTGATATTTCACGCCAATCTCGAGCTGCTTGCCTTCGGTCGGCACAGGGTTCGCCAAGCTGGTCGACGGCGCGACCGGTTCGAACGACGTGCTATAGTTGATGTAAGGCGCAATACCGTTATCGAAGACATAGCCCAGACCCGCGCGGCCCGTCAGCTTGTGGTCGTTCTGATCCAGTGATCTGCTGACAGGCGTTGCCGGCAGGAAATTGGTCGTGTCGCCCTCGGTACTCGCCCAATCCTGACGCAGCCCGAACGTCGCCCGCCAGTTGTCGTAGGCCATCTCGTCCTGGATATAGATGCCGACCTGACTGAGGTTAGTGTCCACTATCGTGTCAGTGGTTCGCGAGAGCAGACTGATCGGACCACCGTAGACCGGGTTCAAGATATCGAGCGGCGTCGCCCGGAAGAATCGCGTGTGAACGTTGTTGCTGAAATATCGGTAGTCGAGCCCCACCAGGAGCTTATGCTCCAAATCGCCTGTCTCGAACTCACCAAGAAGGTTGTTGTCAACGTTGAACGTGTTGAGCAATTCGTCCTGAAAGGTCGCGTTGCGAAGAATTGAATGGCCATCCGCACCGACGCCCGGACCGTAGGCTGGATTTGCAACTGTCGAAGACATCCCCAGCGCCTGATAGTTCCAGTCGAAATTCGAGTAGCGAAGGTTCTGGCGGAAGGTCCAGGTGTCGTTGAGGCGGTGCTCGAATTCATAACCGAGATTGGTTAGCGTCCGGTTGGAGTGATCGAAGCTCTTGTCGCCGACATAGAAGTCGCGGCCGAGCGTATCGGCGAAGAGCGCCGGGACACCGGACGGCGTGCTTGGATTGTCGTGCTGCACACTCGTCAGGATCGTCAGCTTGGTGTCTTCGTCGGGCTGCCAGGTGAAAGCGGGGGCGATGAAATAGCGGTCGTTGTCGAGCTCGTCGACCTGGGCGCTTGCGGTGCGGGCCAGACCCGTGACGCGATAGGCGAAGTCCGAGCCGTCGGTGACCGGGCCACCGACGTCGAAATAGGTGCCGTAGGTATCGTAGCTGCCGAACTGCAGACCCACCTCGCCGAAGCTGTCGAAGGTCGGGCGTTTGCTGATCAGGTTGATGATGCCGCCCGGATTACCCTGGCCGAACATCACGGAGGCAGGGCCGCGCAGCACTTCGATGCGCTCCAGCTGGTAGGGATCGATCGCCGGCGCGCCGGCCGTGCGCATCAGTCTCAGACCATTGAGATATTGCGACTGGCGGCCATCGAAGCCGCGAATGCGCGGCGCATCGAAGCGCGGATCCGAGCCGCCCGGCTGGCTGACGACGCCGGGGGTATAGTCGAGCGCCTGGCCGACGGTCTGGGCGTTCTGCGCCTTCAGCTGATCGGCTGTGATCACCGAGATCGACTGCTGCGTTTCGAGAATCGGCGTTCCCGTCTTCGTCGCCGTCGAGCTGGTTTTGGCGACGAAGCCCTTCACCGGCGCCTTCGGATCTTCCTTGGTCTGCGCCTGCACGGTGATCGGCGCAAGCTCGGTGGCCTCCTGTGCAAAGGCCGCGGCCGGAAGAAGCGCTGCTGAGCAAACGGTGGACAGCAGGACGAGCGAAACATTCTTCAGGCGCACGGCAACCTCATGGGGACCCGGACGGGGGCGATCCGTCTCAAAACTTGACAATTTCAGTCACGTTACTAGACGGATTCATTTCGATGATCCAATAAGGTCATCAGCGTTTTTCAGAAGCGCGGATTATGAAAAGAGGTGGCATTTGGTCAGTAGCGCAGCTCTCGAGCTCAGGCATCTGAGATATTTCGTGGCCCTCGCCGAGGAGCAGAATTTCGAGCGTGCCGCGGCGCGGCTCGGGATTGCGCAGCCGGGTCTCAGCCAGCAGATCATCAAGCTCGAGGCGTTGTTAGGCGTATCGCTTCTGGATCGCAGCCGCCGCTCGCTGCGCCTGACCCGGCCGGGACTGGAGCTTGCCGAGCAGGGCCGGCGTGTTCTCGGGCTTGCGGAAAGCGCCGTCGAGGCCGTCCACCGGGCGGCGAAGGGCGATCTGGAGCGCGTTGCCGTCGGCTATGTCGCCTCGGCGGCCTATTCCGGCGTGCTCGGCGATGCGCTGTCGAAATTCAAGGCATCGCGGCCCGGCGTCGAGTTTCAGCTGATCGAGATCGAAATGCGCCAGCAGCTGGAAAAGATCGCCGACAAGACGCTCGATCTCGGCTTCATCCGCCCACCGATTGCGCTGCCAGCGGGGCTGGCGGCCGAGATCGCCATGCGCGAGGAATTCGTGGTGGCGCTGCCGGCGAACCACGCTCACGCGGCATCGCCGTCCGTCACGCTGAAATCCTTGGCCGGCGAAGTCTTCATCACGCCGCGCCAGCCGCCCGATGTCGGCTTTCACCGCAATACGATCGCCGCCTGCCGGGAAGCAGGTTTCGAGCCGGATATCAACAGCTCCGGCCGCGACTTCATTACCATCGCGAGCATGGTCGTGCTCGGCACCGGCGTGGCGCTGGTGCCACGCTCGTTCCAATGCGTGCAGCTGCCGGGAATTGCCTATACCAGGCTGAAGGGCTGCTCGGTCACCTCGGACCTAGCGATCGCCTACCGGAAGGTCGAGCCCTCGCCGATCATCAAGAGCTTCATCGCCCATTTCAAGAAGAGCCTGTCGCGCGACGAGGACAGCTTCTGAGACGGATCAGGTATTGCGCCTGATCCCCTGCAGCAGATCGAGCACCGAGTTTGCGGCGTCGAGCACATTGGTGCCGGGGCCGAAGACCGCGGCGACGCCGTGGTCGGTCAAGAACTGGTAGTCCTGCCGCGGAATGACGCCGCCGCAGACGACGATGACATCGCCGCCGCCCTTGGCCTTCAGCGCATCGACCAGCTGCGGCAGCAGCGTCTTGTGGCCGGCGGCCAGCGACGAGACGCCGATGACATTGACCTTCTCGCTCAGCGCCATGCCGGCCGCCTCATCAGGCGTCTGGAAGAGCGGACCGGCCAGCACATCGAAGCCGACATCGCCGAAGGCCGAGGCGATCACCTTGGCACCGCGATCGTGTCCATCCTGGCCGAGCTTGGCGACCATGATCTTAGGCTTGCGGCCAAGGCCGGCGCTGATATCCGCCATACGCGCCTTCAGGATTTCGAGTTCCGGCTGGTTGCGATAGGCCTCGCCATAGACATCCCTGATCACCTCGGGGACCGCCGCATGATCGCCGAAAGCCTGGCGCATCGCATCCGATATCTCGCCGACGGTGGCGCGTGCCCGCGCCGCCTCGACGGCAGCGGCAAGCAGATTGCCCTCGCCCGTGCGGGCGACTTCGGAGAGCGCTTCCAGCGCATCGCTTACCTTGCCGCTGTTGCGGCGGCGGCGGGTATCCTCGATCCGTCTGACCTGCGCGGCGCGCACCGCGGCATTGTCGATCGCCAGGATTTCCAGCTCTTCCTCGGTTTCCAGCCGATATTTGTTGACGCCGACGATCACCTCGTCGCCCTTGTCTACAGCCGCCTGGCGGCGCGTCGCGGCCTCCTCGATCAGCCGCTTCGGCAAGCCTTCGTTGACGGCCTTCGTCATGCCGCCGAGCGCCTCGACCTCCTCGATCAGTGCCCAGGCCTTGTCGGCAAGTTCCTTCGTCAGGCTCTCGACATAATAGGAGCCTGCGAGCGGATCGACGACCTTAGTGACGCCGGTCTCGTGCTGCAGGATCAGCTGGGTGTTGCGGGCGATGCGGGCGGAGAATTCCGTCGGCAGCGCGATTGCCTCGTCGAAGGAATTGGTGTGCAGCGACTGCGTGCCGCCGAGCACTGCCGACATCGCCTCGAAGGCGGTTCTGACGATATTGTTGTAGGGATCCTGCTCCTGCAGCGAGACGCCCGACGTCTGGCAGTGCGTGCGCAGCATCAGCGACGACGCCTTCTTCGGCTCGAATTCCTCCATGATCTTCGTCCACAGCAGACGGGCGGCACGCAGCTTCGCGGCCTCCATGAAGAAGTTCATGCCGATCGCGAAGAAGAAGGAGAGGCGGCCGGCGAAGTCGTCGACATTCAGGCCCTTGGCGATCGCGGCGCGCACATATTCGCGCCCATCGGCCAGCGTGAAGGCGAGCTCCTGCACCAGCGTCGCTCCGGCTTCCTGCATGTGATAGCCGGAGATCGAGATCGAGTTGAACTTCGGCATCTCCCTGGCCGTATATTCGATGATATCCGCCACGATCCGCATCGAGGGTTCCGGCGGATAGATATAGGTGTTGCGGACCATGAACTCCTTGAGGATATCGTTCTGGATGGTCCCCGAGAGCTCGGAACGCGACACGCCCTGCTCTTCGCCGGCAACGATGAAGGAGGCGAGGATCGGGATGACGGCGCCGTTCATCGTCATCGACACCGAGATCTTTTCGAGCGGAATGCCGTCGAACAGGATCTTCATGTCCTCGACGCTGTCGATCGCCACGCCGGCCTTGCCGACATCGCCCTCGACCCGCGGATGGTCGCTGTCATAGCCGCGGTGCGTGGCGAGGTCGAAGGCGACGGACACACCCTGCTGACCCGCGGCGAGAGCCTTGCGGTAGAAGGCGTTGGAGGCTTCGGCCGTCGAGAACCCGGCATACTGGCGGATGGTCCAGGGCCGCCCCGCATACATCGTGGCGCGCGGTCCGCGGGTGAAGGGCGCGAGGCCCGGCATGCTGTCCAGATGATCGGCGGAGGCAAGATCGCCTGCGGTATAGAGCGGCTTGACGTCGATGCCCTCAGGCGTCTTCCAGACGAGCGTCTCCGGCGAGGCTTTCAGTTCCTTCTCGGCCAAAGCCTGCCAATCGCCAACCGTCTTCTTCGTCATGTCATCCTCCGGCATGTCATTGCGCCGCACGCTATCACCTGGAACGCATGCGGCGCGATAGGGCCTTAGGATAATTTACGCCGGGCTCTGCGTCACGCTCCCGGTCATGCGTGGGCGTGCTTCGGGATCTTCGGCAGGAAGATCGTCAGCAGGCCGAGCAGCGGCAGGTAGGAGCAGATGCGATAGACGAATTCGATGCCGTGGCTATCTGCAAAGTCGCCGAGGAAGGCCGCACCGAGACCACCGGCGCCAAAGGCGAAGCCGAAGAAGACACCGGCAATCAAGCCGACACGGCCCGGCACCAGCTCCTGCGCGAAAACGACGATTGCCGAGAAGGCGGAGGCGAAGATCAGGCCGATGACGACGCTGAGCACGCCGGTCCAGAACAGGTTCGCATAGGGCAGCAGCAGTGCGAAGGGAATGACGCCGAGGATCGAGAACCAGATGACGAAGCGGGCGCCGAGACGGTCGCCGATCGGGCCGCCGAGGAAGGTGCCGACGGCAACGGAGCCGAGGAACAGGAAGAGCATCAGCTGCGCCTGCTGAACGCCGAGCTGGAAGCGGTCGATCACATAGAAGGTGAAATAGCTGGAGACGCTTGCCATATAGACGTTCTTGGTCGCGGTCAGCAGCACGAGGATGAGCAGGGCGACGACGACCTTGTTCTGCGGCAGCGGCAGCGTGCGGCTGACGGCGGGCTTGCCGGCATTCTGGCGGCGGTGGCTCATGTACCAGTTGCCGACCCAACCGAGCACGATCATGCCGATCAGCGCAATGCCCGACAGCCAGGAAACGCTGTGCTGGCCGAGCGGGAAGACGATGAAGGCGGCAATCAGCGGGCCGATCGCCTGGCCGGCATTGCCGCCGACCTGGAAGAAGGACTGCGCGAAGCCGTGACGACCGCCGGAGGCCAGGCGCGCGACGCGCGAGGATTCCGGATGGAAGACGGCCGAACCGAAGCCGATAAGGCTGGCGGCAACCAGCAGCAGCTCGAAGCTGCCGGCATTGCCGAGCAGGATCAGGCCGCAGAACGTGCTCGCCATGCCGACGGGCAGCGAATAGGGCATCGGCCAGCGGTCGGTGAAGATGCCGACGAAGGGCTGCAGCAGCGACGCCGTGACCTGGAAGGTCATCGTCAGCAGGCCGATCTGCACGAAGTCGAGGTTATAATTGGCCTTGAAGAGCGGATAGAGCGACGCAAGAAGCGACTGCATGATGTCGTTCAGCATGTGGCAGAAGCTGACTGCCATCAGGATCGACATTGTCGTCTTCTGGAAACGCGGCGCGGTTTCGCTCACTACGGCCATAGGTATTCCTCCTGCAGCAAAGATTTGTGCTGCGGTCATGTGCTGAAGAAATGGAAGCGTTCGGGATCGGGGGCTGATGGGCTCGATGGCGTTCGCTGACAGAGCATGTATCGCAACTTCTCTTTGCGGCACAGCCCGCTTTGGGCAGGAGCGGTACGCCGATGCCTAAATTTTGCGCGGCTGCGCCATTTTTGCTTCGGCTGTTTCGCCGGCGCGCGGTTTGCATGTCGCGGCCTTCCTGAAGTAAGGGGTATCGAAACGCAAATTCAGGGAACCGCATGCAGGCACCGACGTCTTCACCCGCTCTCGAAGTCAGCACCATCAGCCGCAGCTTCGGCGCTCAAGCTGCCCTTTCCGGACTGTCGCTGACTGTCAATCGCGGGGAGATCGTCACGCTGGTCGGCCATTCCGGCTGCGGCAAGTCGACCCTGCTGCGCGTCATCGCCGGGATCGAACGGCCGGATGCCGGCTCCGTGCGGCTCGACGGCGAGGAAGTATCCGGGCCGCAGCGTTTCGTCGAGCCGGAGGCACGCAATATCGGCTTCGTGTTTCAGGACTACGCGCTCTTTCCGCATCTGACGGCGATGGAGAATATCCTCTTCGGTCTGCGCAAGCGCCCAAAGGCCGAGGCAGCAGCGATGGCCGACGAGGTCGTCCGCATTGCCGGGATCGCCCATCTGACCGATCGTTATCCGCATATGCTCTCGGGCGGCGAGCAGCAGCGTGTGGCGCTGGCCCGGGCGCTTGCCCCGCGGCCGCGTATCCTTCTGATGGATGAGCCCTTCTCCAATCTCGACCAGGGTCTTCGCGACCAGGTGCGCGGCGAGACGATCGCGCTGATCCGCTCGCTCGGCACCACCGCGATCATCGTCACCCACGATCCGCAGGAAGCATTGTCGGCCGGTGACCGTGTCGTGCTGATGCGCGCCGGTGAGATCGTCCAGCAGGGCTCCGGCTACGACCTGCACGACCGGCCGAACTGCGCCTATGCCGCCGATTTCTTCTCCCCCTCCAACAAGATCCCCGGGGTCAACAGGAACGGGCGGATGGAAACGGCGATCGGCAGCTTTGCCCACGAGCTCGATCTCAAAGAGCAGGACGCGGCCATGGTCTTTATCCGGCTTCAGGACGTCGCGGTCTCGCTCGGCGACGGCGCCATCGCCGCCAGGATCGAGGGACGGGCCTTCCACGGCGAGGTCGAGGAACTGACGCTTGCGGTCGATGGCCTTGCCGCACCACTGAAGGCGCGGACCATGCGGCGCCTGCCGGAGACAGCGCGTGCGGTGACGATTTCGGTCGAAAACGCCCGCGTCTTCGCTTCCATCTGAGAGCCATCCGCACATCACGTCTTCGTGATGCTTCGGCTTAAAACTTGACTATTATCCTCAAGAACTGCAGCTACGGGGCGCATTCATTTACGGGGGTAGATATGATGCAAGTTAAAATGTCTGCGGCATTCGCCGCTGTTTCTCTATGCGCTCTTCCGGTCACTGTTTCGGCCGCCGAGCTCAATCTCTACACGACAAGAGAGCCGGCGCTGATCGCGCCGCTTCTGGAAGCCTACACGGCAAAGACCGGCACCAAGGTCAACACCGTGTTCCTGAAGGATGGTCTTGCCGAACGCGTGGCAAGCGAAGGCGAAGCCTCTCCGGCAGATATCCTGATGGCCGTCGACGCCGGCAATCTGGTCGATCTCGCCGAAAAGGGCGTCACCCAGCCGATCGAATCCGCAACGCTCAACGCCGCCATTCCGGAACAGCTTCGCGATGCGAAGGGCTACTGGTTCGGCCTGTCGATGCGCGCCCGCGTGCTCTACGCGGCCAAGGATGTCGACCTGACCGCCTTCAACTATGAAGATCTCGCCGATCCCAAGTGGAAGGGCAAGATCTGCATCCGGTCCGGCCAGCATCCGTACAACACGGCGCTGTTTGCCGACTACATCGCCCATTACGGCGAAGCCGAAACCGAGAAGTGGCTTTCCGGCGTCAAGGACAACCTCGCCCGCAAGGCGGCCGGTGGTGACCGCGACGGCGCGAAGGACATCCTCGGCGGCGTCTGCGACATCGCAATCGCCAACTCCTACTATGTCGGCCTCATGCGCTCCGGTAAGGGCGGCGAGGATCAGGTGAAGTGGGGCGAGGCGATCAAGGTTGTCCTGCCGACCTTCAAGAACGGCGGCACGCAGGTCAACATCAGCGGTGCGGCTGTTGCAAAGCACGCGCCGAACAAGGCCGAAGCCGTGAAGCTTCTCGAATATCTCGTCTCCGACGAGGCGCAGAAGATCTATGCTGAAGCCAACTACGAATATCCGGTCAAGGCTGGCGCCTCGGTCGATCCGATCATCGCCTCCTTCGGCGAGTTGAAGATCGACAGCAAGCCGCTTGCCGAGATCGTCGGCTACCGCAAGGAGGCGAGCGCGCTCGTCGACAAGGTCGGTTTCGACAACTAAGGCGATCGGGGGCGCTGCTTAAGTGGCGCCCCTTCCCTTCCCGGATGATCGCATGTCCCTGATATCAGCGGCAAACCGCCCGGCGAGGCGGCCCGTCAGCGCCTGGCTTTCCGGAGCCGGGCTTGTTGCATTTCTCGTGCTGCTGCCCTTCGGCGGCCTTGCCTTCGAGGCCTTCAAGGGCTCGCCATCGCTCTGGAGCCATCTGTTCTCCACCATCCTGCCGGTCGCGCTTGCCGATACCGTGATCCTGCTTGCCGGCGTCGGGCTGATGACGGCAGCAATCGGCACGCTGACGGCCTGGCTGGTGACGGCCTATGATTTTCCCGGCCGCCGCATTCTCGAATGGGCGCTGCTGCTGCCGCTCGCGGTGCCGACCTACATCATCGCCTATGCCTATCTCGATATCCTGCACCCGATCGGCGCCGTGCAGGGCGCGATCCGCTGGATGCTCGGCTACGAGAGCCCGCGGCAGTTCCGCCTGCCGGATATCCGCTCGATGACCGGCTGCATCCTGCTGCTCGGCATCGTTCTCTATCCCTATGTCTACATCCCCGTCAGGGCGATGTTCCTGACGCAGTCGGCTAATCTCATCGAGGCCGGGCGGATGCTCGGCATAACCAGGCGCGGCGTCTTCTGGCACATCGCTCTGCCGCTCGCCCGCCCGGCCGTTGCCGTCGGCGTCAGCCTGGCGCTGATGGAGACGCTGAACGATGTGGGTGCCGCCGAATTCCTTGGTGTGCGAACGCTGACCGTCTCGATCTATACGACCTGGATCACCCGCACCGACCTGCCCGGCGCCTCTCAGATTGCGCTGGCGTTGCTTTTCATCGTCGTGGCGCTGATCGCCATCGAGCGCTGGGCGAGGCGCAATCAGCGCTATGCCACCGACAGCCGCCGCAGCCGCGGCCTGCAGCCGCAAAAAGTGTCTCGGCCGAAGGGCATGCTGCTCTCGGCTCTCGGCTTCCTGCCGGTTATCCTCGGCTTCGGCGCGCCGGCTATCTATCTGGCTTCCGAAGCCTGGAAGCGCTTCCGCTTCGCCGGCGTTTCCGCCAATTTCCTCAGCGAAGCGGTCAACACCGTGCTCTTCGCCTCGATCGCCACAGCCGCCGCCATCCTTCTCGGCCTGATGCTCGCCTATGCCGCCCGTCTGCGGCCCGGTACCGGCTCGTCGTCACTGCTGCGCCTTGCCGCAACCGGCTATGCCGCGCCCGGCACTGTCGTCGCGATCGGCGTTCTGATCGTTCTCGGCAGCGCCGACCGGCTGATCTTTCATGCCGGTGCGCAATGGTTCGGCATCGCCACTGGACTGTTCTTCATGGGGTCCGGCGCGGCGCTCGTCTATGCGCTGACGGTCCGCTTCCTGGCGATTTCGGCGGGTGGTATCGACGCCGGATTGGCGCGCATTCCCGTCTCGCTCGACCACGCATCGCGCACGCTGGGACAGACGCCGTCAGGCACGTTCCGCCTCGTGCATCTGCCACTGTCGAAGACGGCGATCGCCGCTGCCGCGCTTCTTGTCTTCGTCGATTGCGTCAAGGAATTGCCAGCGACGCTGCTTTTGCGCCCGCTGAATGTCGAGACCTTCGCCACGCATCTCTACGGCGAGGCGGCTCGAGGCACCTATGAGGAGGCCTCGATCGCGGCGCTCGCGATCGTGCTCGTCAGCCTCCTGCCGGTCATCCTGCTCTCGCGGGTCGGCAGTATCAGGCGCTGAAAGACGCCCGCGCGTTCTCCACGCGGGCGCCTGATCTTAGCCTTCGCGCTCGAAGAGCGCGTCGGTTTCCTGCCACAGAGCCTCGGGGATCGGCAGTTTCGCCCAGTCGAGATTCTGCGCGATCCGCTCCGGCCGGCTCATGCCGAGAACGGCCGCTGAGACCTGCGGATTGCGGAAGGCGAACTGGATCGCCGCCGCCTGCAGCGGAACGCCGTGACGCGTGCAGATCTCCTCGATCCGCTTTGCCCTTGCGACCACATGCTCGGGCGGCGCGCCATAATCGAAGGTCGTTCCCGAGCTTGCGGGGCCTGTTGCGAGAATGCCCGAATTGAACACCCCGGCAACGACGATCTCGACGCCCTGGCGCTGTGCTTCCGGCAAAAGGTCGGCCTCGGCGGCCCGGTCGAGCAGGGTGTAGCGCCCGGCCATCATCACCGCATCGAGCGCGCAGGCCTTGATGAACCGCGTCGCGACGTCGCTCTCGTTGACACCGACACCGATCGCCTTGATGTGACCGGCCTTGCGGAGATCGGCGAGCGCCCGATAGCAGCCCTCGACGGCCTCGTTGAAGCGCCGCTCATAGGCATCGCCATGGGTGAAGCGGTCGACATCATGGATATAGACCAGATCGAAATCGGCAATACCCAGCCGGCTCGCCGACTGCTCCAGCGAGCGCATCGTTCCGGCATAGCTGTAGTCGAAGACCGGCTTGAGCCGCAGCGGCGAGGCCCAGAGACCGTAATCGACCGCCTCGCCATAGGGCGGCGCCATATAGCGGCCGGCCTTGGTCGAGACGGTGACGGTCTTGCGATCGATGGTCCGCAGGAAGGTGCCGAGACGCAATTCGCTCAGCCCATGGCCATAGAGCGGCGCGGTATCGAAATAGCGCATCCCGCCTCCATAGGCCGCAGCCAGCACTTCGGCCGCCTGCGCCTCGGTGACGTCGCGATAGAGCGTCCCGATACCACTCGCGCCAAAGCCGAGGCGCGAGGCAAAGCCGATCTTGCTCGAGGTCTTAGCGTCAGTCATGCCTTGCGCTCCTGAAAGCCGGGGAGACGATAGGCCTCGATGGCGTTCAGCCCGAAGATCCGCTCCCGCTCAGCGCTGGAAAGATCGTTGAGGCATTCCTGCAGCGCCTCGACAACGCGGTCGTAGCTCGCCGCGACGAGGCAGACCGGCCAGTCGGTGCCGAACATGCAGCGATCCGTGCCGAAGACATCGAGCACCTCATGGACATAGGGCTTGAGATCCTCAGGCGTCCAGCTCTGCCAGTTCGCTTCGGTGACCATGCCCGATAGCTTGCACCAGACGTGATCGCGTTGCCCCCTGAACTGCCGGATCAGCACCGCCCATTCGTCAAAACCGCGATTGCGGATTTCGGGCTTCGAAATGTGGTCGAGCACGAAGCGCATCTCGGGGAAGGCCTGCGCCGTCGTGATGCAGGAGGGCAGCTGCGGCAGGTTCGGCACCAGATCGTAGACCAGACCCGAAGCCTGGACGGCCAGCAGTCCGGCCTTCACATCGGCGCGCAGCAGCCAGTTCGGATCGCTCTCCGTCTGGATCAGGTGGCGCACGCCGACCAGCCATTTGCCTTCGGGCGAAGACTTGAGTTCGGCAAGCGTCTGGCCGAGCTTCGGGTCGGTCAGGTCCACCCAACCGACGACGCCGGCGACGAAATCCGTGGCTTCGGCCGTGCGGATGAAATCCCAGGTCTCGCCGAGATCGTTCCAGGTCTGGACAAGGACGGTGCCGGAGACGCCGTTTTTCTGCAGCGCCGGGCGAAGATCATCAGGCTCGAAGACGCGGTTGATCGGCTCGAACGGGCCGCTCAGCCAGCCATAGTCGCCGCCGCTGGCGGGGTCCCAGAAGTGATGATGGGAATCGATGATAGGGCTCGTCATGGCTGAAATCCCCTACCAGCGCTGATGCACATACTGCTTGATGTAGGTGTCGTAGATCGACTTGATCTGCTGCATCGCGCTGTCGGAAATGGCCGGAAGACCGGCGGCCTCGGCATTCGAACTCGCCTGCGCCGGATTGCGCGCACCCGGGATCGCCACCGTCACGGCGTCGAACATCAGGATCCAGCGCAGCGCGAATTTCGCCATGGTCGTATCGCCAGAAACCAGCGGACGAACCTTCTCGACGGCTTCGAGACCGACCTCATAGGGCACGCCGGAGAAAGTCTCGCCGACATCGAAGGCCTCGCCGTTGCGGTTGAACAGGCGATGATCGTTGGCTTCGAACTTGGTGTCCTTCTTGAACTTGCCGGATAGAAGGCCGCTTGCCAGCGGCACGCGGGCAATGATCGCCACCTTCTTTTCCAGAGCCTGCTTGAAGAAATGCTCGATCGGGCGCTGGCGGAAGGCATTGAAGATGATCTGGACGCTGACGACGCCAGGATATTCGATCGCCTTCAGCGCTTCCTCGACACGCTCAACGCTGACGCCGTAGTTGCGGATCTTGCCCTGTTCGACAAGGCGGTCGAGCCGGCCGAAGACCTCCGGGTGATAGTAGAGATCCGTCGGCGGGCAATGCAGCTGCACGAGATCGAGGCAATCCGTCTCAAGGTTCTTCAGGCTGCGATCGATCCAGCCGTCGAGGTTTTCTGCGCTGTAGCCCTCGACCGATTGTTGCGGCAGGCGACGCCCGGCCTTGGTGGCGATGAACGGACGCGCGCCGCCCCGCTCTTTCATCACCTTGGCAATCAGCCGCTCCGAATGGCCGTCGCCATAGACATCGGCCGTATCGATGAAGGTGACGCCGGTATCGAGAGCGGCGTGAAGGGCGGCAAGCGCCTCCTCGTCATTCACTTCCCCCCATGCTGCGCCGATCGCCCAGGCGCCAAAGCCGATCTCGCTGACCTTCCGGCCGGTGCGGCCGAATTCCTTGGTTCGCATAACTCACTCCCTCGTTTTGCGGTGGCCGGCACACCGGCGCCGCTTGGTTGGACTTGCTTGACATTCTCCGTCAACCCAATTATCAGAAAACAGGGTTGTACGACAACCCGGTAAGTACGCAAAATCTGCATCGGGAGGATGAGACCGTGCGATCACTTGTTTTGGGAGGCATTTCTCTAGCGCTGGGCCTCGGCGCGTCTATGCAAATGGCAGCCGCCGAAGACACGATCAAGATCGGTGTCGTCGCGGCGGAATCGGGCGCCTTCGTCTCGGCCGGCCATACCCTGCCGGCAGGCGTCGGCCTGGCGGTCAAGGAAATCAACGACGCGGGAGGCGTCAAGGTTGGTGACAAGACCTACAAGGTCGAGATGGTGAAGCGCGACGACCGCACAGATATCTCCACCGCAATCGCGGCAACGCAGGAGCTTGTCCGCGACGAGAAGGTCTCGGCGATCTTCGGTTCCGAAACCCACGACTTCACGCTGGCGATGACCAAAATCACCCAGCCCGCCAAGGTCATCCAGTTTGCCGGCAACAGCACGCTGGCCAAGATCCTGAACCCGCAGTCCGTCGCCCCCGGCGCTGAGGATCACTACCTCTTCCAGTCCGAGCCGCAGGAATTCCAGCGCTCCGGCTCGACCGCCCGCGGCGTTCTCAGCCTGCTGACGCCTCTGGTCGGCCATCCGCTGAAGAAATCAGTCGTCATCGTCGGCAACGACGCGACCGGCCAGTTCCTGACCTCCTATTACGTCAAGGCGCTGAAGGCCGAGGGCCAGGAAGTGCCTGAAGTCATTTCCTACCCGCCTGACACTACCGACTTCTCGCCGTTCCTGACGCGCGCCAAGAGCCTCAATCCTGACGTCGTGCACTTCTGGTACAATGGTGACTCGACGCTGACGGCCCTGCCGCAGGCGCTCGAACTCGGCGTTGCACCGAGCTACTTCCTGTTCGGCGTCGATCCGGGCATCTGGAAGGAGCGCGGTCTTTCCGCCGACGTTCCGGTCGCCATGAGCTGCGTGCCGATCTGCTGGGGTGAATCCTCCAACGCCAACGCGAAGACCTATTTCAAGGCCTACTTCGCCGCCGGCGCCCCGAAGGGCGTGACCTCCTCGGTCTCGCTGCTCTACTACGATTATGTCCACATGCTCGCTGAAGCCTGGACCAAGGCCGGCTCGCTCGATCCGGACAAGACCGTCGCAGCGCTTGAATCGCTCCATCACAAGGGCGTCGTCTCCGACGATCTCTCCTTCAACAAGAGCCATCAGGTGACGCATGCAACCGAGGTCTGCGCCGCAGCTCCGGGCGGCGATATCTCCTGCGCGATGCAGCAGCCACCCGCCGAAGCCCCTGCGGAATAAACTGCCGATGCGCCTCCCGCCGGCCCCTGCGCCGGCGGGACTTTCATTCAGAAAACCGACGGGCCGCCCGTGCGGTCCGCGCAACAGCGGAACAGGGCTGTGGACATTCTCATTCAGCAAATCCTCAACGGTCTGTCGATCGCAAGCGTGATCACGCTGATCGCCGTCGGGGTCACCTTGATCTTCGGACTGACCGGCATCATCAATTTCGCCCATGGCGAATTCCTGATGATCGGCAGCATCGTGACCTGGCTCGCGGTTCAGGCGGGCCTCAGCTTCTATCTGGCTCTGGTGCTCGCCATTCTTGCCGTGGGGGTCATGGGCTTCGTTCTCGAGCGCGGGCTCTTCCGCTTCACGCTCACGCGCCCGACCAACGGCTTCATCGTTTCGCTCGGCCTGATCGTCGTGCTTCAGCACATCGTCATCTTCTTCTACGACCCGAACCAGAAGAGCATCCCGCGGCCGCTGACCGGCATCTGGGATGTCGCGGGCGTACGCATCGCCTCGGTTCGCGTCATGGTCATCCTCGTCACCATCGCCGTCGTGGCGCTCACTTTCGTCATGGTCACCCGCAGCCGCTATGGCCGCGCGCTCCGCGCCGCCGTCGATGATCGCGATACCGCGGCCCTGATGGGCATCCCCGTGCGCCGTTATATCACCGGCGTCTTCGTGCTCGGCAGCGCCCTTGCCGGTCTCGGCGGCGCGCTGCTGATCGCCCTCTTCCCCATCACGCCGTTTACCGGCGGCACGATGGTCATGAAGGGATTTGCCGTCGCGCTGATCGGCGGCCTCGGAAACCTGACGGGCGCCGTCGTCGCCGGCCTGATCCTCGGCATCGTCGAGGGCTTCAGCGCCGGCTACGGCTTCTCCGCCTGGACCGACGCCTATTCCTTCGCCCTGATGATCCTCGTGCTGCTCTTCCGCCCGAACGGCCTGTTCGGCGGCACCAGCGGCCCGAAGATGGCGTGACGCACGAAAGGCACATGCTATGAACACCCCTCTTTCGTCGCTCCGCTCGCTGGCCCCGGCTCTCGTCGTACTGGCGATCCTCGCATTCGTTCCGGCAATCGGCGCCAGCAACCGCATGCTGTCGCTCGCCATTTCGGCCGGCATCAACATCGTCGCCCTCTACGGTCTCTCGGTACTTTTCGGTCAGACCGGCATTCTCTCGATGGGACATGCGGCACTCGTCGGTGTCGGCGCCTATGCGGCGGCGCTGCTTGCCCGCGATACCGGCATCGGCTTCTGGCTGGCGCTGCCGATCGGCGGCATCGCGGCGGCGGCCTTTGCGGCGGTGATCGGCGTGCCGTCGCTGCGCGTCAGCGGCCACCACTTCGTCATCATGACCTTCGCCTTCGGCCAGCTGCTGACCATCGTGCTGACCAATGGCGGTGACTTCACCGGGGCGGCGACAGGGCTCGACCTGCAGCTGCCGGTCGGCTTCTTCGGCATGCGTGCCGACGATCTCGTGCCTTACTACTTCGTCGTCCTGGCTTTCGTGACGCTTAGCGCCATCGCCAGCTGGGCGATCATCAATTCGCCCTATGGCCGCACGCTGCGCGCCATCCGCGAAAACGAGAAGCTGGCGGCCTCGCTCGGCATCAATGTCGGCCGCCACAAGATCGGCGCCTTCGTGGTCAGCGGCGTCTTTGCCGGTGTCTCCGGCGTACTGCTCGCCTATTTCCTGCGCCACATCTCGCCAAGCCAGTTCGCCTCCTTCCCGAGCATCTATCTGGCACTCATGGTGATGATCGGCGGCGCGCGGTTGCTTCTCGGGCCGATTGCCGGCGGCATTCTCGTGTCCTTCCTGCCGGAGGTTCTGAACCTCGACCCGGTCCAGTCACGCATTCTCTACGGCGTCTGCCTGATCGCGGTCATCCTGCTTCTGCCGAACGGCCTGATTGCAGGCCTCGCCGATGGATGGCAGCGGCTGTTCGGCGCCAGCCGCAAACAGGCGCCGTCGCCTGCCGCCGGAGGCAAACATTCTTCGGAGGCCGGACGATGAACGCCATTCTTGAAATTTCAGGGTTGAAGAAGCAGTTCGGTGGCGTCACGGCGCTCTCCGGCGTCGATCTCTCGATCGAAGAGGGCGAAATCCTCGGCATTGTCGGGCCGAACGGCTCCGGCAAGACGACGCTCTTCAATGTCATCACCGGCGTCTACAAACCGACCGAGGGACATGTCACCTGGCGCGGCCGCGATATCACCAGCCTTGCCGCCCATGAGGTATCAGGGGCGGGAATCGGCTACACGTTCCAGCAGGCCATGGCCTTTCCCGGGCTGTCCGTACTCGAAAACGTCCAGATCGCCTGCGAACACGCCCGCAAGACCAGCCGTCCCTATCCCTGGACGACGCCGGCGGCATTGCTCGACTTCGTCGGGCTGACGGCACTCGCCAATGAGCGCGCCGGGGTCCTGCCCTTCGGCAATCTTCGTCTGCTCGGCATCGCGCTGGCGCTCGCAACCCGTCCCTCGCTGATCCTGCTCGACGAACCGGCGGCCGGTCTCAACGACAAGGAAACGGCAACGCTGGTCGGGCTGGTCAAGCAGTTTCCGGCCCACGGCATCAGCGTCTGCGTCATCGATCACGACATGAAGCTGATGCAGATGCTCTGCAAGCGGCTGGTCGTCCTCGATTTCGGATCGAAGATCGCCGATGGCCCGACGCAGGACGTTCTTTCCAATCCGAAGGTGCTCGAAGTCTATCTCGGAGGTGCGCTGTGAACCTGCTCGAAGTCTCCAATGTAACGACCGGGTATGGCGCAACGGTCGTCAACCGCGATGTCTCCGTGACGCTCGGCGAAAACGAGGTGATCACCATTCTCGGCCCCAACGGCGCCGGCAAATCGACGTTGCTGCGCACCATCGTCGGCCTAGTCAAGCCACGCGCCGGCACCGTCACCTTCGCCGGTGAGAACCTGACCGGCAAGACACCCGATATCATGGCCAAGCGCGGCGTGGTTCTGGTGCCTGAGGGACGGCGGATCTTCGGCGATATGACCGTCGAAGAAAACCTGCGTCTCGGCGCCTATGCGCGGCGCGATACCGACGCCGTCGAAGCCGACGTCAAGACGATGGAGCGCTTCTTCCCGATCCTCGCCACCAAGCGGCAGCAGAAGGGTGGCTCGCTGAGCGGCGGCCAGCAGCAGATGCTAGCGATCGCCCGCGGGCTGATGGCAAGGCCGCGCGTGCTGCTGCTCGACGAGCCCTCGCTCGGCCTCTCGCCGCTGCTGGTCAAGGAAATCCAGCAGATCATCCTGAATATCGGCAAGACCTTCGGCGCCTCCGTTCTGCTGGTAGAGCAGAATGCCGGGCTGGCGCTCTCGGTCGCCAGCCGTGGCTACCTGATGCAGAACGGCCGGATCGCAACATCGGGGCCGATCGCCGAACTCAAGGACATGTCGCTGATGCGCGAGCTCTATCTCGGCGGCGTGGCGGAGCAGGCCTGACATGAGCGCAATCGCCCTCTCCTATGGCCGCGGCCATCTCGACATCACCCTTCCACCGGGCGCCCGCCCGGCGGTGATCCGCAAGCAGGCACTTCCGAAGCTCGCCGACCCCAAGGCGGCCATTCGGGGCGCTCTCGACAATCCGATTGCCTCGGCACCGCTTGCCGAACTCGCAAGGGGACGCAGCAGCGCCTGCATCCTGATCTGCGATATCACCCGGCCGGTGCCCAACCGGCTGTTCCTGCGCCCGATGATCGAGACGATGATCGCCTCCGGCATTGCCCGCGAAGAGATCTCGGTGCTGGTCGCAACCGGCCTCCACCGTCCCAATCTCGGCGATGAACTGGCCGAGCTCGTCGGCGATCCCTGGGTTCTCGAAAATGTCCGCGTCGAGAACCACTACGCGCGCGATGAAAACGCCCATATCGATTTCGGTTTCACGAAAACACGGAACACGCCGGTCAAGCTCGACCGGCTGTTTGCCGAGGCCGATCTCAAGATCGCCACCGGCCTCGTCGAGCCGCATTTCATGGCCGGATGGTCCGGCGGGCGCAAGGTCATCGCGCCGGGTGTCGCGCATCACGAGACGATCCGCACCTTCCACTCGGCCCGCTTCATGGAAGATCCGCTCGCCGTCCAGTGCAATCTGATCGGCAATCCGCTGCACGAGGAGCAGCTGGAGATCGTCCGCATGCTCGGCGAGGTCTTTGCGCTGAATACGGTGCTGGACGAGGAGCGCGACCTCGTCTGCGTCACCTTCGGCGAGATCATCGCCAGCCATCAGGCGGCTGTCGATTTCGTCAGCGGCGCGACGCAGGTGCCGATGGATCGCAAGTTCTCGACCGTCGTCACCTCGTCAGCCGGCTATCCGCTCGACAAGACCTATTACCAGACGATCAAGGGCATGGTGACGCCGCTCGATATCCTGAAACCCGGCGGCACGCTGATCATCGCGTCGGAATGTTCCGAAGGCTTCGGTTCGCCCGAATTCCGCGAGGCGCAGGCACGCCTCGTAGAGCTCGGCCCGGAACGCTTCCTGGCGACGCTGACGGCCAAGAGCCTTGCCGAGATCGATGAATGGCAGACGGAAATGCAGCTGAAGCCGATGCGGCTCGGCCGCGTCGAACTCTATACGACCGGGCTTTCCGGCGGCGACCGGGAGCTCACCGGCGTCGGCGTGATCGACGACCTGACGGCCGCGATCGCCCGCAGCATTTCACGAAGCAGCGATCCCGATGTCGCGATCATTCCGGAGGGGCCTTATGTCGTGCCTCGCTATGCGGGCTGACCGGCTATCGATGAAGACGGGCGTCGCGGAGCTCTTCGAAGCGCGCCGTGCTCTTCGACAGGTGGGCGCGCAGCGCCTTGCGCGCCGCCGCTTCATTGCCGTCGCGGATCGCCTGGAAGATCGCGTGATGTTCCTTGCGCATGCGGGCTGCATGTCCCTCGCGCTCGAGCGCCGTCATGTTGTCGAGGCGCGCCCATTGGCGCGGCACCATGGCCGTTCCGAACGTATCGAACAGCCGTCCGTAATAGGAATTCTGCGTTGCGACCAGGATCGAGCGGTGGAAGGCGAAATCCTCCTCGGCCCCGTAGCCGCCCTGTTCGATCGCCTGATCGAGCGCATCCAGCCGCGCCTGCATGCGGGCGATATCCTCCGGCGTGCGCCGCAGGGCCGCAAGGCCGGCGGCCTCATACTCGATGCCGATGCGCAGTTCGAGAACGCGCAGCACTTCGTCGATCGATTCCAGGTCGTTCGGGATGATGGAGAAGGAGCGCGGCGTCGGATCGTTGGAAACGAAGGCGCCGAGCCCCTGGCGCGTGGTGATCAGCCCCTTGGCCCTGAGCGTCGCCAGCGCCTCACGCACGATGGTGCGGCTCACACCGGTCGCTTCCATGATCGCCTGTTCGGTCGGCAGGCGCTGGCCGGGCTTAAGATCACCGGATTCGATCTGCGCGATCAGGCTGTCGGCCAGTCCGCTGCGCAGATTGGGCGTCTGCGGGATGGTGTTGAAAACCGCGCTGTCCCTGTCCTTCATTCCGTTCCGAAGTCCAATCTCGCCGTCCGGCGCCGGGCTGCCAATACTGCCGTTGCTAAACCATACCACTAGAAAAAGCAAAAGCCCGCATACCGGGATACCGAAACCAACCGGGAGGAAAGCATGAAAGAGAAAATCGGGTTCATCGGTCTCGGCGCCATGGGCTCCGGCATGGCGGCCAACCTTCTGAGCAAGGGCTGGCCGCTGACCGTGATGGCGCATCGCAAGCGCGAGGCTGTGGAGGCGCTGAAGGCGCAAGGTGCGAGCGAAGCGGCGACGCCGAAAGAACTGGCGTTGGCTTCCGACGTCGTGATCCTCTGCGTCACCGGATCGGAAGAGGTCCAGCAGCTGCTGTCGGGTGCCGATGGCCTGCTTGCCTCCGGCAAGCGGATGCTGCTGATCGACTGCTCGACATCCAACCCGGCCGTGACGATCAGGCTTGCCTCCGAGCTTTCGGAGCAGGGCATCACGCTCGTCGATGCGCCGCTCGCCCGCACGCCGAAGGAAGCGGCCGAGGGCAAGCTGGATGTGATGGCGGGCGGCTCCGCCGATGGCATTGCCCGCGCCCGGCCGATCATCGAAGCCTTCGCCGCCCGCATCATCGAGACCGGTCCCGCCGGAACGGGTCACACGATGAAGCTTCTGAACAACTTCGTCTCGATGGGCTATTCGGCGATTTATTCCGAAGCGCTGATGATCGCCGCTAAGGCGGGGCTGACACCAGAGGTTTTCGACAGCGTGCTGCGCGGCAGCCGCATGGATTGCGGCTTCTACCAGGCCTTCTTCGAATTCGTTTTGAACCGCAACGAGAACGCCCAGCGTTTCGCGATGGCCAATGCGCTGAAGGACATGTCCTACCTCGCCTCGCTCGCCCAGGCACTGCAGGCGGTCAACCCGGTCGGTGCAGCCGTGCGCAACAGCTTTGCAACCGCCGTTGCCGCCGGCCAGGGCCAATCCTTCGTACCGGCGCTCTCTGATGTCATCGCGGCGGCGAACGGCGTGTCGCTCACCGCCCACAGGACCGGAAAATAGGGACGGAAACGTGCTCGAAATTCATCTCGATCCGGTGGGCGGCATTGCAGGCGACATGTTCGTCGCCGCCCTGCTCGATTTCCGGCCAGACCTGCAGGAAGGCCTGCAGGCGGCACTAAAGCTTTGCCCGCTGATCGAGCGCGTCGACTGCGCGCTTATTGGCCACAACGATGGCATCCTCACAGGCCGCCGCTTCACCGTCCGCCATCGAGATCACGGGCCTGACCACGCGCATGATCACGGCCACGGGGATCATCACCACCACCATCATGGCCATCACCATGACCATGAGGCCCACGATCACGGCGCAGATGACCACACACATGACCACGTGGCCTGGCGGACGATCCGCGATGCTCTGGCACAATCGTCCCTCGATGCCGAAACCATACGCCATGCCACCGGCATCTTCGGAAAGCTCGCCGAGGCCGAGGGGCGGGTGCATGGGAAAGCACCTGACGACGTGACATTCCACGAAGTCGGCGCCTGGGATTCGATCGCCGATATCGTTGCCGCCGGATGGCTGATCGGCCAGATCGGCGCGACCGGCTGGACCGTCGGCCCCATTCCGCTCGGCAGCGGCCGGGTGAGGACCGCGCATGGGCTTCTCCCTGTCCCGGCACCGGCGACCGTTCACCTGCTCCAGGGCTTCGATGTCATTGACGACGGCATTGCCGGCGAGCGCGTAACGCCGACCGGTGCGGCAATCCTCGCCTACCTCTGCGAGAAGCCGGCGGCTCCCGGGCGCAGGGTCTTGAAGGCATCCAGCCACGGTTTCGGCAGCAAGCGGCTGGCCGGCGTCAGCAACTGCCTGCGGCTGCTCGCCTTAGAACGGCGGGAAAGCCCAGCCGTTACCGAGGAGACAATCGCCGTCCTCGAATGCGAGATCGACGACCAGACCGGCGAGGACATCGCCCAGGCGATCGACAGGTTGCGCAGCCAGGACGGCGTGCGCGATGTCATCCAGGCGCCAGTGTTCGGCAAGAAGGGCCGGATGATGACGCATCTGCGCGTGCTTGCCGACCCGGCCGCAAAGCAAGAGGTCGCCAATGCCATCCTCGACGAAACGACGACGATCGGCCTGCGCCTCTCGACGGCGGCGCGCATGACGCTGCGCCGCGAAAAAGAAACCGTTGAGCATGGCGGCCAGCTCTATGCCTTCAAGCTCGTCGAGCGCCCGTCCGGGCGAAGCGCCAAGCTCGAAGCCGATACGCTGGCCTCGACGTCGGGTGCAGCCGCCCGCAACGGGTTGCGCCGATTGCTGGAAGGATTGCTGAAGCAGAAGAGAGGAGATCTGCTGTGAGAGACGCGCTCGAAACGGTACTCGACGCGCTGGGCGACGTCTCGATCGCCGTCAGCGGCGGCATCGACTCGCTGACGCTGGCGACGATCGCCGTCCAGCGCCTGGGCGCCGGGCGCGCCGGCATCATGCACGCCGTTTCGCCTGCCGTGCCGCCCGAGGCGACGGAGCGGGTACGGACGCTCGCGGACAAAGAAGGCTGGGACCTGCAGCTGATCGATGCCGGCGAATTCTCTGACCCCGATTACATCGCCAACCCCGTCAATCGCTGCTTCTTCTGCAAGGGCAATCTCTACGGCGCCATCACTGCCAGGACGACCCGGCAGGTGCTGTCGGGCACCAATCTGGACGATCTCGGCGAATACCGGCCAGGCCTTGATGCGGCCCGCAACTTCGGCGTCAGGCATCCCTTCGTGGAGGCCGGGATAGGCAAGGCCGATGTACGTCGCCTCGCCCGCGAGGCTGGTCTCGGAGACTTGTCGGAACTGCCCGCCTCGCCCTGCCTTTCCAGCCGCATCGAGACATCGATCGTCATCGACGCCGCAACGCTGGCGGCGGTGCATCGCATCGAGACTTTCCTCACACAGGCGATTAGCCCGAAGACTGTCCGCTGCCGCATCCGCCGTAGCGGCGTCGTCGTCGAACTGGATCCCGGCAGCCTTCAGCGCACAGAGGACATGGGCGCCGTTATCAGCAAGATGCTGCCTGAGGCCTACCAGGGCAAGCCTCTGACCTTCGAGCCCTACCGCAACGGCAGCGCCTTCATCGGTGCACGGCCATGAGCAGCACGGATACCGTCTTCGATTTCGCCCGGGCCGACCGCATCGGCCTCAGCGAAGCCGTCTTCTGCGCAGGGAAATCGCCGCAACAGATCGCGGGCATTCTCGAGAGCGCAAGGGAGCGTGATGCGAGCCTGCTTCTGACCCGTCTCGATGCGGCAAAACACGATGCACTACCGGCGCATCTGAAGGCACAGACCGACTGGTGCGATATTTCGAAGACCGCCTATTTCGGAGAGCTGCCGCCACTATCGCTCACCGGAAAGGTCGCAATCGTCTCGGCCGGAACATCGGATGCCTCCGCAGCGCGCGAGGCCGAACGCACCCTTCGCCATGCCGGCGTCGAGTGCAGTTTCATCATCGATGTCGGGGTCGCCGGTCTCTGGCGGCTGATGGACAGGGTCGAGGACATCAGGCGCTTTCCAATCGTCATCGCCGTTGCTGGAATGGATGCGGCGCTCGCAAGCGTCCTTGGCGGCCTCTATGGCGGCGCCCTCATCTGCGTCCCGACCTCTGTCGGCTATGGTGCCGCCGAAGAGGGCCGTACGGCGCTGAATGCGATGCTCGCCAGCTGTGCGCCCGGCCTTCTCGTCACCAATATCGACAATGGCTATGGCGCAGCCTGCGCCGCCCTTCGGCTGCTCAACACCATGCAGCTTCGGTAAGTAGGGAGCCGCAAATGCGGCTCCCCGTTATCGTCAGGCAGCATCAATAGTCAGCTGCGTCTGCTCTCCGAGACCTTCAATGCCGAGCTTGATCGTCTGTCCGGCCGTCAGGAAGACCGGCGGCTTCATGCCGAGGCCGACGCCCGGGGGCGTGCCGGTCGAAATGATGTCGCCCGGCTGCAGGCTCATGAACTGCGAGATATAGTGGACGAGGAAGGAAACGCCGAAGATCATCGTCTTCGTCGAGCCGTTCTGGCGCATCACGCCATCGACGGAGAGCCACATCTTCAGGTCCTGCGGATCGGCGACTTCGTCGCGCGTCACCATCCAGGGGCCGATCGGGCCGAAGCTGTCGGCCGACTTGCCCTTGGTCCACTGGCCGCCGCGCTCCGCCTGGAATTCGCGCTCCGAGACGTCGTTGATCAGGCAATAGCCGGCGACATGCTTCATCGCGTCGGCTTCCGAGACGTAGCGTGCCTCATCGCCGATGACGATGCCGAGCTCGACTTCCCAGTCGGTCTTCTTCGACTTGCGGGGAATGATGACATTGTCGTTGGGGCCGGTGATGGCGCTCGTCGCCTTCATGAACAGGATCGGCTCTTCGGGAATGGCCGCTCCCGTCTCTGCAGCATGGTCGGCATAGTTCAGGCCGACGCAGATAAATTTGCCGGTGCGAGAAACGCAGGGACCAAGGCGGCCTGGCTCGGCGACGACGGGCAGGCTTTCGATGTCGATAGCGGCGATCTTGGCGAGGCCCGCAGCCGTCAGATTGGCGCCGGCGACGTCATCGATCTGGCCGCTCAGGTCTCTCACCTTGCCGTTCTTGTCGAGGATGCCCGGCTTTTCGGAGCCGCGCTGGCCGTATCTCAGAAGCTTCATATCGATTGTCCGTTTGAGGGGTTTATCTTCAGGCGTTCGCCCAGCCGCCATCGATGACGAGGGCATTGCCGGTCATGAAGGCCGATTCATTGCTGGCTAAGTAGACGACGAGATCGGCGACTTCTTCCGCCGTTCCAAGCCGTCCCATCGGCTGGCGGGCGATGAAGCCGGCCCGCGCCTGGTCGTAGTCGCCGAGCGCACGCATACGATCCTGCAGCGACGGGCTTTCGACCGTGCCCGGGCAGATGGCGTTGGCGCGAATGCCCTTGCCGACATAATCGAGCGCCACCGATTTCGTCAGGCCGATGACGGCAGCCTTGGTGGTGCCGTAGATGAAGCGGTTCGGCGCGGCAATGACGGTCGACGCGACCGAGGCCATGTTGACGATCGAGCCGCCGCCACGCTCGATCATGCCCGGCAGGAAGGCCCGGATCATCCGGTACATGGCGCGGATGTTCAGGTTGACGGAAAAATCGAAGGCATCCTCGTCGCAATCGAGGATCGAGCCGTGATGGACGAAGCCGGCGCAGTTGAAGAGGATATCGGGGGCACCGATCTCGCCGGCAAAGGCGGTGATCTCCGCGGGGTTCAGCACATCGAGCTTGCGGGTCGTCACGCCGGCATGTTCGTTCAGTGTTTCAAGCTTGGCAGCGTCGATATCGGTCGCCCAGACGCGGGCGCCCTCCCGCAAGAAGGCCAGCACCGTGGCACGCCCCATCCCCTGCCCGGCCGCCGTGACGACGGCCGTCTTTCCCTCAAGTCTTCCAGTCATGTCTGATCCTCAACAGATTACTCGGATTGTTCTCCGGCAAGACCGACGCGGCTTGCGGCGCCATGGAGATGGTCGCGCATCGCATCGCGGGCTTCGTCGCCATCGCCGGCCTCGATCGCATCGAGGATACGCTGGTGTTCGCCGAGCGTGACGGCCGCAAGGTCTTCCGAGCGCTGCTGGTTGCCCGATGCGAGAATGGATTCGCGCACCCGCTCGGAAACGAACATCAGGAACTGCACCATGTAGACATTGCCGGTCGCCGCAGCGACAGTCTTGTGGAATTCGAGATCGGTCTTCAGCCACATGACGCTGCCATAAGGCGCATCGCGCATCGTCACCAGCGCCTCCTTCATGGCGCTGAGATCGTCGGCTGTCCGCCGCTTGGCGGCAAGCGCTGCGGCCTCGACTTCGAGGATGCCGCGCAACTCGAAAAGCGACTGGAAGGCGTTGGCCTGCTGCAGCGCCTCGTAATCGATGGTCAGCACGGTGGCGTTCGGCTGGTCGGCAACGAAAGCGCCGCGGCCCTGTTGCGACCAGATGCGTCCCTCGGAGCGCAAGCGCGCAATCGCCTCACGCACCACGTTGCGGCTGACGCCGAATGTCTGGGCAAGCTGCTGTTCGGTCGGCAGCTGATCGCCTGGCCGTAGACGCCCTTGGGCGATCTCGCGCGAGATCGAGCTCGCGACCAGCGTCGACAGATGCGGCCCCCGATTGACCTTGTCGAGTTTCAACGTCATTCCCTACCCCTCTGCACTGCCTGCTGCACTTGCCAATATACGCCCCTCGCTCAATAGATGCTTCGGGTCGAATGCATCCTTGATCCGGCGCGAAAGTTCCAGCGTCAAGGGGTCGGCGCGTTTCAGGAAGGCGCTCTGCTTGACCCGGCCGATGCCGTGCTCGGCGCTGATCGAGCCGCCATGCTTGTCCGTCACGTCGAAGATCACCTCTTCCGTCGCATGAAAGAGAGCATCGTACTGATCGGCAGGCATGCCGACGGGCGGCACGATGTTCAGATGAATATTGCCGTCGCCAACATGGCCGTAGGTCACGGCAATGGCTTCCGGATATTTGTCAGAAAGCGCTTCGAGCGTGTCGGTCACGAAGGCCGCGAGGCTCGAAATGGAAACGGACACATCCGTCCTGAGATATCGCCCGCCGCGCCCTTGCGCCTCCACCATCATTTCGCGCAGCAGCCAGAGGCGGTCGCCCTGTGCCTTGCTGCTTGCGATGACGCCGTCGAGGACGAGATCGGATGCATCGGCGAGGAAACCTTCGAGCAGCGCGCGGAGATCGACACGCCCGGCGGCCGACGCTTCGATCAGCACATAGACAGGATAGGGCTCGCTCAACGGATCGGGCAGGTCGTCCCGGGAGTTGATGGCGATCTCCAGGCCGCCGCGCAGGATCAGTTCGAAGGCCGTCAGGAGGTCGCTGCACTGGCGGCGCGCCCGGGCATAGAGCTGCATCGCGTCATCGACGGAGGAGAGGCCGACCAGCGCCGTCTCCACCTGTTCCGGCTTCGGAAAGACCTTGAGCGCCACGGCGGTGACGATGCCGAGGGTGCCTTCGCTGCCGATGAAGAGCTGCTTCAGGTCATAACCGCGATTGTCCTTGCGCAACGTCCTCAAGCCATTCCAGATCCGGCCATCGGCAAGCACGACCTCGAGGCCGAGCACCAGATCGCGCGTCATGCCGTAGCGCAGCACGTTGAAGCCGCCGGCATTGGTCGAGACATTGCCGCCGATGCGGCAGGTCCCCTGTGCGCCAAAAGTTATCGGCAGGATACAGTCCTTGGCTTCCGCATGTCGCTTGGCATCTTCGAGAATGCAGCCGGCCTCGACGACCATGGCATAGTCGATCGGATTGACCGAGCGTACCTTGTTCATCCGCTCCAGCGAGACGACCACTTCGCCACCCGGGTAGCTGGCAACCGCCGCGCCGACGAGGCCGGTCAATCCGCCTTGGGGAACGACGTGGATTTTCTCTTGGTGACAGAAGGCCATCAGCTGGCTGAGCTCTTCGGCCGAGCGGGGTCGCGCGACCGCCAGCGGACGGCCATAGTGCTCGCCGGACCAGTCACGGCTATAGCGCTCGAGCGCCTCGCCATCCGTCAGGAGCAGGTCTGCCGGCATGGCGGCAGCGAGGGCGGCGAGCGCTCTTTCCTGCAGGGGCGAATGGGCATTCATGCGGTTGCTCCGGTTCAGCGGGAAAACATCTGGACAATTGGGTCACTTACATGGTTATCATACAACACTGGTTTCGAACATCAAGTGCAGGGTTACTTTCCGCTGCTCGCCATTCGCTAAAAACCAGTGTAAAATCGATAACTTGCAGGAGGATCCGTATTATGACCGCAGCGTCCGGCCAATTTCGAAATATGCACACCATGATCCGTGTGTTCGACCTCGACAGGTCGATCAAGTTCTACACGGAACTGCTCGGGATGACGCTTCTGCGCAAGGATGATTATCCGGGCGGAAAGTTCACCAACGCCTTCGTCGGCTACGGTCCGGAGGAGACCGACACCGTCATCGAACTGACCTACAACTGGGGCCGCGAAGAGCCCTACGAACTCGGCACCGGCTTCGGCCACCTGGCGCTCGGCGTCAACGACATCTACGCCGTCTGCACCGCGCTCGAAAAGCAGGGTGCCAAGATCCCGCGCCCGCCGGGCCCGATGATGCACGGCACGACCCATATCGCCTTCATCGAAGACCCGGATGGTTACAAGATCGAGCTGATCGGCCTCGACACGATGTAACGTTCGGTCCGCTTTCGGAGAGCCGCGCCCCTGGGCGCGGCTTTTTTTGTTGGGAGCCATCCTCATTTGATGATCGCAATCTTGCTGCGGTCGATGGTGATGGCGACAGCGAGGATCAACACCGAACCGAAGACGACGTTTTCGGCAAAGATATTGATGCCGATGAAGGTCATGCCGATGCGCACGATCGAGATGATCAGCGCGCCGACCGCCGTTCGCGCCACACCGCCGAGGCCGCCGGTGATGGCGGTACCGCCAACGATGACGGCAGCGATCGCCGGCAGGAGCAGCTGGTTGGCGAGATTCGGCGAGCCGCTGGAAAGACGGGCGGCAAGGATGCAGCCGGCAATCGCCGCCAGCATGCCCGAGATCGCAAAAGCGACGATCTTGGTGCGCTCGACATTGATACCCGCCGCAATCGCCGCCGGTTCACCCGCACCGATCGCCAGGCTGTGGCGGCCGAAGCGGGTGTAGCGCAGGCCGACAAACGCCAGGATGCCGATGACGGCGGCAATCCAGATGACGGTCGGAAGACCGGCAAAATTGCCGTTGATCCAGGCCGTGTTTTCACGGCCACCCTCTTCGATGGTGATCGCCCGTCCGGCCGCGGCCCAGAGCGCGATACCGGCAACGACGCCACCAGTCGCCAAGGTAGCAACGAAGGATGGCACCTTCAGCCGAACATGGACGTAGCCGCTGAGCACGCCGAAGATGAGGCCCGAGAAGATCGCGACGGGAAAGGCCAGCATGCCGATCTGCGGCAAGAGTTGAGCCAGGATGACGCTGGACAGTGATGCCACGGACTGGATCGACAGATCGATACCGCCGATCAGGATGACGAAGGTGACGCCGGCCGCCAGGATGAAGAGCACCGCGGTGTTCGACAGGAGCAGGATCAGCGTGTCGCCGGTGAGGAAGCCGGGTGCGGCGATCTCGATGACCAGCACCAGCACGACCAGCAACGCCGGCGGAATGGCGCCCTGCATCCAGCCTGCAGTGAGAAGGGATTTGATGTCCTTGAACATGATTGCCTCCTCACACCATTGCCGCAACGAGATCGACCTGATCCGGCTTGGCGCCCGGAGCCGCATCGAAATGGGCCGTGACCGCACCATCGCGCATCACCAGCACGCGATGCGACAGGCCGATCGTTTCTTCCAGCGTGTCCGATATCAAAAGGATGGCGACGCCTTCCGAGGAAAGCTGCCGGACGAGCTCGTAGACCTCTTCCTTGGCGCCGACATCGAGGCCGCGGGTCGGATGATCGAGGATCAGGATCCGTGATCCTGCCGTCATCCAGCGCGCCAGCACCACCTTCTGCTGGTTGCCGCCCGAGAGCTTACGGCAGGCAATATCCGGTCCCGGCGCCTTGATGCGCAGCCGCTTGATCCAGTCGGCGGCGAGCTTGCGTTCACGCCGGTAATCGATCGCGCCGCCGCGCATGACGGAGGAGAGATCGGCAAGGCTGATATTTTCGGCGATCGACAGGAACATCACCAGCCCCTCGACGCGCCGTTCGCGCGGGATGTAGCCGATGCTCTTGCGCACCGCCTGTTCGGGCGAACGGAAATGCACCGGCTCACCATTGATCTTCAACGTACCGGCCGTATGCGTCAGGAAGCCGCCGATCGCCCGCGTCACCTCTTCGCGACCGGAGCCGACGACACCGGCAATGCCGACGATCTCGCCGGCGCGGATCTGCAGGTCGACATCATGGAAAGCGCCGTCGATCGACAGCCTGCTGGCATCGACGACGATCTCGCTCTTCGGCGGCAGCTGCTTGTCTTCCTTGTAATAGGTTGCCTGCAGCCCGCGGCCGACCATGATCTCGTGGAGTTCAGGACCGGTAACATCGGCGGCCCGATGCTCGGCCACCACCTGGCCGTCCTTCATCGTGTAGACGCGGTCGGAGATGCGCAGCACCTCGTCCAGCCGATGCGAGACGAAGACGAAGCTTGCCCGCGACTTCAGCGAGCGCACGCGCTTGAAGAGCACGTCGATATCGCTGCCGCTCAGCACCGAAGTCGGCTCGTCGAGCAGGATGACGAGCGGTCGGGAAACGGTCTCTTCCAGCGTCAGCGCCTTGGCGAGCTCGACCATCTGCCGGGCGGCGAAGGTCAGTTCCGAGGTCCGCGCCGTGACATCGATGTCGACGCCGATCTTTTCGAGCTGGCGGCGGGCGGCGGCGCGCATCGCCTTCCAGTCCATGATGCCGAAGCGGACGAACTGGTCTTCCTGGCCGAGATAGATGTTTTCGGCGACCGAGAGGTTGAGGAGCAGGGACTGTTCCTGAAACACCATGCCGATGCCGTTGGCCGCGCCATCACGCGCATTGCGCAGCTTCAACGGCTGCCCGTCGAGCATGAGCGTGCCGCCGTCGGGCTGGTGCGTTCCGGCAAGGATCCGCATCAACGTCGATTTGCCGGCACCGTTTTCGCCGATGAGGCCAACGACCTCGTTCGGGCGGATTTCGAGCGAGACGTTCTTTAAAGCGTGAACGCCGGCGAAGGATTTGCTGATTTCGTTGGCTGACAACATGGCGGTCACTTCACGATCTGGAGGCGCAGGCGGTCGAGCGACAGCGCAACGGCGGCGATGATCATCAGGCCCTGGACAGTCTGCTGCACATAGGGTGAGACGCCGAGCAGGATCATGCCGTTGCTGAGCACGGTGACGATCAGCACGCCGACCAGCGTGTTGATGACCCCGCCTTCACCGCCGGTCAGCGCCGTTCCGCCGACGACGACGGCGGTCACGGCCGCAAACAGGCGCCCGTCGGCGATGACCGCATCCGAACGGCCAAGCTGGGCAGCGGCAAGCACGCCGGCAACGCCGAAGAAGAAGCCGGCGAGCCCGAAGGCCATGATGCGGACACGGCGCAGATTGATGCCCGAAAGCTCGGCCACATCCTCACCGCCGCCGATCGCCATGATGTGGCGTCCAAGGCGGGTATAATACTGAACGGTGCAGGCAATCAGGAAGGCGGCAAGCGCCACCCAGACTGCCACCGGCAATCCGAGAAAGCGCGCCAGCGCCAGATCGCGGATCGACGGATCCATCAGGCGCACGGCCGAACCGCCGAGCATATAGACGGAGATCCCGAGCCCGATGAACCAAACGCCGAGCGTCGCCATGAAGGAGGGGATCCTCAGAAACGTCTGGATGATGCCGGTCGTGAAGCCCATCAGCGTGCTAGCGGCGATGGCGGCGATCACGGCAAGCCAGCCATAGGCATTGGCATTCGCATCATTGGTGGCGAGCAGCACGGTGACCATCGCGGCCACCGACAGCGATCCCTCGACCGAAAGGTCGATGCTACCGAGCAGGATGATGAAGGTGAGGCCCATGGCAAGCGTCAGCGGCACCGCGGCGGAATTGGCGATGCGCACGAGATTGCGCGGCTCGATGAAATTGGGATTGGCGATGGTGATTAGAATGCAGAGTGCGATCAGCACCAATGCCGGGGCATAGGCACGCAAGCGCTTGCGATCGAGCCCGCCGAACAGGCGGCTTCCAACAGTCGGCATGTCACCTGCCTGTTCGCTTTTGGTCATAGTCTTGATGTTTTCGGCATTGATGGTCAACAGACTGCACCTCGCTGCGTCATCCGGAGTTGCTGGCAGGCGCCGAAAGCGCCCGCCAGCGAGGAGGCAGCCGCGGAGGAGCCGCTGGCTGCGGGAGGAGACACGAACTCGGGTTAGGTGCGGATCGCACCCGTGACGCGGCCCCAGAGATCGTTCCAGTCGAGCGTCGGATGGGAGTCGATGTTGGTCTTGTAATATTCCTCAACGTTCTCCTTCGCGATCAGCACGGCCTTGCCGTAGAATTCGCGATGGTCGGCCGGCTCCTTGGCCGGGTCGAACTTCTTCTGGAGCGCGGCGAGACCGATCGCCAGACCCATGCCGCCCTGCCAGAACGGATCGGACGTCACTGTGCAGGCGAACTCGCCCTTGCGCACCGCATCGACCGCGGCCTTGATGCCGTCGACACCGACGACCGGGACCTTGCCGGCGAGGTTTTCGGCGCGCAGCGCCTCGAGCGCACCGGTGCCCATGTCATCATTGGCGGCCCAGATGCCCTTCACGTCGTCGCCGAAGCGGGTCAGCAGGTTGCTCGTCAGATCATAGGCTTCCGAAGACTTCCAGTTCGCCACCTGGAAATCCAGGAGCTTGATGTTGGTGTTGGCGGCCAGCGCGTCTTCCAGGCCCTTCTTGCGTTCGATCGCCGCCGTATTGGAAATCTGGCCGCCGAGCGCGATGATGCCGCCGGAGCCGCCGATCGACTTGAAGAGGATTTCGGCGATCTGCTTGCCGCTGGAAATGCCGTCAAACTCGATATGCGAGACGTAGTTCGGGTTGAAGTCCTTCGGATGCAGGTCCGCCGGCTTGTTCCACTGGGTCACGACATAGGCGCCGGCCTTGGCGCAGGCCTCGACGATCGGGCGCGCATCCGGCGTGTCGTTCGGGTCGGAATTCAGCACCATGTTGCCGCCGGTCTTGGCAAGCATGGCCTTGATGTCGGCAATGCCCTTTTCGCTGTTGCCTTCGGAAACCAGCGTGACGTGGTCGAGGCCGATGGCGGAGGCGAAGGCCTCGGCACCGGTTTTCCAGACGGCATGATAAGGATTGGAGAGCGAGCGGATCGACGTGACAAGCGTCGGCTTGTCTGCGGCGAAGAGCTGTTTGGGCAGCGCTGCGACGGTTGCGCCCGCCGCGACGGTTGCCAGAAACGATCTGCGGTTCATGCTGCCGAAATGCGAATTTATCTTATCGATCATTCGAAAACCTCCCGTTGAATGACGAAGATGGCGATGCCGTCCTTCTTTCCCCGGCACCTCCATCTGAAGCGACGTCGTCATAGCATTTGTACGACAACCCTTCAAGACGATAACCGTACCCTTTCTCTTGACGAGGGGCAAGAGACTTGAGATTGTGATCGCGAATTGATGCCGCGGCAACGAGGAGCGCCCGGCATCACATGCATTTTACGGAGGAGAGAATGCCCGATTACATCATCGTCGGGGGCGGCTCGGCGGGATGCGTGCTTGCTGCGCGCCTGAGCGAGGACCCTGATGTTTCCGTGACCCTGCTGGAAGCCGGTCCGCGCGACAGCAATATGTATATCCATCTCCCCGTAGGCTTCTTCAAAATGACGGCCGGCCCGCTGATCTGGGGCTATGAGACCGTGGCCGGGCGCGAGATCGCCGGGCGCAAGATGGTTTATCCGCAAGCCCGCGTGCTCGGCGGCGGCAGCTCGATCAACGCACAGGTCTTCACCCGCGGCTGCCCCGAGGATTACGACGGATGGCGCGACCTCGAAGGATGCACCGGCTGGGGCTACGAGGATGTGCGCCCCTATTTCCGCAAGTCCGAAGGCAATGACACATTCGGCGGCGCTCATCACGGCACCGAAGGACCGCTCGGCGTCAGCTCGCAGAACCCGCATCCGCTGACGCGGGTTTTCGTGCGTGCCGCACAGGAAGCCGGTCTTCCCTTCAATCCCGACTTCAACGCCGGATCGCAGGCAGGCGCCGGTTTCTATCAGACGACCACGAAGAATGGACGCCGCAGCAGCACCGCCGTCGGTTATCTGAAGCCCGCCGCGCATCGCAAGAACCTGACTGTGCGCACCGATACCGCCGTCAACAGGATCGTCATCGAGAACGGCTGCGCCGTCGGCATCGAGATCATCGAGAACGGCCGGCCGGTGTTGTTGAGGGCCGAGCGCGAAGTCATCCTGACATCGGGCGCCATCGGTTCGCCGAAAATGCTGATGCTCTCGGGCCTCGGCCCCGCCGACGAGCTGCGGGCGCTCGATATCGACGTCGTCAGGGATCTGCCGCAGGTCGGCAAGCACCTGCAGGACCACATGGATGTCGACGTCCTTGCCGAACTCAGCGGCTCGCACGGCATCGACCGCTACAAGAAGCGTCACTGGCAGGTCGCGGCCGGGATCGAGTACGCCCTGTTCGGCAAGGGGCCGGTGGCCTCGAACATCGTCGAGGGCGGCGGCTTCTGGTGGGGCGACAAGGCGGAGAAGACCCCGGATCTGCAGTTCCACTTCCTGCCGGGGGCAGGCGTCGAGGAAGGCATCGGCGGCGTGCCCGGCGGCAACGGCTGCACACTGAATTCCTATCACGTGCGGCCGCGCTCGCGCGGGACGGTAACTCTGCGCTCGAAGGATCCATCCGTTCCCCCGGCGATCGATCCGAACGCCTTCGCCGAACCCTACGATCTGGAACGCGCCGTCGACGGCATCAAGATCTGCCAGGAGATCCTCTCCCAGCAGGCCTTCCGGCCCTTCGTCAGACGGCTGCACCTGCCTGACGGCAATATCCGCACGCAGGAGGAATACCGACAGTTCGCCCGGCAATACGGCCGCTCGGCCTATCACCCCGTTGGCACATGCCGCATGGGCGGTGGCGAGGATGCCGTCGTCGATCCGGATCTCAAGGTGCGCGGCATCGATCGGCTCCGGGTCTGCGACAGTTCCGTCATGCCGCGGCTGATCTCGTCGAATACCAATGCCGCGACCATCATGATTGCCGAGAAAGCGGCCGATATTCTCAAAGGCGTCTTGCAGCGGCAGCCGCAGCACGATTACGCATAGTAACGACATCAAGCGCAGATCATTCCATGACCCATTCCATCTCCTCGCCGCGTGAATTCCTTGCTTCGCTTTTCCACGCCGCCGTCAAGGCCGCCGACCCGCTGACGGGGATCAGGGCGCATTTGCCGGAAAAGCCGAAGGGCAGAACGGTAGTGATCGGCGCCGGCAAGGGCGCGGCGCAGATGGCGCGGGCACTGGAAAGCCTCTGGGACGGCCCGCTCGAAGGCGTCGTCGTCACCCGCTACGGCTATGGCTGCGAGACAGAGCATGTCGAAATCATCGAGGCCTCCCATCCGGTGCCGGATGCCGCCGGTCTTGCCGCATCGAAGCGGCTGCTCGAAACGGTCAGGGATTTGACGGCGGACGACCTCGTCATCGCGCTCGTCTGCGGCGGCGGTTCCGCGCTTTTGCCCTCACCGCCCGAGGGGCTGACGCTCGACGACGAGATCGCGCTGAACGAGATGCTGCTGGCATCGGGCGCGCCGATCTCGGCGATGAATGTCGTGCGCAAGCATCTCTCGACGATCAAGGGCGGCCGTCTGGCAGCAGCGACGAAGGCCCGTGTCGTCAGCCTCATCGTTTCCGATATCCCGGGCGACAATCCGGCCCATGTCGCGTCGGGACCGACCGTCCCCGATCTCTCGACCCGGCATGAGGCGCTGGAGATCGTCGCCCAATACGGACTGAAGCTGCCGCAGGCGGCGCTCGACCACCTGAATTCGGAGAGGGCCGATGCTCCCCTGCCCGATGATCCGGCCTTTGCCCGCAATAGCCATCACATCATCGCCTCGGCCGGCGTGTCGCTCGAAGCGGCCGCCGCGCTTGCCCGCGCAAGCGGCATCGAAGCGGCGATCCTGTCGGATGCGATCGAAGGCGAATCCCGCGACGTGGCGCTTGTGCATGCGGCGATCGCCAGGGAAGTCAGCGGCCGCGATCGCCCCTTCACGAAGCCGGTCGTCATCCTCTCCGGTGGCGAGACGACGGTGACGATGCGCGCCAAAGGCGGCAAGGGCGGCCGCAACGGCGAATTCGCGCTTGCCGCCGCGCTCGCGCTCGACGGCCACGACGTCCACCTGCTCGCTGCCGATACCGACGGCATCGACGGCTCGGAGAATAATGCAGGCGCCTTTGCCGATGGCGAGACCGTCAAGCGCCTGCGCGCCGCCGGTCTCGACCCGCGCCGCGTACTCGACAGCAATGACAGCTATAGCGGCTTCAAGGCGATCAGCGACCTCTTCGAGACAGGCCCGACCGGGACCAATGTCAACGATTTCAGAGCCATCCTGATCCTGTAAGGCGACCCGCCATGAAACATCTGCTCTTCATCGGCACGCTCAACCAGCCGACCTCCTATTTCGAAGGCGCGAACGGCGACGGCCTCTCGGTCCACCTCTTCGATGACGAGACTCTGACGGCCGAGCGGCTGGCTTCCGCCCCGCAGATCGTCAATCCGACCTTCCTCTCGCCGACGCCGGACGGCAGCCTCGTCTATGCCAATTCCGAGATCGAGGGCTGGTACGAGGGTCTGGTCACTGCCCTGTCCTTCGACGGGAAGGCCGGACGCCTCGACCACCTCAACATGCAGCCTTCGCTTGGCGCAACGACGGCGCATAACGCGATTTCCCGGGATGGACGGCATCTCCTCGTCGTTAATTACGCGATGGGTGCGGGTGGCCCGGATCAGGCACTGGTCGCCTTCGAACGCCGGGCAGACGGCTCGCTGGCGCCCGGCCGCATCAGCGCCGCGCAATCCGGCACCGGCCCCAATACCGCCCGCCAGGAACGCAGCCATCCGCACAGCGTCACCGAGATTGCGCCCAATCTGCTGCTGGTCGCCGATCTCGGCACCGACCGGCTGACGGTCTACAGCCTGGAAAACGGGCAACTCGAAAAGATCAGCGAGACCGCCACACGGCCAGGCGCCGGACCGCGCCATGTCGCGCTGCATCCGTCCGGGCGCTTCGTCTTCGTCATCAACGAGCTCGACTCGACGGTGGCTAGCTACCGGATCGGCGCGGGCGGCAAGTCACTCGAGGAGATCGGCGTCTATGCGACCATTCCCGAGCAGGCCGCTGCTGCAAACCACGCCTCCGACCTGCAGATTTCGCCTGACGGACGGTTTCTCTACGGCGCCAATCGCGGCCATGACAGCATCGCTGTCTTCGCGGTCGATGCCGAGACCGGCAGGCTGTCGCCAATGGGTCAGGTCCCCTGCGGTGGCCGGACGCCGCGCAATCTCGCGATCGCCCCGCAAGGCGGCCACCTGCTTTGTGCCAATCAGGACAGCGACGTCGTCAGCATCTTTGCCCGCGATGCGGAAGCCGGATCGCTGGTTGATACCGGCAAGAGCATTCGCATCGGCACGCCGATGTGCCTGCGTTTCGCCAGGGCCTGAGCGGCAGAAGCCGCTCAGTGCTTGAGAATCTGGCTGAGGAACAGCTTGGTCCGCTCGTGCTGCGGATTGGTGAAGAAGTCGTTCGGCTTGCCTTCCTCGACGATCTGCCCTGAATTCATGAAGATCACCCGGTCGGCGACGGCGCGGGCGAAGCCCATTTCGTGCGTCACGCAGACCATCGTCATGCCGTCCTTGGCAAGCCCGGTCATGGTCTCCAGCACTTCCGAGACCATTTCCGGGTCGAGCGCCGAGGTCGGCTCGTCGAAGAGCATCACGGCCGGCTGCATGCAGAGCGAGCGGGCAATCGCCACGCGCTGCTGCTGGCCGCCCGAGAGCTGGATCGGATATTTGTTGGCCTGTTCGGGAATGCGCACGCGCTCCAGAAATTTCAGCGCCGTCTTCTTGGCCTCGGCCTCCGGCACGCCCTTGATCCACATCGGCCCGACCATGCAGTTCATCAACACCGTCATATGCGGAAAGAGATTGAAGTGCTGGAACACCATGCCGACATTCTTGCGGACCTCGCCGACATTGCGCATCTTGTTGTGCAGCGTGATGCCGTTGACCGAAATCTCGCCTTCCTGATGCGCCTCAAGCCGGTTGAAGCAGCGGATCAGCGTCGACTTGCCGGAGCCCGAGGGACCGCAGACGACGATGCGCTCGCCCTTGCTGACCGTCAGGTTGATATCCTTCAGCACCTGGAAGGCGCCGTACCACTTGGAAACGTTTTTCGCTTCGATGATCTTGTCGCCGTTCATCGGACTTTGCTCCTGGCGTAGTGACGCTCGATGCGGGATTGGATGAGCTCCAGGCAGATCGACATGATCCAATAAAGCATGGCGGCCGAGATCAGCATTTCCATGTGCTGGAAGGTCTTCTGGCCGAGCGTGCGGGCGAGGAACATCAGCTCCCAGACGCCGATGACGGAGACCAGCGAGCTGTCCTTCAGCATGGAAATGAACTGGTTGCCGGTCGGCGGAATGATGACCGGCAGCGCCTGCGGCAGGATGATCTTGCGCATGGTGATGCCGAAGCCGAAGCCGATCGAGCGCGAGGCTTCCCACTGGCCGCGGTCGATGCTCTGGATGCCCGAGCGGAAGATCTCCGTCATGTAGGCACCGTAGCAGAGCGACAGGGCGAGGATGCCGGCCGGCACCGCATCGATGACGAAGCCGAGCTGCGGCAGGCCGAGATAGATCAGGTAGACCTGCATGAGGAGCGGCAGGCCGCGGAAGAACGACGTGTAAAAGCTGGCGATCGCATAGGCAAAGCCATTGGTCGAGAGCTTGGCGACGGCGCCGAGAATGGCAATCGCCGAGGCGATGACGATCGAGATCGCCGAAACATAGATCGTCGTCACCAGTCCCTGGGTAATCATGAAGGGCAGTTTTTCGGCGATGAACGGCAGGCTCAGATGAAAGGTCGCGAAGAAGGCGAGGAACAGAAGCAACAGTTCCAGCCAGACGACGGCGATCTGCACCCTGAGCGGCGCAAAGCCGATCAGCACGACATTGAGCACGAACATGACGGCGATGACGAAGGCGATCGCGAAACGTCCGTAAAGGCCGCTGGCTGCGGGATCGCCGATCACGGGGCGCATCAATTCGCCCATCGCCGTGCCGGTCATGTTGAACATCAGGAAGAAAGCCAGCACGACCGCAAACATCGTCGCGATGAACCACGGCTTATGGACGAGCACTTCAGACTCGACGGTATCGGGATAAAGCATCTCTTGTCCCTTGCGGCAAATCGACGGTCCGGTTGCCCGGACCGTCCGCTTCTGGCGGTGGTTACTTTACGACCGTATAGTCTACGCCATACCACTTCACGGAGAGCTTGCTCAGTGTGCCATCGGCCTGCATGCCCTTCACGGCTTCAGCGATCTTGTCGTTGAATTCCTTGTCGCCATGCTCGATCGCAACGGCAAGCGGCTCGTAGAAGACCGGGTCGCCGATCTGCTTGATCGGGTAGCCGGCCTTCACAGCGTCGAGAATGCTCGGCAGCGAGGAGACGACGGCATCGAGACGGGTACCGTCGCCGAGACGCAGGTCGTCGAAGGCGGTGGTCGAGTTGGCGTAGGACTTCACTTCCTTCGGCTTGAACTCGTATTTGAAGGGAGGCGCGCCGGCGGCATCGAGCGTCAGGTCGCCCTTGGCATAGGCTTCGAAGGTCGAGGTTGCCGTGGTGCCGACCACCTTGCCGTCGAGATCGGAAAGCTTGGTGGCCTTGCTGTCCTTGTGAACGGCAACGGCTGCCGGGGTGTAATAGTAGACGGCCGGGAAATCGAAGATCTCGGCGCGCTTCTTGGTCGGCGTCATCGAGCCGACATGCATGTCCCAGCGGCCCGCCCAGTTGCCGGCGGTGATGATGTCCCAGCCGGGCGTGACGAATTCGACCTTCACGCCGAGACGCTTGCCGATATCCTTGGCGACATCGACGTCGAAGCCATCGAGTTCGTTCTTCTCGTTCATGAAGGATTGCGGCGCCCAGTTGGCGTCGGTCGCAACCTTCAGGTCCTTGGCCGCCATGACGCGGTCGAGGACGGCACCGGCATTGGCCGGGAGTGCGGCGAAGGCCACGGCAAGCGATGCTGCCGCTGCGGAAATCTTGGTCAGTCTGTTCATGCGATGGTTCCCTTTATTGTCATTCTTGGTTTTTGGCCCGGGCTCATTCCCGTACCGTCATGCAATCTTGATGTCGAAGAGACCTTTTCGTCTTCCGGCGATTTGAAGCAGCCGCAGGCCGGTCGCTTCCTTGAATCGATGGAAGTCAGAGCTCTCCTTTCTGGCGCATCTCGTCGCGAATGGAGCGGGCGACCCGGAAGGCTTCGACGCCGGCCGGAATGCCGCAATAAACCGCGATCTGCACGAGTGCTGCCCTCAGTTCGTCATCGGTCAGGCCATTGCGGATCGCGCCGCGAAAATGGATGCCGAATTCATGCATGCGGTTCAGCGCCGCCAGCATGCCGAGGTTGAGCAGGCTGCGCTGCTTGAGGTCGAGCCCTTCGTCGGTCCAGGCCGTGCCCCAGCAATATTCGTTGAGCACATCCTGAAACGGTGCCGAGAAGCTGTCGGCGCCGTTGATGGCGCGGTCGACATAGTCGTCACCCAGTACCTTGCGGCGAACGGCCTCGCCGCTCTTTCTGAGCGCCTCATCCATGGTTCGTCTCCTTGGCGGCCAGGAAGCCGCGCATCAGGTTCGCCACCGTTTCCGGCGCCTCGATGAGAATGGAATGGCGCAGGCCCGGCAGGATCGACAGCGTCGAGCCCGGGATGCGCTCGTGCATGTAGCGGGCCATGCGCGGATTGGATCCGGCATCGTCCTCGCCCGTCGCAATCAGCGTCGGGCAACGGATCTGGTCGAGGAAGCCACCGAAGTCGGTCTCGGCAAGCACGCGGTAGGCGGCCGCATAGCATTCCGGATCGTTCTCGGCATCGCGTTGGCGAAGCCGTGCGATGACCTCCGGGTTCGCGGCCTGGAATTCTTCGGTCAGCCAACGCGACAGCGAGGCATTATGGTGGTCGGCTGGCGTACCGGCCCGCAGCGCTGCGAGGCGCTCCAGAACCCGCGTCCGCTCCTCCGGCGTGCGGCCGGCCACCGTGGAGAGCAGCACCAGCTTGCGCAGCCGGTCGAGGTGGGTCAGCGCCAGGCGCTGGGCGATCAGCCCGCCGAGCGAGAAGCCGGCGAGATTGAAACTCGAGAAGCCTGCCTTGTCGGCGAGCGCCAGCGCCTCGTTGACGAAATCGTCGATCTCGTAGCGGCCCTTTACCCGGCTCGATTGGCCGTGGCCGCGCAGGTCGAAGGTCAGGATCGTAAAACTGTCCTTCAGGCGCTCGACCACACCCGACCAGGCCTCCAGATAGGAGCCGACGCCGTGGATGCAGACCAGCGGATCGCCGCTACCATCAATCCGGTAGTTGAGCGTCACGTCTCCGACGGTATGGCGCTGTGCCTCTGCCATGTCAGCCTGCCGCCGCCTTGCGCTGCTTGTCCTTTTCGCGGGCCGCGAAGAAGGGCATGATTTCCTTGACGAACAGCTCAATCGTCCGCTTCTGCAGCTCGAAAGGCAGGTTGAAGGTCAGGCCGAGGCAGTATTGATCGACACCAGCTTCTTCATAGACCAGCAGCTTCTCAATCGCATCGTCGGGCGTGCCGAACATCAGGTTCTTGCGGATATTGTCCGGATTGTAGTTGTCCTTGCCCTTGACCGCTTCATAGGGCACCGCTTCCGGGAAGCCTTCGCGGACATTGCCGATATTCTGCATCAGGTTTTCGAAGGCGCGGCCGTAATCCATGCTGTGCTTGACCGCCAGTTCCCAGCCGTCGGCCTTGTCGTAAACGCAGGTGCGGCGCTGCATCATGAAGCGCGGGCGCGGTACCTCGGGATGATCGGCAACTGCCTTGTTGAACTTGTCGGCCAGAACCTGGATCTCGGCTGCCGGCTGCGAGAGCGGCGTGGAAAGGATGCTGGCGCCATTGGCGATCGCCCAGTCGAAGGAGCCCGGATCGCGGGCCGCGACCCAGATCGGCGGATGCGGCTGCTGCAGCGGCTTCGGCACTGAGGTGGCGGTCGGGAATTTCCAGTAGTGCCCGTCATGAGCATAATCGCCGGCCCAGAGCTTCTTCACGGCCGGGACGATCTCCTTCATGTAGGCGACGCCTTCCTGCTGCGGCATGCCGCCGGCCATCCGGTCGAACTCATACTGATAGGAGCCGCGGGCGATGCCGAATTCCAGGCGGCCGTTGGTCAGATGATCGCAGAGCGCGGATTCGCCGGCGAGACGGATCGGCGTCCAGTACGGCGCCACCAGCGTCGAGGTACCCAGGCGGATCTGCTCAGTGTGCTGTGCCAGCCAGACCAGCGTCTGGAACGGATTGGGAGAGATCGTGCATTCGATCGTGTGGTGCTCGGCAGTCCAGAGCGCCTCGAAGCCGCCTTCGTCGGCCATCCGTGCCAATTGCAGGAGATTGTTCTTGACCGTCGACATCGGGATGTCGGGCGAGAAGCGTTCCATGGTCAGCGATACTGCGAATTTCATCTGCTAGCCTCCCTTTCGGGTTCAGTTTTGTGCGTGCCGTCACTTCAGACGGATGACGAAGGGGTCCTGCATGGCGCCGGAATAATCGATGATGACGTTCTTCAGCCGTGAGAACTCATGCATCACCTCGAAGCCGCCGCGCCGGCCGTAGCCGCTTTCCTTGAAGCCGCCATTGGCGGACATGAAGGAGGCAGAGCGATAGGTATTGACCCAGACGGTGCCGGCCTCGATCTGGTTGGCGAAGCGAAGCGCCCGATCGATATCCTTGGTCCAGATGCCGGAGGCGAGGCCGTAATGGCTGTCATTGGCGAGCGCGATCATCTCCGCCTCGTCGCGGAACGGCATGACGCCGACTACCGGGCCGAAGATCTCGTCGCGCATGAAGCCCATGTCGTTTTGCGCATCGACCATGACGGTCGGCTCGTAGTACCAGCCGCCGCTCGAAAGACCTTCCTTCTGCGGGCGGCGGCCACCGGCCGCGACCTTGGCGCCTTCCTTGACACCCGAGGCGACGTAGCCTTCGACCTTGGAAAGCTGGTCAGCGAGCGCCAGCGGGCCGATATCGGTATCGTCGACCGTCGGCAGTCCGACGCGGATACGGGCGGTGCGGGCGATCAGCGCATCGATGAACTTGTCGTAGATGCTGGCTTCAACGAAGCAGCGCGAACCGGCAACGCAGGTCTGCCCGGCAGCGGCAAAGACGCCGGAGACGACGCCATTGACGGCATGCTCGATCTCGACGTCGCCGAAGACCACGTGCGGCGACTTTCCGCCGAGCTCCATCGAGCAGGGCACGAGGTTCTGCGCGGCATTGCCGGCGATACGGCGGCCGGTCGCGGTGCTGCCAGTGAAGACATATTTGGCAACGCCCGGATGGCGGGTCAGCGCCTCGCCGGCGCTCTTGCCGGTGCCGGTGACGACGTTGACGACGCCGGCCGGGAAGCCGGCTTCATGGATCAGTTCGGCCAGCGCCAGCGTCGAGGCGGTCGCATGCTCCGATGGCTTGATGACGACGGTGTTGCCGATCGCCAGGCATGGCGCCAGCGTGCCGGTCAGCAGCATCAGCGGCGAATTCCAGGGCGTGATCATGCCGACGACGCCGAGCGGTTCGCGCAGGTTGATGTTCAGCGTATCGGCCCGGTTGATCGGGATCGTGTCGCCCTGCAGCTTGTCGGCCATGCCGGCGAAATAGTGATAGCTATCAGGCATCGAGCGCATCTGCGCCCGAGTTTCCTTCAGCAGCTTGCCGTTGTCGCGCGTCTCGATCTCGGCAAGCGTATCGGCATTGGCGCGGACGAGTTCCGCGAGCTTGCGCACCAGCGCACCGCGGTCGGTCTGCGTCATGCGCCGCCAGGCCGGATTGCGGAAGGCGGCATTTGCGGCGGCGACCGCAGATGCGACGTCGTCGGCATCGGCTTCGGCCAGATCGTACCAGCGCTCGCCGGTGGTCGGGTCGTAGCTGGCGATGTAGTTGCCGTTCTTCGGCGCCACGAATTCGCCGTTGATGAACAGGCCCTGTCGCGACCCTTCGATGGAGCTTACCGTCGTCTTCATGTCACTGTCCTTGGTCTTGGGAGGCTTGGATCCAGGCACGGGCTTCGCCGTCGATCATCGCGACGCGGCCGCCGTCGTCTGAATCCATGTAAATGCCGAACCGGCCGGCCTGCCGCTCGCGGACGTAGCGGCGCAGCATGGAGCGCAGTTCGTGGGTGGCGATCGCTTCGTAGGGCAGATCGTCGATGGCGAAGAAGCGGAGGTCTGCAGGCAGGTTGACGCCCGCGCCCTCGCCCGCCAACCGGGCACGATAGACGAGATAGCCGGGATCGCTGTCGGCTACATCGAAGACGGAATAGAGGAAAGTCTCTTCCGGAACGAGGCTCAGCGCATCTCCGCCTTCGACCACCAGCTGGCTGTCGGCCTTGCGGCGGCGCGCCGAGGGAAGCACCCAGCCACCCTTGCCATCCGAGCGCAACAGCAGGCCGTCGCCGGCTTCGATGAGATAGCCGATGATCATCCCATGGGAGGCGAGCCAGCCCGATGGCAGCGGATCCTTGACGCTGGCGTAGCGGCCGCGGCAGAAGCCGAGCGGCGCCGTCGGGCTGGTGCCGAAAGCCCGGACTTCGCCGATCAGCACCGCATGATCACCGGCATCGACGGTATTGTAGGTCGTGCAGTCGAACCAGGTGAGGCTGTCGGTCAGGACAGGTGCGCCGGTATGGATATGGTCGTGGGTGACGGACTGGAACTTGTCCGGCGACTTGGAGGCAAAGGTCGCGGATACGCCGACCTGTCCTTCATGGAGGATATTGACCGCGAAGCAGCCGGCGCCAGTGAAAGCCTGATAGCTGGAAGCCGACTTGGCGATGCAGACCAGCAGCAGAGGCGGGTCGAGCGAGACGGAGGTGAAGGAATTCGCTGTCATGCCACGCGGCGCGCCATCCTCGTCACGGGTGGTGATGACGGTGACGCCCGTCACGAAGGTTCCGAAGGCTCGGCGCAGGGCGATCGGGTCGATCGGCGCATCCGCCTTTGCCGCTATCTCCACCATCTCTCAGCGCCTCCTCGTGCTTGATGAAGAGAGGCTATCGTTGCCGGTGCAGCCGTTCTTCCTTGGCTTCGACGGAGTGAGCGGAAAACTTCTGCTGTGATCCGTAGGAGAGGGAAAATGGCCAGAGGCAGGCGCTGCAAAACCACGGATGCCGGCTGTCAGAGGTTACTTTTCGGCGCTGACCCGATTGTCGATGACGCCGTGCAGGCGGATCGCCAGCTCGACGGCAAAGCGCTTTTCCGGCGTCTCGACATCGACGCCGAAAAGCTCCTGGATGCGCGACAACCGATAGCGCAGCGTCGTCACATGCAGGCCCATCGTATCGGCGCAGGCCTGACTGCGGCAGCCTTCCTGCAGGTAGGTGGAGAGCGTCTCGAGATAGGGCGTGCCGTTCTCGCGGTCATGCTCGGCGATGGCGCCAACGCTTTCCTGCACGAAGCTGCGCACGTCGCCTGCCTCGGATGCCGCCACCAGCATCGGCAGCGGCCCGAAATCCTGCGCCGAGACGGCACCGGTGAGCCCAAAGGACCGGCCAATGCGGATCATCCGGCTGCAGCGTTCCCAGGCCGCCGGATAATCGGACAGCGCCGCGCAGCGATTGCCCGCGACGACAACAGGCGGCTCGTCGAAATAGCGGCCGAGTTCTTCGGCGATACGGCGCGTCAGCTTGACCGTGCGCTCCTGCCGCTTGCTCGCGTCGTGGGGCACGAGGCAGACGACGCCGCCATCGATGGCGATCAGGTTTGCCTGCAACGAGGCCTGCTGCATGATGCGGGCAAGCGTATGCTCGACATCGACGGAGGCACCGCCGAAGGCTTTCGTCTTGTCGGGGAAATCGATGACGATCATCTGCTGCGGCACCGAGAAATTCAGCCCCAGGCGCTGGGCGCGCTGGGCGACATCGCCGGCATTGCGCCAGCGGGCCTCGACGATCTCGAAGAATAGTTCGGTCTGGGTTCTCGTCTCGAAGCGGAAGCGGATGAAGCTGCGCATCATCTGGACGCTGAGCGCGAACTTGGCGCTGTCGAGCATCAACAAATCGAGATCGCTGAATTCGCGCGAGGTCGGGAAGATGATCAATGCACCGACCAGCTGATTATCGACCGTCAGCGGCTCGATGCGCGCCGAGATCTTGAAGCGCTGCGCGCCATCATCGAGAAACAGGCTGGCGGCATCGGTCGCGCCGCGATCGATCGCCTCGCGTGCCGCCTTCATCAAGGGACGGGCAAGCGTCGTCGCTGCCGCTTCCTGCCAGGAGGCCTCATCGTAGAGCGCATTCGGCGGGCGTCCTGCAATGACCTGATTGGCGGTGAAATCGACGACGACGGTCGGGTTCGGCAGCATCATGCCGACCATGGCCGAGAGCGGCGCGACGGCACCGTCGCTGAGCACATGTTCGAGCAGCGAGGTATGCGCCTGCAGCGCCCGCTCGAGCCGCTGTGCCGCACGCTTTTCGGCCTCCAGCCGGTGTTCGCGCTCGACGGCGATGGCGCCCATGTGGATGATGGCGCCGAGAAAGGCGAGGTCGTCCTCGGAGACGTCGGTGATCTGGCGCGAGATGACACTCAGCACCATCGGCCGGCCCTCCGCGTCCTTGCAGTTCATCGGCATGACGACGACCGTACGGTAATCGCGCTCGAAGGCTTCCTTGCGGTAGCCGGGAAACTCGACGGACTCGCGGGCGTCGCGGAGATAGACGGGCTCGTTGCGTTGCAGGGCGATCAGCGACGGGCTGGTCGCGAGCTCCCACTTCTCAGGCAGCTGCCGCTCGATCAGCGTCGGATCGTAGCGGACGATGACACAGGCATAACCATGCGCCGCATCGATGCCCATGATCGAGCCGAGCGACCAATGGGCATGGCGGCAGGCTGCCGCGATCAGATGCTGCAGCACGGTCTGCAGATCGCCGCCGCTGTTGATCTGGCTTGCGACGTCGCGGAGCGCCAATATCTGAGACTTCTGATCCAAACTGCCTCGCTCCCTCCAGCTGCCCGCATCATGCGCGCGCATTCGGCGGAAATCTACTCCGTTTCGATGGAAGCCGACGCAACGCCCTTCCGCCGATCGGAGGAAGACGTTCGCCGTTTAGCCGCTAGGCTTTTGGGAGTTTCAACATTTCGTATCGGCGCAAGGCATGACACTCGGCATCAGAAAGATATCCACCTTCCTCGAAGAAACGCATGTCGAAGGCGGCAAGGCGGCAGCCCGGCCGGTGACCATGGTCGTCGTCGCGGCCGTCATCCAGAACCCCTGGGCCGGGCGCGGCTTCGTCGAGGATCTGCGGCCGGAGATCATCCGCATCGCCGGCGACCTCAGCCATGAGATGACGACGCGGCTGCTGCGCCAGATGGATGCCGGCAAGATCGAGGCCTGCGGCAAGGCGGCAGCGGTCGGCATCAACGGCGAGATCGAGCACGCCTCGGCGATGATCCACACGCTGCGCTTCGGCAATCCGTTCCGCGAAGCGATCGGCGGCACCAACTACCTGGAATTCGCCAATACCCGCAACGGCCCGGGCGCGCTTCTGTCGCTGCCGATGATGCACAAAAGCGAGAGCGGCAAGCGCTCGCATTTCCTGACCGCCAATTTCCTGATTGCCGACGCACCCGGCCCGGACGAAATCGTCGTGGCGATCGGCGCCGCCGATGGCGGCAGGCCGCATGCCCGCATCGCCGACCGTTTCCAGGATATTGCGGAGATGGAAGCCGAGATGGTCGCCAAGGGCTAGTCAGCCCGCCCGGCGGGGCGGCGGCATCAGGCCGCCGTACGCTTCCAGTTGGACTTGACCGACGAACCGTCGTCGCGCTGCACGGCGCGGCGGTTCAGCTTGAACAGGCTGACGAGCTGCGACAGCGCGTCGGCACCGAGCGCCAGCGTGCTCGAGATCGCCGTGGTGCGGGCGCTCATCGCCGCATTTTCCTGCGTCATCCGATCGAGACGGCCGACCGCCTTGCTGATTTCGCCGAGACCCGTCGTCTGCTCGTCCGCGGCCTTGGCAATCTTGTCGACATTGCCGTCGATGCGCTTCACGAGGACGTCGATTTCCTTCAGCGCCTCGCCGGTCTCGCCGACGAGACGGACGCCTTCGAGAACCTCGGCGCCCGAATTGTTGATCAGCACCTTGATTTCCTTGGCGGCATTGGCCGAACGCTGGGCGAGTTCGCGCACTTCCTGCGCCACGACCGCAAAGCCCTTGCCAGCTTCACCGGCACGCGCGGCCTCGACGCCGGCATTCAGCGCCAGCAGATTGGTCTGGAAGGCGATCTCGTCGATGACGCCGATGATCTGGCTGATTTCGCGCGATGCGGCCTCGATGCGCTGCATGGCATCGACGGTCTGCTGAACGACTTCGGTGGAAGCGGCGGTCGAGACGCGGGCGCTCTGGACGAGCTGGCGCGTTTCCTTGGTATTTTCAGTGGACGAACGCACCGTCGCGGTGATCTCGCTCAGCGCCGCCGTCGTCTCGTCGAGGGCGGCTGCCTGTTCGCGGGAGCGCTCGGCCAGGTGCTCCGAGGCTTCGCGTACTTCCTGGCTGCTCTTGCTCAGGTCGCCGGTCTGGCCGAGAACGTTGACGAGGGTCTTCTGGAACTCGCCGATCGACTTGTTGAAGTCGCGGCGCAGGCGCTCGAATTCACCGACGAAAGGCTCGTCGAGGGTGATGCGGATATTGCACTGCGAGAGACGCTCCAGCGCCGAACCGAGCTCTTCGACGGCATGCATGCGATCGGTCACGTCGATCGCGAATTTCACGACCTTGAAGACTTCGCCATTGTGATCGAGGATCGGGTTGTAGGAGGCCTGGATGAAGATGCGCTTGTTATCCTTCCCGAGCCGCATGAACTGACCGTTCGAGAACTTGCCGGTGCGCAGGTCGGCCCAGAAGTCGCGATATTCCTGAGACTGGGCATAGCCCGGCTCGCAGAACATCGAGTGGTGCTTGCCGACGATCTCTTCGGCCGAATATCCGAGCACCGAAAGGAAATTCTCGTTGGCGCCAAGAATGCGCCCGTCGGGCGTGAACTCGATGACCGCCTGGACGCGCGACAGCGCGGCGAGCTTGCCGGCATCCTCGGCGCTCTTGCGCTTGATCGCGGTGATGTCGGTGGCGATCTTGACGACCTTGTAGGGTCTGCCGCGGCGGAAGACCGGATTGTAGGAGGCCTCGATCCAGATTTCCTGGCCGCTCTTGGCGCGGCGGCGATACTGGCACTGGTCGTATTCGCCGCGCGCCAGCTTCGCCCAGAAGGCCCGGTATTCTTCGGATTTCGCCTCGTCGGGCAGCACGAACATGCTGTGGTGGCGGCCGACGATCTCGGATCGCTGGTAGCCGACCGCTTTGCAGAAATTCTCGTTCGCCGTCAGGATATTGCCCTTCAGATCGAACTCGATGATGGCCTGCGAGCGGCTCAGCGCATCGATAACAGCCGACGCATCCAGGCCGAGAATGGAAAAGCGAGACATGCAGTAAGAACCCCCGGTGACCACAGGCTTCTCCGCCGCACGCAAAGAGCAGCCAAAGACCTTTTGGTGAACAGTAGGGGGACAGCGTTAATTAGCGATTAAGCATGTCTAAAGCTTGGATATTTTCAATTGCGCGTTTGCTGCGCGGCAGGACGGCCCGCCTCTCGGCGCGCCGTCTTGCGATGAAGGAAGATCAGTTGGTGATCTCCGGCTCGACCAGCTTTGCCAGGTTGCGCAGCGATTCCTGCCAGCCGAGATAGCATGCTTCCGGCGGAATGAGATCCGGAACGCCGGCCTGGGTGATGTCGACCTCGGTGCCGACGGACACCTTCTTCAGGATCACTGTGACTTCCATTTCGCCGGGCAGGTTCGGATCGTCGAACTTGTCGGTGTAGCGCACGCGCTCGCCCGGGATCAGCTCCTTGAATTCGCCGCCGAAGGAATGGCTATCGCCGTTGGTAAAATTGCGGAACGACATCTTGAACGTGCCGCCGACCTTCGGCTCCATGTGGTGGACAGTGCAGGCAAAGCCGTTCGGCGGCAGCCACTTCGCCAGTGCATCGGCCTCGATGAAGGCGCGGTAGATCTTCTGAGGGCTGGTGGCCAGCACGCGGTGCAGACGGATGGTACTCGGCATGGTTCGGTTTCCTCCTTTGATTGCGTGGACATCCCAAGGACGTGCGTCGCCGCCACAATCCGACAGCGCAGTTTCGATTTAGCAAAGAAAATATGCCGCCCGGGCCGAAGGCAAGCCCGCACGCTGCGATCCCCACCTTCGAAAATCTATTCGTCCGGTTACATTGTTGTACGACAAATTCTGTGCCACTATGCCATTCGTGATGGCGCTGCGGCCCGTTCCGCTCGCACCCGGATGAACAGGATGGTCAAGGAAGAGCAATGCCCGATCTGGAGAAGAGAAGCGTAACCAAAGGCGGCCTTACGGTCACCACCATGGGCTTGGGAGGAACGGGCCTTGGCAATATGTACCGGGCGACAGATCCGAAGGTGGCGCACGAGACCGTGCATGCCGCCTTTGAAAACGGGCTGCGCTATTTCGACACCGCCCCTGTCTACGGCTTCGGCCTTGCCGAAACGCGGCTCGGGGAGGCGATCCGCACGCTACCGCGCAGTGAGATCGTGATTTCCTCCAAGGTCGGCTACGATCTGGTGCCGATCCCCCAGAGCGAGGTCAGACCTGTGCTCTGGGACGAGGCACCGCCCTTCCGGGCCGATTTCGACTATTCGCGCGATGCCGTGCTGCGCTCGATCGAGGGATCGCTGAAACGGCTCGGCACCGATTATATCGACATGCTGGCAATCCACGATCCCGACGAGGCTATCCATTTTGCCAGGGGAGAGGATCCCTATGCCCGCAGCCGCTTCAAGGAAGCGATGGACGGCGCCTACCCCGCGCTCGACGAATTGCGGTCGCAAGGCGTGATCAAGGCGATCGGCGTCGGCATCAACCAGTGGCAGATGCTGTCGGATTTCGTCGAGGCCGGTCAGTTCGACTATTTCCTGCTCGCCGGACGCTACACGCTGCTCGAACAGGAGCCGCTTGCGACCCTCCTCCCCGCCTGCGAGCGCAAGGGCACCAAGCTGGTCATCGGCGGCCCCTATAATTCCGGGATTTTGGCGACCGGCGCGGTCAACGGCGCGACCTTCAACACCCGCAATGCACCGGCCGAAGTACTCGATAAGGTGACGAAGCTCGCAACCGTCTGCGACAGCTACGATGTTCCGCTCGCCGCGGCGGCACTACAGTTTCCGCTGGCGCACAAGCTCGTCGTCAGCGTCATTCCCGGCGCCCGCTCGGTGGAGGAACTCGGGCAGAACCTCTCCTATCTGCGTTGGCCGATCCCGGCAGCGCTCTGGTCGGATCTGCGGGCTCAGGGCCTGATCGATCCCGCCGCTCCGCTTCCGGCCGGTGGCTGATGCAGTTGCGGCCGGCCGCGGCGGTGATCGGCGAGTTCGAGACGCTTCTGTCGTCCCGGCGCGCCGATCTCGTTGCAGCGGCCGGTCTGCCGGAACTCGAACTCTTCGGGCAGCGGACGCGGCTGCTGCTGGTTCGCGAACCTGCATCCCCTATCCCCAACTCGCCGGCCCTGAAGGCGCGGGCCCGGCGCACCGCTGAAACACTCGGAAAGATCGGCGTGACGCCGGTTCTCGTGACCGGCGATCCCGCCTCCTCCCTGGCAATTGCGCTCGGTGATGCCGGATGGGGTGTGTTTCGGGACGGTGTCGATCTCCGTCCGCGCGGCGAGCTCATGCTGGACGCAAAGCCGATCCCCGCTTCAAAAACCAAACTCTCGCTGCTCTGCGCCCTCTGGCATCTTCGCCATCGACCTTTCACGGCAGCGGAACTCGGCCGATCTGCCGGCATCTCGGCAACATCAGCCCGCACCGCCATCGCTGAAGCAATACAGGCCGGGTGGGTCAGCCGGAATCGCGATGTCGGCGCTCATCTCTACCGCCTCGACCATTCCCAAGCGATCGTCGACAACCTGCCCCATGCCGCGTCGTCACGGCCGAACCGCTGGCAGCATTTCGCCCTGGCGCCGGACCATCTGGCGGCACTTCAGCAGCGACTCGACGGCTTCTGCCGTAGTCATCGGATCGGCTATGCCGTGACCGGCCGATATGCCGCCACCTATTTCCTCGGCCGCCGGCAGGACGTGCCGGAGCTGCAGGTCAGGCTCGCCCCGACCGCCGAATTTGCCGATCTGCTCTCCCATCTGCGCGCTGTGCCCGCGGCGTCGCCTGCGAATCTCGCAATCGTGATATCGGCCGATGCCGCGAGCTGGCTGCATGGAAGGCGGGTGCACGGCCTTGACCTTGCGAACCCGCTCGTCGTTATGACCGACCTCTTGGAAACGAAGAGCTTGGAAACAAATGCATTTCGGGCCTGGCTGGAAGCAGAAGCGCAGCGCCCGGAAAATGTCCAAAACCACCCGTAAGTACTATATACACAAGCGCGCAGCGGCGAATGGTCCATCCCCAGAAGTAGTGATTGAATTTTTCACTTAGCTCATACACTATCTATTGGCCCCCCAAGTGATCGGTCTCCCGCAAGGACGCCCATCGAACCTCGCGGTAAACGGAAAAAACAAATGAACGCCAAGGCCCCGAATGCAATCGACGTCTATGTCGGCTCCCGAGTAAGAATGCGCCGGCTCCTTCTCGGCCTCAGCCAGGAAAGGTTGGCCGATCAGATCGGCGTGACGTTCCAGCAGGTCCAGAAGTATGAGAAGGGCATGAACCGCATCGGCGCCAGCCGCCTGCAGAAGATCGCCGAAGTGCTTTCGGCGCCGCCGAGCTATTTCTTCCAGCAGGAAGACTCTCAGCCGCTGACGCTCGAAGGCCTGGAAATGCCGCAGAAGGCCGATCCGGTCTCCGAATTCCTGCGCTCCAAGGAAGGCCTCGCGCTCAACCGCGCCTTCCTGAAGATCAACGACCCGCAGATCCGCGAAAAGATCGTCTCGCTGGTCAAGGCCATGGCGCAGGCCGAAGGCCATCGCGACACCGCGGTCGGCGCTTCAGCTTCGGAAACCAGCCAGCCGCTGAACGGCTAAGCAGCCGTCAGTATCAACGTTTCGAAGGCGCGGCCGAAAGGTTCGCGCCTTTGTCATGTTCTGTAGCGGCGATGTCACGCCGATTGCGGAATTTGAAGTTGAATCTGCAAGTGTTTTCTGATGCCTGCAGGTGTGTCACGCTTGTGTCACGCGCGCCGCGCGAGAACTTCCCCTAACGTCACATTGCCGCCACGTCCCAAGGCGGCGATCTGACGAGGTTTGACAATGGAAGATGCGGTCATCGACGTCACCCATGCGAAGAGCGAAGAGCAGCTGAAGGAGCTGGCGTCGCTGGCAAGACTGATTGCTTTCGCACGCGAAAATGCCAAGGAGCTGAGTGCCGAATTCCCGGCGCATTGCCTCGACCTGGCGCTCAATTCCCTGCTTCAGGACCTTCAGAACAGCGCAGCACCGGCTATCGCCGAAGAAGGTCAGCGTATCGAGGCAGCTTTCGCAGTACGCCACTGAACGAGACATTCTCTCACTCCGGAAAGCCGGAGTGAGACGATCTCTCGGATTTCGTTGCTCTATTTGATTAAACGTTACAGCAGACGGTCCGGCTGCGTTTAAGAGACGACATTCCTGATGAAGCGAACGGTCTCGCTGCCGTTGTTGAGATAGGAATAGATCTGCGCCGAGCTGTAGATCGCAAAGGTTCCGGCCGGATAATCGGTCTCGGTGCCGCTGAGCGACAGCGTCAGCACGCCCTCGATGATGAAGATCATTTCGTGCCAGCCCTGCGGATCAGGCTCGGCATCGTAGCGTTCGCCGGCTTCGAGCGACCAGTGCCACATCTGCGTCTCATGCGCGGCGGGTGCCGTGCCGAGCAGCACGCCGGAGCTTGCCGCTCCGCGCCCGCGCCAGGTCACTTCGTTGATATCGGATGAGGACGTGCGGTTCGGATCGCGAACGAGATCGACGAAGCCGACACCCATGGCCGCCGCCAGCTTGTCGAGACTGGAGAGGCTGATATTGGCATCGCCCGCCTCGACAGCGACGATCATCCGCCGACTGATGCCCGAAGCTTCCGCCAGCGCTACCTGGCTCAGACCCGAGGCCTGCCTTAGTCTGCGAAGATTCCCAGAAACATGCGACAAGACATCGCCCCCGCCTTGACTGTGCAATATATTGCTCATAGGCTTCCTCTAATCACATTGGGCAGTCAGATCAATCGCGATCTCGCCGTGCGTCCTATCCGGCCGCGCGAACGGATAGCTGCGTTCCATCGGCTGTTCCGCATGTAAAGGCGAGGAAAGCATGACGCAACCGATCGTTCTCCACGAAGCCGATATCACGGCGCTTCTTCCGAAAGTCGATGTCCGCTCGGTGCTGGAGCGCATGTTCCGGGCGCTGGCCGACGGCGATGCCGTACAGCCGCCACAGACGCTCAGCCTCTTCCCGCGCGATGCCGGCGACTTCATCACCTATCTCGGCGTTCTCGCTGGCGAAAAGGTCTTCGGCGCCAAGCTTTCTCCCTACATCCCCGGCGACGGCAAGGCGCTGGTCACGGCCTGGACGCTACTGATGTCGATGGAAACCGGCGAACCGGTACTGCTCTGCGATTCCAAAAAGCTCACCACCGAACGCACCGCCGCCACCTCTGTCATCGCCGCCGACGCGCTCGCCGCTGCCGATGCCTCGGTGCTGACCATCGTCGGTTCCGGCCCGGTGGCTCTGGCGCATCTGCGCTACGCCGAAGCGATCCGGCCGTGGAAAGAGATCCGCATCGCCTCGCCGAATATCGCCGGCCGCACCGGCATTCCCGAGAAGAGCGCTGCTGGCTGCACCATCACCAAGTTTACCGACGTCAACCAGGCGGTGCGCGGCGCCGATGTCGTTCTGCTCTGCACCTCGTCGGGCAAGCCGGTCATCGATACGGCCACGCTCTCGAAGGCCGCCGTCGTCACCTCGATCAGTACCAATGTTGCGAACGCCCATGAAGTCGATCCGGCAGCGCTTTCGGGCTTCGACGTGTACTGCGACTACCGCGCCACGACGCCTGCTTCGGCCGGTGAAATGAAGCTTGCCGCCGCTTCCGGCGCCTGGAACCCGGATGCGCTTTGCGGCGACCTGCCGGAACTGCTTGCCGGACGGGCAAAGGCCCCGAGCCGCGAACGCCCGGCCTTCTTCCGCTCGATCGGCCTTGGCCTCGAGGATGTCGCCGCTGCCGTTGCCCTGCTCGCCGCTGCACGCGGCCAATAATCGTAATACCGAGGAGAATGACATGAAGATCCGCAATTTCGGCGTCGAAATCTGGATGAACAAGTACGAGACGACGTGCGAGCTCAATCTGGCCGAGACCTGCGTCGAATCCCTGACCGTCGCGGAACTGCTCGACATGGCGGGCAAGACCGATATCGCCGCCGAACTGCTGCCGCTCAAGCTGACCTATGGCGAGATCGAAGGCAGCGTTCGCCTGCGCAATCTGGTGGCCGGTCTCTATGAAAACCAGAAGCTCGAAAACACCGTCATCACCCATGGGGCGATCGGCGCCAACGCACTCGTTCACCTGACGCTCGTCGAGCGCGGCGACCGCGTCATCTCCGTGCTGCCGACCTATCAGCAGCACTACTCGATCCCCGAAAGCATCGGTGCCGATATCCAGATCCTGAAGCTCACCGAAAAGACCGGCTTCCTGCCCGATCTCGAAGAGCTGAAAAAGCTGGCAACGCCGGGCACCAAGCTGATCGCCATCAACAACCCGAACAATCCGACCGGTTCGCTGATGGACCGCGCCTATCTCGAAAAGATCGTCGAGATCGCCCGCGCATGCGGCGCCTGGATCCTCTGCGACGAAGTCTATCGCGGCACGGACCAGCAAGGCGAAGACGGGATGACCGCCTCGATCGCCGATCTCTACGAAAAGGGCATCAGCACCGGCAGCATGTCGAAGACCTATTCGCTGGCGGGGCTGCGCCTCGGCTGGATCGTCGCGCCGGAAGAGCTGATCCACGCGGTCTCCGTCCACCGCGACTACAACACGATCAGCGTCGGCCGTCTCGACGACCATTTCGCGGCGATCGCGCTGGAGAACAAGGACAAGATCCTGAAGCGCAGCCACGAGATCACCCGCTCGGCGCTGGCGATCCTCTCCGACTGGGTCGATGCCGAACCGCTGATTTCCTGGATCAAGCCGAAATCCGGCACGACCGCGCTTCTGAAATACGACCTGCCGATCACCTCCGAAGAATTCTGCCTGCGTCTGCTCGACCAGAAGGGCGTGATGCTGACGCCGGGCAGCGCCATGGACATGGAGGGCTACCTGCGCATCGGCTACACCAATGGCAAAGATGTGCTGAAGGAAGGCCTGAAGCGTATCTCGCAATTCCTGAAGGAAGCCGCCGCTTCGGCCGCCTGATCTCCACCCATCCCAAGAATTCCTGCCGCCCGTCCCGGGCGGCGGATTGAGTCCGTTTCCAAACAAAAGGGGAATTTCATGAAACGACTTTTGACCGTACTCGCTCTCTCGATGCTCGCCGGCGCCGCCTCGGCCGACGAACTGCGGATCGGCACCAGCGCCGACTACCCGCCGTGGGAATCCGTCGATGCCGGCGGCAACATCATCGGCTTCGACAAGGATGTCGGCGACGAGATCTGCAAGCGCATCGCCGCAACCTGCAACTGGCAGAACCAGGCCTATGACGGCCTGCTGCCCGGCCTGCAGGTCGGCAAGTTCGACCTCGTCATCTCCGGCGTCTCGATCAATGACGAGCGCTCTCAGAAGGTTGACTTCTCGGTTGCCTATGCCGATGCGCCGAACGCCATCGTCACCGCTCCGGGCAGCGATGCCGCTTCTGCCAAGTCCGCTGCCGATCTCGCCAAGGCGCTCGGCAAGGCCGCGATCGGCGTACAGTCCGGCTCGACCCACGAGCAGGTCATCCGCGCGCACTTCCCGGATGCCGACGTGCGCGTCTACGACCGTCCCGACCAGATCGCCGACGACCTCGTTGCCGGCCGCATCGACGCCGGCCTGATGGAACGCTCCGCCTGGGAGCCGCTCATCAAGGACCGCGGCGCCGACAAGCTCGCCTATGCCGGCCCGCTGCTGACCAGCGCCGACTTCCCGGAATTCGGCAAGGGCCAGGGCGTTGCCATGGGCAAGGGCAAGACCGAGCTGAAGACCAAGGTCGATGGCGCTGTCGATGCGATGCTGAAGGACGGCACGGTCAAGACCATCGCCGAAAAGTGGTTCGGCTACGACATCTCCAAGAAGTGATGGCAGGCGGGAGGCGGTAATCCCGCCTCCCGTTTTCAGGAGACACTATGCGCATTCCCGCCGACATTCTTGCCGCCGCCGTCAAAGACCTGTCCGATCTCGTCGCGATCCCTTCCGTCAGCGCCCGTGGCGAAGGCATGGAGGCCTGCGCCGACAGCATCGAACGGCTTCTCGTTGAGGCAGGTTTTGCCACCGAACAGCATTCCGGCGATGTCGGCCCCTTCGTGGTCGGCGAAACCGGCGACGGTCCTTTCACGCTGGTGATCTACAATCACTATGACGTGCAGCCGGAAGATCCGGTCGATCTCTGGACCGCGCCGCCCTTTACGCTCTCGGAACGCGACGGCCGCCTCTATGGCCGCGGTTCGGCCGACGACAAGGGCGAGTTCGTCAGCCGCCTCGCCGGCTGGCGCGAATTCCGCAAGACCCATCCCGGCCCCCTGCCTTTCAAGCTGATCTGGATCGCCGAGGGCGAAGAGGAGATCGGCAGCCCCTCGCTCAACCGCTTCCTCGACAAGCGCTTCCCCGACACCAAGGCCGATCTCTGCTGGTGGGAATATGGCGAGGTCGACAAATCCGGCCGCCCGATCATCCTGATGGGCTTCAAGGGCATCCTCGCCGTCGAACTCGAATGCCGCACGGCCCGCGCCGATCTTCATTCAAGCCTCGGCGCCATCTTCGACAACCCGCTCTGGCGGCTTGCGACTGCGATCTCGTCGTTGCGCGATGCCTGCGGGCGTATCCTGATCGACGGCTTCTACGACAGCGTCATCGCGCCCGATCCGCGCAGCCGCGAGCTTGCGGCAAAGCCTCCCTTCCCGCTCGAAAGCCTGCAGGAGGAGACCGGCGGACGCCGGCTGCTCGAAGGCGTCGATGCCGCGACCTTCTACGAACATCTGAATTTCGAGCCCTGCCTCAACGTCAACGGCTTCCACGGCGGCTATGACGGCGAAGGCGCCAAGACCGTGCTGCCCTGCACCGGCATGGCGAAACTCGACTTCCGCCTGGCGCCCGGCCAGAACCCGGTTGAGATCGCCGAATTGCTGCGCCGCCATCTCGACGCCCGGGGATTTGACGATATCGCGCTGAAGGTTCTCGATGCCGAAGTGCTGGGGGTCCGAAGCGATCCGTCGCATGCGGCTGTCGATCTCGGCGCCGAGCTGCTGGAGAAATGGTTCGGCCGCCCGGCAATCATCCAGCCAAGTTCGGCCGCATCCGGCCTTGCCCATCCCTTCATCCACAAATTCGGCGCCACACTCTTCGGCGCAGGCCTGACGCATCATGGCGCCATGCTGCATTCGCCCGACGAAAACATCCTCGTCTCGCATTTCGAAAACATGATCGGCTTCTCTGCGGAATTCTTTGCCGCACTCGCCGGCCGCTTCGGATCGGCGCCGGAGGCAGAACCGCATGTTTGAGGCGCTCTACCAATATCAGGGACAACTGCTGCAAGGGCTGACGACGACGCTGATCGTCGCCTTCGGTAGCTTCGTCGTCGGTTTCGTCATCGCCGCCGTGCTGGCGCCCGCTGCCGTCTATGGCAATTCCCTGACCCGGCGGATCATCATGGGCTATGTCGGACTGATCCGTGGCCTTCCGGAACTGCTGGTGATCTTCCTGATCTTCTATGGCGGCACCGTGCTGCTGACCAAGCTTGCCGGCCGCTATGTCGAGGTCGACGCGCTGACCGCCGGCATCGCCTCGCTCTCGGTCGTCTCCGCCGCCTATCTCACCGAGATCCTGCGCGGCGCGCTTCTCAGCGTCGCGCAGGGACAATGGGAGGCGGCGCTCTCGCTTGGCTTCCGTCGCCCGCGCGCCTTCCTGCTCGTCGTCCTGCCGCAGATGATGGTGAAGGCGTTGCCGGGGCTCACCAACCAGTGGCTGGTCATCCTCAAGGAAAGCGCCCTCGTTTCGGTAATCGGCCTCGAGGAGCTGATGCGCAAATCGGTGGTGGCAGCAGGAGCGACCCACCAGCCGCTCGCCTTCTATCTCGCAGCCGCCGGCTTCTACGTCATCGTGACCGGCATCTCGACCTTGCTGCTCAAGGCCTACGAGACGCGGCTGACGCCGCATATGAGGTAAGCCATGCTGTCCTTCGATCTCTTCCTGCCCGCCTTCATGGCCGTCAAGAACGGCTTCCTCCTGACGATCCTGATCACCATCGCCAGCTTCGCGCTCGGCCAGCTGCTCGCCCTGCCGATCGCGCTGGCGCTGACCTCGGACCGGAAGGCGATCCGCGCGCCGCTCTCGACCTATACATTCCTGGTGCGCGGCAGCCCGCTGCTCGTCCAGCTCTTCATCATTTATTACGGCCTCGGGCAGATCGATGCCGTGCGCCACAGCATCTTCTGGCCGCTGCTGCGCAATCCCGTCTATTGCGCCATACTGGCGATCGGCCTGAACTCGGCCGCCTATGCCGGCGAACTGATCGGCGGCGCCATCCGCCAGCTACCGGCGGGCCAATGGGAAGCGGGCAAGGCGCTCGGCCTCCATCACCGCATCCTGCTGATCAAGGTGATCCTGCCACAGGCCTACCGCGCCATCCTTCCTGCACTCGGCAACGAACTCATCCTGGTGATGAAAGGATCGACGCTCGCCAGCGCCGTCACCGTCATGGAAATGACCGGCGCCGCCCGCGTCTTCGTCGCCAAGACCTACGCCCCCTTCGAAACCTTCCTGATCGCCGGCACCTGCTACCTGCTGATGGGCGCAGTCTTCGGCCGCATCTTCCGGGCGATCGAGGCCAAGGTTGCGATTCCGGGCCGGTGAGCTGCATTCCTGTACCACGGCTCTGTGCGCGGCGCGCGGCCGATCGTGTTCGAACAGAGCCCCCGCCCTCGCAAAGCTGTGGCTGGCGGGTGTTCCGCATTGCTCAAACAGCGCAAATCCGGTGTAGAATGAACCATCAGCTGGCGGATGTGATTCGATTCGCAGCCTTCGGGACCCAAAACGGCTAAATGCTAATGCGCTGATATGGTTAATCTTCATTCTCCAACGGAAATGAAGATCCACATTTCTTCCGCTGCCCATACTGCCTCTGGATTCACCGCTGAATCGCTGCCGATTCTTAGCCGGCGAGAGTTTTCACGGTGAAAAAGGCCTCGAAGAAAGCGGGTTAACCCCCTGTTTACCCTAATTGCCTTGCAAGAAAATGAGAATCGGAGCTAAATGCGCTTTCAAAGCCCGTAAGGCGTTTAAATCGCATTTTCGAGATTTCCATGAATATGGCAACGACAATTGATAAGGCAATTTCTGACGTCGATCAGCTGATCATCGCTCAGGCCCAGGAACTGTCAGACAAGCTGAAGCAGCATCGTCTGGAAATGTTCCCGCCGCGGGCGATGAAGGATCTGCGCGAGTTTCAGCTCGCCGAAGCCGCGCGCTTTCTGGGCGTCACCAGCGGCTATTTGAGAAATCTGTCGCTGGAGGGCAAAGGCCCCCTCCCCCAGGTCACGTCATCGGGCCGCCGTTCCTATACGGCCGAGCAAATGGACGAGATGCGCCAGTTCCTGGATCAGAACGCCCGCGGCGGCACGCGCTATGTACCGCACCGCAAGGGCAGCGAGCATCTGCAGGTCGTCGCCGTCGTCAACTTCAAGGGCGGCAGCGGCAAGACCACCAGTGCCGCGCATCTGGCGCAGCATCTGGCGCTCACCGGCCACCGCGTGCTCGCCGTCGATCTCGACCCGCAGGCTTCGCTTTCGGCGATCCACGGCTTCCAGCCGGAGTTCGACGTCAACGAGAACGAGACGCTCTATGCGGCGATCCGTTATGACGACGAGCGGCGGCCGCTGAAGGAAATCATCCGCAAGACCAATTTTCCGAACCTTGATCTGGTGCCCGGCAATCTCGAGCTCATGGAATTCGAGCATGATACGCCGCGCGTTCTAGCGCAGGGCAAGACCAGCGATTACGGCCGTATCTTCTTTGCCCGTCTCGACGAGGCGCTGTCCTCCGTTGCCAATGACTATGATGTCGTGGTTATCGACTGCCCGCCGCAGCTCGGCTTCCTGACGATGAGCGCCATCTGCGGCGCGACCGCGGTTCTGATCACGGTTCACCCGCAGATGCTCGACGTCATGTCGATGTGCCAGTTCCTGCAGATGCTCGGCGAAGTGCTGAACACGCTGAAGGGCGCCGGCGGCAACATGAACCTCGACTGGCTGCGCTATCTCGTGACCCGCTACGATCCGCAGGACGGACCGCAGACACAGATGGTCGCCTTCATGCGCTCGATGTTCCGCAACCACGTTCTCACCAATCCGATGCTGCGCAGCGTGGCAATCTCGGATGCGGCGATGACCAACCAGACGCTTTACGAAGTCGAGCGCAGCGCCTTTACCCGCGCCACCTATGACCGCGCGATGGAGGCCATGGATGCCGTCAATGGCGAGATTGCCGATCTGATCCACAAAGCCTGGGGTCGCAAATGACCCGGACGCAATTGACCACAGCAGACAGATCGATGGGCCGGAGGGAGATAAATGGCACGTAAGAACATCCTCTCGGGCCTGATGGACGATTCCAAGAAGTTTACCGCCGTAAACAACGAACCTGAATCGGCTGCCGAGAAGCAGATCACCTTCAAGGGTATTGGCGCGCTCGGCGCGGTGACGCGCAGCATTGATGCGCTCGCTGCCCGGGCCGATGCCGCACGCGATATCGAAGAAAAGCTGGCGCATGGCGAGACGGTAATCGATCTCGACACGGCGCTGATCGAGGATTCCTTCGTCGCCGACCGCCTGGTGCAGACCGACGAGCAGTTCCAGGAGCTTCTGGAAGCGATCCGTACGCGCGGGCAGGACTCCCCTATTCTCGTGCGTCCGCATCCGCAGAAGGACGGCAAGTATCAGATCGCCTTCGGCCATCGCCGCGCCCGCGTTGCGAAAGAGCTCGGCCGGCCGGTTCGCGCCGTCGTCAAGAAGCTCGACGATCGCGACCACGTTATCGCGCAAGGCCAGGAAAACTCCGCCCGCGCCGATCTCTCCTTCATCGAACGCACGATGTTTGCCGACAAGCTCGACAAGCTCAGTTTCGATCGCGAGACCATCATGTCGGCGCTCAGTGCCGACAAAACGACGATCTCGAAGATGCTGTCGGTCACCCGCCGTATTCCCGCCGATGTGCTCTCAGCCATCGGTGCGGCTCGTGCGATTGGCCGTGACCGCTGGCATGAGCTCTCGGTCAAGTTCGAAGAAGAGAATGCGCCGGAGCGCGCCAAGCTCTTTGTCGAGACCGATGATTTCATCGCTGCGGAACCCGACACCCGCTTCGATCTGCTTGTCGGCTTCCTCAGCCGCAAGCCGTCTTCGACTGCCGCAACGCATGCTGAACCCGCTGCCGTAACGCAGTGGCAGCGCCGCGACGGCTCGGTCAAGGCGAAGATCAAGAATGACGGGAAGCAATTCACGATTGCGCTGAAGGCAACCAGGGCATCGGCCTTCGGCGCCTATATCGCAGACAATCTGGATCGTCTCTTCGAGGCGTTCGAGAAGGATCAATTGTCAGGAAAGAACGGAGATCAATAGCAAAAGAAAAGGCCCCCAAAACGTTGCCGTAGTGGAAGCCCTCTCTGATCTAGACACCCAGAGAATCACATTTCCACTCCCCATAGTCAAGAGTCTTCGGCACCTATTTTTGGTGAGCCCATATCTTTTGCCTTGAAGAAGGCGAAGAAAAATGGACAGCGGACGTGTGACGACGCCTTTCGGGCGGCGGCCGATGACGCTTGGCTTGCTCGCAAGTCAGATCAAGGCACAAAAGATCGAGGAAAGCCCTTCGGTCGACAAATGGAAAATCTATCGCGCCCTTTGCCAGGCCAAACCTCTGCTCGATATTTCGGACAGAGCGCTTGCCGTGCTGAATGCGCTTTTATCTTTTTATCCCCACAACGAGCTCTCCAGCGAGCGCAATCTCGTTGTCTTTCCCTCCAATACGCAGCTGTCGATCCGCTGCCATGGCATGGCCGAGCCGACGGTTCGCCGTCATATGGCCGCACTCGTTTCCGCCGGTCTCGTCATCCGCAAGGATAGCCCGAACGGCAAGCGCTATGCCCGCAAGACCCGGCAGGGCGATATCAGCGAGGCCTACGGATTTTCGCTGGCGCCGTTGCTTGCGCGTGCTGCCGAGATCGAGCGTCTGGCGGAAAAGGTCGCTGCCGAGCGTTTACATGTGCAGCTGATCAAGGAGCGGCTAACCTTGTGCCGCCGGGATATTTCCAAGCTGATTACTGCTGCGGTCGCTGAAGAGGCGGGCGGTGACTGGTGGCGAGTCCAGGAAGTCTTTCACCTGATCCTGAACAAGCTTCCGCGGGTCGCTCCGCCACATCTGATCGCCTCGGTTCTGGCAGAACTCGAAGATCTCCGCACCGAAATCCTCAAGCGGCTGGAAACACAGATTAAAACGGAAAATTCGAGCGCCAATGACTCTCAAAATGAGCGGCACATACAGATAACAAAATCCGAATCTTATCTTGATTCTGAAGCGCGGCCGGAAAGCGCAGAGATTGAGTTTACCACCGTAAACTCCGTCAACCACGCTGACACCATGCATGCCGAAGATGACGCTTCCGTTACAGCAGAGAATGTTATCCCCAGGTCTGTGTCTCTCAGTACCATCATCGATTATTGCCCCGACATCGCCCTCTACGGACCGAATGCGAGAGTGCGGAACTGGCAGGATCTCATTCAGGCCACCACGCTCGTCAGCACCATGCTGCAGATCGGACCCTCCGCCTATCGGCAAGCATCAGCGGCAATGGGACCGCAAAATGCCGCTGCCGTCGTCGCTTGCATCCTCCAGAAAGGCGAGAGCGTGACCTCTCCCGGCGGATATCTGCGCTCTCTGGCACGGCTTGCGGAGCAGGGACGGTTCAACGCGTGGCCAATGCTGGCGGCTCTGAGGCGAAACTCGGTTTCCGGTGAAAGAGGCGCGCAAACACCACCGTATGCACCTCCGCCGAACTGAGGGAAAGAAAACTACCTTTCAGTTCCGTTGCGAAAAGAAAATCGAATAGAAACAATTGCATCTCGTTCGGCTGAAAACGCAACCGGAGTGCTCAAACCCGAAGAAATCCAATGAATTCAGGCTTCTAGAGGCTACGTCTGCTTCCATCGAGATAGAGCAGCCAGCCGGTGCCGATCATACCGGACAAGGCGCCGACCAGTGCGGTTCCGGAATAGGTGGTCACAGCGGTACCGGCAGCGAAGAGCAGGGCGCTCAAACCGGCGCTGAGGAAGATGTTGACCGAGATCAGTGCGCTGCCGAGGCCGGGGCGTTCGGCGATCAGGTCCTGGAGATAGGTGATCGGAATGCTGATCAGGGCTGCGGCGCCGATGCCGCTGATGAGGGTGAGGGCGTAGACATGCCATGGTTCGTAGGCGACGGCGAGAAGCAGCAGGTAGACGGCGTAGATGACGGCGCCGGCCGCCAATGCCTTGAGCTGGCTGATGACCCGCAGCATGCGCGACCATACGATGATGAAGACGACTTCGAGAAAGGCGACGATGCCGACGAGAATACCGACATCGGCAACCGTCCCATGCGCGGCCCCGGTCATCACCAGCGGCAGGATGGCGCCGTTGACATGAAGCGTGCTGCTGATCAGCGCAATGGCGACGACGCGTCCAAAGATCTTCGGCGAGATCACCTGGCCGAGGGCTGCGAGATAGGAGAGGTGATGGGTGGCAGCGCGATCGGTTCCGCTTTGCCGCGGCAGGAAGAGGCCGATCAGCCCGAGACAGACCAGGCAGGAAATGCAGGCAAAGAGATAGGCGGGCAGCATGGTCGGCGAACCGGACAGCAGGATGCCGGTCAATCCGGGAACCAGCACCCAGGAGAGCGAGATCATCGCGCGGACACCGGAATTGACGGTCGCGACTTCGCTACGCTCCATCTTTCCCGTCGCGGCACGAACATTGGCGAAGAGCAGCGAGTTCAGAGAGCCATAAACGGGAAGCAGAAGCAGGGCGCTGAGAACGAAGATCTCCTGCGTCGGAAAGATGAAGATCGCGCCGTAACCGATAATGCCAAAGACCGCCGCAACCAGCATCATCGTTCGGTATTCGCCGAGCCGGTCCGCCAGATTGCCGAGCAGGATGCTGACAATGACGTTCACCGTGGCTGCGGCAAAGATCAGCGCCGAGTAGAGCGCGTTCGACAGGCCGAGCTCGCGGATGCCGACGACGGACTGGTAGGGCGAGGTCGTGGCTCCGGCAAAGCCGAAGGTGAAGATGGCAATCATGCTCACCCGGATAGCCGGGTTGCGGAAGACGTCGGGGATCAGGCGTTTCATTGTCGTCGTTCGAGGCTAGAGGCGCGCCGCGTCGGACGGGGAGGGAGATCCCATCCGCACTCGGATCGCGGCAGATCGGTTTCAGTCGCGCCAGCGGGAGGAAAGGCGCGCCTGCGGCGTGTAGCTGAAATTCTTGTCGAAGGGAAAGGCTGGACGGCTGCGCCGCAGACTTACCAGATTTTCGATGTCCTGACCGACCACACCCTCGGTCAAGGCCATCAGGTTGGGGTGGGCGATCGGCGCCAGCTCCGGGGAGAGATATCCGGATTTGACGACGAGCAACCGTACCGCTTTCGGATCGAGGCCAAGCTGCGTGAAGTCGGCGATGTTGTGATAGGGGCGGCGGCGCGCCGCGAGCACGACGGTTACACCACCGGTTCTGACCACGGCTTCACGCTCGGCAGCGGAGCCGGAATCGTGGAGCGTCACGACTTCGGCGTCGAAGCGGACCGGAGCACTCGACGGATCGAGATTGCCGCCGACGGAAAGCGATATTTGCGCGCCCTTGCCCGCCGCAAAGCAGGCCTCGACAGCCGGGCGATCGGTAATGCCGGCAAAGAGGGCATCGTCGAAACCGCGGGCGAGGACGGCGCTCAGTACATCGGCACGGTCGCCAACGCCGCCGCCGGTCGGATTATCGGCGGAATCGGCGAGAATGACGGGCGCTGTCGCGGATTTTCCGGCAATATCGAGCATCTCGCCCAGCGGACCGGTCACCGGACCAAAGCGGAAATCGGACCGCGCGTCCCAATAGGATTGGGCGATGCGGTTTACTGCAGTCAACACCGCGCCCTTGTCGGTGCCGGTCGCAACCGCGCAGGCCGTTGCCCGCGGCTCGTCGGCCCAGACATAGCCGATCATCAGATTGGCATCGAGAATACCGTCTTGCGCATCGTAATCCGGAAGCCTGGCATAGAGGCTCCTTGCCGGTTCGTCCTCGGTCGAGGTTCGCTCGCCCGGCCAGAGAACCGGCACCGGCGCCCAGGCGACGCCTGGCCGATTTCCGGTCCGCAGCGCTTCCAGAAGCATCGACCAGGCGCGGAGCATCGTCTCGCGCACATCGATATGCGGGGCCGTGCGATAGGCGGCGAAGATATCGAGCTGGTCGATGATGCGCTGGCTGACATTGCCGTGCAGGTCATAACTCGCCGCGACAATGCAGGCGTCGCCGACAATATCGCGCGCCGCCGAGATCCAGTCGCCCTCGGCGTCGTTCATGCCCTCGACATTCACGGCGCCATGCATGGCAAGATAGAGCCCGTCGAGCGGCAGCGCCGCCTTCAACCGCTCGATAAACTCGGCCTTGAAGCTCTCATAGGCGACGCGCGAGACGGGGCCGCCGGGGACGGCGCGGGCGTGAAGCAGCGGCGAAAGGTCGGCGCCGCTGCCATCGAGAAAATCGAACTGCGGTGCGCGGAGAAGTTCCTCCCCGCGCAACACCTTGAAATCGTCGACCGACATCAGCACCGGCGAATAGGTGCTGCATTCGGTATGGAGCCCGCCGATCGCGATCCGCATCGCTTCCTCCTCAGAGTTTCGGGCTGAGCGGAACGATGGCCGCGAAGCGATCCCAATCCTTCAAGGCCTTCGGCGTCCAGGCCGCTTCGGCAATCGCCGGCAGACGCGGGAAGACGAGGCGGTTGAAATAGCCGCGCGACAGGAAGTGTTCGGACCAGATGCAGGCCTGAACGCCCTTCAGCTTGTGCTGCAATTCCTCGGGGAATTCGCCGGCCGCTTCATAGGCATAGGTATGTGCCGGCGGCACGGTGCCGGCCCAGCTTGCGCCCGGTTCCTGGAAGGCCGTCGCTTGAACCATGTCGAGATAATAGGCCTGGCCCGGCGTCATCACGACGTCGTAGCCTTCCCTGGCGAGCTCGATGCCGACCTGCGGGTTTTCCCAGGCCATCAGCAGCGTGTCCTCGGAAGCGACGCCACCGCCATGAGACACTTCGTTCCAGCCGGAGAGCTTACGGCCGCGCGCCGTCAGCATCGCCTTGACCTTCTTGAGGAAATAGGACTGCAGGCCGAAGGTACCGTTGGTGATCCCCTCTTCCTCCATCAGCTTCTTCGCCATCGGCGAGGCAAGCCAGGACCCGTTCGCCACTTCATCGCCGCCGATATGGATGTAGGCGGAGGGGAAGAGCTCGACCATTTCGTCGAACACCTTTTCGAGGAATTCGTAGGTGAGCGGGACGGCCGGGTTCAGCGCGTTGTTCGGATAGCCCTGAACCGAGTGGTAGCTGTCAGGCGCCTCCTGGCCATCGGTCAGATCGGGCAGGGCGATCAGCGTCGCGGCATTGTGGCCGGGAATATCGATCTCGGGGATGACCTCGACATTGAGAACGCCTGCGTGAGCGACGATGTCGCGGATATCGTCCTGCGAATAGAAGCCGCCGACCGGTTCAGCGCCGTTGCCGAGCTGCGGCAATAGCGGCTCCTCGGGACCGCGCAGGACGCCTGTTGTCGTCAGCTGCGGATAGGCCTTGATCTCCAGGCGCCAGGCCTCGTCGTCGGTCAGGTGCCAATGGAAGATATTGAGCTTGAACCAGGCGAGAATATCGATCAGCCGCTTGACGTCGGCCACCGGATAGAACTGGCGGGAAACGTCGAGATGGCAACCGCGCCAGCCGTAACGCGGCTTGTCCGAGATCGTCCCGGAGATCGGGAAGCGGAACTTGCCCTTTGTGACGCGAGCGCCGTTCAAAAGCTGGGCAAGCGTCGTCAGGCCGTATTGGCGCCCGGCCGCGCCGGAATAGGCGAGCGTCACGCGATCGGCTGCGAAGGTCAGCTTGTAGGCTTCGGCATCGAGCGCCGCATCCGCAGTGAAGACAAGCGCCCGGCCCTGTGGCGAAGGCACGAGATTGAAGACGGAATGATCGCTTTCGAAAAGGCGGCGCGTCAGCGAGATGACGGTTGAGATCGCCGAGAGCTCTTCGCTCGAGGCGCCCTGCGGATAGAGCACGACAGGGAAGGCGTCGCCCGGCTTGGCATCGATCTCGGCCGGCCAGGGCTGCAGCGCGAAAGGCAGGTCGAGGCGGCCCTCGGGCAGCAGAGCGGGCGGCGGCTCGCTGGTCGCGCCTTCGAGCAGCAGATCGGAAACGGCGACCGGCACATGCTTGCCGGAGGAGAGTGTCAGATAGGCGGACTTGGCGCCATCGGTGCAATGCTGCGCCTTGCGATGGAGGCCTGCGACGGTGAACGTCCAGCTCCCGCCGGGCGCGACAGTCAGGCCCACGGGCGGGCCGAACTCGTGGAAATTGGCATTGCGGCGCAGGAAGGTGGCATTGCCGCAGGCGGCAGCATCGATGACGCGGGTGAGGGAGGTATAGACGAGCTTGAAACCGGAAAGCGCCTCATCGGACAGGTTGAAAAGCGTGAAAGTAAACTCGCCGTTCGGCCCGCCATTGGGGTTCCAACTGTTCTCAAGGCGGTAGTAAACCGGTTTCATATCTCGTTCCTCTCATTTTCTCTTATGTTTTTCAGTAGTGCTCGGACTGGGAGAAGGTGCGGGCGAGCTCCGCTTGGCCAGCCGTCAGGCCGCAATCGACCGGCAGGCAGACGCCGGTGATGGCAGCCGCCATCGGCCCGGCCAGGAAACTCACGGCATTGGCGACATCCTTCGGGTCGACGACGCGCTGCAGCGGATACCAGCGGCGGGCATCCTCGAAGACATTGGGATTGGCGGCAGCCCGCACTTCCCAGGCCTGCGTCTTTACGGTGCCGGGGGCAACGGCATTCGAGCGGATGCCGAACTTGCCGTATTCGACCGCGACCAGCCGTGTGAAATGCAGCAGCCCGGCCTTGGCGGCGCTATAGGCCGGATGGCCGAAGACATTCATGCCGTTGACGGAAGCGATATTGACGACCGAACCTTTCGACGCCTTCAGCTGGTCCTCGACGGCGCGGAAGGTCAGGAAAGCGGCTTCGAGATTGAGCGCGTTGTCGGCGCGCCAGATCTCGGGTGTCGTATCATGCAGGCTGACGGCGCGCGCCGCACCCGCATTGTTGACAAGGGTGCGCAGGCTGCCGGTTCCGGCGGCGCGCTTGGCAAGATCTGCAACGCTTGCCTCGCTCGTCACGTCGCATTGAACGGCAATGAAACGGCCGGCATCGCCGAGCTTTCCGGCGGTCGCGGCGGCAGCCTTGGCATCGATATCGGCAAGCAGAATGACGTCATGATCATCGGCAAGCCGGCCGGCGATCGCCGCGCCGATATCGCCTGCTGCTCCCGTCACGATGGCCACCGATTGAGTCATTGCCGCTTCCCTCTTGTTTTTCAGTCTCCGAGCAGCTGCTTGTCGTCGCTGCCGTCACGGTGGGTGACCAGCTGCTGCTTGATGCGTCTCAGCGTCGTCGTCGCCTTCGGCTGGATGGCGTAGGCAACGAGGCTCGCCAGAATGTCGACGGTCGCGATATAGGCGATGCGCGTCGAGGTCGGGCGATAGATATTGGTGCCCTCGGGCAGGTCGATCGGCACGACGACCTCGGCCGCCTTGGCGACCGCACTGCCGGTCTGCGTAAGCGCAATCGTCTTCACCTTCGCCTCGCGCGCCAGGGCGAAAGCGCGCACCAGCTCGGCGTTGCGGCCGGAGAAGGAGGAACCGATGATCACGTCGCCGGATTTTGCGGCCGCCGCCATCATCAGCTGCATGCTGTGGTCGGAACTGGCGGTGATGCGCAGGCCGAGGCGGAAGAGACGGTTCTGCAGCTCGTCGGCGATCATCGAGGAATTGCCGCCGGAGCCGAAGGCGTAGATCATCTCGGCCTTGGAGATCAGCCCGACGGCTGCCTCGATCGCGGCGAGATCCAGCGAGCGGTGCAGCAGGAAGAGGGCGTTCTGCGCCTTGGTGATGATGTCCTGGGCGACATCGGCCGGATCGCCGCTCTTCGATTCCGGCTTCAGATAGCGCACGCCGATATGGGCGGTACGGGCGAGCTGAACCTTGAAATCCGAAAAGCTCTCGCAGCCGAGACGGCGGCAGAAGCGCGTCACCGTCGGCGGCGAAACCTGCGCCCGTTCGGCAAGCTCGATGATCGAGGCATTCACCGCGAATTCGAAATCATTGACGATGATTTCGGCGATGCGGCTCTCGGAGGCTGAGAGCCGGCTCTTGTCTTCCTGCAATGTAGAAAAGATATCCAAGCCGGTCCCCCCCCGTAATCGCCGCCGTCAGTCTTTCTTCTTATAGGCGACGCAATCGATCTCGACCTTGCAATCCACCATCATGGACGATTGGACGCAGGCGCGCGCCGGCGGGTGCTCGCCGAAATATTCCTGGTAGATTTTGTTGAAGGTCCAGAAGTCGCGGGGATCGTCGAGCCAGACGCCGACGCGCACGATATCCTCGACGCCATAACCGGCCTCATGAAGGATGGCGATCAGATTGGCGATCGTCTTGTGCGTCTGCGGGATGATATTGCCTTCGATGATCTCGCCGTTTTCCATGGCGACCTGGCCGGAAACATAGAGCCAGCCATCGGCTTCCACTGCGCGTGCGAAAGGCAGCGGCTTGCCGCCGGCGCCGGTTTGAACAGTGCCATATCGCTTGATGGACATACGCGGATCCCTGCAAATTATTTTCTTGATAAGTTGACAAGTGACCATAGAAAGCGGAATTTGACCAGCGAAAAACGCCATTTATGAAAACTATTTAAATCGGGGGCGAACATGCGTGATCCTTTCAAGAATCCTTTCCCCGCCTCCGATGCCGCCAGGCATACCATTTGGGAGATGCTGGTGACGCGCGATATCGATGCGTTTCTGGCCGCTGACTGGTCCGCCGTCGAGCATGATTTCGTCGAGGAAGGCTTCATGGGCATCGATGGCCGCAAGGAAGTCAGCCCCGACAAATGGCGCCTCGCCTTCCCGACGCTGAAAGCCTATCGCGACGAGTGGCTGAAGCAGGCCAAGGACTTCGCGACGCAGAGCTTTGCCGAGGATACCCGCACGGCGATCTTCACCACCACGACCCTCGAAGATATCGAGATCGAAGGCGAGATGGCGCTTGTCCGCAAGAAGTTCGACGGAGGCCTGACGAAGAGCGACGGCAGCCGCGACATCATGCAATGGCAGACGCTCTATTATTGCAGGCTCCACGAAGGACGGTGGAAGATCTGCGGATTCACCGGCTACCTGCCGAACCCGATGGGTTGACGCGGGGCCGACAAAACAAGGCCAACACACTTGCGCATTTTCACGGCAGCACTGGCGACCGAGACCAATACCTTTTCCCCGATCTGTGTGGATCGCCGCGCCTTCGAGGCATCCCTCTATGCGCCGCCTGGCCAGCATCCCGAAACGCCGACGCTCTGCACCGCGCCGATCACCGTCGGCCGCCGCGTTACTGCCGAAAAGGGCTGGGAGCTGATCGAGGGCACGGCCACCTGGGCCGATCCCGCCGGCCTCGTTAACCGCAATACCTATGAAGAGCTGCGCGACGAAATCCTCGACCAGCTGAAGGCGGCAATGCCTGTCGATGCCATCGTCATGGGCCTGCACGGCGCCATGGTCGCTGCCGGATATGAGGATACCGAAGGCGATCTCCTGAGCCGCATGCGCGACATGGTCGGACCCGACGTGCTGATCTGCGCCGAACTCGATCCGCACAGCCATCTGACGAAAAAGCGCATCGAAGCGCTGAACTTTGCCGTCTATTTCAAGGAATTCCCGCATACCGATTTCGTCGATCGCGCCGAAGATTTGTGGCGGATCGCAGTCGATGCGCTCGAAGGCCGGGTAAAGCCTGTGAATTCGGTGTTCGATTGCCGGATGATCGACGTTTTCCCGACCTCGCGCGACCCGATGCGCTCTTTCGTCGACAAGATCATGCGCATCGAGAAGGAAGATCCGGACATCCTGTCGATCTCGGTCGTTCACGGCTTCATGGTTGGCGATGTGCCCGAGATGGGCACCAAGCTGCTGGTCGTCACCGACAACAAGCTGGAAAAGGGTGCGGCGCTGGCGCGCGAACTCGGCATGGAGCTGTTTTCCAAGCGTGGCACGTTCATGGTGCCGCAGATCGACGAGAAGGAAGCGGTATCGCGGGCGATCGCCGCCAAGGCCTGGCCGGTGGTCATCGCTGATGTCTGGGACAATCCCGGCGGCGGCACGGCGGGCGATGCGACCGTCATCCTCGAGGAGTTGCTGGCTCGCGGTGTGACGAGCGCTGCGATCGGCACGATCTGGGATCCGATTGCCGTTCAGATATGCTTTGCGGCGGGCGAGGGAGCTGAGATCCCGCTCCGCTTCGGCGCCAAATCCGCGCCCGGCACCGGCAATCCGATCGATGGCATGGTGAAGGTCGTCAAGCTGGTGAAGAATGCCGAAATGCAGTTCGGCGAGAGCCTGGCGCCTTTCGGCGATGCCGCGCATATCGTGCTCGACGGTATCGACATCATTCTCAACTCGACGCGGGCGCAGAGCTTCGATCCGAGCCTGTTTTCGGTGATGGGTATCGATCCGGCGAAACAGAAGATCCTGGTCATCAAGTCGACCAACCACTTCTTCGCCTCCTTCTCGAAGATTGCCGCCGAGATCCTTTACTGCTCGGCGGGAACGCCCTATCCCAATAATCCGGCGACGACGCCTTACCGCCGGGCGCCGAAGAACATCTGGCCGATCGTGGCCGATCCTCATGGAAGCGAACGCGGAGCCGCCTGAGATGCATGACAACCAGTTTGCCGTCGTCGCCAAGGCCGGTGACAGGATCGCGGATCTCTCGACCCCCCGCCCCGTTATCGACGAAGACAAGCTGGCCGCCAATATTCAGCGGATTCAGTCCTATATGGACGAGCACGGCCTGAATTTTCGCCCGCATATCAAGACGCACAAGATCCCGGCGCTCGCCGTTGCCCAGGTGGCGGCCGGCGCCAAGGGGATCAATTGTCAGAAGGTGACCGAGGCCGAGGTCTTCGCCGCCGCGGGCTTCGAAGACATCCTGATCACCTTCAATATTCTCGGCCCGCAGAAGCTAGACCGGCTCGGCAGCCTGAACGACCGCATTTCCGGCCTCAAGGTAGTCGCCGACAGCGACGTCACGGTCGATGGCCTCTCTGCGCATTTCTCCGGCCGCAAACCGCTGACCGTGCTTGTCGAGTGCGATACCGGCGGTGCGCGCTGCGGCGTCCAGACACCGGAACAGGCGGCCTCGCTCGCCAAGCGCATCGCCGCTGCCGACGGCCTGACCTTCGGCGGTATTCTCACCTATCCCAAGCCACAGGCGGCCGATGCCGTCGAGGCCTTCATCCAGGCAACACTGAAGCAGCTGGAAGCCGAAGGCATCGCGTGCCCGATCGTCAGCAACGGCGGCACGCCGAGCCTCTTCGACGCCCATCTCGTCAAGTCCGCCACCGAGCACCGGGCCGGGACCTACATCTACAACGACCGCCAGATGATCCGCATGGGCCATTGCAGCGAAGACGACTGCGCCATGTATATCGTCGCGACCGTCGTCTCCCGGCCGAACGGCGACCGCGCCGTCATCGATGCCGGTTCGAAGGCGCTAACCTCGGATCTGCAGGGTTTCAGCGATTTCGGCCTCGTCGTCGGCTATCCCGAGGCGAAGATCGCCAGCCTTTCCGAAGAGCATGGCGTGATCGACCTTTCGGCCTGCGCCGGACCGCGACCGCAGATCGGCGAGAAGATCTTCATCATCCCCAACCACACCTGCGTCGTCTCGAACCTCTTCGACACGATGGTTTTTCACCGCAACGGCGTTGTCACCCGCGTCGAGGACGTCGCGGCGCGCGGCCTCGTCTGGTAGCCGACCTGCCATTCGCGCTTGCGCCCGCGGCCACATCCGCTAGATGGAGGCCAACGAGCGAAGGAGAGCGGCGTGGAAGAACAGATCCAGATTGGAAATCGCGGCGATTTCGGCCAGTGGGCGATCGAAGTCGCCAAACTGATCGTCAGCGAACAGGGCTTCGAGCTTGCCAGGTCGGCGCGCGACGGCGACGAGAACGACGTCCGCGCTGCGGGTGCCGCACTTGGGCAGGCAATCACCAATGCATTGATGGAAGTCTATGACGGGCTGACCGAAGGTGTGGCTCAGGAATGATGAGCGGGCAAGCCATCCGTACCGATGTGGAAGGGCGCTCTCCCGCAATAATTAGCCGGGCATCGACGGATGGGCTGAGGCTCCTTCGAGAGCAAAGTCTAGCTTCCGGCTGTCCGAAGTTACCCGTAAATCGGCATGAGCGCGTTTTGGATTCGGAAGAAAACAATTCGAAGCAGTCCGCTTTCTACGGATAGTTACCTGAGCTACTTATGGCCTTCGACCAGCAGGCGCAGGCCGGGGGCCAACATTGTTTGAATTAAGCCAGCTCAGATGCTTCGTAGCCGTTGCCCGGGAATTGAATTTCCGGCGTGCCGCGGAGCATCTGCATATGACGCAGCCACCACTCAGCCGGCAGATCCAGCTGCTTGAGGACGATCTGAACGTTAAATTGTTCGAGCGCACGAGCCGTTCGGTACGTCTGACGGCAGCAGGGCGGTCTTTCTTCGTCGAGGCACAGGATCTGCTGAAGCGAGCCGAAGCGGCGGCGCTGACTGCGCGTCAGGCGGAGGCCGGAAAGCACGGCAGTATTTCGTTCGGCTTCATTCCAGTTGCCGCTTTCGCGATGATGCCGCGGGTCATCCGCGCGGTTGGGGACAATGCACCAGGCGTAAACCTGCTCCTGCATGAAATGCTGACAATCGAGCAAATCGAGGCGCTTCATGCGGGGCGAACCGATCTTGGGCTGGTGCGCCTGCCCCGCGAGAAGGAGCGCCTGGAGCTTGCATGTGTTCAGCGCGAGAGGTTTGTCCTCGCGGTCCACAAGGATCATCGGCTTGCTGGCAAGGAGGTGCTGGAACTCAGTGATCTCGATGACCAGCCTTTCGTGATGTATTCGCCAGCCGACGGTTGGTACACCTACGAAATTCTGGCGCCGATCTTCAACTATGCCGGCGTGCGGCCGCGCTTTACCCAGTATCTCGGACAGACCCATACGATCCTTGCGCTCGTCAGTGCCGGATCCGGTTGTGCACTCGTCCCGCGTTCCTCCAAGGTGCTGGGACTATCAAACGTTATCTTCCGGGAAATCGCCTTGCCCGAAGAGGCCAAGGTAGAAGTCTTCCTGGCCTGGCGTCGCGGCAACGACAATCCGGTGACGACAATGGCGCGCGATATCATCATCCAGCATGCAGCCATAGATGACTGATTGATCGATATGAGTTCGGTATCAATCAATCCTCTATTGCGATTGGACCTGTATCGATCCCGATGAGATGTTTGCCCCCGGATCAAGTGCATAGATAGGGAGCGAGCATGACCACCCACTTCAAGAAGAGCGATGCTGACACGGCGTCGCTGACCTCCGGGACCATCGACAAGATCGAGGTCACGACATTCAGCGTCGACGTCAAGAACTTCGCGCGCAACTACAAGTCCAACGTCATCGGTGGATCGATGGTCTACACACCGGGCGCCGTCTATACCCGGCCGGTGCTGATGATCCGCATCTTCACGTCCGATGGCCTGGTTGGCGAATATGCAAACTTTGCAACGACGGGCACCCTCGATCAGGCGATCGTCGCCGCCAAGGTTGCCGTCGGCAACCGCTGGCATGAGCGCGAGCTGATCTGGCGCACCGCGCGGCGCGCCGGCCGCCCGTCGAATTCCTACGGCCTGAGCTTCATCGACAACGCGCTCTGGGACCTCGCAGGCAAGGCCTACAATGCCAGCCTCTCGCAGATGCTTGGCGGCTTCCGCGAAACGATCCCGGCTTACGCGTCCTGCCACAATGGCGACCGGCTCGACAACCTTCCGAACAAGGAAGCCGTTGTCGAGTTCTTCCTCGGCCTCAAGGAAAAGGGCTGGAAGGGTTTCAAGATGCACAGCTGGCACGAAGGCAACAAGTGGGAGGAAGCCGAAAACGTCCGCTACATGCGCGAGAAGCTCGGCGAACGAACCGAACTGATGCTCGACCCGGCCTGTGTCTTCGATTCCCTCAGCGACGCGATCTTCGTCGGCAAGGCTTGTGAAGATGCCGGGTTCCGCTGGTTCGAAGACCCGATGCGCCCGCTCGGTGTCGGCATCTATCAGCACAAGGCGCTGCGCGAGGCGCTGACCATCCCGATCCTCCAGACCGAGCACGTAACCGGCCCCGAAGCCAAGGCCGACTTCCTGCTGAACGGCGGCACCGACATCCTGCGCGCCGACGCCCATTATGACCTCGGCGTCACCGGTTGCCTCAAGACCATCCGGTTTGCGGAATCGCTCGGCGTCTCGGTCGAAATGCACGGCCCGAGCCCCGTGCATCGTCACCTGATCGCTGCCATGCAGAGCACGACGATGTACGAATGCGCCAACGTTTCGCCGGCGATGCTCGATCCGTCTCCGGAGATCTACGTCTGCGGCTATAGCGACAACGTCAACAGCATCGCCAAGGACGGCACGCTGACGGTTCCGAACCGGCCAGGCATCGGCGTCGAATACGACGCGGCGCTGATCAAGCGCAATCACCTGGCCACGGAAAGCATCGTCGCCGGCTGATCTTTTCGGTTGCGCAGCGGGACCGTCTCCCGCAAGACGAATTACTAATATACGCCGCCGGGGCCTCGGGCCCCGGCGCAGGCATAAGACGAGAGGAGCGTCGCAGATGAATGCAGTAAGCAGGCCTTCGAGCCGCATGGGTGAGCAAGCGGCGGCTTCCCCGCTCGTGGAAGTCAACAATGTCACCCTCAGATACAAGACCCAGCAGCTGATGATAACGGCGACGGAAGGCGTGACCTTCAACGTCAACCGCAGCGATCGCTTCATTCTGCTGGGACCGTCGGGTTGCGGAAAGTCGACGCTTCTGAAGGCCGTCGGCGGTTATCTCCGGCCCGATGAGGGCACGATCACCATCAATGGCCGCACGGTTACCAAGCCGGGCGCCGACCGCATGATGGTCTTCCAGGAATTCGACCAGCTCCTGCCATGGAAGACGGTGCTCGGTAACGTCATGTTCCCGCTGCTGAACGCCGCAAAACTGCCGGCCAAGGAAGCCGAACAGAAGGCCCGCCACTATATCGACAAGGTCGGGCTGAGCCGTGCCGTCGACAGCTATCCGCACATGCTGTCCGGTGGCATGAAGCAGCGCGTCTCGATTGCGCGCGGCATGGCGATGGAGCCTGATGTGCTGCTGATGGACGAGCCGTTCGCCGCGCTCGACGCATTGACCCGCCGCACCTGCCAGGACGAGCTGCTGCGCCTTTGGGAAGAGACCAAATTCACCGTGCTGTTCGTCACCCATTCGATCGGTGAAGCAATCAAGATCGGCAATCGCATCCTGCTTCTGTCGCCGCATCCGGGCCGGGTGAAGGCGGAGGTCTGCGACGTCGACAAGGTGAGTGCTGCCGATGGCTCTGCCGCGCAGCTGGAAAAGGAAATACACGACCTGCTTTTCGCAGGGACAGGGGAGGAACACTGAGATGCAGCATACGATCATCATGCGGCCTCAGATGAAGGAAAGCACCGGGACGGCCGATCTCCAGGTTCGCCTCAGCGGCTTCGAGCTCTTCTGGGCGAACGGCGCGGTGCGCAAGACCTTCATCCTTCTCGTGCTCGCAGCGATCTGGGAAACCTATGCGCGGATCCTTGGGAACCCGTTGCTGTTTCCGACCCTGACGGAGACCCTGTCGTCGCTTTGGACCTCGATCGGTAATGGCGTGCTGATCGAGCGGACCTGGGCGTCGCTGAAAATCCTCGTACTCGGCTACGGCATCGGCGTTACCTTGGCTTCTGCCCTGACGATCCTGGCCATCAACACGCGCCTCGGTACCGATCTGCTCGAGACGCTGACCGCGACGTTCAATCCGCTCCCGGCGATCGCGCTTCTGCCCCTGGCTCTCATTTGGTTCGGTCTCGGGATCGGCAGCCTGGTCTTCGTGCTCGTGCATTCGGTCATGTGGGCGGTCGCGCTGAACACGCATTCGGGCTTCCGCGGCGTTTCCCAGACGATCCGCATGGTTGGCCGCAATTACGAGATCAACGGATTGCGATATGTGTTCAAGATCCTCGTGCCGGCGGCATTTCCGACCATCCTGACCGGCCTCAAGATCGGCTGGGCATTTGCCTGGCGCACGCTGATCGCGGCCGAGCTGGTGTTCGGCGTGTCCTCGGGTGAGGGCGGCCTTGGCTGGTACATTTTCGAAAACCGCAACGTCCTCGACATTCCCGCTGTCTTCGCCGGATTGCTGGCGGTCATTATGATCGGCCTCATTGTCGAGAACCTGATCTTCAGAACGATCGAACGCCACACCATTCAGAAATGGGGCGTGCAGAACTGAGCCTGGTGACAGCTGGGGGATGCCGGCAGCTGTCACAACCACTTGCAATAAGGAGGAGAACAAATGAGAAAAATTGCCATCAGTCTTTTGGCCGCAGCCGCCGTCATGGCGGGAGCTGGTGCATCTGCCGAAGAAGTTCGCTTTGCCAAGCAGCTGCAGATGAACAATCTTCCGTCCATGGTGATGGAAGAACAGAAGCTGTTTGAAAAACATGCCGCCGAACTCGGCCAGCCCGACCTTACGGCAAAGTGGATCACCTTCGCCAATGGCGGCGCGACGACAGATGCGCTGATCTCGGGCAATGTCGAATTCGTCTCCGCGGGCCTGACCAATTTTGCGATCCTCTGGTCGCGGACCAAGGGCTCGGTCAAGGGCGTAGCGGGCGTTGGAGGCATTGCCCTGCCGCTCCTGTCGCGTAATCCCGACGTCAAGAGCCTCAAGGATTTCACTGCCAACGACCGCATCGCCGTACCGACGGTCAAGGTTTCGAACCAGGCGGTGGCACTCTCCATGGCGCTCGAAAAACTCTATGGTGAAGAGGGCCGGAAGAAACTCGACAGTCAGACGGTCCAGCTCTCTCACCCCGATGCGTTGCAGGCGCTGCTCAATCCGCAGCATGAAGTAAACACGCATTTCTCGACGCCGCCCTATTCGGTTCTCGCCCTGCGCGACCCCCGGATTCACAAGGTCTTCGATTCCTCCGAGCTCTCGGATGTGCCCGTCGTCAACAACATCATGTTCACGAACCAGACCTTCCACGATGCGAACCCCGTCGCCATCAAGGCGCTGATAGCCGCTCTCGACGAGGCCGACGACTTCATCAACAAGAACAAGGAAGAGGCGGCGAAACTCTATCTGCGCGTCAGCAAGGACAAGCTCACCGTCGACGAGGTTCTCGGGGTGTTGAACGAGAAGGGAACGGTATTTTCGGCGACCCCGCAGGGCACACTGCCGGTCGTTCAGTTCATGCATCGCGCCGGCATCATTCCGACCGGACCGGAAAAATGGGAAGATCTCTATTTTCCCGAAATCACCGAGCGCTCGGGCAGCTGATAAGCCATTAAAACGATTGAATAAAGCAGAGGCGGGGAGCGTTCCCCGCCTTTTCTTTTGCCTCTCGCGATTGATACATTTTATGAATTGATTAAGTGGTTATATGAAATGGACGTTTATCAATCGCCCACCTAGCATCCTCTCAGCTAAGCCAATGAAAGGGAGGTTTGCATGGGCGCCGGATTTGATCTCGCCAAAGCTCTGACTGGAATTTCGGGAATCCTCGTCACGCCGTTCGATGCGAAGGACGAACTAAACCCGTTACTTTTGCGGCCGGTGGTAGACCGCGCCGTCGAAGCCGGGGTTCATATTCTCGTTTCTAACGGCAATACGGGCGAGTTCTACGCCCTGACGACCGATGAAGCCGAAACCATGGTGCGCGCAGCAGCCGAACACATCGACGGCCGGGTGGCGCTGCTTGCCGGTATCGGACGCTCTATCAAGGATGCCTGCCGTCTTGCCAAGACTTCGGCCGAAGCGGGTGCGGATGCATTGATGATCCATCAGCCGCCGGATCCCTTCGTCGCGCCGCGCGGCATCGTCGAATATGTGAAGCGCGTGTACGACGCGAGCGGCGGCCTTCCGCTGGTGCTCTATCTACGCAACGACCAGATCGGCCTGAAGGCCATCCAGGATATCTGCAATCTGGAAGGCGTCATCGGTGTCAAATGGGCCACGCCCAATCCGATGAAGCTTGCAGAAACCATCCAGAATACGCCGTCGCATATCGTGTGGGTCGGCGGACTGGCAGAAACCTGGGCGCCGCCCTTCTACGCCGTCGGTGCGAGAGGCTTTACGTCCGGTCTCATCAATGTCTGGCCGGAACATTCTGTCGCGATCCACAAGGCATTGGATGCGGGAGACTATGTCGAAGCCGGCAAGCTCATCCGCCGCATGAGCGCCTTCGAAGAGGTGCGCGCCCAGGAAATGAACGGAACCAATGTCACCGGCGTCAAGGCTGCTCTTCAGCTGATGGGCCACGACTGCGGCCGTACACGCGCACCCTCGGCATGGCCGCTGACAGCGGCGCAGAACGAGACGCTGTCCTCGCTGCTGAAGGCAGAAGGGCTGATCGGATCATTCCGGAAGGCCGCTTGACCCAATTTGCGGCGCCGGGAGGGCGCCGCCCACTTTTTCAGAGCATGGGAGGAAAACATGCTGAAGGGAACGACTTATCTTTTACTTCTGAGCGTATCGACCATTCTGTCTGCCGGCGCCATTGCCGCGCCGGCGAATGCTGCCAACGAGACCGTCACGGTCGTGCTGCCCGAAGAGCCGCCGTCTCTTGAGCCGTGCGAATCGAAACATTCGAGCATCGGCCGTGTGCTCATCCAGAACATCACCGAGCCGTTGACGGTCATCGATCCGCAGAGCGGCGAGGTGAAGCCGGAACTGGCGACGAAATGGGAGCAGGCGGCTCCGGATACCTGGCGCTTCCATCTGCGAGAAGGCGTGAAGTTTTCCGATGGTGCGCCCTTCGACGCCAAGGCCGTTGCCTCGTCGATCGATCGCCTGCAGCGCAAGGACATGACCTGCAACACCAAGCAGCAGACGCTTGGCGGCGTCAATCTCGAGACCAATATCGTCAGCGACTATGTCGTCGATATCAAGACCAGCAAGCCGATCCCGATCTTCCCGATCATGATGAGCGTCGTACAAATGAGCTCGCCGAAAATGCAGCTGCAAGGAGCAAGCCGCGCGCCGGTCGGCACCGGACCCTATGCCATGACGTCGTGGAATGCGGGCACCGATATCACGCTCGAGCGCCGCGATGATTATTGGGGCGACAAGCCCGTCGTTGCGGGGGCGAAATTCGTCTGGCGCTCCGAATCCGCGCTGCGCGCGGCCATGGTCGCAAGAGGCGAGGCGGACCTGACCCCCATCATCTCGGTCGCGGACGCCGATAACCCGAAAACCGATCTTGCCTATCCGAATGGCGAGACCACGCGTCTGCGTATCAGCACCAATGTCGCGCCGCTGAACGACAGGCGCGTACGCCTGGCGCTCAATCTCGCGATCGACCGCGAGGGATTGAAGGTGCTCTTCGGCGATCAGGCCAAGCTCTCCGAGCAGCTGGTCGGTCCGAACGTCAATGGCTTCAATGCCGATATCAAGCCATTCCCCTACGATCCCGAAAAGGCCAAGAAGCTGATCGAGGAAGCCCGTGCAGACGGTGTTCCCGTCGACAAGCCGATCACGATCATCGGCCGCAACGAAATCTACGTCAATGCCGGCGAGGCTCTGGAAGCGATGCAGGCGATGTGGACCGAAATCGGCCTGAAGACGGAGATCAAGATGTTCGATACGGGCAACTGGCTTCGTTATCAGAACCGGCCGTTCCCCGAGCCCGACATGCCGAACCTGCACCAGGATCAGCACGACAACCTGCTCGGCGACGCGACGTTCACCGCCTTCAACAAGTATGACTCGGACGGCGTCAACTCTGCGGTCTACGACAAGCGTGTCGATGAATTGATCGACACGGCGGAGCCTGCGACCGGCGAGGAGCGCACCAAGGCGTTTCAGGACCTGTTCGCGCTGCTGCACGACGACATCGTCGCCGATATCTACATGTACCACATGATCGGCTATACCCGGGTCAATCCCCGCCTCGACTGGAAGCCCTCTCTCGCAACCAACAGCGAGATCGACCTCTCTCAGATTCGCTTCAAGACGAGCGAATAAGTCGCGGTGTCACGGTGCGGCCCGACGGGCCGCACCCATCAAAACCTTAGCGCAAGGAAGAGGCCATGAGATTCTTCAAGCGTTCGCTTTTCACTCTGCTTTCGATGGCGGGCCTGTTGCTGCTCGTCTTCTTCCTCTCGCGGATGACCGGCGATCCCTCCTATCTGTTCCTTCCGATCGACGCCTCACCGGCCGATCGTGAAGCATTCTCGCAGCTCCATGGTTTCAGCGACCCGGTCTATATCCAGTTTGGCCGCTATGTCTTCGATCTCCTGCATCTGGATTTCGGCACATCGCTGAGCCAGCAGCGCTCGGCCATGGACATCGCTCTCGAAGCATTTCCGCAGACGCTGAAGCTGGTGCTCATCGCTCTCGGTCTTGCTTTTGTCGGCGCCATCATCTGCGGTTCTCTTGCAGCCCGCAAACCGGGCGGCGTCTTCGATCGGCTGATCAGTATCCTGTCGCTTGCCGGTGCCAGCACTCCGGACTTCTGGGTAGCGATCATCCTCGTGATCATCTTCTCGGTTCAGCTCGGCTGGCTACCGACATCGGGCGTCGGCGGCCCGCTCTACTGGATCATGCCGCTTTTCGTCCTGGCGCTGCGCCCATTCGGCCTGCTTGGCCAAGTCGTCCGTGGGTCGATGATCAGCGCGCTTTCATCCGCCTATGTGAAGACCGCTTATGCCAAGGGCGCGACGCAGACCAAGATCGTCTTCGTCCACGCGCTGCGCAATTCGATGCTGCCGGTCATCACGGTTGCCGGCGATCTTGCGGCCAATCTCCTGAATGGAGCCGTCATTGTCGAGACTGTCTTCGGTTGGCCGGGCATTGGCCGCCTGATGATCGACGCCATCATGCAGCGTGACTTCGCTGTCATCCAGGCAGCCATCCTGGTTACCGCAGGCGCGATCCTCCTCCTCAACATCCTGCTCGACATCACCTACGCCATCCTCGATCCGCGCGTGAGGCATGCATGACCTATCTCGCAGAAAGCACCAAAGCCATCGGCACTCCGAAAAAACCGTCCGGAGCGCGCACCGTCCTGTCGCTTCTATGGGCCGACAAGTTCGCGACAGCCGCCGCGATCTTCCTGCTGATCGTCGCGATCACCTGCCTGGTCGGTCCCTATCTGATCGGCAACGCGGCAAACGCCCTCAACCTCGCCGGGCGCAACGCACCCCCCTCGTTCGACAAGGGTTTCCTCTACGTTCTCGGCGGCGATAACCTTGGCCGCAGCCTTCTCGCCCGCATCATCGTCGGTGCGCAGACGACGCTCGCGGTCGCGCTGTCGGCGGTTATCACTTCCGTTGTCATCGGGGCACTTCTCGGGCTCATCGCCGGCTATCGGGGCGGGCTGGTCAGCGATCTCATTATGCGCGTTACCGACATGATCATGAGCTTTCCGTCGCTTCTGACGGCGCTGGTCGTGCTCTATGTGCTCGGCCCAAGTGTCACCAACCTCGTCATCGTGCTCGCGATCACCCGCATCCCGGTCTATTTGCGCACCACGAGGGCCGAGGTGATGGAAGTGCGCAGCCGCGTCTTCGTGACTGCAGCCGTTGCGATGGGTGCTTCCTCTGCACGCGTTATTCTCAAGCACATCGTGCCGATCATCCTGCCGACGCTGCTGACCATCGCGGCCGTCGATTTCGCTGCTGTGATCATCACGGAATCCGGTCTGAGTTTCCTGGGGCTCGGCGTACAGGCGCCCGATTTCACCTGGGGTTCGATGGTCGCAACCGGACGGAACTATATCTCGCGGGCATGGTGGCTCTCGTTCTGGCCCGGCCTCGCAATCATGCTGACCGCCCTCTCGCTCAACATCCTGTCCAACTGGCTGAGGATCGCCACCGATCCACAACAGCGCTGGCGCCTCGAAGGAGGTCGAAAGAAATGACGCAGGCAAACAATCGACTGCTGGAAATCGATGATCTCAAGGTCGAATTCTCAGGCCCGCAAGGTGTGGTGAAGGCTGTGGACGGGGTCAGCCTGAGTGTCGAGCGAGGCGAAACGCTGGCGATCCTCGGCGAATCCGGTTCGGGAAAGAGCGTCAGCGCCTCGGTCATCATGAATATCCTCGATGCTCCGCCGGGAAGGATCACCTCAGGCACCGTCCGCTTCGAGGGCAGGGATCTCCTCAGGATGACCGCCGAGCAGCGGCGCAAGATCAACGGTTCAGAGATCGCCATCATCTTCCAGGATCCGCTGGCGCATCTGAACCCGGTCTACAGTGTCGGCTGGCAGATCGCCGAGGTCTTCCGGATACACGGGAAGGCGGCGAGCCAGTCGGAAGCCATGCAGAAGGCGATCGCGCTGATGGAGCGCGTCGGCATTCCGAATGCCGCAGCGCGTGCGGCCCAGTATCCGCATCAGTTTTCCGGTGGACAGCGCCAGCGCGTGATGATCGCGATGGCGCTCGCCCTCTCGCCGAAGCTGATCATCGCCGACGAGCCGACGACTGCCCTCGACGTCACGGTTCAGCGCCAGATCCTTGAGCTGCTCAAGGAACTGCAGCGCGAGATGGGCATGGGCCTGATCCTCATCACTCATGACCTTGCCGTTGCCGGTCTGATGGCCGACAAGGTTGCGATCATCAAGGACGGCAAGATCGTCGAGGCAGGCGGTGTGCGCGAGGCCTTCACCAATCCGCAGGCGCCTTACACGCGCCAGCTGCTGGCCGCGATCCCCAACGTCGAGAAACAGCAGCGCAGCAAGAGCATCGACGGTTTGCAGCCGCCGCTCATGGTCGTGCGCGATCTCTGCAAGGAATATCATCTGTCGAGCGGTCTGATCGGTGGAAGTGCCGAGAAGCTGCTTGCGGTCGATCACGCCAATTTCACCCTCCGTCCCAAACAGACCCTCGGGATCGTCGGCGAATCCGGTTCGGGAAAATCGACGATCGCCCGGCTGCTGATGCGCCTGTCAGATCCGACGTCCGGTACAGTCGAATACAAGGGCAAAGACGTCTTCTCGTTGCGCGGCAAGGAACTGCTGGCCTTCAGGCGCGACGTGCAGATGGTCTTCCAGGATCCCTATGGCTCGCTCAATCCGAAGATGACGGTTGCCGAGCTGATTTCGGAGCCGCTCGCGATCCATCGTGACATCCTGGGCCGGGATCGCTGGGGAGCCCGTGTGCGGGAACTGCTTTTGCTGGTCGGACTGGCGCCGGATCATGCGGAGCGATACCCGCACCAGTTCTCCGGCGGGCAGCGCCAGCGCATCGCGATCGCGCGCGCCCTGGCGTCCGAGCCGAAGATCATCATCTGCGACGAAGCGGTTTCGGCACTCGATGTCTCCATCCAGGCGCAGGTGATCGCGTTGCTTGCCGAACTCCGCGACAGGCTCGATCTCTCCTACATCTTCATCACCCACGACCTTCCTGTCGTGCGCAGTTTTGCCGACGAGATCGTCGTCATGAAGGCTGGCAGGATTGTTGAATATGGCCGGACCGACGACCTCTTCCTCTCGCCGCGGGACGAATACACACGCAAATTGCTGAGCGCCGGGGAAATTCCATCCTGGATGCACAGGATGGAACCCACAGCCGCCCAACATGCCTGATCCGCAGGGAAAGGAACTGCAATGAAAAACCTCAATGTCGAGAGGGCCAGGTCGGATGTCTCGGGCCTGCTGCAGGCAGCCGGCCTGAGACGCGATTTTGCGGACGAGATGAGCCATATCATGATCGAGAGCGATCTGATGGGGCATCGCACCCACGGGCTCGCCATGCTGCCGACCTATCTCGACAGACTTTCCAAGGATCTGATTACCAAGGACGGCGAGATCACTGTGGTCCGCGAGGATACTTCGACGCTCAACTGGCAGGCGCACCGGCTGCCGGGTGCCTATGTCGTTCGCAAGGCGATCCGGTCCCTCTATGAGAAGATCGAGAAGACGCCTGTCGTGACCGCCAGCATTGCCAATTGCTCGCATATCGGCAGCCTGCAGGCCTATCTGGAGGAGCCGGCGCGCCGCGGCTATCTTGGCCTGATGATGGTGACGGATCCCGGCGTCGCCTCGGTCGCGCCCTTCGGCGGTGCCGATCCCGTGCTGACCTCCAACCCGATCGCGGCAGCCATCCCGACGCTCGCCGATCCGATCCTGATCGATCAATGCACCTCGCTGGTTTCCAATGCGCAGGTGCAGAGCGCCGATCCGACCAAGCCACTCCCCGGCAAATGGGTCATCGACAACCGCGGCAGACCGACGGACGACGCGGCCGCGCTGCGCGCCGATCCGCCTGGCACCATCGTGTCGCTCGGCGGCGAGGATTTCGGCTACAAAGGCTTCGGCTTCGGCATCATGGTGGAAGCCTTCGCGCTCGCCCTTTCCGGGCACGGGCGGCTGAACCCGAAACAGCGCGGTGCACAAGGCGTGTTCCTGCAGCTCATCGATCCCGCGGCCTTTTCGGGCTCATCCGCCTTTCTTGCCGAAACGACGGAATTTGCGAGACGATGCAAGGCAAGCCGGCCGGCGGAAGGATCGCGCGGCGTCCGTCTGCCCGGGGAGCGGGCAATGGCCGAAAAACGGCGCCAGATGGCGAACGGGTTGGAGGTCAGCGACGATCTCTTCGACAAGATTTCGAGACTCGCACGTGACCTGGGCACCGGCACTTTCGCAGCCGCCCCGGCATTTTCCTAAGAAGTTCCAGAAAGCAGAGATCAATGACAATTCATCAGAACCTGATCGCCGGCGAATGGGTTGGAGGCGCGGACGTCACGCGCAACATCAACCCCTCCGACACGAACGAGCTCATCGGCGAATATGCACGCGCGAGCTCGGAAGACACCAAGAACGCCATCGCCGCCGCCAAGGCCGCCTTCCCGGCCTGGTCGCGCTCCGGCATCTGGGAACGCCGCGTCATCCTGAAGAAGGCTGGCGACGAGATCATGGCCCGCAAGGACGAGCTCGGCGCTCTGCTGGCACGCGAAGAAGGCAAGACGCTTCCGGAAGCCATCGGCGAAACCATCCGCGCCTCGCAGATCTTCGAATTCTTCGCAGGCGAAGCGCTCCGTCTCGCCGGTGAGACGATGCCGTCGGTCCGCCCGAATATCGGCGTCGAAATCACCCGTGACCCGCTCGGCGTCATCGGCATCATCACCCCCTGGAACTTCCCGATCGCCATCCCGGCCTGGAAGATCGCCCCGGCTCTCTGCTACGGCAACACCATCGTCTTCAAGCCGGCCGAACTCGTTCCCGCCTGCTCCTGGGCGATCGTCGACATCCTGCACCGCGCGGGCCTGCCGAAGGGCGTTCTGAACCTCGTCATGGGCAAGGGCTCTGTCGTCGGCCAGGCCATGCTCGACAGCCCGGATATTGCCGGCATCACCTTCACCGGCTCCACGGGCACCGGCAAGCGCGTCGCCACCTCCTCCATCGAGCATAACCGCAAGTTCCAGCTGGAAATGGGCGGCAAGAACCCGATGGTCGTCCTCGATGACGCCGACCTCACCGTTGCCGTCGAAGCAGCCGCAAACTCAGGCTTCTTCTCCACCGGCCAGCGCTGCACGGCATCGTCGCGCCTGATCGTCACTGAAGGCATCCACGACAAGTTCGTCGCGGCGCTGACCGAGAAGCTGAAGACCGTCGTCGTCGACAACGCGATGAAGGCCGGCACCCATATCGGCCCCGTCGTCGACGAGCGCCAGCTGAAGACCGACACCGACTATATCGAGATCGGCAAGAAGGAAGGCGCCAAGCTTGCCTTCGGCGGCGAGCTCTTGACCCGCGACACCCCCGGCTTCTACCTGCAGCCGACGCTCTTCACCGAAGCCACCAACCAGATGCGCATTTCGCGCGAAGAGATCTTCGGCCCGGTCGTCTCGGTCATCCGCGTCAAGGATTACGAAGAAGCGCTGGCCACCGCCAACGACACGCCCTTCGGCCTGTCCTCCGGCATCGCCACCACCAGCCTGAAGCATGCGACGCATTTCAAGCGCAATGCCGAAGCCGGCATGGTGATGGTCAACCTGCCGACCGCAGGCGTCGACTTCCACGTTCCCTTCGGCGGCCGCAAGGGCTCATCCTACGGCCCGCGCGAGCAGGGCAAGTACGCCGCCGAATTCTACACAACGGTCAAGACCAGCTACACGCTGGCTTGACGACCAACTGGTGATCCGGGCCGTCGCGAGGGCGGATGAGCAGCGGCCGAGCCGCACACGCGTCCGCTCCAGCAAGGCGACGGTTCTTATTGCGGTACCGGCGATCTAGAGAAATCCTGTGATAGAGCATTCCCCATTGATCATCGCGATCGCCGCGCTTTCGGCATTCCTTGTCGGATTGTCGAAGGGCGGTCTTCCATCTGTCGGCGGCTTGTCGGTTCCGCTTCTCGCCCTGGTCATTTCTCCGGTTACTGCCGCCGCGCTGCTGCTGCCGATCTTTGTCGCCAGCGACATGGTCGGCCTCTATCTCTACCGCCACAGCTATTCTGCCCGGAATCTGCAGATCCTGATCCCGGCTTCGCTTGTCGGCATCGCGATCGGATGGGCCTTCAGCTCGCATCTTTCGAGCGCCTTCATCGGCCTGCTTGTCGGCATCATCGGCGTCGTCTTCTGCTTGAACGCCTGGTTCGGCGGCCGATTCCGGTCGCAGAACGCAAGGGCCAGCGTCTCGGCTGGAATGTTTTGGGGTTCCATTGCCGGCCTCACCAGTTTCGTTTCGCACTCGGGTGCTCCGCCTTTCCAGATGTATGTATTGCCGCAGAAACTCGAGAAGATGACCTATGCGGGAACGGCGACCATTCTCTTCGCGATCATCAACGCCGCCAAGCTCATTCCCTACTGGCAATTGCAGCAATTCTCTAATTTCGACACCAAGCTCGTCATGTGGCTGGCGCCGGCGGCGATCATCGGGACGGTGGCCGGAAAGAAGCTGACCAAAATTCTGCCGGACGGCATCTTCTTCCGGGTAATCCAGATCACGCTCTTTGCTCTGTCATGCAAGCTGATTGCCGATTATGCGGTTGCTTAGGGTGGCGAGCTGCAGCCTAGTGCTGCGCGTTCACGACATTTCGAAGTGACCAAGTGGGCAGAACCGTCATAAGACAGGGGCGTTCCGTCTGGTGATGAAAGGATCTTATCCATGCTTTCCCCCAAAGCTTCTCTCGCCTTCTGCCTTGCTCTCTCCATATCGCCTGCCGCTCTCGCCCAGATGCCCGCCCAGGAGGCGGAGGCGCAGGCGTTCAAGGTCGGCTCGTTCGACGTGGTTGCCTTGCATGATGCCCAGTTTGTTCGCCCGAATGACGGCAAGACATTCGGCGTCGGCCACACGCCTGAAGAGGTCGGCGCCGTGTTGAAGGCGGCCGGTGCGCCGGCGGATTCAATTACCCTTAGTGTCGACGCTCTCCTGGTAAAGGAGCCGAAGCGTCTGATCCTGATCGATACGGGTGTCGGCGGCGCTCTTCAACAGTCGCTTGCGATGGCTGGCTACAAGCCCGACGAGGTCACGGACATTCTCATTACCCATTCGCATCCAGATCACATGGGCGGTCTCGTCAAGGACGGCAAGCTTGCATTCTCGAACGCGACGATCCGCATGTCGGAAGCAGAATGGGCTTTTGCCCGAAAGAACAGCCAGCTTGCCGATATCATCAAGGTGATCGACGGACATGTGAAACCCTTCCGGCCCGGCGCCAATATTTCGCCCGGCATCGCGGCAGTCGGGCTCAAGGGCCACACGCCCGGTCACGTCGGCTATCAGATTGTTTCCGGCAAGGAGAAGCTGCTTGATATCGGCGACACGGTCCACAGCTCGATCATCTCACTTGCCAAGCCAGAATGGCCGGTAGGGTTCGACAATGACGCCGCCGGCAGCGAGAAGACCCGTGTCGACACGCTGAAGAAGCTCGTTGCGTCAAACGAACTGGTCTTTGCTCCCCACCTGCCGTTTCCTGGTGTCGGCCACGTCAAGGCGGATGGCGACCATTTCGAGTGGGACCCTGGCGTCCCGGACAAGTAAACCGGATCAGGCGGGCTCCCTATCGAATGCAACCTCGCTTCGACGAGCGCGCAATGATAGACCATCATTCAGACGCCTCACATGCAACTCTTGGCTATCTCGATGAATGATATGTTGCTTCTGTTGTTGGCGGGGATGCTGGCGGGCAGCATGAATGCATTGGCCGGTGGCGGGTCCTTCGTGTCCCTGCCGGCGCTGATTTCGGTCGGAGTACCGTCGGTCGCAGCCAACGCGACGAGCACATTTTCCCTTTTCCCGGGCGGATTGGCTAGCTCCTGGGTCTATCGCGACGGGTTCGGCAAAGTCTGCGGTGTGCCGGTCTTGCCGATCGCGCTTGCAACGGTCCTCGGAGGGCTCTGTGGCAGCGTGCTGCTGCTATTGACGCCTTCCAGTGTCTTCGACGCCATCCTCCCCTGGCTGCTGCTGATCGCTACGCTCATGCTGGTTTTCGGGCGACGGATCAGCGCGGCCTTCCGGAGCCGCGCTTCAGCCCGAACCTCGACCATCGTCCCCGTCCAGTTCTTACTCGGCGTCTATGGCGGCTATTTCGGTGGAGCGGTCGGTCTGATGATGCTGGCGGCCTGGAGTGTCTTCGGCGGAGGCGAGATCAAGGAATTGAACCCGATGCGGATGCTGATGGTCACGGCCGCGAACGCGGTGGCCGTCATCGTTTTCGTCGCAGCCGGGGCGATTGCCTGGTCTCAATGCCTGCCCATGTTGATCGGGGCGCTCCTTGGCGGCTGGGCTGGGGCGCATATCGGCCGGAAACTGCCGGCTGCTGCGATCAGGGCACTCACCATTGTGCTCGCGGTAGCAACGACGACGGTATTCTTTGCCCGGGCGTATTTCGTCGAGTGACCTGGATCGGACCTATTTCAAGAAACCGTCGCGTCCGAATTCTTCCCAGCCTTCCAGTTTCGGTGAATTGGCGTCGGTCGTGGTCTCGGCCTTCTTTGCCTTACTCTTTTTCAGTGATCGGGTCAGCTTCGCCTGATACGCGGCGCGGCGCCGATTTTCCGCTTTGGCAATCGCGTCTTCCTCGCGCCATTCCTCCACAACACCCCGATCCAGAATGTCCTCGACAACCTTCGGATCGAAGACGTGGAAGGTGATCCGGCGGGCACGGCCGTTCAGCCGGACGGTTCGTGTTCCGGCGCTCGGCAGCCGGCCGTCCGCCAGCCAGCGATGACGTTCGCTGGTGGTGATCGTCAGGATGTCCTGGATCTCGCGCGGGATCACCGGCAGCTGCTCGATGCCGTCGAGCACCTTGCTGACGATAGCCGATACAGCGTGGAATTCGGTCTTCTGGCTGGCGGGCATCACGAGGGTGATCTCACCCGCATCGAGATCAAGCGACTTCTTCACCGCGGCCGGAACCCGTGCCCGGAGTTCCAGGAGGATACCCTTGGCGCGAACCGCCGATCCCATGGTCGCTGCCGACGCGAGCCGCCACGTTTTCAGGAGTTCGACGTCATTCTTCTGTTCTTTTCGCATGGCGTTGAGATGGGTTGTCGGCTATCCTTCGTCAACACGTATCTCCGCTCCCGGTCCCCCGATATTCGAGAGACCGTTTCCCCTGCTGGGCCTGCTTAGCGATAAGTATCCTCGATAATCTCGCAGCCCTTGGCCGCCAGTTCCTTGTCGATCCAGGATGTGTTCAGGGTGCCGCCGATGATCGACTTCATTTTGTCGTCTTCAGAGGCCTGCTTCTTGCGTGCCTTCTCCGCGATCTCTGCAGCGTCCGCCTGGCGGACGACCACAATGCCGTCGTCGTCGCCAACGAGGATGTCACCGGGATGAACAACCACGCTGCCGATCGATACGGGCACGTTGATTTCGCCGGGACCGTCCTTGTAGGGGCCAGCCGGCGTCACACCGGCGGCGAAGATCGCCAGGTCCATGTCTCTCAGCGTCGCGAGATCGCGGATGGCACCGTCGATGATGACACCGCCGAGTTTCTTTTGAACCGCCGTCTGCATCATCAGTTCGCCGGTGATGGCATTCGTCACGTCGCCATGCGCGTCGAATACGATGACATCGCCCGGCTGCGCCATGTCGAGCGCCTTGTGCAGCAGAAGATTGTCGCCGGCGCGGCTTTTCACCGTAAAGGCTGGCCCGATCAAGTTGCCCTTCGAGATCTTGCGAATGCGGGCGTCGAGCATCGAGGAGCGGTTGAGGCAGTCGCCGATATTTGCGGCCGGCAGGCCGCGCAGGCCTTCGACGAGTGCCGCATCCGGGCGATTGATCTTCGTGAAGATGCGAAATCCGGTATTGGACATGGGGTGATCCTTCCGTTCCGATTATTACTTTGCCAGCACGGCGAAAATGTCGTGGTAGTCTTCCGGTGGCTTGGCGTTGAAGTGTTCGCGGAAGCCCTGTTTGACGCACCAGGCGAGCTTGTCTTTCGCGGCAATGGACATGGTTGCATCGACGCCGAGGCTGTTCAGCGTCGCGATGACCTCGTCCATCTCGTGCTCGCGCCGCTCGGCATGGATAACACCGCGAGCCATCAGGTCGTTGGCCTGCTTGATGAAGTCGTCGGTGGTGAGCGACGCCCGGATCGAAGCGAGCACATCGTCTTCGAGGCCGAACTTGCGCCCGGCAACCACTGCCTCTAGGAGCAGCATCACATAGCCCTTCATGAAGATGCTGCGAAACATCTTCGAAGCCGAGGCCTTGCCTGCCGGTCCGTCGATCGCGGTCACCTTTGCGCCGAAGCGATTGAGATAGTCAGCGATGGCAATGGCGCCTTTGCCCGATGCCAGCATCGGAACCTTGTGACGGTTTCCGGGCACCGTTCCCATGACTGCGACGTCGACGAAGGTGGCGCGCGGCGAGATGATGCGATCGACACTCGTCTTGGTGTCGGGACCTGCCGAGTTGAGGTCGACATAGATTTGTTCGGGCCGCAACAGCGGCGCGCTCTGTTCGGCGACGGGGACCGCCATGTTGGCGCTGATCGAACAGACGACAATGTCGACCTTGCCGATGAGATCCGCAGCAGATGCCTCAAGGACCACACCGGCCTTGCCGGCGCGTTCCTGAATGAGTGAGGCATTCGGCTCGCGCTGCCAGGCCGCGTCGAAGGCGCGGATGCCCGTGATGCCCTCGTCGCGCAGGCCTTCGGCGATATTGTAGGAAGCCTCGCCGAAACCAAGAAAGCCCAAAGTCTGCATGGATTGTCCTTCGAATTATGCTTCCGGCATCAGACCGGAAGAACGCCAGTCACGATTGCGACCACGATGAAGATGACGAACATCGGGATCGAGTATTTGAAGAATTCCTTCTGATAGTCGGCGAACGACATCTCGGTGCGGTCCATCAGAAGGAAGAGCCAGGCAACGGTCGGCGAGCCGTAGCGGATCGCCTGGCCCATGAAGGAAGCCATCCCGACTTCATGCGGAGTCAGCCCGTATTTGGCGCCGATCGGTGCGATGACCGGAAGGATACCGAAATAGTAGGCATCGATCGGAAGCGCGTAGCAGGCGATCGCGCCGACCAGTGCGAAGATAATGCCGACGTGGCTGCCAAGCGTATCCGGAATGAGATGCGTCAGCGTCTCGGCGATGGCCGTCGACATGCCGCTGCCGCTGAGGACGCCGAGGAAGAAGCCGGCCGCGATGATGATCGATGTGACGGCAATCGCATCGCCGCCATTGGCCGTGATCCGCTCGCGCTGTTCGGCGGCCGTGTAGTTGACGGCGAGCGCTATCGCAGTGGCGATGGTGAAGGCAAGCGCTCCGCCGACCCAGCCCATAAGGACGGCGACCAGTGTTGCGACGGTCAGGGCCAGATTGAACAGGAAGAGCCGCGGGCGCTTCAACTCCTTGTCATTGTCGAGGATGACATTGACCATCTCTTCGATCTGCTGGCGATCGATCTGGTCCGCGGCCTTCAGGTCGTATCCGAGGCGCTTGCGCTCCTTCTGGCCCATGAAATAGGCAAGGAAGAAAATGTAGACGAGCGATACGGCAAGGATTGGCAGGATCTGAATGAAGAGTTCGTTGACTTCGACCTTCAGAACGGCCGCAGCGCGCACGAGCGGGCCACCCCACGGCAGACAGTTGCCCAGACCGGTCGGCAGGATGATGAGCATTGCCAGATTCGAAAGCTTCATGTTCATGCGGCGGAAGAGCGGCACGAACGTGCTGGTGATGATCAGGATAGTCGTCGTGCCGTCGCCATCGAGCGTCACCACCGATGTCACGAAAACCGTGACCATCAGGATCTTGAGAGGATCGCCCTTGGCGCGGCGGATGAGGAATGTGCAAAGCGGGTCGAAGAGCCCGACATTCATCATGATGCTGAAATACATGATCGCGAAAAGGATCATGATTGTCGGGTTGATGGTGCCGAGGCTGACTTTGCCTGCATCGTTGACGGTGTAGAAAAGCCCGTCGCGGAACCAGCCGAAGATCGGATCGATCGATCCGGTGGTCCAGAGCGCTGCAGCGCCGCCGAAGACAACAGACACGCCGATAAGCCCGGCGAAAACGGAAATATGCTTTCTGATCACGGAGATCAGGAACGACGCTATCATCAGATAGCCGAGACTGGCGATCACAAGGTCCTCCCGACGGCGCCTGCCGTCACTGTAAGCGTGGCCGCAACGGTTCCTCCCGGCGACCAATAAAAAAATGTTCTCGATCTGCTCGTTGTGGCAGATTACCGAAAACGGGACTGCTTATTGACCCGGCGGCTCTGCAAGTCTATTCGCGAATTTTCAACCTTTCATAACTTTGGGTAATCAATGGATCTTCGCGACCTTCGCTATTTCCTCAAGGTTGCCGAGTTCGGGCATCTCGGGCGCGCGGCCGAGGCGCTGAACCTGTCGCAGCCTGCCCTGTCGAAGTGCATCCAGCGGCTGGAGGATGCCTATGGTGTCGCGCTTTTCGACAGGGCAGGGCGCGGTATCGTGCTCACCGAAGCCGGAAAGCTTCTGCAGGAGCGCTACCAGTTGCTGGCGCATGACCTTGAGGATATCCGCATCCAGGTCTCGTCATTTCGCAAGGGGATCGCGGGAACGGTGCGCGTCGGATGCTCGGCGTCGATAGCTCAGTTCTTTCTTCCGGGGGTCTGCCGCACCTTGCGCGAGAAGGCGCCGGACCTTCGTCTCTTGATCCGCACTGCGATGGATGACGCGCTGGAGGACGCTCTCAAGGCCGGGTCGATCGACATCATCATTCGTCCGGGACGTCCAGCCGAAGCCGACGACTGGATTGTCTCGACACCACTTCTGAGTGACACTGTCGTCGTTGTGGCTGGCAAGGGCCATCCGCTTGTCGATCAGGAGCCCAGCCTGGAGGCGATGTCGAAATTCTCCTGGGTCCTGCCGACGCCGGCCGTTTCGACGCGCCAGTGGCTCGAACATGTCTTCCTTGCCGCAGGGCTTCCGGCGCCGGATGCGGCGGTCACGGCAACGCCATTGGTTGCCGCACCCTTCATTCTCGAAGAAACCGACCTCTTGAGCTTCATGTCGCGCCGGAACCTCGCGGCGTCGACAGGTATCGTCGAGCTGGAAAACACCGCAACGACGCTCCACCGGCAGTTCGATATTGTTCACCGCTCACGCAGCTTCCTCTCCCCCGCGGTGCGCTATTTCCTGAACGTCGTTCATCAGGAAGTCGTCTTGGAAGAGCTCACGCCAAATGTCGGTGACTGACGCTTAACTGCGATGATCCGCCATCGTAGCGGAACTTTGCCCGCGGCCTTAGGTCGGCCGCGACCTCCGTGCCGACAGCGGTTCGCAACGCCCCGGTGCCAGCGCCGCCGCGGGATCGACTTCTGTTCGATCCTTTATCGCCGATGGCCATTGCTGCGTCGTCGTCAGGGACTGACGTGCCGCCCACGGTTCTGTGCGGCACTCTGCGGACGCCAAGGCCAGCTTTCAGGACGAGGCCTTGTTGACGCCGCCTGAAACCAGGCGCCCCTGATGGAACGTTGCTGTGCGCGGGGAGACCCGGGCCACGGCCTCTGCCGAGCAGCTTGCACCTGTCAGCGTGAAACCGGCATCATCGCCAGCCTTCGGCCAGGCGCGGGCGCCATCGTTGTCCAGCGGAAGGACGCCTCCGGTCGAGATCGCGAGCGAGCGAGACAAGTGATATTCGTCCGAACCGCGATAGAGCTGCGCGTAGAGATAGGCCTTCTCAAACATGTCGCCGCTGCCGAACGGAGACCAATGGTCGATGACGCTGTCGGTTCCGGTCATGACGAAGACGCCGGCTTTGCTCAGTTGCGGCAGCGGCATCATCAGGCCGCCAATCGGCACGGTCGAGGCAATGGTGATGCGGTTGGCGGCAAGCCGTTTGGCCGTCTCTTCCAGAGCCTCCGGTGAAAGCGTTGTCAATGCGAAGGCGTGGCTGATCGTCACCTTGCCCTGCAGCGCGCCGTTCTTTTCAACGGTATCGATCATGTAGTTGATGGCGGCGACGCCGGCCGGGCTGGTCTCATGCAGGTGGATGTCGACGCCCTTGCCGGTATCCAGCGCAATCTGGAACATGGCGTCGAGGGATTTCTCCATGGCGCCATCGACATTGGTCGGATCGAGGCCGCCGACATAGTCGACGCCCATCTGCATCGCTTCGCGCATCAGCCCGTCGACCTTTGAGTGAAGAAGGCCATGCTGAGGAAAAGCAACGATCTCGCAGGAGAAATCGTCCTTGTGTTTCTCAAGCGCGATCTTCAGGTGTTCAAGGCTTTTGAGACCACTTACCGGATCGATGTTGCAGTGGCTCCTCGCCGTCGTGCTGCCCTTGGACTGCAGGAGAGCGATCAGGCCTTCGGCTCGCTCCACCGAGGTCGGCAGCAGTTTCGGGAGCAGCTTTTCCTCAAGCGCGATCATATCCATGATCGTCTTGCCCTGGCGGGGCAGCGGCGCCTGCCATGGGCCGCCGTAAAAGGTCTTGTCGAGGTGAATGTGCATGTCGCGCGTCGAGGGAAGGGCAAGCTGACCATTCGCCTGATAGGTCGGCAGTCCCGCCGGAAGCGCGGCGCCGGCAGCATGAAGTGCGACGATCTTGCCATCCTTGATCTCGAGTGTGGAAAGTGCGGTGCGGGTCGCAATGACGACATCGCCATCCTTCTCGAAACCTTCCTCGAGCCTGACGTCTGCAAGCAGGTAATGCTTGTCGGCGATCGCGGTTACGGCGGCATCTTCGACGCAATTCTGCGTTTCGGCCGATGCCTCGCGGCTAGCTCCGCCGGTCAGGCCTGCAACGGCGGCAGCCGTCGTCAGCTGCCCGGCACGGCTCAGGAAGCCGCGGCGGCTCTGTGATAGGCTATTTTGCATGATCGTCTCCTCATCGTCGTGCAGAAATGGGTGACGGCACATTTAGCCAAGGCGGCTACGAGATGGCAGCGACTTATGCGAATGCTGGCTATTCGATTTGCCAATAGTCAGCGCGACAAACCGCAGAACGCGATCAGCCGCTCGGCGAGATCGAGCGCCAGCGGCGAGGCATCATCGCGATAGAAGAGGGCCAGTTCGAAATTCTCCACCGGCTGAAGACCTTCATCCCGGCCGAGAACGCGATGCTCGGGCTGGCGGCAATTCGCCGGAAGCAGGCTGACCCCGAGCCCGGCCGCGGACGCCGCGGCAAGGGCGGCAAGTGCTGCGCTGCTATAGCTCACGCGCCATCTGAGACCGAGGCCATCAAGCGTATCGCAGAGCTCCTCGCGATAAAGCCCATTGACCGGAAAGACCGCGATCGGCACGGGGGACTGCTCGATTGCCGGATGTCTGAGGCTGTCGAGCCAGAGCAGGGGCTCTGGCCGCGCGGCGCGCGGCAGGTGCGCCCGCACCTGCTTGACGAGCACCAGGTCCAGCTCTTCCAGAACATATGCCCTGTGAAGTTCGCGGCTGAGACCGCTCGAAACGTCCAACCTTAGGTGGGGATTGTCGCGCTTGAATGCGGCGAGAAGATCGATCGTGGGAACCGTCAGGTCCTCGGGCATGCCGAGCCGTAGCACGCCATCTCGCCAGGGACCGGTCAGCGCATCATGCGCTTCCTCGTTCAGCGCGATGATGCGCCGGGCGTAACTCAGGAGCTTGATGCCCTCCTCGGTCAGGCGCACCTCGTGCGACGTCCGTTCGAAGAGGGCTTTTCCCAGCAGTTCCTCAAGACGGCGAACCTGCTGGCTGATTGTCGATTGAGAAAGCGAGACCCGATCGGCGGCACGCGTGAAGCTGCTCGTCTCGCAAACCGCGACGAAGCTGATCAGCAGTTGGGGACTGAACATCGGATAGCGATTCATTTCGAATTTCTCAGGGTGACAGCCTCACGTCTTTCCAGCCACTGGCCGTCAGTTCGCTCGCCCAACGCAGGTGATCTTCGCCGCTGACGTCCAGCCATTCGAGGCGAGAGAGACGAACGATGATAACCGCCAGTCTCGCGAATGCCACGTCCGGATTGTCGAGGGCGGCGCGATGCAATGCATCGCCGTCATCGCCAATGGCAGTTCCGGGAGCCAGAGGCATTTTGAAAAGTGCGGTGGTTCGCTCCGGCAGTGCTGCCCAGATCTCGTGCCGCTTTTGCTCGTCGGTGATGAGTTGAGCGTCGCCGGAGAGGCGTAGCTGGATCATTCGGGCGGGATCGAAGCCGAGGAGTGAAACGCGCGGGTCGCGGCCGATCTCGATTGCCTTTGGCGATCTGATGTCGGTGATGAACGTAATCGTTGCCTCCTTCGGATCACAGCGCCGGAGCACGACGGTGCGCAGCTGCGGTGAGCCGTCGAGCCCGGATGTCGCGAGCTGAAGGAAGTTGAAGGGCGACCTGCTGCGCGCGGCGTTTGCAAGCTCGTCCCAGGCTCTCTCGGTTATTGATGTCATCGTAAAATAGACAGGTCTCCTATCGTCGTTGGACGTAAAGCTATTCACTCAGTGCATGCAAGGCTTTCGGGATTGGCTATTTATTTGGTGGGACTAAAACATTAGGTTCCGCGACTTCGATCCACCGGACCAAGCCCTTGCAACCCCATTTCGAATGCACGCGCGCCAACAAATCCCTGCGCAATCTCTCGAACAAGATCTTCTATCTGATCGCTGCGGTGATCATGCTCGCCCTGTGGGCCGGCGGTGGCGACAGGCAAACCGGGCATCAGGCTTCCGTCGCGCAGGCAAGCGCGAGATCCTGAACGCTTCTCGCGTGAAGGGCCGCTGCGCAGTTACGCCCTGGGAATGTAGTCGAGCCCGATATCGATTGCCTGCGGCCGCCCGTCGATCGATATGGTCGTGATCCGAGGCGCGGTGTGCGCGATCACCTTTCCGCCCTTGATAACGGCCAGGCGGACCGGCTTGAGGCGAAGCGCTTCCAGCGGATCGGCCGCCTGAAGGATGACGAGGTCGGCCTTGCTGCCCTTGTCCAGCCCATAGCCTTCGAGCCCAAGCGTTTTCGCCGAGTTGACGGTCAGGGCCTCGAAAATCTTCTTCTTGTCTTCCACGCCCGCCATCTGCGCCACATGGATCGCCATGTGGCCGACCTCCAGCATGTCGCCGGAACCCATCGAATACCAGGGGTCCATGACGCAGTCGTGCCCGAAGGATACGTTGAGCCCGGCATCCATCAGCTCGCGTACGCGAGTCATGCCGCGGCGCTTGGGATAGGTGTCATGCCGGCCCTGCAGCATGATGTTGATCAAAGGGTTCGGGATGACGTTGATCCGCGCCTCTGCCATCAGCGGAATGAGCTTCGAGACATAGTAGTTGTCCATCGAATGCATCGAGGTCAGATGCGAGCCGGCCACCCGGCCCTGCAAGCCGAAACGGACTGTTTCGGCGGCAAGCGTTTCGATATGGCGCGAGTGAGGATCGTCGGTTTCGTCGCAATGCATGTCGACCGGCAGGCCGCGGTCGGCGGCGATGCGGCAGAGCGCTTCCACTGATAGGCGCCCTTCATCCATCGTGCGTTCGAAATGCGGGATGCCGCCGACGATATCGACGCCCATGTCGAGGGCGCGGTTGAGCGAAGCGACCCCGTCCGCGGCGCGGTAGTACCCATCCTGCGGGAAGGCGACGAGCTGCAGGTCGATATAGGGCTTCACCCGCTCCTTGACCTCGAGCAGGGCCTCCGCCGTCACCAGTCTCGGATCAGAGGTGTCGACATGGCTGCGGATGAAGAGCAGGCCCTGGCTGACGGCGAGGTCGCAATATCTGAGTGCGCGCTCGACCAGTTCCTCCTTCGTCACGATCGGCCGCAACTCGCCCCAGAGCGCAATGCCTTCGAGCAATGTGCCCGAGACATTCATGCGCGGCAGGCCGAGCGACAATGTCGCATCCATGTGAAAATGCGGATCGATAAAGGGTGGCGAGACCAGGCGATTGGTCGCCATGATCTCCTCGCCGGCCGTTGCTTCGATAGTCTTCTCTACCGCCGCGATCAGGCCGCCGGAAACGGCGATGTCCATTCCCTTGCGTCCATCAGGCAGGTTGGCATCGCGGATGATCAGATCGAACATGGCTGGCTCCTTTTCGGAAAACTATCGCTCGCCGCGGCGGTAGGGTTGCATCAGCGCCTGCGGCACGCGGGCGCGCCGCGCCATGACGGCAAGCGCGACGATGGACAGGATATACGGCGTCATCAGGAATATCTGGTAGGGCACGCCGCTGACGGCAGTCTGCAGCCTGAGCTGGAAGGCATCGAAAAAGGCGAAGAGCAGGGCGCCGAACAGCGCGCGGCCCGGCCGCCACGATGCAAAGACAACGAGCGCGATGCAGATCCAGCCGCGGCCCTGCACCATCGTCGGAAAGAAGCTGTTGAATGCCGACAGGGTCAGGAAGGCACCGCCGACCGCCATCAGGGCGCTGCCGGCGACGATCGCGCCATAGCGGATCCGCACCGGATTTAGTCCCTGCGCCTCGGCGGCATGTGGATTTTCACCCGTCATGCGAATGGCAAGCCCGACAGGCGTGCGAAAGATCACGTATCCCATCAGAAGCGCGACGGCGATCGCCAGATAGGTCGGCGCCGTCTGCGTGAAGAGCGCCGGGCCGATGAAGGGCAGGGATGAGAGGCCGGGAATGTCGATCGGCTGGAACGGCACGATCGTCGGCGGGGTGCCGGCGACCGGAACGATCAGCCGGAACACATAGTAGCTGAAGCTGGAGGCAAAGAGCGTCACGCCGAGGCCGGTCACATGCTGCGAAAGACCGAGCGTCACCGTCAGCAGCGAATGCAGCAATCCGAACAGGCCGCCGGCGAGTGCCGCCACCAACAATCCCGTCCAGAGATCGGCACCGTGATAGACGGCAAGCCAGCCGATCATGGCGCCGAAGGTCATGATCCCCTCGATGCCGAGATTGAGCACGCCTGCGCGCTCGCAGAGCAGCGCGCCGAGCGTGCCGAAGATCAGCGGCGTCGCGATGCGCAGGATCGCCGCCCAGAGGCCGGCCGATGCAAGGATGTCGATCAGCGTGCTCATCGGCGGATCCTGTATTGCGTGAAGAACAGTGCCACGACCATCGTGAGAAGCGAAAGCGCGACCGTGACGTCGGCAATATAGGTCGGGATGCCCAGGCTGCGGCTCATGCCGTCGGCGCCGACAAACATCACGGCCGTAAACAGCGCCGCGAAGATAACGCCGATCGGATTGAGGTTCGCCAGCATGGCAACCACGATGCCGGAATAGCCGAAGCCCGGCGAGAGGTCGGTGGTCACATAACCCCTGACGCCCATCACCTCGATGGCACCGGCAAGGCCCGCCAGCCCACCGGAGATGCAGGCAACCTTGACCAGCGTGCGGGCGAGCGGAACGCCGGCGAAGACGGCGCCCTGCGGATTGAGGCCGGCGGCCCGCGACTGCATGCCGAAGACGGTGCGCGATTGGATGAAATGGATGGCGATCGCCAGGCCGATGGCAATCGCTAGGCCGATATGGAGGCGAGAGCGGGCAAGCAGCTTCGGCAGCATGGCGTGATCGGCGACCGACTGCGATTGCGGCCAGCCGAAGGCGAGGGGATCCTTGAGCACGCCATCGATCAGCATCGAAACGAAGAGAATGGCGATGAAGTTCATGAGCAGGCTGGTGACGACCTCATCGACCGAAAAGCGCAGGCGCAGCCAGAGCGGCACGAGGATCAGCACCATGCCGGCGATGGCGCCAATGACGAGGAGCAGCGGAATGAGCGCGACGGAGGGGAGACCGGCAAGCAGTTTCGAGCCGAAGGCGGCGACCGCGATGGCGCCGAAATAGAATTGTCCCTCGGCCCCGATGTTCCAGAGGCGGGCGCGAAAGGCGACTGCGGCGGCAAGCCCGGTCAGGATCAGCGGCGTGGCCCGCGTCAGCGTTTCCGTTGCCGAAAGCCGCGAACCAAAGGCGCCGATGAGGATACGCTTGTAGGCTTCCAGCACCGGCGCACCGGCAATGGCGATCAGAATGCCTGACAGCGCCAGGGCAACGATGATTGCGGCGACCGGCGCCCCGGCCATCAGATAGAGCGGCCGATGTTCGCGGCGTTCAAGGCGCATGACGGGTCTCCGCGGTATGGCTCCAATCGCCCGCCATCATCAATCCGAGGCGGCGCGCGTTGGCTTCCGCCGCATCGACAGAAGGCGACAGACGCCCGCCGACGATGGCCTGGATGCGGTCAGCGAGCGATATCACCTCGTCCAGATCTTCGGAGATCAGCAGGACGGCGGTACCGGCGCGGCGCGCGTCGAGAATACGAGCATGCACCGCGGCGACCGCACCTTCGTCGAGACCGCGTGCCGGCTGGGCAGCGATCAGGATGCGCGGACGGCGCTGAAGATTGCGTCCGAGGATCAGCTTTTGCATGTTGCCCCCGGAAAGAAGCCGGGTGCGGCTTGCCGCTGCTCCGCCGCGCACGTCGAATTCCTGAATGATTTCGGTGGCGAAGGCCATGCCGGCCTTGCGGTCGACGAGGCCATTGCGGGAATATTCCGGCAGCCTTTCGAGTACGGCATTTTCCCAGATGGCCATGTCGCCGATCGCGCCTTCCCGGTTGCGATCCTCCGGAATGCGGCCGATCCCGGCGGCAATCACATCAGTGACGCCGAGATTGCCGACGGGCTCGCCATAAAGCAGGAGATGGCCTCCCGTGCGGGCCAGCGTGCCGGAGAGAAGCTGAGCCAGAGGTGCCTGGCCGTTTCCGGATACCCCGATGATCCCGAGAACCTCGCCTTCGCAAAGCGTGAAGCCGATCTCTTTCAGCCGGTCCACGCCGCCGATGCGGACCGTCAGGCCGCGCGCTTCAAGCGCAACAGGGCCGGGTGTCGAGGGTTCGCGCACCGGCCGCTCGACGCGCCGCCCGACCATCAGTTCGGCAAGTTCCGCCTTGCTGGTCTCCGCGGCCCGGCGCTCGGCGACCATCCTGCCCCCTCTCAAGACGACGATACGATCTGCCGCGGCCATGACCTCGTCGAGCTTGTGCGAAATGAAAATCAGCGAAAGGCCCTGGCGTGCCATTTCCTTCAACGTCGAAAACAGCCGCTCGGCCTCGATATTGGTCAGCACGGCCGTCGGCTCGTCGAGGATCAGGATGCGCGCATCGTTATACAGCGCCTTCAGGATCTCGACGCGCTGCTGCTCGCCGACAGAGAGATCGCCGAGACGGGCATCCGGGTCGACCTTGAGGCCGAAGCGGTCGGCGATCCCGGCAAGTTTGCGGCGTGCCGCAGCCGATTGCGAGCGGATATTCCAGAGCGTCTCCGTCCCCGTCATGACGTTTTCGAGCACGGTCAGGTTGGGGGCGAGCGCGAAATGCTGGTGAACCATGCCGACGCCTGCGGCAATCGCGGCACGCGGCCGTCCGGGCGGGATATCCTTTCCGTGAATGCGGATCGATCCGCTGTCCGGCACATAGTGGCCGAAGAGGATGCTCATCAGCGTCGTCTTCCCTGCTCCGTTCTCGCCGAGAAGGGCAACGATCTCGCCCTTGTCGAGGGCGAGCGAGATGTCGTCATTGGCGAGATTGTCGCCGAAGCGCTTGCTGATGCCGAGGAGCTCGAGAACCTTTTCGCTCATGCGTTCAGTCCTGCAACGCTGAAGGGGTGCTGCCAGCGTTCGTCGGCTTCCAGCGTGGCGGCCAGAGAAAGCAGCAGTTTCTCCTGGCTGAACGGAGCGATGATCTGGACCGGTAGCGGCAGGCCGTCGGCGTCCTTGCCGAAGGGCAGGGTGATCGCGGGAAAACCCGATATATTGGCGAGCGCCGCGAGCGGCGCAAAGGCGGTCATGCGGTTGAGATGAAGCTCGGTGTCATCGTGATCCGATGGAAACGAGCCGATCGGCAGCGCTGCGCTCGAAAGCATCGGCGTGACAATCGCATCGACCTTGTCGAACAGGGACCAGAGACCATGGCTGACCCGCACACCGGCATCGAGTGATTTCCAGAGTTCCGTTGCCGGCATGGTGCGTCCACGGTTGATGAAGGCCTGCGTCATCTTTTCCGTCTTGCCGGCGTCTAGAGCAAGGCCATCGATCAAGGCGGCAAGATTGGCGGCGATAATGTTGCCGAAGACTTTTGCGCTTGTATCGGCGAGAGGCGCAAAATCCTGCCAGGCGAGCGCTACGATGGCGTGACCGCGGCCTTCCAGGAACTTCGCGGCGTCTTCTACCGCCTGCGCGCGGTCTGCGGTGGTCGGATAGGCCGCGCCCGTATCGGTCAGCACGCCGATCCGCAGCGGCCGCTCCGGTGGCGCCGCAGATGGTGCGTCCGCAAATGGACCGCGGGCAGCGCCTTCGAGCGCTTCGAATATGGCGGCGGCGTCCCGTACGGAGCGCGTGACCGCCATTTCGCTGGCAATCCCGCCGAGATGGTTGCCGAAGAAAGGTCCGGCGGGCATTGCGCCGCGGCCGGGCTTCAGGCCGACGAGGCCGCAGCACGCTGCCGGCACACGGATCGATCCACCGGCGTCGGTCGCGTGCGCGATTGCAACGATGCCTGCGGCAACGGCCGCCGCCGCCCCGCCCGACGAGCCTCCGGGTGTCCGGTTCCGGTCGAGCGGATTGCGGCAGAGCGGGCCGATCGCCGGCTCGCTGGCGAGCGACAGGCCAAATTCCGGACTGGTGGTCAGGCCGAAGGGAACAAGACCGGCGTCGCGAAAACGGCCGGCGAGGTCGGAATCGAGGCCGGATTTCCGGCGATCGAAGAGCCGCGAACCGGCCGCAACGGGCAGGCCCGCAAACGGCCCGCCGAGATCCTTGGCGAGCGTCGGCACGCCAGCGAAGACGCGGGCGTTGAAACGCTCGGGCTCGCTTTGCCGCTCGACGTCGAGGCGGCGCGCAGCTTCTATGCCCATCCCGGTATCGAGATAGGCGATCGCGCCAAGCGCCTCCTCACGCGCGGCCGCGTCGATAGCGGCCTGCATGGCCTCGCTTGCCGAGGTCCGGCCGTCCCTGATCGACCCGGCGAGCGCCGTTGCGTCCTGAAACATGGGTGAGAATTACTTCGGCTGGTCCATGTTTCTCGGAACTTCGAAGGTTCCGGCCTTGATTTCGGCGCGCTTGGCTTCCATTGCCGTTTCGGCGTCGGCCGGGGCAACACCCTTCACATAGACGATGTCGCTGCCGCCTTCCTTCATCAGGCCGAAGGCCGTGTAGTTCTTGCCAACAGGCTTGCCGGCCTGAACGTCGGCGATCGCCGCATTGAGGATCGGACGGAAGCCCCAGAGCGCGTTGGCGAATACCGTGTCGGGATAACGCGGCGAGTAGTCGATCAGCGATCCGACAGCCTTGATGCCGCGCTCCTTGGCGGCATCCGCCGTGCCGATGCGCTCGCCGAACAGAATGTCCGCGCCTGCATCGATCTGGGCAAGGCCGGCTTCACGCGCCTTCGGCGGGTCGAAGAACGTGCCGATGAAGGCAACGAGGTGCTTGGCGTCGGGGTTCACGGCCTTGACGCCTTCGCCGAAGGCATTGATCAGCATGTTGACTTCGGGGATCGGGATCGCACCGACGGAACCCACGACGTTGGACTTCGTCATCTTGCCGGCGAGCATCCCGGCCAGATAGGCACCGTCATGGTTCCAGGTGCCGAAGACGCCGAAATTGTCGCCTTCCTCATTGCCGCTGGAGCCGAGAACAAAAGCGGTGTCGGGATATTCGGCGGCCACCTGGCGCGCTTCCTTTTCGACCGCATAGGCCTCGCCGATGATCAGCTTGTTGCCCTGTTCGGCATATTCGCGCATGGCGCGCGGGTAATCGGTGCCCGAGACGCCCTCGGAGAAGACATATTCGATGACGCCTTCCTTCGCCGCGGCTTGAAGGGCTGCATGGAGACAGGAGTTCCAGGCATTTTCGACCGGCGAGGCGTGGATGCCGGCCACCTTGAGCGGTGCGGCGGCGCGTGCGGCGGGAGAAAGCGCGCTGACACCGAGCGCAATGCCCGAGGCCAGAACGGTACGGCGAGACATGATGATCTGATTTTTCATAGTCGTTCCCCTTTTTTGACTATTTGGTAAAAACCATAGGCAGGGGTTAAAAAAGTGTCAAGCAGAGTTCGTGATCAATGAATGGGCACAGCTAAAAATAGTATATTTGATTTCAAATGGTTATGGAATCAGCCGGCATTTTCAGCGGCGCCGGATACCGTTCGCGGCCCGATTGCAATTATGCCCGATGGATAGCCGGCATATAGAGGCAAATGACCTGCCAGCCCGCCGGTCGTCTCTGACGGGAAAGGCGGCAGCAGGCGCAATTTTTCAAGAGTGGCGGTTGCTGGCCCAGGACATGTTCGAAAGCTGGCTGAAGCTGGTAACGCGTCTGCTGGTAGAAACACCTTACCTTGCCTGCGACGAATTTACCCCGGCTGATATCGCGGCTAACGACCTTCTGGAGTTCACTCGACGACCCAAGCGCTCGGCTTCACAGTGACCGAAAAAGTCCATATCGCGAGAACCGCTCAGTGTGATGAACCTGCACCAAGATGCGAGCCTGGGATGCGAAGGTCACGAGCCGGTGATGCTCTCTTCAGCCTCAAGCGCATGCCAGCATGGCGTCGCCCTGCGCCTGAAAAGTCACCACGGATCCGCGGCCAATCGATTTGGCCGCGTAAAGCGCTTCGTCGGCTCTCTTGAGGGCTTCGTCACAGCTGCGGTCTGAAACTGAACCGGCATGATCAATACCGAACGAGGCGCCAATTCGCGCTTCGATGTGATCGAGGTCATAGGGCTGGCCGAGAAGCAACGAAAGCCGCCGGCAACTCAGCTCCGCTTCGACCTGTGTGGTCGAAGGCATCAGAATTGCGAATTCGTCACCGCCCAGACGGAAGACAATGTCGTCATGCCTCGTGGACGATCGAAGGCGTTGAGCGACCTGCCGGAGTACCTCGTCGCCGGCGGCATGTCCGTGCCGGTCGTTGACCGCTTTGAACCCATCGAGGTCCAGGCAGACGACGGTGACGTTTCCTGTTTCGGATAGACGACTGAACTGCGGTTCGATCGTCGTGCGATTGGAAAGCCCCGTGAGGAAGTCATGCGTCGCTGCATGTCGCATGCGCTTCTCCGCTTCGACCAACGACACCACTGCCTGCCGCGAAATCCTCGCAACAAATATGGCGCCAAAAACAAGCACGGCTATGACTGCGGCTGCAAGGGGAAGAGATTGTAAAAGTAAATCCCTGGCGGGCGTCGGTGGCTTCCAGGACAGGACTTCCTTTTGCCCATCGGTGCCGACTGCGACCTCGACGCGGGCTCGGTTGTCCGGAACGGAGGCCTGGCCGCCTATGGTCGCATCATCGAGGAGGAAGCGGTTACCCAGGAACTCCTGTAAGCTGCCGGCAATCGGGATCGCCGAAATGAGGATCGGAGCGCTTGGTCCGCGCGGTGTTGCCGTTTTGAAATCCGGTTGGAAGAGGCTTGCAGTCAGCAGCACGGCGTCACTTCCGACAACCTCGATTTTGCTGAATGAAACAGGATTGGGAATTCCTGATGCCTTTGCACCCTGCTCGCGGTCGCGAACTTGGGCAACGAGGGCGCTTGCGTCCCCGGTGATCTCGGCGGCGCCACGATGAAAGAATGGTCGCGTGGCGACTTCGTCGGCGGTCTTGTCGTAGATCATTTTGCCTTCGGCATCCAAAATGGCGACGAACCGGGTTCGAGACGTTCCAATCAACGAGTTGCCGATGTTGCGGTCGGTCCATTCGGGATCGAATGCGTTGTCGATTTTCGCGATCGACTCGTCCCAGATTGTCCAAGCAGTGAGGGCAAATTCGACGTCGGTGATCCAGATCGAAATGTTTCGTTTGACGAGTGTCTCCTGACGCTCGCGGATCTCCGCATCCAGGCGCGCGACACCATAATAGGGAACTGCTGCAAGCCCGGCGATCACGACGGCGGCGAGCAATAGCGCAGGTCCTACCAACTTCAATCCAGTGAAACGCTTCATCGCATGCCGGCCCTGAGTTTCTTCAGGGTGAACCTACAGGAGCGAAACCTTAGCGGCGGTTACCGCCGCCAGCGTTTTGATGGCTTCGGTTAATGGTTCGTCACACATCAGCAAACCAGGCCTGAGGCCACCCTTGAGTAGTCACGGCGACCGGCTATGGAGCGGGCGCCGACAAAATCTGCGTAATGCCGCCGTCATGAGCTGTTCGGCGTCGAACCCGGGTGCGCTCCGCTTGGCTTCAGCGAGGATCGTACTGGCTGAGCCGCAAGGCTGACGGCTGTGGCCGCAAAGTTGTTGCCGGCCAATATGGTTGGCTCGCTTGCCCTCACGCCGTTGCCGGCGACAGCAGGTTCATATCGATTTCGGTGAGTTCCACCCGGCGCTCGAAGGCCTTGCCTTCCTCGTCGAAGAGGTGGCAGTCGGCGGCGTTGATGCCGACGGTGACGGGCTGGTCGGCGCGGATGCCGACGCTGCCGGGGAGCATGGCGCAGAAGTTCTCCGTTTCGCCGCCGAGTGCCGCATAGGCTACGGTGTTGGCGCCGAGCCGCTCGATGACGCTCGGGGTGACGGCGAGCGATATGTCACCGTTGGTCAGCTGGATATGTTCCGGGCGGACACCGAGCGTCAGCGTCTTGCCGACCATGCCGTCACGCACAGCAACCGGTAGCGTTGCCGTCTGGCCGCGGTAATCGATCGTCACGCCGGAGGCGCTGGCCGCGGTGCAGGTGACCGGCAGGAAATTCATTTTCGGATTGCCGATGAAGCCGGCGACGAACTGGTTTGCCGGCTTGTGATAGAGCTCCAGCGGCGCGCCCGTCTGCGAGATGTTGCCGGCGTCGAGCACGACGATGCGGTCGGCCATGGTCATGGCTTCCACCTGGTCGTGGGTGACGTAGATCATCGTCGCCTTCAGCTGCCGGTGCAGCTTGGCAAGCTCGATGCGCATGTCGGCGCGCAGGGCCGCGTCGAGGTTCGAGAGCGGCTCGTCGAACAGGAAGATCTTCGGTTCGCGGACGATCGCGCGGCCGATCGCGACGCGCTGGCGCTGGCCGCCCGAGAGCATGCCGGGCTTCTGCTGCAGCCGCGTTTCGAGATGCAGGATGCGGGCGGCATTCTCCACCTTGGCCTTGAGCTTCTCCTCCTCCATCTTCTCGACGCGCAGCGGGAAGGCGATGTTCTCGAAGACGCTCATATGCGGATAGAGCGCGTAGGACTGGAAGACCATGGCGATGCCGCGCTTGACCGGCGGCAGATCGTTGACGCGCACGCCGTCGATGACGATGTCGCCCTTAGTGGTCGCATCGAGGCCGGCGATCATCCGCAGCAGCGTGGACTTGCCGCAGCCCGACGGGCCGACGAAGACAACGAACTCGCCGTTCTTCACGTCGAGCTCGACGCCTTTCAGAACTTCGTAGTCGCCATAGAATTTTTGAACTTTATTGAGCTGAAGCTGTCCCAAAAATCTGTCTCCGGTCCCGGCCTTGAACGCGCATGAAGTTGGTCGGTGAGGATCGCGGCCGGATGACCGCGATCCTCGTTTCGAGGCTTACTTGAAGGCTTCGATTTCGCCGGCAGCCTTCTTGAGGGCGGCTTCCGGTTCTGCCTTGCCGGTGACGACGGACTGGACCATCTCGATCATCGAGTTCTGGAAGCCCTTGTAATCGGTGAAGAGCGGCTCCGGACCACCGTAATCGATACCCTCGATGAACGGCTTCCAGAAGGGATCCTTGGCAACGAACTCGTCGACCTTCTTGGACGGACGCAGCGGGGTGAGGCCAGCGCCGCCCTGCAGTTCGTATTCGCCCTGGATATCGGGAGAGGTGATGTACTTGGCGAATTCGGTCGCCTTTTCTTCGACGCCCGAGCCCTTGAAGATCGCAAGGCTGTCGGTGATCAGCAGCGTGCCGGCGCCCTTGGCATCCGGACCAAGCGGCAGCGTCGCGACGCCCCAGTTGATCTTGGTGTCCTTCAGGCGGTAGGCGGCGCCGGAGCCGGCCTGGATCATCGCGACCTTGCCGTCGAGGAAGATGGCGCGAACTTCGTTCTGTTCGTATGCCGTCGGGCCTTCTTCGGCATAAGCGGCGATATCCTTGTAGGCCTTCAGGGCCGCGAGGATCTGCGGGCTGTCGAGGGTCACCTTGCCCTCGGCATCGGTGACGGCGCCGTTATTCGTATAAACCCAATGCATGAACTGGTGCATCGTGTTGTCGAAGGTCTTGGCCGAGAGACCGAAGCCCGGAACGCCGGTCTTTTCCTTGATGGTCTTTGCCATCTCGATTTCTTCGCCCCAGGTCTTCGGCGGCTTCTCGGGGTCGAGACCGGCCTGCTTGAAGAGATCCTTGTTCCAATAGAGGGCCTTGGTCGAGAAGGCGATCGGAACGCCCCACTGGTTGCCGTCGAAGGTGACGGTGTCGACGATGTGCGGGTAGTAACCCTTCTTCTCGTCGTCACTCATCGGAACCGGAACGATCAGGTCGTTCTGCGCGAATTCCTTCAGCGTGCGCGAGCCGACATAGGCCATGGCGACGGGCGTGCCGGCGGCTGCCAGCGTCGTAGCCTTGTCCTGGCACTGCGCCCAGCCGACAACTTCGGGCGCGACCTTCCAGCCTTCGTTCTTGGATTCCCATTCCTTGATGTATTTGGTGTGGATCGGGTCGATCGTGTCGCCGCAATAGATCCAGCTGATTTCCTTGTCGGCTGCCTGGGCAGTGACCGCGGTCAGTGCCGTCGAACCGAGCAAGGCGAGCGCCATTAGGCCTGTCTTGATGGTAGTGTTCACGTCGTGACTCCCATTCTCGTTGTTAGCTGTTCACTCTTTTCTTGTCTTATTGTTTCACCGCACCGGCGGTCAGGCCGCCGACAAGGTAGCGCTGAAGGAAGAAGATGACGACCATCGCCGGCGCGATGCCGACGAAGGAGGCCGCCATCAGTTCGTTCCAGATGACCTCCTGCTTTCCGAAGTAAGCGAAGAGTCCCACCGGCAGGGGCATGTATTCAGTCTTCGAGTTGAAGGTCAGCGCGAAGATGAACTGCTGGGCATAGGCGCCGATGAAGGTGGTAATCGCGACGACGATAATCCCCGGCATCGCAATGGGCAGAATGACGCGGCGGAGCGTGTAGAAATGGCTGGCGCCATCCATATAAGCCGCTTCGTTGAGTTCCTGGGGAATGCGGATCATGTAGGTGCGCAGAAGCCAGATCGCCGACGGGATCAGGAAGGCGACACCCGGCACGATCATGGCGAAATAGGTGTTGAGCACGCCCATCGTGCGCATCAGGCGGAAAAGCGGAATGAGCAGCACGGCGCCGGAGAACATGTTCACCGTCAGGAAGGCGCCGAGCAGGATGCCCATGCCGCGGAATTCGAACTTCGCGAAGGCATAGGATGCCGGGATGACCAGGCAGAGCACGATGACGGTCACGATGATCGAGATGAAGAAGGAGTTAAAGATATAGCGCCCGAAGCCCGGCACGCTGATCCACATCGTCCTGTAGGCCTCGAACGAGCCGTTCTCCGGCCAGAAGCGGTATGGCGAGGAGAAGAGCTGGCTGAGCGGCTTCAAGGATACCAGGAAGCCTTCGACGAAAGGCGACAGCACGAAGAAGAGAAACATCGCGATGCCGCAATAGATGAGGATGATTTCCCACCAGCTGTAGCGATCGATCATGGGACGGCTGCTCATGCGCGCTTCTCCGGGTTAAGGCGGCGGGTGACGCGGAAATAGGCGAAGCAGAAGAGCGACAGGAAGATGCAGATCAGCACGGCGCGGGCTGCACCTTCACCGTATTTCTTCGAGCCGATTGCCGTCTGATAGGTGTCGATGATCATCGTCGTCGTTTCACCGCTCGGACCGCCCTGCGTCAGGATCCAGATGATGTCGAAGGAATTGAAGGTCGCGATCAGCGATAGCATCGACATGGTGATGATGGCGGGAACCATCAGCGGCAGCGTGATGCGGCGGAAGCGGTACATGCGGCCGGCGCCGTCGGTCCATGCGGCCTCATAGAGATCCTTCGGGATCGACTGGATGGCGGCGAGGAAGTAGATCGTCACCAGCGGCACGCCGATCCAGACGTCGGTCACGATCGTCGCCCAGAAGGCGGTGCTGCCATAGGCGAGGAAGGCGACCGGGCCATCGACCAGGCCGAAGCGCTGCAGCAGGCCAGAGATCATCCCGAACTGGCCGTTATACATCCAGCCCCACATGAAGATGCCGATCGCCATCGGCACGATCCATGGCGGCATGGTCAGCAGCCGGAACAGCGAGCGGCCGGGCACGGCGGCATTCAGCATGACGGCGCCGAACGTGCCGATGATCATCTTCAGGGCGACCGAAAAGAACGTCCAGATGAAGGTGCGCAGAATGACTTCCGCGAAGGTGGAATTGAAGATCTTCTCGTAATTGACCCAGCCGACCCAGTTCGTGACCTTACGCAGCGATGCGTCCGTGAACGACAGGATGAACGTGTCGACCAGCGGATAGGCAACGATTGCCAGGACGTAGAGGACTGCCGGAAGGAGAAGGATCCAGGCGAAGATGACGGCACTTTTCTGAGCACTCATCTTGCCGCCTCCCTCAAGCCGCTCTGGCGTGTAGCGCCTCGTCGAACCTGTCCCAGACGGGACGAAGGTCGATGACGGCCTTCTTAATGCGGGCCTCATCCATGGCAAGTGCCAGGATGCCGGCCTCCAGAGCATTGAGCGTCGAGACCGGAAGCTCGGACCCGGTGCGCACGCTCTCCAGGATATCGGCTGCCATCTGCTCGTCGGCGCCGTAATGCTGGGAGAGCTCGGTTGCGGCATATTTCGTCTCGACGACCTTCTTGCCGGTCAGCTGCTCGTGGACATCGAGATAACCGCGGACAAAGTCGCCTTCGGCCATGCCGCGCGATCCCATGATCGCGAAACGGCGGAACTGGTCGGGGACGTTCAGGTTCGTATGGAAGTTCATGCCGACGCCATTGGCATATTCGACGATTGCCACCTGGTAGTCGATGATATCGGCGTCGCTGTCGAACACCTTGTCGGAGCCCATCCAGCCGCTCGGCTTGCGATGGAAGAGTTCGAGATCGTTGATGCCTTCGCGGGCCGGGTCGTTGGCGGGAATGAAGCTCTTGCGGCCGCCGAAGCTCGCGACGCGCTCGGGACGTGCGCCGACGACGCCATTGTAGAGATCGAGGTCATGGCAGCACTTTTCCAGCATGAAGCTGCCGGAATAGCGCTCGTAGCGGCGCCAGTCGCGCATGAAGAAGGCGCCGTGATAGGGCTCGATATGCTCGGATGCCTCGATCGAGACGATCTGGCCGAGCTTGCCTTCGGCCTGGATGGCGCGCAGGTCCTTGTAGAGCGGCGAGTAGCGCAGCACGAGGCCGACCATCAGCCGCTCATGGCCGAATTTCGCCATCAGATGAGCGAGCTCGATGCTCTCGGCGATCGTCGTGACGATCGGCTTTTCGCAGAAGACCTTCAAGCCGGATTCGAGGCCGAGGCGGATATGGTCGAGATGCATGTGGTTGGGAGAGCCGATCATCAGGAGATCGAGCTTTTCGGAGGCCAGCAGTTCCTGCGGCGTGCCATAGGCCTTGCCGACCGAAATGCCCTTTTCCGTCAGCCCCGGAAGACCCGCCGGCTCCGGATCGACATAGCCGACGATTTCGAAGCTGCTGTCGATAGCCGTAAAGACATGGCCGAGGTAGCCGAGCCGGAATCCCAGCCCTATGATTCCCACTTTCATCCCGATGACGTTCCCAATTTCGTAATTTATTTTCTTCAAGTTGGGACAAAAATCAGAAGCCGTCAACCGAAAACGGGCCTGAAAGCGCATTGATGAAATTAATTTTCATAATATACGGGATAAGCGCGTTTCTGGGCATATCCGCGCAAGCAAAGCAGGCAGCCGATGAAAACGGCTGCCGCCGGCGTCATGAAACTGGTTTCGTTCCCTGGAACCAGTTGGCTGCCCCACTTCAGAGACGGGGCGGCGCCCTTGAAGCCTATTCGTCGAGATAGCGCTCGGTCAATCGCGCCCACATGGCAGCACCCGCCACCAGGCTTTCATCGGCAAAGTCGTATTTGGCGCTGTGCAGGATGGCCGAGTTGACGCCGTTGCCGAGGCGCAGGAAGGCGCCGGGCTTGTGTTCGAGGAAGTGCGAGAAGTCCTCGCTCCCGGGGATCAGGGCGCAGGTCGTGACCTTGTCGGCGCCGACGAGCTCTTCGGCAACCTTCCAGGCAAATTCCGTCTCCGCCTCGGAATTGACGACGACAGGGTGGCCGTGGACATAGTCGATCTCCACCGTGGCGCCGAAGCCGTCGACGACGGACTCCGTCAGCTTGCGGACGCGGGCTTCCAGAAGTTCGCGGGTCTTCGGATCGAAGGACCGGACGGTGATCAGCAGCTTGGCGCTTTCAGGAATGACGTTCGAAACCTCGCCGCTATGGATCGCGCCGACGGTGACGACAGCCGTCTGGGTCGGGTCGACGCTGCGCGAGACGATGGTCTGCAGCGCGACGACGAGGTGGCAGGCGACGACGACGGGGTCGATCGTCAGGTGCGGGCGTGAGGCATGGCCACCCTTGCCGGTGATGGTGATCTCGGCGGTATCGGCGGCTGCCATCAGCGGGCCGGCGCGCATCAGGAACGTGCCCTCGGGCGCGCCCGGATGATTATGCAGACCGTAGATGACGTCGAAGGGAAAGCGTTCGAACAGGCCGTCGGCGATCATTGCCGGAGCGCCGCTGACGGCACCCGCTTCCTCTGCCGGCTGGAAGATCAGCGTCACCGTGCCGTTGAAGCGGCGGGTACGGGCCAGATATTCGGCGGCGCCGAGAAGAATGGTCGTATGGCCGTCGTGGCCGCAGGCATGCATCTTGCCGGAAACCTTGCTGGCATAATCGAGGCCGGTCTGCTCGGCGATCGGCAGCGCGTCCATGTCGGCGCGGATGGCGATGCTCTTCTTGCCGCTGCCTGCCATCATGCGGGCGACGACACCGTGGCCGCCGACATTGCGCGTCACGTCATAGCCCCAGGCCTCGAGCTTTTCGGCGACGAGGCGTGCGGTTTCGGCTTCTTCGAAGGAGAGTTCGGGATTGGCGTGAAGGTGGCGGCGGGTCGCCGTCAGCTCCGCCTTCATCGGTTCGAGATCCGAGAGGCTGGCGAAATCGTTCTTGAGGGTCATGGCCGTTCCGGTCTTGCGGGAGTGCGGCCGCTGCCGCCAGGGCGGCAAGCGGCGCGCATCATTTCGGGAGGAGAATTGCCGCGCTCAGATAAAGCGCGACAGGAAGCTTCGGGTGCGGGGGTGCTGCGGATTGCCGAGCACATCTTCGGGCTTGCCCTGTTCGACGACCTTGCCGCCATCCATGAACACGACGCGGTCGGCCGCTTCGCGGGCAAAGCCGATCTCGTGGGTGACGACGATCATCGTCAGGCCCTGATTGGCGAGGTCGCGCATGGTGGCGAGCACTTCGCCGACCAGTTCCGGGTCGAGCGCCGAGGTCGGCTCGTCGAAGAGCATCAGCTTCGGCTTGATGGCGAGCGCCCGGGCGATGGCGACGCGCTGCTGCTGGCCGCCGGAGAGTTGGCGCGGATAGTTGTCCGCCTTGGTCGAGAGACCGACGCGTTCCAGCAGGCGCTTGGCATTCTCGGTCGCTTCCTTGCGGCTTTCGCCGTGGATGCCGACCGGTGCCTCAACGATGTTCTGCAGCGCCGTCATATGCGGGTAGAGATTGAACTGCTGGAACACCATGCCGATCTTCCGGCGCTGGAGCGCGACGGCATGATTGGAAAGCTGCACCAGCTTGCCCTTGCGGAAGCTGTAGCCGATCTGCTCGCCATCCACCTCGATCGATCCCTGATTGATGGTCTCAAGGCGGTTGATACAGCGCAGGAAGGTCGACTTGCCGGAGCCCGACGGCCCCAGGATGACGACGACTTCGCCGGGAGCGACGTCGAGGTCGATACCCTTCAGCACTTCGAGCTGGTCGAAGGACTTGTGGACGTTTCTGGCGCGCACGAGCGGCTCGATGGTCGCGATCGCGTTCATTGGCTCACCTCCTGTGCGGCAGCAAGAGCCGGTGCCGGCACGGCGGCATCCTTCGCGGCCCTGGGGGCGCCGGTGCGGCGGTCGCCACGGCTATAGTAGCGCTCGATGTAGCTCTGGCCGACATTCAGGACCGAGGTGATGAGCAGGTACCATATGACGGCGACGAGCAGCATCGGGATGACTTCGAAGGTGCGGTTGTAGATCGACTGGACCGAATAGAGCAGGTCGGCCATGGCGATGACGCTGACAAGCGAGGTCGCCTTGATCATGCTGATCAGCTGGTTGCCGGTCGGCGGAACGATCGAGCGCATCGCCTGCGGAATGATGATGCGGCGCAGCGCCCTTGCCCGGGTCATGCCGAAGGCTTCGGCAGTCTCGAACTGGCCCTTGTCGACCGAAAGCAGGCCGCCGCGGATGATCTCGGCCATATAGGCTGCTTCATTGAGGGCGAGACCGGCGATCGCGGCGGTCATCGGACTGATGACGGAATTCGTGTCCCAGCTGACGAAGGTCGGCCCGAAGAACGGGATGCCGATCGACAGCGTCGGGAAGAGGGTCGAGAGGTTGTACCAGAAGATCAGCTGCACCAGAAGCGGCGTGCCGCGGAAGAACCAGATGAAGAGCGATGCGAGAGAGTTGGCAAGGCCGTCCTTCGACAGGCGGGCGATGGCAAGCAGCAGGCCGAGGATGACGCCGATGATCATCGCCACTACGGTCAGGCCAAGCGACACATAGAGACCGCTGATGACGACCGGATCGAAGAAATACTGGGCGACGACGGGCCAGCCGAAATTTTCGTTTCCGGCGATCGACCAGGCAAAGTAGGCGGCAATTGCCAGGACGATGACCCAGGCCGCCACGCGGCCGGTGGGGAAGGGCTTGTGGGCATGCGCCACATCCCGAGCTGCCGCATCGCCGGGTGGCGATGCGGTGTTCTTGATATCAGTGCTCATTTCGGCAACGTCCCGCCGAGGTTGATGCCCGGCTCCTTGATCATGTTGTTCTCGAGGCCCCACTTCTTCATGATGGCCGCATAGGTGCCATTATCGATCAGAACCTTGACCGCGTCACGCAGAACGGGGCCGAGCGGGGAACCCTTGGGAACGACGGCGCCCTGATAGAGCGCTTCGAAGCCGTTCTTCTGGCCGACACCCGTGAGTTCCAGCTGGCCATTGGCCTGCGATACGAAATAGGTGAGCGGTGCCTGGGAGGAGAAGAAGGCGTCCGAACGCTTGGAGCGGACCGCCAGGATCGAGCTCGGCTGGTCGGTGAAGGACTGTACTTCGATCGGGTCCTTGCCGTCGGTCTTGCACTTCTCGGCCTGGACCTGGATGACCTTTTCGGCCGAGCCGCCGGCCATGACAGCAATGCGGTTGCCACAGGCACTGTCGAGCGAGGTGATCGCCTTCGGATTGCCCTTCTGAACGGCGAAGACGACGAATTCCTGAACCCAGTCGACGAAGTCGTTGGCCTCTTCGCGGCTCTTGAAATCGCCGACGGGGCCGAAGGCGAACTGGTAGCGGCCAGAATTGACGCCAGCAAGGAGGGCGGGAAGGCCGCCGACCGTTTCATGCTCGATCGTGACGCCGAGGATCTGGCCGAGCGCGTCGGTCAGATCGGCGCTGGCGCCGGTCATCTCGGTGCCGGTGACGATTTCATAGGGAGGGAAGGAGCCGTTATTGACGGAGATCATCTTGCCAGCCGTGCGGATCGCCTCTGGCAGCTTCGCCTTCAGCTCCTCGTTGACCGAAAGCTTCGGCAGATCCTGCGCCAGGGCCGCTCCGGAGAGCATGACGCCGGCGAGCGCAAGAGTGGTCATTTTCTTCAATTGCATGGTCATTCCCCTTTTTGATTTGATATTCTCGGGTGTCAGGCGGCGGCAGCTACCGGTCTGCCGTCAATGTCGAGTGGAAAGAGTTCTTCCGGCGTCATCAGCCGCGGCAGGATGCCCTGGGCATGAAGCTCTCCGGCGAAATCGGCGATCATCTTGCGGTTGGGCGCAAAGCCGCTCGCATCCCAGCCTTCGGGCAGTTCGGCGGCGCATTTCAGAAGCTCGTCGAACATGAAGGGCGTCGTCTCGGCATATTTGCGCCGCTTGGAGAGCCACATGCGCTGCGATTCATCGATCAGGCGGCTGAGCTCTTCGATCACCCAGGGATGCTCGGCGGCGATCTCCGACTTGATGCCGATCAGGTGCATACCGGGTACATAGCCCACCTCGTCGAAATAGCGACGCTCGGCGCCACGGAAGTCCGAAAGAAGCTGGCGGAAGGGCGAGCCGCTGGCGAAATAGCCGTCGGGCATGAAGGGGGTGAAGATCGCGTCGAGCGCGCCTTCCTTGAGCAGATCGACCATCGGGCGCTCGCCGGGAGCGGCTTCGATGCGCCCAGCGCGGCCGAAGCCGTCGAGGCGGTCGACGATCGGATGCGCCTCGGTCAGGCGTCCCGCATACCACATGGCATCCTCGACGCCGACGCCTTCGCGGCGCACGGCGGCGCGCGTCCAGGTATTGCCGGAGTCGCGCCAGCCGGTGACGCCGATGCGCTTGCCCGCGAGATCGCCGAGTTCGCGCAGCTCGCTGTCCTTGGTCGTGACGATGCAGCGATGGCGGAAGCCGCGCATGATGAAGTTCGGAATGCCGACGACGCTCTCGTCGCCGTCGATGCGCAGCTGCGTGTAGCGGCTGAAGGACATTTCGGCGGCGTCATAGCTGTCGCTCTTGCCGACATGTGAAAGCAGCGTGCCGACGCGATCGACCTTGATGTCGAGCTTTGGCGAGGAGACGTCACCGAGAACCAGCGGCGTCATGTAGTCCCAGTCACGAAGGGCGAGGCGTAAGGTCAGGGGCATGTGCATCTACTCTTAAAAAGCTTGTGTTCATGATCGATAAATGTTCAAAATACATTGATCAAATGTTATTACGTTATTGAACATTAAAAAATGGCGCGAAAATGAGCGAAATACGGGACGCAAACTGGTTTGCTGAAAAATTGAACGATCGTACGATTCGCGGAATCGCGATTGAAACCAGTGCCTTGATCCGGGCCGGCGCGCTGCCTGTCGGCACCAAATTGCCGGCGATCCGCGATCTCGCCTTCGCGCTCGGGATCAGCCCCGCGACGATCTCCGGGGCCTGGAGCGAACTGCGGCGGCAGAAAATCATCAGCGGCCGCGGCCGCAACGGCACCTGGGTCAGCGGCGACCGCTTCATTGCCAAGCCGGAACGCCTGGCAAGCGTCGGCGATTATGGTGAGGGCGTGCTGGACCTCACGGCGGCCGTGCCCGATGTCCGCCTGCTGCCGAAGCTTGCCGAAGCCATGGCCTATGGCGCCTCGGCCGAGAACCTGAACAGTTACGAGCGCAGCCGCATCCTGCCGGAGCTAGAAGAGGCGGTCAGGCGTTCATGGCCCTACGAGCCGGAAGCCTTTCTCGCGACCAATGGCGGCTACAATGCCGTCTATACGCTGATCCATGCCTTGGTGACGCCGGGGGCCTCGGTGGCAATCGAGGTTCCCACAGGCATGCGACTGCTCGACATCCTGGAAGACCGCGGCGTACGCATCCTGCCGGTCCAATGCGATGGCGAGGGGCCGGTTCCGGCGTCACTGGAAGCGGCGATGCGGCTGCGCCCGGCAGCCTTCATCTTCCAGCCTCGCATCCATTCCGTCACAGGCCAGAGTGTCAGCGCCGAGCGGATGGAGGCACTGGCGGCGATCCTGAAAGATAGCGATACGCTGATCGTCGAGGACGACGGCGTTGCCGATATTTCGTCGGCGCCGCGCCATTCGCTGGGCTCGCTCTATCCGGATCGCGTCATCCACATCCTGTCCTTCTCGAAGACCCATGGCCCGGATCTCCGGCTCGCGGTGCTCTCCGGCTCTCGGGCGATGATCGAGCAGATCCAGTCCTACCGCGCCTTCAGCGCCGGCTGGACCAGCCGCATCCTGCAATCCGCGGCCGCCTGGCTGCTTCGCGATCCCGCAACCGGCGAAACGCTGGAGCGGGCGCGCGACATCTACATCAAGCGCCGCGCCGACCTGATCAATGCGCTTGGCGAGCGCGGGGTCGAGGCGGCCCATGGGGGCGGATTATGTGCATGGGTGCCGGTTTCCTCGGAGCCGTTTGCTCTGGTGACGCTCGCCGCCCGCGGCATCGCGGTTCATCCGGGCGCGAAGTTCTCGGTCCTGCCGAGCAGCCACCTGCGCGTTGCGACCGCCAACCTGACGGACCGTTGCCAGGAGGTTGCCGACGGCATCGCGCTCGCGGCCGTTCACCAGTGAGGAAGGATTATTCGCCGGCGGAGCGGCCGGTCGCCAGTTCCATCTTGCGCAGGCAGTCGTCATTGCCGGCAAAGCGGAAGATGCCGTAGACGGCGAGGCCGAGCTCGTCGCTGCCCGATATCGTAAGGCTGGCGGACTCGGCGTTGCCGAAGCGCAGCGAGAGGTCGTTCCACTGGTCGAAGATCTGCCGGTCTTCGCTGATGATCGCCTCTTCGAACTGCCGGTTGTCGCGGAATTCGTTGCTGGTGGCGTGATCGACCGTTTCGTCGGGTTTGCCGAGCTGCTGGCTCATCAGCGCATAGGCCTTGCCGAACAGCGCGCGGGTTTTCTTTCCGTCGCTGTCTTCGGCGATATAGGAGGAGACCGCCGAGATGTTGCAGATCCCGGTGCCCTTCACATAGGCGAGGATATATTCGCTGAAGAGGTCGCTCGCCTCCGGCGCGCCCTTGCAGACATATTGTCCGGTCGCGTCGCTCGTGCTGCTACCGCCGCCATCGATCGCCTCGCAGCCGAGCGTTGAGGGGCGCATGTCCTGCGATATGCCGAATGGCAGCATCGCCGGCGCCGTCTCCTGCGGAGCGGCGGCGGGTGCGACGATTGCTGCAGCAAGAGCAATCGGAAGCATGCCGAAATCGAAAGCCATCATGTCCTCGTCAGCGATTCCGCATCAGTCAATCGCATGCCGGGCACGCGATTTCTACCGTTTGGAAAACGCAGCTGTGGACAAGCCCGTTCCTTCACGATTGCACATCGGCCGGTAACATAGCCGCAGCAAAGCCCTAGCGGACGGGGAGCATCATGCGCCGGGCGGCCTGCTTGCCGCCCGCGTCGAGGTCGATCAGAGGCCGGCTGGACTAGCGGGCAGCCTTCAGCCGGAAGCGAGCTTCCAGGTGATTCCAGCCGCGGCGCAGCAGCTCGACGATGATGATGTAGACGATCGCCGCCGCAATATAGAGCTGGAAATCATAGGTGCGCTGGAAGGCAAAGCGCGTGGCGCCGAGCAGGTCATAGACGGTGACGACGCTGGCGACGGCACTGCCTTTCAGCACAAGCACAACTTCGTTGCCGAAGCCGCGCAGGCCGTGGCGGATCGCTTGTGGCACGACGACGAGGAAGGTCGCCAGGAATGGCCTCAGCGCCAGCGCCTTGGCCGCTTCCATCTGCCCGCGCGGAACGGCGAGCACCGCGCCGCGGAAGATTTCCGACTGGTAGGCGGCGGTGTTGAGGCTGAAGGTCAGAAGCACGCAGAACTGCGGCTCGCGGAACAGCTGCCAGAGGCCGAGCGCCTGCAGTTCGGGCCGGAATTGTCCGGAACCGTAATAGACCAGGAAGACCTGGGCGAGCAGCGGCGTGCCGCGCACCGCATAGGAATAGGCGAAGGCCGCAGCCCGCACCGCCTTCGGGCCGGACAACCTGGCCCAGGTCAGCAGCGCGGCGAGGACGGCGCCGAGCGTGATGGAAATGACCGTCAGCTCGATGGTGACGAGCAGGCCGGAAAACAGGCGTCCGCCATATTGCTGGAAAACGTCGAGATCGATCATCGCGCATGCCCCCAGCCACGGTTGGCATAGCGTTCGAGCGCAATCAGCACCGTGCTCGAGAGCATCGTCAGCAGCAGATATATCGTGCAGGCGGCGGCATAGAACAGAAAGGGCTGCTTGGTCTGGCCCGAAGCCAGATAGGCCTGGCGCAGGATGTCGTCGAGCGCGATCACCGAGACCAGCGACGTTTCCTTCAGCAGCGCCAGCCAGCAGTTGCCGAGACCGGGCAGGGCCGGGCGCAGCAGCTGCGGGAAGATCACCTTGAGAAACAGCGGAAAAGGTTTCAGGCCGAGGCTGAGACCGGCTTCGATCTGGCCGCGGTCGATACCGCGCAGTGCGCCGAGCAGCACTTCGCTGGAATAGGCGGCAAAGACCGCGCCGAGCGCGATGACACCGGCGATGAACGGGCTGAGTTCGAGATTGACGCTATAGCCCATCCATTCGCCGATGGTGCGGATGGCGATCGACGAACCGTAATAGATGAGCAGCAGCGTCAGCAGTTCGGGCAGGCCGCGGAAGGCTGTCGTGAAGCCTTCGCCGATTGCCCGCAGCAGCTTGCTGCGGGCGTTCTTCATCAGGGCAAGGCCAAGCCCGAGGGCAAAGCCGAACGGCAGGGTGGTCAGTGCCAGCTCGATCGTCAGCAATGTGCCGGCGAGGAGCTGGCCGCCCCAGCCATTCGCGCCAAATCCAAGGGTTTCCATGGCCTCTTCGTCTCCGGGCGCGACGGCTTAGTAGATCGAGAAGGGGAAGTACTTCGCGTTGATCGTCTTGTAGGTGCCGTCGGCAACGATATTGGCGAGCGCCTTGTTCAGCTTGGCCTGCAGGTCCGGTTCGGCCTGGCGGATGCCGATACCGACGCCGTCGCCGAGATAGTGCGAGTCCTTGATGTCGTTGCCGGCGAGCTGGCAGCAGTCGTTGCCCGACTTCTTGAACCACTCGGTCAGCGTGATCTTGTCGGCCATGACGGCATCGACGCGGCCGGCGACGAGGTCGAGCAGGGCTTCGTCGACGGTGCCGTACTGGCGCACGTCGGCATCCTTGTACTTGTCTTCGATCAGCGTCGAGAAGGTCGAGGAGGACTGGACGCCGAGCGTCTTGCCCTTCAGGTCGTCAGGCGTGTTGCCTGCGAGGGGAGCGGACTTCAGAACCGCGAGCGCACCGGCCGTGTGGTAATAGGGGTCGGTGAAGGCGATCTTCTTCTTGCGCTCTTCGGTGATCGACATCGAAGCGACGATCGCGTCGTAGTGATGGGCGAGCAGGCCCGGAATGATGCCGTCCCAATCCTGGGCGACGATCTTGCACTCGACCTTCATGTTGTCGCAGAGCGCCTTGGCGATATCGACGTCGAAGCCGGCGAGCGTGCCGTCGGCCTGCTTGAAGTTGAAGGGCGGGTAGGCGCCTTCGGTGGCGATGGTCAGCTTTTCCTGAGCGAAGGCGGAGGATGCCGAAAGGCCGAGCAGGCCGAGTGCGGCGAAAGCGGCCGCAGCGATAGTTCTATTCATGTCTCAGTTCCCTTTATCTTTATGAGGTGGTTGCCAAAGGCCGGCCGGCGGGGGCGCCGGATAGCCTCAAATTTCCTCCTGGAGCGCCTTGGCTCCCGGAGAATTCCTGCCGCTCTTCTTGTCTCTCAGATCCTTGAGATGCTTGTAGAGCGTCGCTCTCGACATCCTCAGCACCTCGGCGATGTACGGGGTGGCATTGCGGATCGAGAACAGTCCCTGATTGTCGAGAATGGAGACGAGCTCGCTGAGATCGTCCTTGCTGAGGCCGGCTTCCGTCAGATGCCGCTCGCGCAGATAGGCGTCGATCGTGGCGCTGACGACCTCTTTCCAGTCGCTCTTGAACAGCGCTTCCGGCGGTTCGGAGGGCGGCGAGAACTGGATGAGGTTGCGGATGAACTCGACCGCACCCTCGAACACCGAAATGTCGAGGTTGATGCAGAGCAAGCCGACCGGCCGGTTGGCGTGGTCGCGCAGCACCGCGGTGACCGAGCGCAGCTGGCGGCGGTCCCAATTGGTCTTGCGATAGGGGCCGATGACGGAGGAGTCGATCGAGATCGCCACTTCCACATCGGTCATCGAGGAGTCCCCGGGCCGGCGCTTGGAAAAGGCGTTGGCGATAAAGGCGATGTTGCCGGTCGCGAGGTCGTGCAGCACGACTTCGGCATGCGGCTGCAGCAGCGTCGCAATCGCCTGGCAAACGGGAACGTATGGCTTCAGAACTTCCTTCATGCTTAACGGTTACGCCCTGTAAGACATTTTGTCAAACAAGACATATTGTCTCAAATCTCGTCCGGGTATAGGAAGTGTTCAGGGAGGAAGTGGATTGCGTGCCGTTAGCTGCGAAATCGCTACTTAAGGCTGGATTTCATAGCATCTGACGTCGCGGAACCGCCTTTTCTCGAGCAGAGGTTGAGGATGCAGACGCAGTGTCTCCCCATGGATTTTTTGTCTAGTCTTCGGCCCGCTGAGACGATCGCCCGTCAGCATTCAAGAATGGAGTTTTATGTGAGCATTTCTGAGACCATCGAAGCGGCAGAACGCCGCATCCGCCCTTACGCACGCGAAACGCTGCTGGAGGCATCGCCGACTTTCTCGGACAAGATCGGCCAGGAAGTTCTGCTGAAACTCGAAAACCTGCAGCACACCGGATCCTTCAAGCTGCGCGGCGCGCTGAACAAGATCCTCGCCATGGGCGACGAGGCGGCAAAGACCAAGGTGGTCACCGCTTCCTCCGGCAATCACGGTGCGGCCGTCGCTTACGCGCTGCGCGTCATCGGCGGCAATGGCCTGGTCTTCGTTCCCGAGGGCGCCTCGCCGTCGAAGGTTGCCAACATCCGCAAGCTCGGCGCCGAAGTCGCCTTCTACGGCGATGACAGTATCGACACGGAAATCCATGCCCGCGCCTATGCCAAGGAGCATGGCTGCCTCTACGTTCCGCCGTACAACGACTATGAGGTCATGCGCGGCCAGGGCACGATCGGCGTCGAGCTGATGCGCCAGAGCGCCGGTCAGCCGATCGACAATCTTTTCGTCTCCGTCGGCGGCGGTGGCCTGATCGGCGGCATTGCCGCCTATATGAAGGCAGTCTCGCCGAAGACCCGCATCATCGGCTGCTCGCCCGCGAATTCCTGCGTCATGGCGCGGTCGGTCGAGGCCGGTTCGGTTCTCGATCTGCCCTCCGACGATACGCTGTCCGACGGCACCGCCGGCGGTCTGGAATCCGACACGATCACCTTCCCCTTCTGCCGTGATCTCGTCGACCATTGGGTCGATGTTTCGGAAGAAGAGATCGCCGAAGCGATGCGCACCTTCATCGACGGCCATCATATGCTGCTCGAAGGCGCGGCCGGTGTGGCGCTGGCCGGTCTCTGCAAGGTCGCTCCCGAGTGGACCCGTGGCCGTTCGGTCGCGGTCATCTGCGGCGCCAATGTCAGCCGCGATGTCCTGAGGAGCGTCATTTGACCTCCTCCGCCCGTCTTTTTTCGCCTGAAGAAATCCGCAGCCGCCTGACGGCGATCAATCCGGTCGTCTGTGTCGAGGAGGCGTTCCGCGCCTTCTCGGCGGGTGATGCGATCGTTCCGGCTCCGGGCGAGCTGATCTTCGATAATCCGCCCGGCGATGTGCACATCAAGTATGGCTATATCGGCGGCGGCGAATTCTATGTCGTCAAGATCGCCTCGGGCTTCTATGAAAACCCGCGCCATGGCCTGCCGAGCAGCAACGGCCTGATGCTCGCCTTCGAGCGCCAGACCGGGGCGCTTGCCGCCATTCTCGACGATCGCGGTCACCTGACGGATATCCGCACGGCAGCCGCCGGTGCGGTCGCGGCTAAATATCTGGCGCCCGCTGAGGTCGAAACGATCGGCGTCATCGGCACCGGCATGCAGGCGGAACTGCAGGTGAAATTCCTGCAGACGGTCCGCCCCTGCAAGAATGTGCTGGTCTGGGGCCGCCGCAAGGAAGGCGCCGAAGCCTATGCCGAAAAAATGCGGCAGGACGGCTATTCGGTGACCGTTGCCGGAAGTGTCGAGGAAGTGGCCGAGCGCTGCCGGATCATCGTCACGACGACACCGAGCATCGTCCCGCACTTGCACGGCGCGATGATCCGCAAGGGCACGCATATCACCGCAATGGGCGCCGACACGCCGGAGAAGCGCGAGCTGCATGCCGATGTGTTTTCGGCGGCCGACATGGTCGTCGTCGACAGCCGCGTCCAGGGATCGCTTCGCGGCGATCTGAAGGGTGCGCTCGATGCCGGTACCGTGGATATCGGCCGCGTCAGCGAACTCGGCCAGATCATTGCGGGCGATGCCAAGGCGCGCTCCGGCGCCGACCAGGTGACGATTGCCTCGCTCACCGGTCTTGCCGTGCAGGACGTGGCGATCGCCTCGGCAGTGATTGCGGGAGACGCGTGATGTCACGCATGCAGGCCATGGTTTTCGGGAGTGAGTGCCGTGCTTGAGTTGATTGTTGATGCCTTTCCTAGCCTGAAGGCGATGCGCCACGAGATGCATAGGCATCCGGAGCTGTCGCTGGAGGAAGAATGGACGGCGGCCTTCGTCGCCGATCGCCTTCGCGAGCTAGGCATCGAGGTTCATACCGGCATCGGCGGCCATAGCGTCGTCGGTGTCATCCATGGTTCGGCGCCCGGGCCATCCGTGGCGCTGCGCGCCGATATGGATGCGCTGGCGATCCATGAGCAGAGCGGTCTGCCCTATGCCTCAACGACGACCGGCAAGATGCATGCCTGCGGCCATGACGGCCACACGGCGATCCTGATCGGCGCTGCGACGCATCTCGCCCGCACCCGTCAGTTCCGCGGCACCGTCTACCTGTTCTTCCAGCCCGCCGAGGAGCGCTATGGCGGCGCGCAGATGATGATCGACGACGGGCTTCTCGCCCGCTTTCCGGCAGAACGCATCTTCGGCCTTCACAACTGGCCAGGCCTTCGGGCTGGTGCCGTCGTCGTCCATGATGGACCTGTGATGGCCGGAACCGGCGAATTCGAGGTCACCTTCACGGCGCGCGGCGGCCATGCGGCGATGCCGCATCTGACAGGCGACCCGATTTTGGCTGGTGGCCATTTCGTCACCGGTGTCCAGCAGATCGCGGCGCGCGCGATCGATCCCCTGAGCGCATCGGTCGTGACGATCGGCTCCTTCCAGGGCGGTATCGCCCAGAACATCATTCCGACGAAGACGGTGCTGACCGGCACCTTCCGTGCCTTCAGCCTCGATACGCTCAAGCTGATCCAGCGCCGTCTCGAAGAGATCGTCGGCTCCGCGGCCGCGATTGCCGGAGCGCAGGGCGGCATCCGGTTCGACGACGGGCTCTGCCCGCCGGTTGTGAATACAAGGGCGGAAGGCAAGCTGATCCGCGACGTTGCCGCCGAACTCTTCGGCGAAAGCGAGCTCGAAAGCCTGCCGCCGACCATGGCGGGCGACGATTTCGGCGTCTTCCTGCAGCACCTGCCGGGTGCCTATATCTGGATCGGTAACGGCGAGACGGGCGAGGGCGCCGGCCTGCATCAGCCGGGTTACGACTTCAACGACGATATCCTGGTGCGCGGCGCAAGCCTTCTGGCGGCAACGGCAGAGCGGGCGCTGGCATGACGAGCGGAGGCGCAGCCATGGACGACCGCAGTTTCCTGGGTGACTTCTCGGCCGACTTTGCTTCGGCTCGCCACAAGTTCCGCGAGGCCTGCTCCGGTGCCGCAAGGCTCGATGCCTTTCCGCATCCCGGGAAGGGGCCGGATGACGAGGAGCTCGCCACTGACGTCGCCTATTTCGGCCGCGCCGACGCGCCCTATCTCGTCGTCTCGGTCTCCGGCACGCATGGTGTCGAGGGCTGGGCCGGATCGGCCTGCCAGATCGGTTGGATTCGTGCTGGCATGGCGCTGCCCGACGATGTCGCGATGCTGCATATCCATGCGATCAATCCCTGGGGCATGGCCTGGGACCGCCGCCAGCAGGAAGACAATGTCGATCTCAACCGGCACTATGTCGACTTCGCCAAGCCGCCTGCCAATCCCGACTATGCGGAACTCTACGAGCACGTCATGTGCCCGGAAGACGATGCCAGCAGCCGCAGTGCCGCCGATGCGGCCCTTGCCGCCTATCGCGAGAAGCATGGCCGCCTGACCGCCGGCATGACGCTGCAGGGCGGCCAGTATTCCTTCCCGGATGCACCCTCCTATGGCGGTGCCGCGCCGGTCTGGAGCCGCAAGACGATCGACGAAATCTTCGCCCGCTATTGCGGCAAGGCGAAGCGCATCGCCGTCATCGATATCCACACCGGTTACGGTCCTTACGGGTATGGCATTCCGCTCTGGCACATGCCGGGCGGACCGCAGCTCGACAAGGCGAACATCCTGTTCGGCCCGACCATCGAGGCGCCGCTTGCCGGCGATCGTGCCCATGAGGAATTCATCCAGCACGGCCATTTCTACGGCTATTGCGAAAGCCAGCTGCCGCATGCCGACGTGATCGCCATGTGCCTGGAATTCGGTGGCGAATGGTTGGCCGATGGCCAGCGCGCCCGGCTGGAGCGCAATGATGCGCTGCTGTGGCGCGATGCGGATCGCCTGTCCGGCGAAGCGCGCACCGCCCGCCGCCGCTGGCGCGATATCCATTGCCCCGACCGCGACGACTGGCGCGAAATGGTTTGGTTCCGCGGGCGCCAGGTCTTCCGCGAGGTGGCCGAACGCATCCGCCTCAATGACGAAACACCAATGCCGAAATGACCCCAGAATGACCCTCCGCATCATCGACCAGCCCGTCGTCCGCGAATTGCTGACCATGCCCGTCTGCATCGGCCTCATGGAACAGGCCATGCAGGCAACCGCCAAGGGCGAAACACTGCAGCCGCCGCGCTGGATCATCGGCCTGCCCGGTGATCAGGGCCGCGGTTTCGGCCTCATGCCCGGCGCCATGGACACTCCGGCGAGCTTCGGCGCCAAGCTGACGGCCGTCTATCCGGAGAATGGCGCCAAGGGCCTGCAGTCGCATCGCGGCATCATCGCTCTCTTCGAGGCTGGAAGCGGCGCGCCCGTCGCGATCGTCCATGGCGGCGAAGTCACGGCGATCCGCACGGCCGCCGCAAGCGCTCTGGCGACCCGGCTTCTTGCCCGCGAAGACGCCGATGATCTGGCGATCCTCGGCTACGGCGAACAGGCGCTGCAGCATCTGCGCGCCATGGCAGCCGTCCGCAAGCTCAAGCGCGTCCGCGTCTGGGGCCGCTCGGCCGAGCGCGCCGCGCATTTCGCCCGGGAAGCCTGCACGCTTGCCGATTGCGCCATCGAGATTGCGCCTACGGTAGAGACAGCGGTGGCGGGTGCCAGCCTGATCTGCACCGTCACGGGTGCGGCCGAGCCGATCCTTGCCGGCTCGATGATCAGCCCCGGCGCGCATGTCAATGTCGTCGGCTCGAGCGTTGCCGCCGCCCGCGAGATAGATGTCGATGCCGTCGAGAAGGCCCGGTTTTTCGTCGACTACAAGCCTTCGACCCTGCTGCAGGGCGGCGAGTTTCTCGCTGCCAAGCGCGAAGGGCGCGTCGGTGACGATCATATTCTGGCCGAGATCGGCGAAATCCTCACCGGCAGCAAGACCGGACGCCGGACGGACGATGAGATCACCATCTACAAGTCGCTCGGCATCCCGGCCGAGGATCTTGTCTGCGCGCATTTTCTCTACACAGCCGCTGCCGAGCGTGGACTCGGCGCCAGCGTCGCTTTTTCATAGTCAGGACGGAGAAGGATCATCATGAGCTTGCTCGCCGATATCGAACGCGCCCGCAGCGCCGTTCAGCCGCACATCCACCGCACGCCGCTCTGGCGCTCCACCACCCTGTCGAAGATGATCGGCGAGGAGGTCTATCTGAAGGCCGAACTGCTGCAGAAGACCGGCTCCTACAAGCCGCGCGGCATGATCTGGGCGCTGATGTCGCTGTCCGATGCCGAACGCGCGGCCGGTGCGATCACCTTCTCCGCCGGTAACGCCGCGCAGGGGCTGGCCTATGCAGGCGCAGCACTCGGCGTGAAGACCGTCGTCGTCATGGCGGCGACCGCCAACCCGACCAAGGTTCAGGCGACCAAGGATTACGGCGCCGAGGTCATCCTCCACGGCACGCCGCAGGAAGCGGCGCAGTTCTGCCTCGATACCGCCAAGGAGCGCGGCCTCACCTATATCTCCTCCTATGACGACGACGCGCTGATGACCGGCCATGCCTCGCTCGGCTGCGAGATCTTCGAGGATTTGCCGGATGTAGGTACGATCTTCCTCGGCATGGGTGGGGGCGGCATGGCGGGAGGTCTCGCCAAGGCGGCGATCGCGCAGGACCGCGCCGTCTCGCTATTCGGCGTCGAGCCGGAGGGGGCGCCGGCCATGTATGAAAGCCTGAAGACCGGCAGCGCTGTGCGCCTGCCCGTCGTCAAGACCATCGCCGACGGCCTTGCGGCTCCGAGCGCGGGTGTGAAATGCTTCGAGCTGGTGCGCCAGCGTTTCGAGGATGTGCTCCTCGTCAATGACGAGCAGATCGTCGAGGCGATGAAGCTCCTGATGCAGCGCTGCAAGCTGATGCCGGAGCCTGCCGGCGCGGCTGCTCTTGCCGGCCTGCTTGCCAATCGCGACCGCGTGCGCGGCAAGGGCCCGGTGGTCTGCGTCGTCTCCGGCGGCAACGTCGATCTTGCCCTGCTCAAGCAGTGGCTCTGAATAGTCTCTAGGGAAAAGCATATGCGTTTTGAAACAAATCTACGGGAAAGCACGCTGGTCACCTTCGCCGCCGGCGAGGTGAAGGGCAGCGGCACGGTGCTGTTTGCCGGCGCCGGAGAAGACGGCAACACGCTCGTCGTCTGCGACAGCACGCCGGTTCATCCGGTGAGCTTCCGCTGGCCCGACCAGCCGGCCGACCGCGGCACCATGACCGGCGCCGATGGTGTCGGCCATCCTGTTGTCGATGCCCTGACCGGCATGGCCAATAGCGAGACCGGCGAGCTCGTGCTCGGCGAAGATGCCCGCGCGCTCGGCCGCACCGGCGACGAATGGAAGAGCGTCGTCGTGCATGTCGTCAGCGGCGCGAAGCCGTCTATCGGCGCCACCGTCTCGATCGAAGTCGATGCCGATTACCGCCGCAAGCTCAGCGTCGCGCATACCGCCGCGCATCTCTCAGCCTTCGCGCTGAACCGCGCTTCCAAGGCTTACTGGACCAAGGACGGTGCGGCCGTCGATAGCCTCGGCAGCCCCGATCTCGACAAGGAAGCGATCGTCAGCGCGTCGCTGTCGGAGAATGTCTCCGTCGATACTTACCGGGTGGGCAAGACGCTGCGCAAGAAGGGTTTCGAGCTCGACCGTTTCATCGCCGATCTGCCTGACGTCATCGCCGCAGCAAACGAGACGCTGAAGGGCTGGCTCTCGGCACCGGGCGCGATCTCGCTGACCCCGGTTCCCTCGACGCTCGATGCGCGCCGCCTGTGGCAGTGCAGCCTGGATGGCCAGGATGCGCAGATGTATTGCGCCGGAACCCATGTCGCCGATCTCGCCGACCTTGCCGAGGTCACCGTGCTGATCGAACCCGCCGAAAGCGGCTTCGTCATGCATACGAAGGCCGCCGGCCGCTAGGATCAAACACTCCTGGTGCCCGTTCGCTCAGCGGCCGGGCACCAGCCTCAGGCGGGTGATCTCGGAGGGTGCTGCAAGCCTCAGCGGCGGTCCCCAATAGCCGGTGCCGCGGCTGGTATAGACCCAGAGATCGCCGAGCTTTGCCAACCCGTGAACGAAGGGCTGCTGCAGCCGCACGAAGAACATCCATGGCAGAAACTGGCCGCCATGCGTATGGCCGGAGAGCTGCAGCGTAAAGCCGGCCTCCGAGGCTGCCGCGGCGCTGCGCGGCTGGTGGGCCAGCAGCAGCCGGAAGGGCACGTCGGGCGCGCCGTCGATCGCCTTTGCCGGATTACTCTCATGCGCCGGATCGAAGTGACCGCCGCCGTAATCCGTGACCCCGGCGACCACCGCGCGGGCCGTACCGTGGTCGATCACCACATGCTCATTCATCAGCACGTTTAGCCCGAGGCGGCGGAACTCGGCGATCCAGGGATCGGCGCCGGAATAGTATTCGTGATTGCCGGTGACGAAGAAGGCGCCGTGGCGGGCGGACAGCGCCCTCAGTGGCTGCGTATGCGACAGCAGCTGTGAGACGGAACCATCGACGAGATCGCCGGTGACGGCGATCAGATCCGGCTCCAGCGCATTGACCGATTCAACGATCCGTTCGACATAGCCGCGCTTGATCGTCGGGCCGATATGGATGTCGCTGACCTGGACGATGGTGAAACCATCGAGATCGTCATCGAGCCCCGCTATCGGCACGTCGACCGTCTTCACTGGCGCGACGCGGCGCGCGGAATAGAGACCGAGCAGGCTGAGCGCCAGCGCCAGGACTGGAACGGCAACAGCGCTATAGGCGGTCAGCGGCGGGAGCGCCTGCGTATTTCGGGTCATCCAGGCGACGATATTGGCGGCGATCAGAACTATGTCGCGCAGCACCGTCAGCGCCAGCAGCGACGAAAAGAAGCCCATCGCCGAGAGGCCCGCCCAGGCAATCCGGTCTGAAAGCGGCTGCCGGGCAATGCGCCGGGCCGACATGCCGAGCGGGATCAGGATGAGCGATACGAGGAGGAAGACCACAGCGAACCAGGTGACCCAGCTTCCTGCCGGGGCGGCGGAGGTCAGCCGGATGCCGACATAGAGATGCAGCAGGATGCCGAACGTCAGGACGCGGGCGAAAAACGAGATCGGGAGCATGGTGGCCTTGGAGCAGGGGGACGGGCAGTATCCCATCCTATATGTGAGGGCCGCCTGCATTATGCAAAGGGGCTCGAAGCGAGGCCGGCAGGACCGGCCCCGCATTGATCGGGAGTGATATCAGCCCGCAGCCGCCATGGCCGCCTCGAGGCTGCGGCCGTCATTGGCCCAGAGATGCTCGATCTGCTGCGCCGTCGGGTCCGGGAAGATGTAGGCATCGCCGTTTTCGAGGCCACGCACGATGTTGGCGGCAGCATGCTCCGGCGTTACCTTCTGCAGCGGGATATGCTTGGCGAGGTCGGTATCGATCGGGCCCGGATAGATGCCGATGACATTGATGCCCGAAGGCTTGAGCGTGCCGCGCAGCGTCTGCGTCAGCGAGTGGAGCGCCGCCTTCGAGGCAGAGTAGCCGCCGAGCGGTGGAGCGGAAACGAGGCCGACGATGCTGACGACATTGACGACCGTGCCCGAACCGCGGGCGGCAAAACCCGGCACGAAAGCGCGGATGACGCGGAGCGTGCCGTAATAATTGGTCTCCATGTCACCGTTCAGCTCCTCATGCGAGCTGGTGATGAAGTCGTTGAAGGCCAGGCTACCGGCATTGTTGAGCAGCACGTCGACATCCGGAGCGGCGGCGAGTGCCTGCGCCACGGAGGCGTCGCTGGTGACGTCGAGCTGCAGCGGCACGACGCGCTGATCGCCGAAATCGGGAAGCGAGGCAAGATTGCGGGCGGTGGCGTAGATCTTCTTGACGCCGGCTCCGAGCAGTTCGCGCACGGTTGCCGCGCCGATGCCGCGGTTGGCGCCAGAGACGAGGACGACCTTATTCTTCAGTGACATGACATTCCTTCCCGAGCGTTGCTTCGGCAAATAGGGGCAAGATGTAAACCGATCTGTTTACATGAGGGGTGAGATAAACAGATCTGTTTACCTTGTCAACGTGATTTGCTAATAGGTCTCTGAAACGCAGGGAATGTGATGATGTCCGCGACGACCGCGATGCCGGCGAAAAAGCTTGAAATCCTGAAGCTCGCCTTCGAGCGCTTCTATGACGGCGGCTTCCATGCCACCGGCATCGACAGCGTCATGGCCGAAAGCGGCATCTCGAAGCGCACGCTCTACAAGTATTTTCCGTCAAAGGAGGATCTGATCGAGGCGGTACTCGACTATTACGGCGAGGGCATTGCCGACGCCTATTTCGCACCGGCGCTAGCCGCCGACAGCGATCCGCGCGCCCAGATCCTTGCCTGTTTCGATAGCCGCCGGGTGATGCTGGAGGCGGACCGGCGCGGTTGCCTCGGCGTGCGCGCCTCGCAGGAATATGCCGGCAAGCATGAGGGTATCGCCGCCCGCGGCGAACGGCTCGGCTACTATGTCGAGCAGCGCTTCATCGAGATGTGCGCCCGCTTCGGCGCCGCTGATCCGAGTGCGCTCGGAAAGCAGATCGCCGTCCTGTTTCAGGGGGCGCTGGTGATGGCGCAGGTCTGCCGTAACTCCGATCCCTTCGCCTCTGCCACGCTTGCCGTCGGCACCCTGCTCGACAATGCGGCGCGGGCCGGGCGCCGCTAAGCCGGTTCCAGCGCCATGATGAGGCTGGCGTTCTGCCCGCCGAAGCCGAAGGAGTTCGAGAGGACGGCGGAGACCTGCTTGTCGCGCTTGCGGTTAGGCACCACGTCGAGCGCGATCGCCGGATCGGGGTTGGTGTAGTTGATCGTCGGCGGCAGCGTGCCGGTCAGCATCGTCTGCAGTGAGAAGACGGCTTCAACGGCGCCGGCCGCCGTCAACGTATGGCCGATCATCGACTTGTTGGAGGATAGCGGAATGCCCGCGAGCGCATCGCCGAAGACCGCCGACATCGCGCCATATTCCATCTTGTCGTTCTCGGGCGTCGATGTTCCGTGGGCATTGATATAGCCGATGCCGCTTTCATCGAGACCGGCATCGGCGAGAGCCGCGCGGATCGTTGCGATGGCCGGGCCGCCATCGGGTGATGAGCGGGTGCGATGGAAGCTGTCGGCCTTGTCGCCTGCGCCCTTCATGATGCCGAGGATCCTTGCACCGCGGGCAGCGGCGGCTTCCAGCGACTCCAACACCAGCGTGGCGGCGCCTTCCGCTATGACGAAACCATCGCGGTCCTTGCTGAAGGGCTTGGAGGCCTTGCTCGGCGGGTCGTTCTGGGTCGACAGAGCGGAGAGCAGCGAGAAACGGATCAGCGCTTCGGCGCTGAGCGAGCCATCGGTCGCGACCGTCAGCGCCCGCTCGGTGCGGCCCTGGCGGATGGCCTCGATGCCGAGCTGGATGGCGGTGACGCCAGACGCGCAGGCCGTCGACAGCGTCACCGGCAGGCCGCGGGTGCCGAAGCGATCCGACAGCCGCTCGGAGATCGCGCCGAAGAGTGCGGCCTCGTAGAAATCAGGATCGTTTTTTGAACGCATCGCGGCAAGGAAGCGCTTGTAGCCATCGCCCGGATGGTCGGATGGCGGCGCGCGGTCGGCGAGTTCGAACCGGGCGCTCCACTCCGGCTCGATCGGCGGAGCCGCCAGAAACAGCGGGCCGTTGAAATCGCCGGAGAGGCCGGTCTGCGCCAACGCCTCGATCGTCGTTTCGCGGGCGAAGGCATAGGCGCGCTCGACGGCGTTCGGCGCGGGAGTGCCGATGAAATCGACGGTGCCGGCGATCCGGGTCGAGAGCCCTTCCGTCGGGAAGCGGGTGATCTCGTGAATGCCTGAGGTTCCCGATGTCAGGGCATCCCAATTGTCCTTCATGCCCTGACCGAGCGAGGTGATGATGCCCATGCCGGTGACGGCGACAACCGGGCGGCCGAGGTGATCCCTGTAAGCTGTCATTTCATTGCTCCTGATCAGTGACCGCCGCCGCCTGGCTGCGCGCCCTTCGGCGGGGTGACGTTGCGCAACAGCGGCACGAGCGCGGTGGCGAAGACGAAGGCAACCATGATCACCCGGAAGGCATCGGCATAGGCCATGGTCGAGGCTTCGCGATAGGCGAGCTTGAAGAGTTGCTTCAGCGCTGCGGTGTGGCCGTCATTGATGCTTCCGGCGACCTCCGAATAGCGCTGTGCAACGCCGCCCGTCAGCCGCTCCATGGCGCCGTTTGCGGGCGTCAGGTTGGAGGCGATGGCGTTGAAATGCATGTTGGTGCGGTTGTTGATGATCGCCGCGCTGACGGCGATGCCGACGGCGCCGCCGAGATTGCGCATCATGTTGAACAGGCCGCTTGCATATTTCAGCCGTTCCGGCGGCAGGCTGCCGAGGCCGAGCGTCACGCTCGGCGCCACCGCGAAGACCTGCGGGAAGCCGCGGAAGACCTGCGGCCAGAACAGCTCGTCGCCGCCCCAGTCATGGGTAATGTAGCTGAAGCCCCACATCGAAATGCCGAAGGAGGCAAGGCCGAACATCATCAGCCAGCGGATATCGTAGCGCTTGGCGAGCATGATGTAGAAGGGCACGCCGATCATTGATGCGGCACCCGTCGAGAAGACGGCAAGTCCCGTCTCCCAGGCATTGAAGCCGCGCACATAGCCGAGAAACAGCGGTGTCAGGTAGATGGTCGAGAAGATGCCGATGCCGGTGACGAAGGAGAGCAGGCAACCGATCGCGAAATTGCGGTTTCCGAAGGCGCGCAGATCCACGACCGGCTTCGAATAGGTGAGGCTGCGGATGAAGAACAGCAGGCTGGAGATGGCGGCGACCGTCGCGGTCGTGCGGATCGTCTGGTCGTCGAACCAGTTGGCGCGCGTGCCTTCTTCCAGCGTGTATTCCAGCGTCCCGAGCGCGATCGCCATCAGCACGATGCCGGGATAATCGGCTTCCTTGAGGAGCTTCAGGTCGGGCTCGTCGATCTTCACGAGGATGGCGACGAGGACGGCAATCAGCGCACCGGGCACGACGTTGATGTAGAACAGCCAGTGCCAGTTCCAGGTATCGGTGATCCAGCCGCCGATGACCGGCCCGAGCGTCGGCGCGACCGAGGCGATGGTGCCGACGACGGCTGCGGCATAGACCCGCCGCGGGCCGTCGAAATAGTGGAAGGACGAGGTGAAGACGGTCGGGATCATCGAGGCGCCGAGCAGACCCTGCAGGGCGCGGAAGACGATCATGCTGTCGATGTTCCAGGCGAGCCCGCAGAGCATGCTGGTCATGGTGAAACCGGCAGCCGAGGCGGCAAACAGCCAGCGTGTCGAGAACACGCGCGTCAGCCATCCCGATAGCGGGATGACGATGATCTCGGCGATCAGATAGGCGGTCTGCACCCAGCTGATCTCATCCTGCGAGGCCGACAGACCGCCGCCGATATCCTGCAGCGAGGAGGCGACGATCTGGATGTCGAGCAGGGCGATGAACATGCCGAAGCACATCACAACGAAGGGCAGCAGACTGCGAACCCAGCTTTGCTGGGCAGGCGTGACGGGGGCTGTCATTGTCCACTCCTGTCAGGGGCGCGTGTCGACCGTGACTGTCGTCGACAGGCCGGGGCGCAGCACCTGATCCTTGAGAGAAGCGTCGTCGAGCGTGACGCGAACCGGCACGCGCTGGACGATCTTGGTGAAGTTGCCGGTGGCGTTTTCCGGCGGGATGACGCTGAAGGTGGCGCCCGTCGCCGGCGCGATGCTGGTGACGGTGCCCTCCAGGTCATGGCCGGGATAGATGTCGGCGACGACGGTGACCTTCTGGCCAGACTTGATGACGGCGAGCTGGTCTTCCTTGAAGTTGGCATCGATCCACAGGCCCTTGTCCGGGATGACGCTGAGCAGATAGCTGCCATCGGAGACGAATGCGCCGATCTGGGCGGCGCGGTTGCCGACATAGCCGTCAACCGGCGAGCGGATCTCGGTATAGCCGAGGTTCAGCCGGGCGGTCTCGACATCGAGTTTGGCGCCTTCGAGGGCCGACTCGCCCTGGGTGATCTGGGTGTTCAGCACCTGGATTTCCTGCCGCGCCGCGGTGAGCCCGGCCTCGGAGGCGTTGACGGCGGCCTTCGCCTGCATGTCGGCCATCACCGCCTTCTGGGCGTTCTGCTCGGTGCCGGTGCTCTGGCTGGCGAGGTTCTTGTAGCGCACGGCGTCGATCTCGGTGAAGTCGGCGGCCGCCTTCTTGGCGGCGAGATCGGCTTCGGCCTGCTTGACCAGCGATGCCTGCATGTCCGACTGAGCGTGCAGATTGTCGAGGCTGGCCTGCTGTTCGCGCACGGCAGCTTCGGCGCGGTCAAGTGCCGTCTTGAAGGTGCGGTCGTCGAGGCGCACAAGCAGCTGCCCGGCGCTGACATGCTGGTTGTCGCCGACGAGCACGGCCTCGATATGGCCGGAAACGCGCGGCGAGAGCGCCGTGGTATTACCGCCGATATAGGCGTCGTCGGTGGTCTCCAGGAAGCGGCCGGTCTGCGACCAGTAATAGCCATACCAGCCGGCGCCGCCTCCAATGGCGATGAGGGCAAGAATGCCGAGCGGGCGCTTGAGGCTTCTCTTCGGCTTCAGGGCAACGGCGCCCTGCAAGAGTTCGGATTCAGTCACGACCTTATTCATGGCCATGCTCCAGTCTTATTGTTCTTGGTTGGAAAGGGGCGGACGCTCGATCAGCGCCGTGCCCGGCGCCTCCGAACGGAAGGGGTAGCGGGCCTGCAGCGTCTCGCCGGCGGCGGGACCGGCGACGACGTCATATTGCGGCTTGGCGAGCGGGTTGCCGGTATTGCGGTCGACCAGCACCGGATCGGCCCAGGCACCGCTTTCCTTGTCGACGATGACGAGGCCCGGTCCTTCGGGCGCGAAGTTCCGGTTGCTCCAGGCGATCATCGACCAGATCACCGGCCGGAAGTCCTCGCCGCATGCCGTCAGCACATATTCGAAGCGCTGCGGCCGCTCCTGATACGGGCGCCGCTCCAGCAGCCCGGCCTTGACCAGACTGTCGAGCCGCCGCGTCAGAGTTGCCGTCGCAATGCCAAGGCTCTTCTGGAAGTCGTCGAACCTCGTCACGCCGCGCAGCGCATCGCGAAGGATGAGGATGCTCCACCATTCGCCAACGCGATCGAGGCTGCGGGCCACCGGGCACTGCATGGATTTGAAGCTCTTATTCTGCATCTCGCCACCTAGTAGCTTTCATCATTGAAGTTACGATACGCCGACCAATTGCATTTTGCAAGCGGTTCGTGACCGGTCGCTTAAACAGGGTAAATTCGGCGGCGTCGAAGCCCGGAAATCATGGCTGGGATACGGATGAAAAATTTCAGACATCAAACCGGATGTTTGTAATTTTTCATATTGACAGTATGATGAAAAAAAATGAACATACGACCATAGCTTCAGAAAAAAAGGGAACAGCTATGGACACGACACCGGTATTTTCCGGCTTCATCGATGAGTTTGGGCTTTGGACGGAAGAGCAGCGCGAAGCGGCGCGCGACATTGCGGCGCTGGTCGATAGCGGCAAGCTGAAGACTTTCCGCGTCTCGGTGCCGGATGCGCAATCCAAGCTGCGGTCCAAGACGCTGCTGCCCGATGCCTTCAAGTCGGCGCTGCGCGATGGTGTCGAGTTTACCAGCGCATTCTTCAGCTTCGATTCCGCCGAAGGTGTCGCCTACAATCCCTTCGGCAAGAGCGGCGGCATCGGCCTCGACGAGATGCATGGCTTCTCGAACGCGATCCTCGTTCCCGATCCGCTGACCTTCCGCGTGCTGCCCTGGGCGCCGACTGTCGGTTGGGTGCTCTGCGACATCCATCTGCGCAGCGGCAAGCCGGTGCCCTTCGATGCGCGCCACCAGCTGAAGTCGTCGATCTCCCGGCTGAAGACGCTCGGTTTCGAGCTGGTCACCGGTCTGGAAGTCGAATTCTACGTTACCCGCGTGCTCGACCAAAATCTCGGCGAAGAGCATATGGGCGGGCTCGGCGTGCCGCCGACGCCGCCGACGGTCGAGGCGCTCTGGCGCGGCTTTGCCTATATGTCCGAGGACCAGCAGGATCGGATCAGCGAGATCACCGATTCCCTGGCCGAGAACTGTCTCGGTCTCGGCCTGCCGCTGCGCACCATGGAAGACGAGATGGGGCCGGGGCAGCTGGAATTCACTTTCGACGTCCAGGATCCCCTCAAGGCTGCCGATTCCATGGTGCTGTTCCGCTCGATGGTGAAGCAGACCATGGCCCGCATGGGCCTGCACGCCACCTTCATGACCCGGCCGATCTTCCCGAGCTTCGTGGCATCCGGCTGGCACCTGCACCAGAGCCTGTCGTCGCCGGGCAATCGCAATGCCTTCGTCGCCACGCCGGGTACCAACGAGCTGCTCTCGGCAACCGGTCAGGCCTATGTCGCCGGTCTCCTGGAGCATGCAGTCGAGGCTTCGGTCTTCACCACGCCGACGGTGAACGGTTACCGCCGCCGCAAGCCGAATTCGCTGGCGCCGGACCGCTCCACCTGGGGCTATGACAACCGCGCCGCCATGGTCCGCGTCCAGGGCCGGCCCGGTCACCGCTCGTCGCATATCGAAAATCGCATCGGCGAGCCGGGTGCCAACCCCTATCTCTACATCGCCTCGCAGATCCTCAGCGGCTGCGACGGCCTGGAGCGGCAGCTCGATCCCGGTCCGGTCGAGGCCAGCCCCTATGAGGCGGCGCACCGGCCGAAGCTGCCGACCAATTTGATGGAAGCGACGGCTGCCCTCGACAAGAGCCAGTTCTTCAGAGCGGCGATGGGCGATCAGTTCATCGATTGGCTGGTCGGCATGAAGAAGAGCGAAATCAACCGCTTCCTCGCAGCCGAGCCCGACTGGGAGAAGAACCCCGATGCCGTGACCCAATGGGAGCATCGTGAGTATTTCACGCGCTACTGAGACGGCAGCAACAAAGGAAAATTGACGTGAACGTTCACACTGCAACAATGGGCTTCGGTCATCTGATCGAAGACCGGCGGGTTCACCGTACCCTTTACACAGACGCCAGCATCTTCAATCTCGAGATGAGCCGCATCTTCGGCGGCACCTGGACGTATCTCGCTCACGCCAGCGAGCTGCCGAACCCGAACGACTTCGTGCGCAAGCGGCTCGGCCTGCGCCCGGTCATCGTCACCCGCGACCGCGAGGGCAAGTTCCACGGTCTGTTGAACCGTTGCACCCATCGCGGCGCGACGATCTGCCGGCAGGACGAGGGCAATGCGCGCCGCTTTACCTGTCCCTATCACAACTGGTCCTTCACCAACACGGGGGAGCTCGCCGCCGTGCCGATGGAGGAGGGCTACGGCCCATCCTTCGACAAGAGCGAGCTCGGGCTCGGCAAGCTGCGCGTCGAGAGCTATCGCGGCTTTATCTTCGGCACGTTCAATCACGACCTGCCGGACCTGAAGACCCATCTCGGTCCCTCGGTGCAGCTGCTCGACGAGTGGCTCGACCGCTGGCCAGGCGCCGAGATCCAGCTGCGCCGCGGCGCCCACAAGCTGATGTGCGCCGGCAACTGGAAGCTCATCTACGACAACGCCGCCGACGGCTATCATCCGGGCTTCTCGCATGCCTCGCTGCTGCGCATGCGCAAAGACCGCTATGGCGGCGGCGTCGACATGCAGTGGACGCTGGGCAATGTCGACGACGGCCTGCAGACGGTTGCCGATACCGGCAATGGCGGCACCTTCATCGACCAGCGCGCCGAGATCACCCGCTACTGGGACCAGTCTGCGCCGATGCCGGGCGAGGATGCCTATGCGCGCATCATCCGCGAGCGTCTGGGCGAAAAGGGCGAGGATGCGCTCGACGTCGTCATGGGCTCGGGCATGAACCTCAACATCTTCCCGAACCTCCTGATCATCGGCAACCAGATCCAGGTTCTCGAACCGCAGAGCGTCAACCAGACCCATATCAACTGGTATGCGACGGCGCTCGTCGCCGACGATCTGCCGGATGAGGTGAACTCGCTGCGCATGCGCCTGCAGGAGGATTTTCCCTCCTTCGGCGAGCCGGACGATCTCGCCAATTTCGAAGAATGCCAGGCCGGTCTCGAAATCGAGGAAGTCGCCTGGGTTCAGACCAGCCGCCATCTCGATACCGGCAAGGAATATATCGGTGCCAAGGGCATGCTGACCGGCCCGGTTTCCGACGAGTTGCCGCTGCGCGTCTTCTGGCGGGAATGGCTGAAACGAATGGAATCCGGCAACGCATGGGTGGCGCAATGAACATCAAGACAGACCCGATGCAGGGCGGCTTCACGCTCGAAGATATCCTGCGCGACACGCTGGATTCGACCTATATCGACGATGCCTATTACGCCAAGCTGCGTCATGACATGGTTGAGTGGGACGGCAAGGGCATGCTGCTCAGCGAGGCCGAGCGGCATATCTACGAGGCGCTGATCACCGAGGAAAACTGGCTGCTCGACCGGCGCGCCTTCGAGCGCTGGTATCAGCTTTACAGCCGCAAATGCGTCTACTGGGTTCCGGCTGTCGGCGATCTGCCCGATCCTGTCAGGGCCGATCCCCAGCGCCAGGTGACGATCGCCTTCGACGACCGCCGCCGCCTCGGCGACCGCATCGTCTGGCTGCGCACCGGCGTTGCCTATTCCCAGCTTCCGCCCTCCTACACCTCGCATATCAGCACGGCCTTCGTGCGGATGCCGTCGGAGAACAAGTCGGAAGTGAAGGTGCGCTCGCAGTTCCTGATCCAGGAGATGCGCGCCGGCCACGAGATCCAGACCTTCAGCGGCTGGATGGGGCACGTCTTCGTCGAAGAGGACGGGATCACCAAGATCGACCGCAAGGTCGTCTGCCTGCTCGATGCCCCGCGCAGCCACCACAACATGACGTTCCTGCTGTGAGATAAGATGATGAACGCCTCTGCTGCAGCCTTCAGAATGCCCCCAGAAACCGCGGTCGCCCCGAAGTTCCGGCTGCGGTTGACCGTGCAAAGCAAGGAGGCTGCAGCCGATGGCATCGTGAGGCTGCGGCTTGCCGGGGCGGACCTTCCGGCTTGGGAGCCGGGAGCCCATATCGAGCTTGCGCTTCCCGGTGGATTGGCGCGCGCCTATTCGATCGTCTCTGGCGATCCAGGCCGCAGCTACGAGCTGGCGATCCTGCGCGAACCGCAGAGCCGCGGCGGCTCGCAATATGTTCACGAACAGCTGCTGCCGGGCGATACCGTCTTTACCACGGAGCCGAAGAACTCCTTCGCCCTGGAACCGGCCGGGTATAACGTCTTCGTCGCCGGAGGGATCGGCATCACCCCGATCTTGCCGATGATCGACAGGTTGAAGCAGGAGGGAAGACCCTGGCGGCTCTACTATCTCGGCCGCTCGCGCGGGCGGATGGCCTATCTGGAAACAGTCGCCGGCCTCTCGCCGGCAGATCCTGATCAAGCCGGTATTCATATCGACGATGAGGGCACGAGCATCGATCTTGCGGTGCTGGTCGATGGCCTGCCGGATGGAACGGCAGTCTATACCTGCGGTCCGAATGGCCTGATGGATGCGCTGGCGGCGCAGGTTGCGCGCCGCCCGTCGATCCATCTCCACATGGAGCGCTTCGGCCGCGCCGAGATCGCCGTTGCTGCAGATGTCGAGGCGATCGCCGACGATGCCACGCAGCAGGCTTGCGATGCCGATGGCGCTTTCGAGGTCGAGCTGCGCAAGACCGGCGCGACGGTCACCGTCGGCAAGGGCCAGACGATCCTCGAATGCGCCCGCACGGTCCGCCAGGGTCTGTCCTTCTACTGTGCCGACGGTTATTGCGGCACCTGCGAGACGGCCGTGCTTGCCGGGCTGCCTGAACATCGTGACACGGTGCTGTCCGATGAGGAGCGGCAGGCAAACCGGACGATGATGATCTGCGTTGGCCGATCGAGAACGCGCAAGCTGGTGCTCGACCTCTAGCACCTGGGACCGATCGCGTTCGGTCTCCGCGCCTTCCGGTTCGTCTCGATATTCGTCCGGCCGGGCTTGCCGCAGGCCGGGCGGTCGAATACAACCGAAGCGGCAATGGTAGCGAAAAAAGGCGGAATGACAGAGAAAGACGGAGCCGATGGGACTGTTTCACAGCGCATCAGGGTGCTTCGCGATCGCTTGCCGCCAGCCGAACTCGCCGTAGCCAATTCGATCTCCGAAAATTACCCGATGGGCGGCCTCGTGCCGATCGTCCAGCTTGCCGCCAATGCCGGAACAAGCCCGCCGACCGTCGTCCGCTTCGTCCGCAAGATGGGTTTCGAAGGCTATCCGGAATTCCAGGAAGCGCTGCGCCAGGAAGCCCAGAACCGGCTGTTCTCGCCGGTTGGCAGCTATCCCAACAATCGCGCCTCGTCGGATGAATCCTCGCCCGCCGGGCAGGCGCAGCTCGTCTATCTTGAAAGTATCCGCAACACGTTCGCCTCGCTCAGCGATGACGAGATCGCCAATGCTGTGCGGCTGCTCTGCGACCGGGAACACGATATCGTCGTGGTCGGCGGTCGTTTCAGCCAGGTTCTGGCCCAGCAGCTCTATCGCTACCTGTCGATCCTGCGCCCGCAGGTGCGTCTTTCGGTGCCTGATATTCATAGCCTCGTCGACATCAGTCCCTCGACCGTTGCCGTGATCTTCGATTTCCGCCGCTACCAGCAGACGACGATCAACTGGGGCATCGAGGCGATCAATAAGGGCGCTAAGATCATTCTGGTCACGGATCAGTATCTCTCACCGCTTGCCTCCAAGGCAACGGCGCTGCTGACCGCCAGCAACAAGGGCCTAGAACCCTTCGATTCCATGACCGCGGCCTTCGCGCTGACCGAGCTCTTGATATCCGAAACCGCGAGGACGCTCGGAGAACCCGCCCGCAGCCGCCTGACGGAATTCGTCCAGCGGCAGGATGACGAAGACCGGTTGATTCTCAAGTTCGAACCGCCGGTTCGCGATTAGGGCCGATATATTCGGCTCAACCTGAACTGAATGTCGATCGGTCCTAGCCTTTCGGCCTCGTTTCGCGCGATGACGGCTTGCCGTCCGCAGTCGCACGTTCGAGCGCCCGGATATGGGCGTCGAGCAGCGAGACCGCAGCGTGATAATCCCGCCTTCTCAGTGCATCGACGATCTGCCGGTGGGCGATGCTGGATCCCGGCCGCCAGCCGGCCGAGCGGGTTGCCGAGAAGATGATGCGCGAGTTGGCGAGCTGTAAGTCGTCGAGCATCGCCAGCAGTCTCGGCATGCGGCATGCGCTCACCAGTTCGCGGTGGAAGACGCGGTTGGCGCTCTCCCATTCGGCGATGGTCTCCGCCTTGTCGCCGGCCGCCAGTGCCAGCTCAATCCGCTCAAGCGCCGCCGCATTGATCCTCGGTGCCGCATGCCGCAGCGCCAGCGCCTCCAGCGCCGCGCGGATCTCGACGGTTTCCTGAATCGAGGCCTGATCCAAGGGGGCGACGCGCATACCGCGGCGCGGCAGGCTGACGGCGAGCCCCTGGGCGCGAAGCAGCTGCAAGGCCTCGCGGGCGGGTACATGGCTGGCGTCGAATTCCTCGGCGATATGATCCTGCCGAAGCGGTGTTCCGGCCGGCAGTTCTCCGGAAACAATTCTCTCCCCGATCACCCGGGCCATGCGTTCTGCGACGGTCTCAGCCATAGTATTCCATAGATAATCTATTAAAAAATAGATTGATTGAGTCAAAATCGGCCGATAGCCTTTTCGATAGGCAGCATAATTATAGATAAGCTATAATTCAATGAGTTTTTGTGCGTTGCCTTGAGATCGATAAAGAGGAAGGCGACATGCTGAAAACTGAAGTGGCGATGGCGGCGGAGCGCGGATCTGCCGAAAGCCGTTGGACGCTGGATTCGGCGCGGGAACTCTATGACCTGCCCTTCAACGACCTGCTTTACCGGTCGCATGGCGTTCATCGCGCCAACTTCGATCCGAATGAGGTTCAGCTCAGCAAGCTGCTCAACGTCAAGACCGGCGGCTGTCCCGAGGATTGCGGCTATTGCAGCCAGTCGGCGCATGCCTCGGGTCTTGCTGCCTCCAAGCTCATGAAGCTCGACGACGTCATGTCGGAGGCCCGAAAGGCCAAGGAGAGCGGCGCCACCCGCTATTGCATGGGCGCTGCCTGGCGCAGCCCGAAGGCGAGGGACGAGGCGGCGATCGTCGCCATGGTCAAGGGCGTGAAGTCGCTCGGCCTCGAAACCTGCATGACCCTCGGGATGCTCTCGCCCGAGCAGGCGGAAACCTTCGCCGACGCCGGTCTCGACTACTACAATCACAACGTCGACACCTCGGAACGCTTCTATCCCGAAGTCATCACCACCCGCAGCTTCTCCGATCGCCTGGAGACCCTGGCGCATGTGCGCGAAGCCGGCATCAAGGTCTGCAGCGGCGGCATTCTCGGCATGGGCGAGACGGTTGACGATCGGATCGACATGCTCGTCACGCTCGCCAATCTGCCGGAGCCGCCCGAGAGCGTGCCGATCAATCTGCTGATCCCGATGCCGGGAACCAGGATGGCCAATGTCGATCCCGTCGATCCGATCGAATTCATCCGCATCATCGCGCTGGCACGGCTGATGATGCCGGCGTCCTCCGTCCGCCTGACGGCGGGGCGCACCGCCATGAGCGACGAGATGCAGGCGCTGTGCTTCTTTGCCGGCGCCAACTCGATCTTCATCGGCGATACGCTGCTGACGGCGGCCAACCCTGGTAATGATCGGGATTCGAACCTGCTCGCCCGGCTCGGCATGACCGCTACCAGCCTGGAGATCCCGGGTGAGTGCTGACCGGCTTGCCCGCTACGGCGCGGCGCTCGGCCAGCTTCGCCAGAAGGGCCGGTTGCGCGCGCTGAAGCGCGATACCGGCGCCGACTTCACCTCCAACGACTATCTGGGGCTGGCCGCGTCGGCGGAGATGCGCGATGCATTGTTCGCCGCGATCGAACGCGGCGTTCCCGCGGGTGCGGGTGGATCGCGCCTACTGCGTGGTAATCATGCCGAGCATGAGGCGCTCGAGGAAGAGGCGGCCGCCTTCTTCGGCTGCGAGCGGATGCTCTATTTCGGCAGCGGCTATGCCGCCAATCTGGCGATCCTCTCGACCTTGCCGCAGCGCGGCGATCTCATCGTCTACGATTGCCTCGTCCACGCCAGCGCCCATGAAGGAATGAAGGCGGGGAAGGCCGAGATGGCCGCAGTGCCGCATAATGATCCCGATGCGGTCGAGGATGCGATCCGCGCTTGGCGCGCCGCTGGCGGCACCGGCTTTCCCTGGATCGTCGTCGAAAGCCTCTATTCGATGGATGGTGACCGCAGCGCGCTCTCCGAGCTTCTCACTATCGCCGATCGCCACAATGGCTTTCTCTTCATCGATGAGGCGCATGCAACGGGCGTGCATGGCAGAGGTGGGATCGGCTATTCGGCCGGGTTCGAAGGCCGCGACAACGTCATCGTTCTCCATACCTGCGGCAAGGCGTTGGGTTCGGCTGGCGCGCTTGTCGGCGCCAATCGCGTGCTCTGCGATTTCCTCGTCAATCGGGCGCGTCCTTTCATCTATTCGACGGCGCCGTCTCCGCTGCAGGCGGCCAGTGTGCGCCATGCGCTCGGCATTCTCGCCAGTGAGCCGGAGCGGCGCAGCCGGCTGCATGCGCTGATCGACTATGCCAATGGCGAATTCTCCGGCCGCTTCGGCATGCCAGCAAGCGGCACGCAGATCCTGCCTGTCATCATCGGCGACAACAGCCGCACCGTCCGCATCGCGGAGCGGATGCAAGCCAGAGGCTTCGACATCCGGGCGATCCGCCCGCGGACCGTGCCCGTGGGCACGGCCAGGCTCCGCATCACGATCACGCTCAATGTCGATAAGCCCGCCATTGCACGAATGATGGATGGGCTGGCAGAGGCGATGGAAGAGGAAAGAGCATGAGCAGGTACTTCGTTGTCACCGGAACAGATACCGGCATCGGCAAGACCGTCTTTTCGGCGGCGCTGGCAGGCGCGCTCGATGGCTATTACTGGAAGCCGGTGCAATCGGGTCTCGATGAGGAGACGGATAGCGAGACCGTGAGGCGGCTATCCGGTCTGTCGGCGGAGCGGATATTCCCGGAAGCCTGGCGCCTGCAGACGCCGGTCTCTCCGCATCTTTCGGCCGAGATCGATGGCGTGGCGATTGATCCCGATGCGCTTCGGCTTCCTGAGACCGACGGTCCCCTTGTCGTCGAAGGCGCCGGCGGGCTGCTCGTCCCGCTGACCCGGCAAGGCACCTATATCGACGTCTTCGCCCGCTGGGGCCAGCCGGTCATTCTCTGCGCGCGCACCGGGCTGGGGACGATCAATCACACGCTGCTCTCGGTCGAGGCGTTGCGCCAGCGGCGCATCCCGATCGTGGGGATTGCCTTCATCGGCGAGGAGCGCTCCGACACGCAGACTATCATTGCCGAGATGAGCGGCGTGCCGGTTCTCGGCCGTCTGCCGGTGCTCGATGTGTTGACGCCGGAGAGCCTGCGCCGGGCGTTCACGGATCATTTCGATCTCTCGCTCCTTCAGGAAGGGGTTGCGGCATGACCGGCACTGCGAAGACATCGTCGGTCTGGCACCCTTTCAGTCAGCACAAGCTCGAACCGGCCTTCAAGAAGATCGTCAAAACCGAAGGCGCCTATCTGATCGACGAAGACGGTCGCTCCGTTCTCGATGCGATTTCCTCCTGGTGGGTGATCACGCATGGACATCGCCATCCTGTGATCACGGAGGCGATCCGGCTTGCGGCGGAGCGCTACGACCAGATCATCTTTGCCGAATATACCCACGAGCCGGCCGAGGAATTGGCGAGGGGACTGATCGAACTTGCGCCGCCCGAAATGGCGCATGTCTTCTATTCCGACAGCGGATCGACAGCGGTCGAAGTCGCCCTGAAGATGGCGCTCGGCTTCTTCCACAATAATGGTGCGCCGCGCTCGCGCGTCGTCGTCATGGAGCACGGCTACCACGGCGATACGATCGGCACGATGTCCGCAGGCGAGCGCGGCGTCTTCAACGCCGCCTATGCGCCGCTGCTCTTCAATGTCGATACGATCCCCTTTCCGGAACCCGGCCGCGAGCAGCAGACGCTCGATGCCCTCGAGCGGTTCTGCCGCGGTGGGGATGTCGCAGCCCTTTTGATCGAGCCGCTGGTCCTCGGCGCAGGCGGCATGAAAATGTATCCGGCTCATCTCCTGGCGGAGTTCCGGCGCATCATTCAGCGATACGGTACGCTTCTCATCGCCGACGAGGTGATGACAGGATGGGGGCGGACGGGATCGCTGCTCGCCTGCGATGAGACCGGTCTCGCGCCCGATATCCTCTGCCTGTCGAAGGGCATCACCGGCGGCGCCCTGCCGCTGGCGGTGACCCTGTGCACCGCCGAGATTTTCGACGCGCATCTCTCCGAAGACCGCCGCCGGACCTTCTTCCATTCGAGCTCCTATACGGCCAATCCGATCGCCTGCGCCGCAGCCGTCGCCAATCTCCAGCTCTGGCGTACCGAACCGGTCGCAGAGCGCATCGAGGCAGTGGCGGCGATGCATCGCGACAGGCTCGCGCGGTTTCGCTCGGATCCGCGTTTCGTCAATATCCGCCAGCAGGGCACGATTGCGGCGCTCGATCTCGCGGCCGATACGACGGGCTATCTCTCGGAAGTCGGGCCGCGCCTCAGAGCCTTCTTCCGCCAGCGCGATCTCCTCATCCGCCCGCTTGGCAACGTCATCTATCTGATGCCGCCCTACTGCGTAACCGAGGCGGATCTCGACAGGGCCTACAACGCCATCGACGAGGCCGCCGATTTCATCAGGAGCGCGGCGCGATGACGGTTGCCAGCCGGATGGCGGGTTTCGGGCATTACGCGCCCGAGCGGCGCGTCGACAATCTGGAGCTCGAGCTGCAGCTGGGCCTCGATCCCGGCTGGATCGAACGGCGCACGGGCATCCGCTCGCGGCGCTGGGCGGCAGCGGGAGAAACGCTGACGGATATTGCGGCGAAAGCAGGCGAGATGGCTCTTCAGGAAGCTGGCGTGGATCGCAGGAACGTGGCGCTGACGCTGCTTGCAACATCGACGCCGGATCATCTCCTGCCGCCATCGGCGCCGTTGCTGGCATTCCGCCTTGGCCTCTCCGCCTCGGGTGCGATCGACCTTGCGGGCGCCTGCGCCGGCTTTCTCTACGCGCTGGTGCTCGCCGACGGTTTCGTCAGGGCGCATGGCAAGCCGGTACTGGTCGTTGCCGCCAACATCCTGAGCCGGCGTATCAACATGAAGGAGCGGGGTACAGCCGCAGTCTTTGCCGATGCCGCCGGTGCCGTCCTGCTGATGCCGTCGGCCGTGCGGGATAGCGGTGTGATCGGTGTCGAGCTTATCCAGGAGGGGCAGAATTACGATCTGATCCAGATCCCTGCCGGCGGCAGCGCGCGTCCCTTCGAGCCCGGTTTCGACATCGGCGAATTGCGCATGACGATGCGCGACGGCAAGGCGGTCTTCGCCCACGCCGTGCGGATGATGACGCAATCGGCCGCCCGGGCGATGGAGCAGGCGGGACTTGCCGCGCAGGATATCGGCCGCTTCGCACCGCATCAGGCCAATTCCCGTATCATCGACGCGGTCTGCGACCACTTGTCGATCGCGCCGGATGCGGCGCTGCGCACCATCGGCGAGTTCGGCAATTCCTCCGCAGCGACCATTCCCCTGTCGCTCTCGCTTGCCAACAAAGAGCGGCGCTTTGCTTCCGGCGAGTGCCTGCTGCTGGCGGCGGCCGGCGCGGGCATGGCCGGTGGGGCTGTTGCCTTGCGCGTTGCCTGACTAGCGCGAAATCCGCGTCGAAAGGATGATCGACGAGAGCGTCCGCTCGACGCCCTCGATCGTGCCGATATCGTCGATCATCTGGTCGAGCTCGGAGATCGACGGTGCGGCGATGATGGCGATCAGGTCGAAGCTGCCGCTAACGGAATGCACCTCGGTTACGGCCGTCATCTTTTCCAGCGACGCCGTCACCTGCGACAGCGCCTTCGGCGCAATGGTGATCAGGATATGCGCGCGCACCAGGCTGGAGGCATAGCTCTCCGACAGCCGGATCGAATAGCCGGCGATGACCTTGTCTCTCTCGAGACGTTCGAGGCGGGCTTGCACCGTCGTGCGCGACAGCGACAGCCGCTTGGCGAGAGTCGCGACCGGCATCCGGGCATTTTCGCTGAGCACGGCGAGCAGCTCGCGATCTTTGTCAGATAGTGCCATGTTTCCCACAATCTGCCGATCATCTCCGGCATTCTGCCGAATTATCTACGTCATATTGCTCGTAATGTCGCTATGAATCGTCCTGCCTCGGCGGCAAACTTATAAAAATCTTATAGCCAAACCCCAGGGGATTTATATGAAGGAAATAGTGGTTATCGGTGCTGGCAAGATCGGCGGAGCGATTGCGCTGATGCTGGCGGAGACGGGCGACTACAAGGTCGTGGTCACCGATCGCGACGAGAAGCAGCTTTCGAAGATCGACCGCCATCCGGCGATCTCGACCGCAGCCGTCGACATCACCGATAGCGCCGCGCTGGTCGCCGTCCTCAAGGGCAAGTTCGCCGTTCTCTCGGCCGCCCCCTTCAACCTGACCGGCAAGGTTGCCGAAGCAGCGCTCGCAGCTTCCGTCCACTATCTCGATCTCACCGAAGACGTCGCCACGACCAAGAAGGTCGAAGAGCTTGCGAACGGTGCCGATGTCGCCTTCATTCCGCAGTGCGGCCTGGCGCCGGGCTTCATTTCGATCGTCGCCAATGAGCTCGCCACCCGCTTCGATACGCTCGACAGCGTCCGCATGCGCGTCGGCGCCCTGCCGCAATATCCGTCCAATGCCCTGAACTATAATCTGACCTGGAGCACGGACGGGCTGATCAACGAATATATCGAGCCCTGCGAAGCTGTCGTCGAAGGCAAGCTCGTGACCGTCCCGGCGATGGAAGAGCGCGAAGAGTTCTCGCTCGATGGCGTCACCTATGAAGCCTTCAACACGTCCGGCGGCCTCGGCACGCTGGCGAAGTCGCTCGAGGGCCGCGTACGGACCATGAACTACCGCACGATCCGCTATCCCGGCCATCAGGCGATCATCAAGGCGCTGCTGAACGACCTCAACCTCAAGAACCGCCGTGACGTCCTGAAGGACCTCTTCGAGAACGCGCTTCCGGCCACCATGCAGGACGTTGTCGTGATCTTCGTCACCGTCTGCGGCTGGAAGGATGGCCGCTACATGCAGGAGACCTACGCGAACAAGGTCTATGCGGGCGTCGTCGCCGGCAAGAAGATGAGCGCGATCCAGATCACCACTGCAGCCGGCATCACCACGGTTCTCGATCTCCTCGCAGACGGCAAGCTCCCGCAGAAGGGCTTCGTTCGCCAGGAAGAGATCACTCTGGCTGACTTCCTGAACAGCCGTTTCGGCCGTGTCTATGATCCGGAAGCGATGCGCCTGAAGCAGGCGATGTAATCCTGCGCTGAACAGCTGAGAGCGCCCGGCCGCGGAAGCGATCGGGCGTTTTTTGTTGCCTAGTTGACCAGCTGGCTGAGAATTTCGAGCGGGTGAGGCGGGCGGATCGCATCGATCGCCTTTGCCTGCGAGCGGCAGGAATAGCCGGTCGCCATGACGACAGTGTCATCCGACGAGGCGGCGATGGGGCCAGCCCAGCTCATCGCATAGAGCTGTTCCGACACGGCGCGGTTGCGGGTCTCGTGGCCGAAGGTTCCGGCCATGCCGCAGCACCCCGCCTGGATGGTGTCAAGCTTGATTTGGACGGCGTCGAAGACGGCTTTCCATTGTGCCGTCGAGGCCGGAGCATTGCTGCGTTCGGTGCAATGCGGCAGCAGCTGGAAGCGCCTGCCGGAGGGCGTCGTGATGTTCTTCGCCAGCCGCTCGAGATTGGCGGCCAGCCATTCCTGCGGCAGCAGCACCGGTGCGGAGAGTGCGGTGCCCTTGTATTCGCTGCGGAATGCGAGCGTCATGGAGGGATCGAGGCCGACAAGCGTCACGCCGGTCTCCGCGAGCCGCTGCAAATGGTTCGCTGTCTTGAGGGCAGCCTTCTCGAACTGGCCGAGATAGCCGTGAACATGCAGCGCCTTGCCGTTGACGTGCGATGCGGCAAGCAGCGGCGAAAGCCCGATCTTCTGCGCCAGCTTGATCGCGGCGATCACCACGTCGGGATCGAAAGACGCCGTGAAGGCATCCGGCACGAGGACGACGATGGCCTGCCGCTCAGCGGCGGAGAGCTTGGCAAGGGCCTCGGGGTCCGCAGTGGCGATGCCGAGACGGCTTGCCGCTGTCTGCAGCGAGGTCTTCGGCAGCAGCGGAAGCGATGTCAGGCCGGCGGTCCGCATCAGGCGCTGGCCGAGAGCTGTTCCGGCGGCGAGATTGTAGAGCGGCCTGACCCTTCTCAACCACGGCAGAGTGGTCTCGATCGCCGAGACGAGCGGGTCCTTCAGCGGCCGCAGGTAGCGGCCATAGTAGAGCTCCAGGAACTTGGAGCGTAAGGCGGGAACGCTGACCTTCACGGGACATTGCCCGGCGCAGGCCTTGCAGGCGAGGCAGCTGTCCATGGCCTCGCGCACCTCATGTGAGAAGTCGGCGCGGTTTTTGGGATTGAGGCTGTTGAAGAGGCGCGCCGGAAGACGGGCAAACGAGTTGCCGCTCCGCAGACGTCCGGCTTCCTTGCGGGGATCGATACCCTTGTCGGCGAGCAGCCGCAGCCATTCCCGCATCAGCATGGCGCGGCCCTTCGGCGAGAACCGCCGGTCGCGCGTGGCCTTGTAGGAGGGGCACATCGGGCTCGTCTCGTCGAAATCGAAACAGGCGCCGTTGCCGTTGCAATAGGCGGCATTGTCGAAGGCAGCGCGAATCTCGTTGCCGATCACCCGGTCGGATGCACCGCGCAGCGGCACCTCGTCGATCTTCAGGAGGGGGGCGGGCGCCGAGGACGGCGCGGCGATCTTGCCGGGATTGAGCCGGTTTTCCGGGTCGAAGGCGCGCTTGATGTCCTGCAGGTCGGGATAGAGATCGCCGAAGAATTCGGGCACATATTCGGAGCGCACACCCTTGCCATGCTCGCCCCATAAGACGCCGCCATGCTTGCGCGTCAGCGCCACCACGGCATCGCTGATCCGGCGCACCATCGGCACATGATCCTCGCGGGTGAGATCGAGCGCCGGGCGGACGTGGAGCACGCCGGCATCGACATGGCCGAACATGCCGTAGGAGACGCCGGCATCGTCGAGCAGCGCGCGGAACTCGCGGATATAGGCCGCGAGATTCTCCGGCGGCACCGCCGTGTCCTCGACGAAGGCAACCGGCCTGATGGGGCCATCGACATTGCCGAGCAGGCCGACGGCGCGCTTGCGCATCGTCCAGATCGCCTCGATATCCTGGGGATCGCGGGCAACCGTGTAGCCGAGCCGTCCGGCATCCTGCCCCCGATCGAGCGTTTGCGTCAGTGCCGCAAGTTTCTCTTCGAGCCCGGCTGCATCATCGGCAAGCACCTCGACGATGTTGATGCCGTTTGCCGCAACCGCGTCACCCTCCTGAAAGAAGCCGGCGATGCCGGTCCAGACAATGTCCTTCCGGGCGAGACCGAGAACCTTTTCGTCGACGGTCTCGACCGAGGCGACCTTCAGCGCCGTCAGGCTGCGGGCATCCTCGAGCGCCGCGTTGAAGTCGCCATAGCGGATATTGACGAGTGCGGCCTTTGCCGGGATCGGCAGGAGGTTCAGCTCCGCCTCGGCAATCATCGCCAGCGTGCCTTCCGAACCGCAAAGGATGGCGTTCAGGTCGAAACGGCCGTCCTCGCGGCGGATATGGGCGAGGTCGTAACCGGTCATGTAGCGGTTGAGCTTCGGAAACACCGCGGCGATGCACTCGCGCTTTTCCCGCGCGATCGTCTCCACCGTGCGGTGGATGTCGCCGATGCGGTCCTGCTGCGTCATGATGCCGGCAAGCTCCGCATCATCCATCGGTCGCGACCACCAGTCAGAACCGTCGGTGAGAACGATATGCAGGCCGAGCACATGATTGGAGGTCTTGCCATAGAGGCAGGAGCCCTGGCCGCAGGCATCCGTCGAGACCATGCCGCCGATCGTCGCGCGGTTAGAGGTCGATAGCTCAGGTGCGAAGAAGAGGCCGTAGGGCTTCAGCGCCCGGTTCAGCTGGTCCTTGACGACACCGGCCTGGACGCGGGCGACCCGCCTTGCGGGATCGATCTCCAGAATGCGGTTCATATGCCGGGAACAATCGACCACCACGCCCGAGGTCAGCGACTGGCCATTGGTGCCGGTGCCACCGCCGCGGGGTGCGATCGCGATCTTCTGGAAGCGAGGTTCCGAGAGGACGCTGGCGATCACCTTCAGATCATCGACACCCTTCGGAAACAGGATGCCCGACGGCACGATCTGGTAGATCGAATTATCGGTCGCCGAGACGGTGCGCGAGGCAACGCTCGTTTCCACGTCGCCAGCAAACCCGGCTTCGACGAGACGTTCGAAGAAGCCGGGATGTGATGGCTGCTGACCATGATCGGAGCGAAGACGTGGGATCATTGCCGAGTGGTGCCGGAATCCTATCAGGTCCGCAATGCGGCGCAGGCGCGCTCGATGCGGTCGAGGGCCTCGACGAGCTCCGCTTCCGATGTCGCGTAGGAAATCCGGAAGTAGGGCGAAAGTCCGAACGCCGATCCCGGAACCACCGCGACATGCGCCTCTTCGAGCAGATAATCGGTGAAATCCTGATCGGCTTCCAGCCTCTTGCCCTTCGGCGTCGTCTTGCCGAGAACGCCCGCACATCCCGAAAAGGTGTAGAAGGCGCCTTCCGGCGTGCGGCATTCCAGGCCGTCGATCGCGTTCAGCCGGGAGACGACGAGATCGCGCCGCTGGCGGAAGCTGTCGCGCCGGCCCTTCAGGAAATCCTGCGGCCCGTTCAGCGCCTCGACCGAGGCGGCCTGGCTGACGGAAGAGGGGCAGGAGGTGGCCTGGCTCTGGATGACCGCCATGGCCTTGATCAGCGCCTTGGGGCCACCGGCATAGCCGATGCGCCAGCCGGTCATCGCATAGGCCTTCGACACGCCATTGATGGTCAGCGTGCGCTCCTTCAGCCGCGGCTCGATGGCAACCGGCGTCACGAAGGCAAAATCGTCATAGACGATGTGCTCGTACATATCGTCGACCATCAGCCAGACATGTGGATGGCGCAGAAGCACGTCGAGTAGCGGGCGATAGTCTTCTGCGCTATAGGCAGCGCCCGACGGGTTGGACGGCGAGTTGAGCAGCACCCAGCGGGTCTTCGGCGTGATCGCCTTTTCCAGCTGCTCGGCCTGCAGGCGGAATCCCGCCGCTGCATCGCAGGGGATCAGCACGGAAACGCCGCCGCAGATCTCGACGATATCGGAATAGGACGTCCAGTAGGGCGTCGGGATGATCACCTCGTCGCCCGGATTGATGCTCGCCATGAAGGCGTTGAACAGGATTTGCTTGGCGCCGGTGGCAACCGTCACTTCCTCGGTCGTATAGTCGACGCTGTTTTCGCGGCGGAACTTCTCGACGATCGCCTTCTTCAGGGCCGGCGTGCCGTCGAGAGCGGTATATTTTGTCTCCCCGGCATCAATCGCCCGCTTGGCGGCATTCTTGACGTTGTCGGGCGTATCGAAATCGGGCTCGCCGGCGCCGAGAATGATGACCGGAAGGCCATCACGCTTCATGGCGGCGGCCTTCGCGCCGATCTGCAGGATCTTCGAAACGCCGACCGAGGCGATCCGCGAAGCGGGCCGGAAGCCCGCTTCTTCGATTTTCGCTGAAACCGTCATGACAGGTCCACCTTATGCGATGTCGAAGGATACGCCCTGTGCCAAAGGCAGGGCCTTCGAATAGTTGATCGTGTTGGTCGCACGGCGCATGTAGGCGCGCCAGGCGTCCGAGCCGGATTCGCGGCCGCCGCCGGTTTCCTTTTCGCCGCCGAATGCCCCGCCGATTTCGGCGCCGGATGTGCCGATGTTGACGTTGGCGATACCGCAATCCGAACCGTCGGCGGCAAGGAAGCGCTCTGCCTCACGCATGTCGAGCGTGAAGATCGACGAGGAGAGGCCGGCACCAACCGCATTGTGATCGGCAATGACGGCGTCGAAATCGGAGTATTTCATGACATAGAGGATCGGCGCGAAGGTTTCTTCGAAAACCGGACCTTCATGCTTCGGCATTTCGACAAGCGCCGGCTTGACGTAATAGGCATCGGGATGGCCGAGATCGACGCGGTCGCCACCATGGACGTTGCCGCCATGCGCGCGGGCTTCGCCAAGCGCCTTCTGCATGCCGTCATAAGCGGCCTTGTCGACGAGCGGGCCGACGAGAGCTGCGCTGTCGAGCGGGTTGCCGACGGAGACACTGGCATAGGCCTTTTTCAGGCGCGGAACGAGCTCTTCATAAACGCTGTCGTGGACGAAAAGGCGGCGAAGCGTCGTGCAGCGCTGGCCGGCGGTGCCCATGGCGCCGAAGGCGATGGCGCGCAGCGCCATGTCAAGATCGGCCGACGGGCAGACGATGCCGCCGTTGTTGCCGCCGAGTTCCAGGATCGAGCGGGCAAAGCGCTTGGCAAGGCGCGGACCGACTTCACGGCCCATGCGGGTGGAGCCCGTCGCCGAGACCAGCGCGACGTTTTTGTGGTCGACGAGTGCTTCGCCGATCTCGCGGCCGCCGATGATGACCTGCGACAGGCCGGCCGGCGCGTCGCCGAAGCGCTTCAGGGCGCGCTCCAGAATGGCCTGCGATGCGAGCGCCGTCAGCGGCGTCTTTTCCGACGGCTTCCAGACGACGCTGTTGCCGCAGACGAGAGCGAGCGCAGCATTCCAGGACCAGACGGCAACCGGGAAATTGAAGGCGGAGATGATGCCGACGACGCCGAGCGGGTGCCAGGTTTCCATCATCCGGTGGCCGGGACGTTCGGTGGCGATCGTCAGGCCGTAGAGCTGGCGCGACAGACCGACTGCGTAATCGCAGATGTCGATCATTTCCTGCACTTCGCCGAGACCTTCAGACGGGATCTTGCCGGCTTCGATCGAGACGAGGCGGCCGAGATCGGCCTTGGCGGCGCGCAATTCCTCACCGAGAAGACGCACGAGTTCGCCGCGCTTCGGGGCGGGCGTCAGGCGCCAGGTCTGGAAGGCGGCATGCGCCTCTTCGATCGCAGCGGCTGCACCCTTCGCGTCGACGGTCTTCAGCTTGCCGATCTTCTCGCCGGTGATGGGGGAGAAGGAAACCATGCTGCCATCGGTATAGGCTGCTTTGTCGACGCCGAGGCGATCGAGAATGGCGTGTGCTTCGTCGAGGACGGAAGAGGACTTTACGGAAATGTTCATGTGCCGGACTCCTGTGCGGATTGCTGCCGTGTGTTGACGATTACTGAGCCGCGGGGCGGCGCGAGAGCCTCGAAAGGCATTCGTCGATCGATGCTTGCTCGATCCCTGCATAGTGATCGAATTCGTTGAGAACCTTGGCGCCGAGATCGGTCTCGAAGCGCTGCTGGTTGGGGCTGGCGACGAATTCCTGTTGCGCGCCGTCGCCGAGATTGGACTGGAAAATCCCGGCGGCGCTGACCGGCAGGAAGTCTTCGTAGACGATCGGGTCGAACTGGACGAGACCGTCCGAAACCAGCGTTTCGATGTCGGCCGCATCCGTCGATGCCTTCATGCCCTTCTCGGTCAGCGAATAGCTGAAATAGCCGAGCCCTTCGGCGCGGATTGTTGCCCAGTCATCGGGGAAGGCCTCGAAGGTGGCGGCAAGCGCTGCCTCATAGGCCTCGGCATTCGAACCGTCGGCCGCCGGGCGTACGACCTTGCGCGACTGTTCCAGAAGCTGGTCGTAGAGGCCGCGGCCCTTCGGCGTCAACGCGATGCCGCGCTGTTCGATCTCGCCGAAACGCGCTGTATGCGAGCCGGTCTGCCAGCCGCCCTTGCCATCGAAAAAGGCGACGGCTTCTTCGAGCGCCTTGAACGATGTCTGGCGCAGCAGAATGGCGCAGCGCCGGGTCGGCGGACCCTCCACAACGGCCTTCGGCGCAATGCCGTAGTCGGGCATCAGGCTCTGCACCTTGTCGATATCGAGCGTGCGCGGCGTCAGGTGATTGATATGCGGGCCCTTGAAGGAGACGACGTCGGCAATCAGGCGGTGCGCGTCATGCAGACGATGGTACATCGCGACATCGACGATCGCCTTGTCGTGCCAGCGGAAGGTTTCGAGCACGGCAGCTACGAAACGATCGGCATCATCCTTGGTCAGCCCGCCGTTCTCTTCGGCTTTCTTCGTCAGCTCGATCGCCGCATCGGTGAAGATGCGGCGGGTCGCCAGGATCTTTGCCGCTTCCTCGCGCAGCTCAGCGTCGGCAATGAGATCAAGGCGGAGCAGCGAGGTGAAGACGCGGAAGGGATTGCGCTTCAGCGCGGCGTCGCCGACCGGCCGGAAGGCGGTCGAATGAACCGGAACGCCTGCAGTCGAGAGATCGTAATAGCCGACCGGATACATGCCCATGACGGCAAAGACGCGACGCATCATCGCCAGTTCTTCAGCCGTTCCGAGACGGATCGCGCCGTGGCGCTCCTCGGAAATGCGCTCCAGATTGTCGGTCGCGTCAAGGCGCGTCTTGAGTTCCGGCTCGGCGGAGAGAGCCTCGTCATTGACGCGGGCGACCAGATCCATGAGCGTTCCGTAAGCGGGAACCTCGGTGCGGTACATGGCCGACATGGCCGCGGAAAAGGACGACCGGATTTCGCTCGACGTGACGTGCTTCGTCATTTTGCTCAACCTTCGAAAACGATAGGACTTCATGCTCGAAATGCACTATATTCCGTCCATATAGTCTCGTGTTGTGAAATCTACACCTAACTTGATGCCGAAACGGAATGACATGCGCAGAAGCCTGGTTCCCGATATCGTCACGTTGCAGGCTTTCGAATGCGCCGCACGGCATGGAAATTTTTCGCGCGCCGCCGAGGAGCTGAACCTGACGCAGAGCGCCATCAGCCGCCAGATCGCCGATCTCGAAAAGCAGACCGGGCTGAAGCTGTTCGAGCGGATACGCCAGCGGGTCATCCTGTCGGAGGCCGGGCGCCGGCTGCTTCCGGAGGTTCGGGATCTTCTGTCGCGTTCCGAGCGGCTGATGATCGATGCGGCCGCTGCCGGGCGCATGCGCGCCACGCTGAAGGTTGCGACCCTGCCGACATTCGGGGCGAAATGGCTGGTGCCGCGGCTCGGCCGCTTTCTGGCGCGTTGCCCCGATGTGTCGCTGACAATCGAATCCCGCTCGAAGCCGTTCAGCTTCATGGAAGACAGCTTCGATCTCGCCATCCATTACGGCCTGCCGGTCTGGGCGGGCGGCACTCCGGTCTTCCTCTGCGACGAAACCGTGATCCCGGCCGCAAGCGCCGAGCTCGCCAAGCAGTACCGCGTCGACGGCCGCCCGGACTTCACGCAAATGCCGCTTCTGCATCTGACCACCCGCCCGAAGCTGTGGTCCGATTTCTCCCGCCTGCAGGAACTCGGCATCGAAAACGCCTATCACGGCCTGCGCTTCGACCAGTTCTCGATGATGGTCTCGGCCGCCATATCCGGCCTCGGCGCCGCCCTGCTGCCGACCTACCTGATCGAGGAAGAACTGCGCTCCGGCCTCCTCACCCCGCTGCTGCCGACGACGATGCGCACCGAAAACGCCTACTACGTCGTCCGCCCCGAGGAAAAGCAGAGCCATCCCGTGGCGGAGGAGTTCCAAAGCTGGCTTTTGTCGGAGGTGGGCGCGGATGAGCCGGTGGCCGCAAGTGTGCCCCGCGCGGAATAGCTGCCTGCCGAAAAAAGGCGCGCCCTGCTGGCGAAATAGTCAGCCTTCAGCTGACATAGGCGGAAAACACCCGGATTACGGGGGTGGCACGGCGCTTGCTTCGATCTGATATCGACAGATCGATGGGTGCCCATGTTCAACCTTGCGATAACCTGCCTGCTTCTTGCCGCAGCACTTGGCCTCAGCCTGCGCCGGTTCAGCCTGCCATATCTTGCGAAAGGCGAGATTGGCGAGCAGTCCTCGCCGGTGACGATGGTGGCGAGTGCGGTGTTCCTGGCGGCACTCGCGCTGGCGGTTTCCGATCGGGGGCTGTGGTATGCGGCCGTCGCCATCGGCGGTGGCCTTCTGGTGGCGCTGGTCTTCGATCAGGACAATCCGCGGATGACGGCGGCTTTGTCGGTCGCCTGCCTGCTCAGCTACGTTGCGCTGAGATAGGCGGTCCCTCTTTCTTCGGAAGCGACCGGGCGACGGCGCTCAGCAGATCGGTTTGCGAGATCAGCCCGAGGATATGATCTGCGTCGTCGACGATGATGACGGCGTGGGTGCGGCCATCGGTCAGAAGCGGCAGGAGATCGAAGGCCCGGTCTTCGGCGCGGGCGGTGACCGCTTCCGAAATCTGACCCTCCAGTGAGCCTGGCAGGAGAGCGATTTCGCGCAGGCCGACCGTTCCGATCAGCCGCCTCTCGGCGTCCCTGACCGGCAGCGTGCGGATATTGTGGTGGAGGAGCAGCCATCGGGCCTGCTCGACGGTACCATCGAAATCGATGGCGATGACGTCGCGCGACATGATGTCGGCGCAGGTGATTTCGGCGTTCGAGCGGGCAACGGCCTCGAATTCGACGCGGCGCAGCACGCGGCCGAGATCGGCGCGATCGATGTCGAAGGCTTCGTTCAAGGCGGCGAGCGCCGCATCGATATCCTCGTCGCGAAATCCGGTGCGCTCGGCTGCCGGCGGATCGGCCGTCAGGTGCGTGTTCACAGGGGCGGCGGCAACATGCGGATAGTTGTGGCGCGACAGCTTGTGGAACAGCAGACCGATCGCCACCAGCAGGCAGGAGTTCAGCGCCACCGGCACGAAGGGAAACAGCATTCCCCAGCTGGCGACGACAGGCCCGCCGAGAACGGCCGTCAAAGCCGCAGCACCGCCCGGCGGATGCAGGCAGCGGGTGAAGGACATGGCGGCGATCGCCAGGGAAACGCCGACGCCGGTGGCGATGATCGGATCCTTGATCAGGCTGGCGGCGGCAACGCCCATGATCGCCGAGATGGTATTGCCGCCGATGATCGACCAGGGCTGCGCCAGCGGGCTCGCCGGCACGGCAAAGAGCAGCACGGCGGAGGCGCCCATCGGCGCAACGATCAGCGGCAGATGCGATCCTTCGCCAAACAGCAATCCGCACATAAGACCGGTGAGCGCGATCGCCACCAGCGCCCCGAGGCAGGCGAGAAGCCGGTCGCGCAGCGTCGCGCCCGCCAGCATGGGGTGGAAGAGCCTGGATGATAGGGAGCGCTTGCTCGCTGCGTCGCGCAGTCCTTTAGGGGGCATGGATCGGCCTGTCAGATGAATTGCTGTCTTCAGTGAGAAATCTGTGCCGGGGAGGCGGATGGTGCGGCGAGGAGCAGGTCCTCGGTGCCGCTAAGGGGATCAACGGTGATAGGGAATAAACCGCCGCATCGGCCAGGCATCTCAACTGTCGAGGCTCTTCTATTCTCGAAATGAGAACGCGAACAAGACCTGCTGTGCCAGAGAACCAGGACGAGGTGACGCATCTTCTTGTCTTGCGGCGACTGCCCTTGGTCCGAAGCGCGCAGTTCAAGACTGCTTTTACGGCGAGGTCGTTCATGACTTTTCTTGCTCTGGCCGCCGTTCGCGCCTGGCTGCCATCATCCGTCGCCATGGTCCAGGAGCCATGACGTAATCGGAGCCTCCCCCGTTCGGACGTCTTTGTAGGTCGAGCTAATTTTACTCAGCACCGCCTCGTCATCCGAATCGATCTCATAGAACGTGCTATCGATCGCCCGAATTATCACCCACGGCCGTTCTGACTGCGTGGGTTCCGAGCCAACAAACTCTCCCCAGATAACCTGTTGTGTATTCTCAGCTATGGCGGCTAAATCAGAGCCCGAAAGCCGGCCATCGTCTTGCGCCAACCCCTCAAGCCGTTCGCCCCCTTCACCGGTAGCCTCAAACCACTCGTGCCCCGGCTTGGACGACTTGACTGTCGAGACCACCCAGCATGCTTCTAAAGAACGAGGGGCCAAAAGTCGCAGCAAGTCTCTGAGATCAAACGCAAGAACGTGATCTTTGAGGTCATAGACTCTAAGTGCCGTCATGGTATCCCCGCCACCCTACGGTCGCATTGGCAAAAACACTTTGTCAACAGGACCTAGACGACGGCAGGCGCTTCGATCGGGACGCCTGCCTCGGAGGCGGCGGAGATGAAGCTCAGCCTCGCTTCCAGCGGCGTGCGCAGCCCGGCCTCGACATCCGAGCAGATCTGCAGTGCTTCCATGAAGGCGCGGCCGTTCGAAACCGGCCATGCGTTCAGCAGGATGGCCAGCGCCTCTGCTGTCGTCGCCACGATATGCATGTCGCCCGTTCGCTTGCAGGCGACCAGAACCGGCATTTCCCAACGGCGTGTACTCATGTCCAGCCCTCAGCCAAGACAGGAAAACCATACAGAGTACACCGTCACGGCGTCAAAGCCGGAAATCTCCGCATTCGCAGCATGATTAAGGAGGCGCTAAGCGGTTGTCCATGCCGTAGTCGGGAACCGGGAGGCCATTCCGCGAATTTATGGAATGCAGAGGAGATGACCATGATCCGCAAGCTGAAATCCGGCGAATACCGGCTTTATTCCCGCAAGGTCGATCCGAAGACCCACAAGCGGCGCAATCTCGGGACGTTCAAGAGCCGCGAGGCCGCCGAGAAGCATGAGCGCGAGGTGCAGTATTTCAAGCGCCATGGCTGACGTCTGCGATCGTCCGGTTGCTCAAGGAGGATAGTGCAGTGGTCGACGACGAAGAAGTTCTGATGAAGCGCGACTGGCTGGCGACGGTCTCGGGCGTCCATCTTCACAATGTGCATGGCGACGATCTCGAGGAAAGCCCGTGCAACATGCTGCTCGGCAACGCGATCCTGCATGTGGCCAGCCTGGAAAAGGCCGCCTGCGAGCATCGCGGCGCCAAGGTTGTGATGGGAGAGCTGATGCTCGATTGCGCCGAATGCCGGGCGCTCGCCGAAAAATTCGGGGCGCGTCTGGCGGTCATCGAATAGGTGGCCCCTGACTTGGCGGGGCTCCGATTAGCGCGCCCCGTCCGCGCGGCCATCCCTGGCCGTCAGCAGGGCGAGAGCCGATTGCGCGACGCCGACAATGGCTTCCAGCAGCTCGCTCTCGCTCGCCTGCATCATGCCCAGTCCGGTAATGGCATCCTCGAATTCAGCCGCTGCCGGCGTCCCGTCGTCGAGCTTTCCCGACAGCTCAAACCCCGCCTCGCAGACCTTGGTCAGCTCGTCGCGTTTGCCGATATCGGTCATGCCCGGCAGCGATATCGCGACACGCTCCAGCTCGGCGATGAAGGCGGCCGTCTCCAGTGACAGCTGCGTCAGCGGCATGTGCCGGGCATCGGCGTGGATGCGGGCAAGCGAGGCGCGCATTTTCATCCGGTCAGCTCGCATGACCGGCTCCATCCAGGCTTTCCGATGCCGTATTGTCGTTCGACGAGTTGATGCCCAGGCTATCCTCGATCATCGCCCGCAGCATGGCAAAGCGAAGCTCGAGCGCCGTCACCTCGACCGATTTCGTCAGATTCGAAAGGTCGGCTGCGAACAGATCGAGCTCGTGCAGGAGCGATTGAACATCGGATGTCAGATAGCCCATGAGGTTCCTATGTCTGAAGCGACTCGGGATCGAGTTTCGCTAGACACTTAACCGGCAATCATGGCCTGCGAAGGCCGATGCGGCTGGCATGGTGAACATCCCGTAAATACTGACAGGGTGTGTTTCAGGATGATCCGCCGCCCGGCCGCACCTGCCTCAACCTTTTCAACGCGGTAGCTTTCCGTCGAAGAGATTCATGACGGTGCGGGTCATTATTCCATCGCGCGTCTTGAAGCCTTCCAGCACTTCGAAGTGGTTTGCATTCGGCAGGACGAAGCTTCTGGAGCAATTGCCGCTGGCTTGCCAGGCCTCTTCGAAACGCCGGGACTGCCCGGCAAAAGCCTCCGGATCCGCATCGCCCCAGGTCAGCGCAAGCGGTGCGGCGAGCTTGCGGACATTCAACAGCGGGCTGTCGTTCTGGATCGTTGTCGGCGTCAGCCTCAGCGACGGCTGCAGGAAGCTGCCGGCAAGCGGTGTCAGGTCGAACAGGCCGCTGATTGCAAAACCGGCCTTCACTGTGTCGTCAGGCAGGCCGTAGCGCGACCAGTCGGTCAGCAGCGTGGTGGCCGTCAGGTGGCCGCCGGCGGAATGCCCGCCGACAACGATCCTGTCGGGATCGCCGCCGAAAGATTCGGCATTCCTGTAGGTCCAGGCGACGGCGGCCCTGACCTGGCGGACGATCTCGCCGATTTCGACGGTGGGGCAGAGATCGTAGGTGACGTTGACGACACAGGCACCCGCCGCGACCGGTCCCGGCGCCACCATGGAGAATACCCGTGAGGTTAGCGATTTCCAGTAGCCGCCGTGAACGAAGACGAAGATCGGCGCCTTCTTCGGAGAAGGCGAGGGACGGTAGAGATCGAGATGCTCCATCAGCGTCGGGCCGTAGGCGATACCGAGCTGCTTGTCGTCGATGGCCGCCTCCGCGGCCGCGCTATCTTCCATGAAGCGGCGAGCATAGATCATGAAGTCGGGAACGGAGGCCTCGACGTCATAGGCCGCATCCAGCGCGGCCTGGGTCTCGTAGCCTGAAAACAGCTGTGTCATTGCGCTTCTCCTGAGGTGGATGGTTGCTGTAGCGATCGGGTGAGGGCGGGGCGGTGCCCGCCACGCCGCTCGAGAAGGCCGGCGAGCCCCTGCGGCAGAAACAGCATCAGGGCGATCGATATCAGCCCGAGCACCAGTTGGCCCTGGCCGGACATCTGGCCGAGGATGCGATCGACGATGACGAAGAGGACAGCGCCGATCAGCGGGCCGGAGACGGTTCCCATGCCGCCGGCCACGGCGACGAAGACGACGTAGGACGCCCAGGAGATCGAGAAGCCGGATGCCGGCGTGATGATCATCGCGTCCATGAAATAGAGCCCGGCCGCCAGCCCGGTCACGAAGGCGCTGACGAGGAAGATCGCGGTCTTGATCCGCATCACGTCGATGCCGCTGCTTTCGGCCGCTTCCTCGTCGTCGCGCACCGCCATCAGCGCCTGTCCGTAGGTCGAGCGCATCGAGAGGAAGATGCCGAGCGTGACGACGGCGGCGAGGCCGAGCGCCAGATAGTAGAGCGTCAGCACGTCGACACCGGCATTGATCTGCATGCCGCCGCCTGCACCCGCAAGCGGCCAGCCGTTGAAGATCGTCGCGACGGATTCGGCGATCAGCCAGGTGGCAATGGCGAAATGCGCGCCGCGAAGCCGCAGGAGCGGCAGGGCGCCGAGAAACAGGAAGAGCAGCAGTGAGGCGCGGCGGGTGAAGGCGTCGCCGAAGAGATCGAGCTCAGGCCACAGCGTCACGGCGATCTCATATCCAACGGCAAGACAGAGGGCGGCGCCGAGCGCCCAGGATCGCCTCACCGGCCGTTTGAAGCCCATCGGCACGACGAGCAGCATGGCAAAAGCCAGCGGCACGAGGCCGGCAAAGATCCAGACCGCCGCCATGGGTGCGGCGGCGTAGTAGATCAGGATGGCTTCGGAAAAGCCGGCAAGGCCGATGAATACCTGCTGGCCGAAGGAGAGCATGCCGCCGAACCCGGCCATCAGGTTCCAGGCATGGCCGAGCGTCGCGAAGATGAAGACCGACATCAGCAGGTGGACGACATAGCTGTCGGCGCCGGTTGCTATGGGAACGAGCGTCAAGGCGGCGAGCAAAGCGAATACTGCGATCAGCCGCGGCGCCGGTCTGGCAAGGCTGGCGGTTGCCGGAGGCGAGCCGATGGCGGGGGAACTGGAGATGTCCATGGGTGCCGGTCCTATCGCTTGAAGAGCCCTTGGGGGCGTGCTGCGAGTACGAGAAGAATGAGCAGGTAGCCGGCGAGCTGCTGCGCCGCCGGCCCGAAATAGGTGCCGGCCAGAACCTGGGTGATGCCAAGCGCGATGCCGCCGAGGAAGCAGCCGCCGAGCGATCCGAGCCCGCCGATGACGACGACGCCGAAGGCGGTCAGCAGGTAGGGAGGGCCATCGAACGGCTGGAAGGAGCGCGACATGCCGATCATGAACCCCGCGAAGGCGGCAAACATCAGCGACAGCCCGGCCGCGACGCCATAGACATGGGCCGTCCGCATTCCCATCAGCGCGGCAATCTCGGCATCATCGGATGTCGCCCGGATCGCCCGACCGATATGGGTGCGCTGGATGAACAACGCGAGCGCGCCGATCAGCAGGGCGGCAAGCACGAGAAAGCCGAAGCGCAGCGTCGAGATGCTGAGATCGTCGCTGAGCGCGATCGCCGAGAAGGAATAGCTGTTGCGGATCGTCTGGGCGTTGGTGCTGAACACCACCTGCATTGCCTGCGACAGCACCGTCGAAATGCCGAAGGTGATCAGCAGCGGCAGCATCATCCCCATGATCGGCGAGAGGCCGCGCCGCTCGACGGCGAATGTCGAGACGCGGTTCAGCAGGCCGCGCTGCAGGGCATAGCCGATGAGAAACATCACCGGCACCAGCGGCAGCAGCGCCCAGAACGGCGAGACCGGATAGAGCCCGAGAATGACGACGGCGAGATAGGCCGCCAGGATCAGCCAGTCGCCATGCGACAGGTTGACGAGCTTCATCACGCCGAAGCTGAGCGCCAGGCCGACGCTGATCAGCGCGTAATAGCCGCCGAGCGTCGCCCCGGTCATCAGCCCGTTGGCGAGGTCGATCCAGGCCCAGTAGAAATCCTCCATCGTCATGGTCATCGGGTCCCCTCGACAGGCATCGGCATCGGAGAATGGGAGTGGCGGGCGCCGCCGAAATAGGCGGTGGTAATCGCCTCGCGGCTCAGCGAAGACGTCTCGCCCGAAAGCACGATGCGGCCTTCCAGCATCACGGCAGCCCGCCCGGCAAACCGCATCGCCCGCTGCAGGTCCTGCTCGACGAGCACGATGGTCAGCCGGTCGCGCAGCCGCTGCAGATTGCCGTAGAGGTCCTCGACGGTGGCAGGCGAAAGCCCGAGCGAGACTTCATCGAGCAGCAGCAGGCGCGGCGAGGTCATCAGCGCCCGGCCGATCGCCACCATCTGCTGCTCGCCGCCGGACATTTGCGTCACGATCTGGCGGCGCCGTTCGGCAAGCCGCGGGAAGAGATCGTAGATTTCATCGAGTTTCTGCCGGGCGCTACGGCGCCAGACCGGCAGGTAGGCGCCGCAGAGCAAATTGTCTTCGACGCTCATGCGCGAAAACAGCCGCCGCCCCTCCGGGACGAGGGCAATGCCCATCTCGACGATCCGCTCAGGCGGCAGGCGTTCGATAGGCTGGCCCTCGAAGCGCATGCGGCCGGTCAGCCGCGTCTTGCCACCGACGGCCGTCAGTCCGGTGATGGTCCGCAGCAGCGTCGATTTGCCGGCGCCGTTGGCGCCGATCAGCGCCAGGATTTCGCCGCGGCGAAGCTCGAGATCGATATCGAACAGCGCCTGCAGTTCGCCATAGAAGGCGGAGATTTCGTCGAGTGCGAGAATGGTTTCGGTCGCGGACATCGTCAGGCTCCGAGATAGATGCGGCGGGTTTCGGGAAGGGCCATGACCTTGTCGGGATTGCCGTCGGCGACGATCTCGCCGCCGGCCAGAACCATCAGGCGATCGGTGGCGGTCAGCATCGTGCGGATCACATGCTCGATCCAGACGACGGCGATGCCGAGGGAGCGCACGCTTTTCACCATGGAGATGAAGGCGCTCACCTCCTCCTCGGTCAGCCCCGCCGCCACCTCGTCGATCAGCAGCAGGCGCGGGCGCATGGCGAGCGCCCGGGCAAGCTCGTGGCGCTTGCGCACCAGGAGCGGCAGGCTGCCGGCGAGCATTCCGGCATGGGCCGACAGCCCGGTCAGTGCCAGCGTCTCGCCGACCCAATGGTCGGCGGAACGCTGGTCCATCTGTCCGGCAAAGGTTGCCGCCACGCGCAGGTTCTGCTCGACGGTCATTTGCCCGAAAGGCTTCGGCACCTGATAGGTCCGCCCGATGCCGAGCCTGGCACGGCGATGCGGTGGCGCCGTCGTGATGTCCTTGCCGCAGAACCGCACCATGCCGGACGAAGGCTTGATATGGCCGGAGAGCATGCCGAACAGCGTCGTCTTTCCGGCGCCGTTCGGGCCGATCACGCCAAGCACTTCGCCTTCCGAGACATGGAAACTCACGTCCTTCGCCACGGTGAGCGCGCCGAAGGATTTGGTGAGATTGGTGACTTCGAGAATCCTGGTCATGTCGGGTGTCTCCGTCCGGATGTGTCGCAGATCGAAGGCGCCGCCCTATTCGTAGAGCTTCATCTCGGCCGTCTTCTGGACCGACGGGTAGACGGCGTTGAAGACGTTTTCCTTGATGATCTTTCCCTGCGCCGGATCGAAGCGCCATTGCGCACCGCCGAGCGGCTGGACCGAGAAGTTCTGCTTGTTGAAGGCGACGGGACCGGCGACGGTATCGACCTTGGTGGTCCGGAGCGCGGCGAGGACCGCTTCCCTGTCCTTGGTGCCGGCGCGCTGGATGGCGCTCAGCAGCACGTCATAGGAGGCATCGTCGTAACCGAGCGGCGGGATATACTGCTTGCCGGTAGCCTTCTCGAAACTATCGACCAGCGCCTGGCCGCTATAGCCGCCGAAGGACGAGCTGCCAGGATAGGCGGGCGACCAGAAATTCACCGAGAGCAGGCCGTAGCCGACCTCGCCGAGGGCCGCCATCGGCTCCGGATATCCGGTGCCCTTGTCGATGATGTACATTTTCGGCTTGAAACCTGCCTGGGCGGCCTGCTGCAGATAGTTCTGCATATCCGGCGGGGCGAGCACACCGGCGACGACCTCGACGTGGTTGCGCTTGAACTGGTTGATCAGCGAGGAGAAGTCGGGCAGACCCTGCTGGAAACGGCCGGGATCGACAGGCTTCCAGCCCTCGCCCTTGAAGACCGGATCGAAGATCTTGGCAAACACGGTGCCGTCGGCATCGTTCGGATAGAGATAGCCGATCTTGCCGTTGAAGCCGCCCGGCAGCGCCTTGATCATGCCGACATGGTTCTTCACCAGATCGGGCACCGAGAAGAAGAATTCGAAGGCGTATTTGTATTCCTTCGGCTTGCCGTCGGGGCCGAGAAGCCAGGCTTCGACCGGGGTGTTGGTGACGATGCAGGGAATCTTGTTGCGCTCGCAGAGATCGGAGGGCGCATTGGTCGTATCGGGCGTGCCCTGCGCCATCAGGAAATCCACCTTGTCCTGCAGGATGGCCTGGGTGGCGGCTTCGGCTGAACCGGCGACGGTGCTCTTGCTGTCGTAGATCTTGTAGCTGATCTTGCAGAGATCGTTGCCGACCTTCAGTCCACCGGCGTCGTTGATCGGCTTCAGCTTGTTGTCGTCGACCCACGGCGTATCCTTGCCGACATCGGCGAGCGGGCCGGTCATCGGGACGATACGGCCGATGCTGATGCTACAGTCCGCCGCCAGCGCCTGCCCGGCGGGCAAAGCGGTAAGCAGAAATGCGCCTGCGAGAATTCTCTTCATGCTGATAAGGCTTGCCGTCATATCGTTCCCCTTTATTGGCAGCAAAGAACATGTCTCCCGGAGGGCATCTCCGGGCGATTGGGCATGCGTGACCGATCGTTTTGAGGCCGAGCGAGACCCTTCGCCGCCGCGATGCGCGGGGCGTCGAACTCACATTCCGCGGCCTGAACGGGCGGGCTGACTGTCTGGTATTGATCTGCAGTGAAGTCTATTATTTTTCATGATTACGTCAATATGAAAAAAATAAGACATTAACGATTTTTCGGCGTTTTCCTGCCGGGCCGTAGATACGGCAATGCCGCGCGTTTCCTATTGAAAATCAACAGGAAATCAGCGCGGCAGGAAGCCACGGCAGAGCATGTCTCAGCCCGCAGACCGGGCGCTATCGGCCGCCCGTCTAGAGCGATGCCGCCTGCGCGAGCAGCGCTTCCGACGACCGGGCCAGCAGCCCGGCATCGACGCCGACAGCGAGAAAATCGACGCCGGCTTCCGCCGCCATCTTCATCAGCACCGGATCGCCGCTCAGAAGCCCGGCGGGCTTGCCAGCTGCCTTGATCTTGCTGATCGCATCGACGACCGTCTTGCGCAGGCCGGGATTGCTAAGATCGGCGCCGAAGCCGATGCTGGCGGCGAGATCGGCGGGACCGACGAAGAGCGCATCGACACCCGGAACCGCCGCGATGGCCTTCAGATTGCCGAGCGCTTCCGCCGTCTCGATCTGGACGATGACGCAGAGATCCTCGGCCGCCTTGTCGAAGTAGCCCTTCTCGCGGCCGAAACGGGTCGCCCGGGTCAGGCCGGAGACGCCGCGTATGCCGCATGGCGGATAGCGGGTCGCGCGCACGGCGGCTTCCGCCTCCGCCGCGTTCTGGACATAGGGGATCAGCAGCGTCTGGGCGCCGATATCGAGCAGCCGCTTGATCAGCACGGCATCGTTGGAGGCGGGCCGGACGATCGCGGAGACTCCGGGATAGCCAGCGATCACCTGGAGCTGCGGCAGTACGGTCAGCGCATCGCCGGGCGAATGTTCGGTATCGAGCAGCAGCCAGTCGTAACCCGCCCCTGCCACCACTTCGGTGGCGAAGGCAGAGGACAGGGTGCACCAGAGGCCATGCTGGCGGCGGCCCTCCGAGAGGGCCTGTTTGAACAGATTGCGGGGCATGGCGTCACCTATGCGAAGGAGATGCCGATGGCGCCGAGCGGGCCGTAATCGGCCTGGATGACGTCTCCGGAGACGATATCGACGGGGCGGGTGAACGAGCCGCCGAGAATGAACTGGCCCTTGCGCAGGACCTCGCCCTGGTCTGCAAGCTTGTTGGCGAGCCAGGCGACGCCGGCGGCCGGGTGCCCCATGATAGCGGCCGATACGCCCGATTCCTCGATGATACCGTTCTTCGACAATGTCGCGGCGACCCAGCGGATATCGACATCGAACGGACGTACCGGCCGCCCGCCGACGACAACGCCGCCCGATGCCGCGTTATCGGCGATCGTATCGGTGATCGCGCGCGGCACTTCCGTGCGATAATCGATGATCTCGAGCGCGGGAACGACGACTTCGGTGGCGCGCATCACGTCGTAGATGTTGCAGCCCGGTCCGCTCAGGTCGTCCTTCAGGACGAAGGCGAGCTCAACCTCGAGCCGCGGCTTGATGAAGCGTCCGGCAGGGATTGTCTGGCCGTCGCGGAACATCATGTGATCGAGCAGGGCGCCGTAGTCTGGTTCGGTCATCTTCGAGGCCATCTGCATGGCGCGCGATGTCAGACCGATCTTGTGGCCGACGATGCGACGGCCTTCGGCAAGATGATGTTTCACCCAGCGGCGCTGGATCTCATAGCTTTCGGCGAGCACGAGTTCGGGATGGCTCTTCGAGAGCTGCGGAATGACGGCGCGGCTCATTTCCGCATCGAAAAGCGAGCGGGCTGCGGCGTCGAGTTGGGCTTCGGTCAGTGGCATTTCGGATGTCCTTGAAACGGGATGGCGAAAGCGGCCGGAATGCGGCCGCTTTCCTGATGTGCTCGGGAGCCTCAGACGGCGGCGGTCACAAGCTGCGACACCAGAAATGCGGTGACGGCGACGAAGGCGACCATCGTGGTGAAGATGGTGATGTTGACGTCGAGCGCGAGGCCGAGCGGGCCGCCAACCGGCAGGTAGCCGTTCTCGTCGTAGTTCTCGCCCGCGTAGAACCGCTTGCCGAGCACGGCGGCGAAGAAGCCGCCATAGACAGCCACGGCAGCCACCAGCGGCAGGATCAGCTGCGGCCGTTCCGGCAGGATCGGGAACCAGATGATGGCGAGCATGGCGATGGCGAGAATGATGTAGCTCACCACCTGCCACACACAATGGAAGCGCGCATGGCCGGTCCAGCGCGGGTTGGTCGCGTGCGTCTTGTTTAGATCGGCCAGAGCCGGAATGAGGCTGTAACCGAGGGTCACGATGGTCAAAAGAATCTTCACGGCAAGCAGCATGGTTTCCTCCTCCAGAAAGGCTGCGGCATCCAAGACTGTATCGTTATGCGGTACAGTTGTATCGAAATTGTAAGTGCGCGAGCGGGAAATTGTCAACGGCAAAACGCCGCGTAGCCCTACGGGCACGCGGCGTCGCGAGTTAACATCCTAATTTCGCTTGGATTTATCGGTTCCCGGAGACTGGTCGGTCAGCGGCCGGTTACGGTCTCGATCGAGGCCCGGCACTTTGCCAGCGCCTCGCGCACCAGTCCGGCGCGCTCGTCATACCGCTGCCTCGGCATCAGGACGCCGAGCGCATAACTGGCATTTCCGATGCCGCGAACCGGAAGCGACAGCGCGCACACGCCCGCCGCATATTCCTCCTCGTCGGCCGCAATGCCGCCGGCGCGGATCTTGGCGATTTCGCCGAGCAGCGTGGGGCCGTCGGTGATTGTCTGCGGCGTGATCTTCGGCAATCCGCCGGCGATGATTTCGGCGACATCGGCATCGGACATCTGCGACAGATGCGCCTTGCCGTTCGAGGTACAGTAGAGAGGAAGGGCCGAGCCGACCTGCGAGACGACGCGCAGCACCCGCCCGGCGCCCTGGACCTGGTCGATCACCACGGCGGCGTTGCCCTGCAGCAGGGTCAGGTCGACGCTTTCCTCGACATCCTGATGCAGCTGCTCGATCGCCGTGCGGAAGAATTGCCTGATATCGCGGTAGGCGAGCGTCGCGATCCGCGGTATTTCCGATCCGATCCTGACGCCGACCTTGTCCACTTCGGTCGCCACCAGCCGCTCGACCTCCATCGCCCCCACCAGCCGCTGCACGGTTGCCCGGGCAAGACCGGTCTGCTTTGCGATCTGCCCGAGGCTGAGCCCCGAAGGCTCCTCGGCGAGCGCCCGCAGGATCGATGCGGCACGGGCGATCAGGCGGATCTCGTTGCGTTGGCCCTTGGCCTTGGTCGGGGAAGAGTTTGGCGGCGTCATCGATGCTTCTTCTGGGTTGGTCCCCTTTTCGTAGCCGCTGACCGCCGTCAGTCAATAGCAGAATGGTTCGGAGCCTGCTTCGCGAACGCCGCGCCGGAATGTGTCAGCCGATCCGCTTGCCGTTGCCGTCGAAAGAATGAAGGCTGGATTGGGCGGCGCCGATGGTGACGCGGGAATCGATGGCGATCTGCGACCGGCCGGGAACGCGGAAGACGATGTCCTGTGCGTTCGGCAGCGTGCCGTGGACATAGCTTTCGGCGCCGACCAGCTCGACAGCGCCGACACGGACATCGGCGGTGAAGGCGTCGGGCTTGCCGGGTTCGGCGAGATGCAGGTCTTCCGGGCGAATGCCGAGGGTGGCGGTATCTGATGGCAGCGGCGTGGCGCCGTTGCCAAGTGCAAAGCCGCTGCCGCTGGTCTCCAGGAGGTTCATCGACGGCGAGCCGATGAAGGTGGCGACGAAAGTGGTGGCGGGCTTCTCGTAGAGCTCGATCGGCGTGCCGACCTGCTCGATCTGGCCGCCGTTCAGGACGACCAGCCGGTCGGCGAGCGTCATGGCTTCCATCTGGTCGTGGGTGACGTAGACGCTGGTGGTGGCGAGCGCCCGCTGCAACCGCTTGATCTCGACGCGCATCTGCACGCGCAGTTTGGCATCGAGATTGGAGAGCGGTTCGTCGAACAGGAAGGCCGCGGGTTCGCGGACGATGGCGCGGCCCATGGCGACGCGCTGGCGCTGGCCGCCGGAGAGCTGGCGCGGCTTGCGCTCGAGGAAGGGCTCGATCTCCAGCGATTTCGCCGCCTTGACGATCCGCCGCTCGATCTCGTCTTTCGGCGTGTTGCGGTTCTTCAGGCCGTAGGCGAGGTTTTGGCGCACGGTCATATGCGGATAGAGCGCATAGTTCTGGAAGACCATGGCGATATCGCGCTCCGAGGGTTCCAGATCGTTGACGACGCGTTCGCCGATGGCGATCTGGCCAGACGTTATGCCTTCCAGGCCGGCGATCATTCTGAGCAGCGTGGACTTGCCGCAGCCGGAGGGGCCGACGAGGACGACGAGCTCGCCGTCGGCGATGTCAAGCGAAACGCCCTTGATGACTTCGACGCCGCCGCCATAGGTCTTGCGGACATCCTTGAGGGTGATTCTGGCCATTACTTCTCCGTCTCCACAAGACCTTTTACGAACCAGCGCTGCATCAGCACCACGATGAGGATGGGCGGAATGATCGCAAGGATCGCCGTCACCATCACGAAATTCCAGGGCGTCGCCGCGTCGGTGAAATCCACCATCTTCCTGAGCCCGATAATGACCGTGTTCATCTGCGCGTCATTGGTAACGAGCAGCGGCCAGAGATACTGCGTCCAGCCATAGATGAACAGGATCACGAAAAGCGCGGCGATATTGGTGCGCGACAGCGGCAGCAGGATATCGCGCATGAAGCGGAACGGTCCGGCATTGTCGATGCGCGCCGCCTCCAGCAATTCGCCGGGGATCGTCAGGAAGAACTGGCGGAACAGGAAGGTTGCGGTCGCCGAGGCCATCAGCGGCAGGGTCAGGCCCGCATAGGTATCGATCAGGCCGAGATCGACGATCACCTTGTAGGTGGGCAGGATGCGCACCTCGACCGGCAGCATCAGCGTCACGAAGATCATCCAGAAGAACACCATGCGCAGCGGAAAGCGGAAGAACACCACCGCGAAGGCCGACAGGAAGGAGATCAGGATCTTGCCGACGGCAATCAGGATCGCCACCACGAAGGTGTTGAAGAGCAGCCGTTCCAGACTGACGCCGACGGCGCGCTCGACGCCGCCAAACAGCGCCTCGCTGTAATTCTCGGTGAAGTGGCTGCCCGGCAGCAACGAGATCGGCGGCTTGATGATCTCCGCCGACGTCATCGTTGAGGCGATGAAGGTGTAATAGATCGGGAAGGCGACGATGATGATGCCGATGATCAGCATCAGGTGGCCGATGAGGCTGGCGATTGGGCGTTTTTCGATCATTTCAGGCCCTCACGCATAATGCACGCGCTTCTCGACGAAGCGGAATTGGAAGGCGGTCAGGGCGATGACGATGATCATCAGGATCACCGACTGGGCCGCGGACGAGCCGAGATTGAGGTTCACGAAGCCGTCATTATAGACCTTGTAGACCAGCGTTTCCGTCGCCTTTGCCGGGCCGCCGCCGGTCACCGAATGGATGATGCCGAAGGTGTCGAAGAAGGCGTAGACGGTGTTGACGACGAGCAGGAAGAAAGTGGTCGGCGCCAGAAGCGGGAAGACGATCGTCCAGAAGCGGCGGCTGCCGCGGGCGCCGTCGATGGCGGCCGCTTCGATCAGCGATTTCGGGATCGCCTGCAGGCCGGCGACGAAGAACAGGAAATTGTAGCTGATCTGCTTCCAGGCGGCCGCGACGATGACCAGCGTCATCGCCTGATTGCCGTTCAGAAGCGGATCCCAGAGAAAGCCGTTGCGGCGCAGGATATAGGCGAAGGTGCCCATGGCCGGATTGAACATGAAGAGCCACAGCATGCCGGCGACGGCAGGCGCCACGGCATAGGGCCAGATCAGCAGCGTGCGATAGAAGGTCTGGCCGCGCACCACCTTGTCGGCGGCCGTCGCCAGGGCCAGCGCCACGACCATCGACAGCAGCGCGGTCAGAACGCTGAAGACGACGGTGACGTAGAGCGAGTGCAGATAGTTGGGGTCTGCCAATACATCGCGAAAATTCGCAAAGCCGACGAAGCCGCTTTTGAGGCCGAACGGGTCTTCGCGCTGCATCGACTGATAAAGCGCCTGGCTGGCCGGCCAGAAGAAGAAGACCACCGTGAGGATGATCTGCGGGGCCACCAGGAAATAGGGAAGGATCTTGTTCGGAAAGACGACGCGCTGCACGGCGATCTCCTTGGCATGAAGGGACCGCCCGCGGCCGAAGCTGCGGGCGGCATTGCGCCGTAACTTACTGGCCGATCGCCTGCTGGATGGCGGCATTGCCGCGCTCGACCGCCTTGTCGAGGGCAGCCTTGGCATCCTGCTTGCCGGCGAGCATCGCTTCGAACTCTTCGTTCATGATGTCGCGGACCTGCGGCAGGTTGACGAGGCGGACACCCTTGGAGTTTTCGGTCGGAGCCTTGCCCATCATCTGCAGGATCGGCGTTTCGCGGCCCGGGTTCTTTTCGTAGAAGCCGGACTTCTTGGTGTCCTCATAGGCGGCCATGGTGACCGGCATGTAGCCGGAGACCTGGTGGAGGCGTGCCTGGATCTTGGTCTGCGACAGGAAGTGGAAGAACTGGGCGATACCCTTGTATTCCTCGTCGCTCTTGCCGGCGAAGACCCAGAGGCTGGCGCCGCCGGGAATAGTGTTCTGCGGACGCCCTTCGCCTTCGTAGTAAGGCAGCTGGCCGATGCCGTAGTTCATGCCCGTCTTGATGATGTCGCCGAGGCCGCCCGACGATTCCGTCATGATGCCGCATTCGCCGGAGGTGAAGAGCTGCTTGGCCTCGGAGGTGCGGCCGCCATAGCGGAAGGTACCATCCTTGGCGAGATCGGCGATCGCCTGGAAATGCTGGACGAAGAGCGGCGAGTTGAAGGCAAGCTTCACATCGGTGCCGGCAAGGCCGTTTTCGTTCGAGCCGTAGGAGACGTTGTTCCAGGCGGCGAGGTTTTCGGTCTGGATCCAGGTCAGCCAGGTCGACGTCAGGCCGCAGGAGGAGGCGCCGCTCGACTTGATCTTCTTGGCGGCCTCGAACACTTCAGGCCAGGTCTTCGGCGGATTTTCCGGGTCGAGACCGGCCTTCTTGAAGATGTCCTTGTTGTAATAGAGGATCGGCGAGGACGAGTTGTAGGGGAAGGACAGCATCGTGCCGTCCGGCTTCGAATAATAGGCGGCGATACCAGGCAGATATTCCGACTTGTCGAACTTGAAGCCACCCTTTTCGAGAACCTGGGCCGCCGGCATGATCGCGCCTTCGGCGCCCATCATCACGCCGCTACCGGCGTCGAAGACCTGCAGGATCGCCGGCGCCTGCTTGGCGCGGAAGGCGGCGATGCCGGCGTTCAGGGCTTCCGGATAGGTGCCCTTGAAGACCGGAACGATCTTGTAGTCCTTCTGGCTGTCGTTGAATTCCTTGGAGAGCTGGTTGACCACCTCGTTATTGGCGCCCGCCATGGCGTGCCACCACTGCAGTTCGGTCACCGCGAAAGCGCTCGACGCGAAGGAGAGCGACAGGGTGACGGTTGCCGCCGATGCGGCGATGAAACGAATGGACATGGTTCCTCCCTATGTGTCCTGCCGCGCCGTTTCAGCCGGTCACGGCTTGCCGGCGCAGATCCTCCTCGATCTCACCGGCCGGTTTCGTTGCGAAACTTTGCGCATACAAAACGAAAAGAAACGAACTGGCAAATGAAATTGTGAAGGTTTTGTGACATAGTGTTTGTGACAGTTTTGTCGAGTGCGGCTTTGGTCGAATTCGCAAGCCATCTTCTCTCCCGCGGGACGACCTGATAGCGTCGCCGCCATGCATTCCTCACTCCAGCTTTCCCCCGATGATCACGCCCTTCTCGATGGCCGCCACGGCGAGGCGGCGGCCTTTGCGATGCGGCTTCTGGTGCGCTTTGCCGAAGCCGTCGGCGCTGAGGAATTGGTGGATATTGAAGCAGCCCATATCGATGGCTGTCTCTATCTCGGCGAGGTCAGCCTCGATTTCGTCGAGCGCATGGTCTCATGGGGCGGGCGCGTCCGGGTGCCGACGACGCTGAATGTCGGCTCGGTCGATCTCATCCATCCCGAACTGTTTCGCGGCGACGCCGAACTCGGCCGCAACGGCGCGCGGCTGATGCGGGCGCATGAAGAGCTCGGCTGCGTGCCCACCTTCACCTGCGCCCCCTACCAAACGATCTTCCGGCCACGCTTCGGCGCGCAGATCGCCTGGGCGGAATCGAATGCGATCGTCTTTGCCAATTCCGTGCTCGGCGCCCGCACCAATCGCTACGGCGATTTCATCGATCTCTGTTGCGCACTGGCCGGCCGGGCACCTTATTACGGGTTGCATGTCACGGAGAACCGCCGCGCCACGGTGCTGATCGATGTCGAAGCTTTCCCTGACGGCGATGCGGGATCGATCTGCGTTGCGGCCGGTCACACCATCGGCCGCCGCTGCGGCGACAGGATCCCGGTTATCCGCGGATTGCCGGTGGAAAGCTCCGAGGACGATCTGAAAGCGCTGGGCGCCGTTGCCGCGTCGGCGGGTGCTGTGGCACTTTTCCATGCCGTCGGGCTGACGCCGGAAGCGCCGACGCTGGAAGCAGCCTGCGGCGGAAAAGAGCCGGTGGAAGTCATCTGTCTCAGCCGCGATGACATCCGCGAGACGATCCGCAATCTCTCGACAGTGGCGGAGGGTACGCCGCTTGCCGCGGTCAGCATGGGCACGCCGCATTTCTCGATCGGCGAGTTCGAGCGGCTGATGCCGCTGCTGACGGACGAGAAGGCGGCGACCGACATCTATATCAACACGAACCGCGAGGTTCTGGCGGAGCTCGAAAACCGTAGCTGGCGGACGAGGCTGGAGGCTGCGGGTATCACGCTCGTCATCGATACCTGCACCTATGTGACGGCGATCATCCGCGACATGTCCGGCGCCGTCATGACCAATTCCGGTAAATGGGCTTACTACGCGCCCGGCAATATCGGCGTCGACGTCGCCTTCGGCTCGCTGGCTGAATGCATGGCCTCGGCCCGGGCGGGCAAGGTGGTGCGGCTGTGACCAGTTTCTCCGCAACGACGCTCATGGAAGGCAGCGCCCAAGCGCCGGCCTTCGTGCTGGCCGAACCCTTGAGCTTCTGGGGTGGCGTCGACTCCGCGACCGGCCGGATTATCGACCAGTGGCATCCGCAGAGCGGCCAGTCGATCAGCGGGTCGATCCTGGTCATGGAAGCCGGACGGGGATCGAGTTCGGGAAGCTCGGTGCTCGCCGAAGCGATCCGGCTGAAAACGGCGCCTTCAGGCATTATCCTGTTGAAACGCGACGCGATCGTCGTCACCGGCGCAATGGTCGCCGAGGCGCTCTATGGCATCGGCTGTCCGGTTGTGCTGGCGCGGGCGGAGGATTGGACGCAGATCGTGCAGGCCGAGCGCCTGTCTGTTGTAGCCGGGGAGCGCGAGGCGCGAATAGAGATTGTGCAGCCGTGAGCGGCTGCTGGAGGAGGATGAAATGACCAAGACCGAAAAGCCGCTGGCGATCAGCGCACCGGAGCCGCGCACGCTCGACCTGATCTTCAGCGACACCGCGCGGCGCGTGCTTCATGACACCTATGAGATCGTCGAGGCGGACCCGGAGAATATTGCCGGTCTCGGCGATGCCGTGCTCGGCAAGACCCGCTACATCATCGGTCAGCCGCCGCTTTCGGAGGAGACGCTAGCGCGGATGACCTCGCTGCGTTGCGTGCTGAATGTCGAAAGCAATCTGATCAACAACATGCCCTATGACATTCTCTTCCAGCGCGGCATCCATGTGGTGACGACCGGCCAGGTCTTCGCCGAGCCGGTGGCCGAGATCGGCCTCGGCTTCGCGCTTTCGCTGGCGCGCGGCATCGTCGATGCCGATGTCGCCTTCCGCGAGGGTAGCGAGCTCTGGGGCGGCGAGGGCAATGCCAGCGCCCGGCTGATCGCCGGATCGGAGATCGGCATCGTCGGCTTCGGCGATCTCGGCAAGGCGCTGCGGCGTGTACTCTCGGGCTTCCGCGCCAAGGTTCGGGTCTTCGATCCCTGGCAGCCGAAATCGATCCTGGAAGAAAACAATGTCGAGGCGGCGAGCCTGGAGGATGTGCTGACGAAGAGCGATTTCGTCTTCGTCGTCGCTGCCGTCACCAGCGAAAACAAGGGTTTCCTCGGCGCCGAGGCCTTTGCCAGCATGCGCAAGGGTGCGGCTTTCATCCTGCTCAGCCGCGCCGATGTCGTCGATTTCGATGCGCTGATGGCGGCCGTTGCCTCGGGCCATATCGTGGCGGCAAGCGATGTCTATCCGGAAGAGCCGTTGCCGCTGGATCATCCCGTCCGCAAGCTCAAGGGCTTCATCCGCTCGGCCCACCGCGCCGGAGCGCTCGATAGCGCCTTCACGAAGATGGGCGACATGGTGCTCGAAGACATGGATTTGATGGATCGCGGCCTGCCGCCGATGCGCTGCAAGCGGGCCGAACGGGAAACGGTTTCACGCATGCGATCGAAGGGCGTGAAGATCAACTGATCAAATCTTCGCGGAGGGCTATTCCTTGCATTGTCAACGCAGGCGGCTCTTGCTAGTCCGGGCCGTCCGCTCATGCATTTCTTCGCAGGCCTTCCATGTTTTCCAGATCGACCGATGAGGCGCCGTCCCCGCTGGTGGGAATAGCCCTTGCCTGCATCGGCTATTCGCTGTTCGCCATCCAGGACGCCGTCGTCAAATGGCTGGTGGCCGATTATGCCGTGCCGCAGATCCTGTTCATCCGCAGCGTGATGATCGTCGGTTTCTCGGCCTTCTTCATCCATCGGAACCGGCATCCGTCGATCCTGAAAAGCCCGCACAGAAGTTCCGTTCTGCTGCGCGCGGTCTTGATGCTCGGCGCCTGGCTTTCCTACTATTCTGCGGCCCGCCATCTCGGGCTTGCCGAGATCACCACGATGTATTTCAGCGCGCCCGTGATCACCGTCGTGCTGTCGATCTTCATTCTCAGGGAAAATGTCGGGCCGATCCGCTGGCTGGCCTGCATCGGCGGTTTCGTCGGCGTCGTTCTGGCCGCCGATCCTGCCGAGGCCCCGAGCCTCATTCCGGCCGGCATGGTGTTCTTCGCCGGCTTCTGCTGGGCCTGGAGCACCATCCTCGTGCGCCTCGTCAGCCGCACGGAAAGCACGGTCAACCAGATGCTGGCCACCGGCGTGCTGTTCACCGTCGTCTGCGGCGCGGCGCTGCCCTTCGTCTGGAAGACGCCCGACCTCTTCGGCTGGACGCTGATGATCGGGCTCGGCTGCATCAGCGCCGCCGGTCAGTACATCCTCTATGAAGGTTTCCGCTATGCGCCGGCCTCGACGCTCGCGCCGATCGAATATAGCGGTCTGATCTGGGCATTCCTCTACGGCTACCTGATCTGGGCCGAAATTCCGACGCTGAACGTCGTCGCCGGAGCGGTCCTCATCGTCGGCTCCAGCCTGATCCTGATCTGGTGGGAACGCCGTCTGGTGATCATGTCGCGCCGCCGCCTGACGGCTTGAGATTGCGCTTGGATTTCAGCCGGAAGGCGAAAAACGTAAGACTTCGTTAACCACGCTTGGATAGGAGTTGTTAACCGTACCGCCGCTCCACGGCGGTGCGCGCTAGCACCGGCCGATCCAAAGATGAAACCTCTGCTTCCGGCATTTTCGCGCCGTCTCGGCCTCTTCACGGCACTGGTCTCCGCTGCCGTGCCTGGCCATGGCTATGCGCAGTCGGCGTGGTCGGGAAGCGCGGATAACGAATTCAGCAACTCGGCAAACTGGACCCCGTCTGCTCCCGGTCCCACGGACACTGCAACCGTTGATACCGGATCGCCGCAGGTCACCAATGGCGTGACGGTCGACAAGCTCGATGTCGATGGCGGCAACGTCACGATCACCAATACCGGCACATTGACGGCGACCGGCGGCAGCACGATCAATTCGGGCAGCGTCAGCATCAATGCCGGTGGCGTCCTGAATTCCGATGTCGATCTCAATGGCGGCAGCCTGTCGGTCGATGGCGATCTCAATGGCCGGCTGATGCTGAACAACGGCAATGTCACCGTCAACGGCACGCTCGACAGCGGCGTGGTCGGCTCCGGTACCCAGCTGTCGAACAACGGCGTTATCGATGGCGTCGATGTCTCGTCCGGCGGCACCTTCGTCAACAACACGGGCGGCACCGCTACGTCGGTGACCAATGCGGGCACGGCATCCAATGCCGGGACGATCGGCAATCTCACGAACACGGGCGGAAATTTCACCAACAATACCGGCGGCAGGGTGACGGGCAAGACGACGGTCTCCGGCGGCACCGTGACGAACAACTTCGTCATCACCGATGCCGATGTCGCGGCCGTGGCGGCCTTCGTCAACAACAATGGCGCGACGGCGGGCAATGTCAGGAATGCCGGCACGACGTCGAATGCCGGGACCATCGCCTCGCTTCGAAACGAAGGCGGGACCTTCACCAACAATTTCGGCGGCGTCGTCACCGGTGGCACTGTTGTCACGGGCGGCACGGTTACCAACAATGCGGCGTTGAATACCGTCGATGTCGGCACCAATGGCACGTTCAGCAATGCGAGCGGCGCGACCGCGGGGGCGGTTACCAACGCCGGAACGAGCTCGAATGCCGGAACGGTTGCCTCGGTCACCAACACAGTGGGAAGCTTCACCAACAATGCCGGTGGAAGGGTTACCGGTAACACCGTCGTCACCGGCGGCACGGTCACCAACAATTTCGTCATTACCGATGCCGATGTCGCGGCGGTCGCCGCTTTCGTCAACAATAGCGGTGCCACGGCAGGCAATATCAGGAACTCTGGGACCGTCACGAATGCCGGGACGATCGCTTCGCTCCGCAATGAGGGCGGCACATTCACCAACAATGCCGGCGGCACCGTCACCGGCATGACGACGGTGACCGGCGGTACCGCGGTCAACAACGCGACCCTGGCTGATATCGATATCGGCGCGGCCGGCAGCTTCATCAACAATAGCGGCGCCGTCGCCGGCAGGGTCACCAATTCGGGCACGGCATCGAACGACGGAACGGTGGCCGAGCTCGTCAACAATGACGGCACCTTTTCCAACACCGGCACGATCACCGGATCGGCACGGGTAGCGGGCGGTTCGCTGATCAATGACGGGACGGTCTCGGGAACCGTCGATGTCGACGACGACGGGCTCCTCTCCGGCAGCGGCGCGATCGGTGCGCTTTCGGTCAATACAGGCGGGGTGCTCTCGCCCGGTCCGGGCATTGCGGCTCTGACGGTCAACGGCGGCGTCACATTCCGCACCGGTTCGACCTATCAGGTGGATGTCAGCGGCGGTGGCCTCTCCGATACGGTGAACGCCTCGGGGGCCGTCGTCATCGACGGCGGCACATTGGATATCCGCAGCACCGGCGGCAGCTACGGGCTGACCAACAACTATACGATCCTGAGCGGCTCGGGCATCACCGGCACCTTCGACGACATCACCAGCAACTTCGTCTTCCTGTCGCCGACGCTGACCTATGGCGCGACCGCGATCGACCTGGCGCTGGACCGCAATGCGGTGCAGTTCGCCGATATCGCGGAGACGGCAAACGGACGTGCGACCGCAGCGGCAGTCGAGGCGCTCGGCGGCGCAAACGCGCTCTATTCCGCCATCCTGCCGCTCGATGCTCAGACGGCCAATGACGCATTTACACAGCTGAGCGGCGAGAGCCATGCCTCGCTCGAAAGTGCGCTTCTCTGGGAAAGCCGCTTCGCGCGCGAAGCCGTCCTCGACGAGATCGCCCTCGATCCCGCAAGACAGAAGGATGGCGTGCGGTACTGGAGCTCCAGCTTCTACGCATCGAACCTCTGGTCGGGAGATGGCAATGCGGCGGGCTTCGACGGCAATGTCGCGGGCGTCATGTTCGGTGCCGACGGCCCGATCTCGGATCAATGGCGCCTCGGCGCCATGCTCGGCTACAGCCACGGCGCGCCGCAGCAGGCGGAAACGGATTCCTATCACGCCGGTCTCTATGCATCGGGTCAGTTCGGCGCCGTGAACCTCGTCGGCGGCGCGATCTATTCGCACAACGATATATCGACCCGCCGAGACATCGCCTTCGGAAGCTTCACCGACCAGCTCTCCGCCGATTATGCAAGTGCCACGTCGCAGGTCTTTGCCGACCTTTCCTGGACGGGCGAACTCGACGGCATCAAGCTTCAGCCCTTCGCCAACCTCGCTTATGTCAATCTCGATACAGACGCCTTCCAGGAAAGTGGCGGGGCGGCGGCGCTATCGGGAGCAAGTGACAGCGAAGCGATCTTCGCTTCGACGATCGGCATCCGCTGGTCGATGGACTGGCAGGCAAACGATCTTCCGCTCTCCTTCACCGGCATGCTCGGCTGGCGGCATATTGCCGGTGACGTCACGCCGTCTTCGAGCTTCGCCTTTGCCGGTGGCTCGCCCTTCATCATCGATGGCGTCACGATGCCGGAGGATGCGGCAGTCGTCAGGCTTGGCGTTTCCGCCAAGGTCACGAAGACCGCCCGCCTGACGCTCAGCTATTCAGGCGAGTTCGGCAAAGGCCTGCAGTCAAGTGCTGCGCAGGCCAACCTTTCGGCGAGCTTCTAGCGGCCTAGCTACGTACCAGCACGTTCCCCGACTTCAGCCAGAAGGGCGACAGATAAAGAGGCGTCGAAGAGAGCGGCAGGATGTCGTCCTTCAGCGCCACGCCCAGCTTGTCGGCCATGAAAGCGCGGCGGGCGGCGATGCGGGCATGCAGCGCGGGGTAGCGGTTCTGGATTTCCGCCCGCAGGGCATCGTCGGCAAAGGCGATCGCATCTTCGCAGTTCAGCGCCCAGCCGGCTGGCATCGGCACGGGAATGACATCGACCTGGAACGGCATGCCCGACCGCAGACGATCGGTCGAGCCCGGGCGCACCGGCGAATGCAGCCACTCCTCGTGGCTGCCGAGATGGCCGGGATTGAGGGCGGAGTTCAGTCCCGCCGATTTCAGCTTGCCGGTGACCGCTTCGAAGAGCTCGCCGCCCGAGACACCGATGCCCGCCGTCTCGTACCATGTGATCAGCGCCTCGAAATAAGCCTTTGAGGGCTTGAGGAAATCGTCGTCGTGATCGGCAAGCAATCCGGCGCGAGACGAGAGGGCCCCCCAATAGCCGAGCGCCGTGGTGACACCGTCGCCGCGTTTCAGCCTTCGCGCAGTCGGGCTGCGCAGACCGACGATATGTTCGCCCTTGCTGACGGAGGCAAACATCGTGTGGACGTTCAGCGGATCGCCTTCATAGCCGAGCCGGCCGAGCGCTTCGAACTCCGTATCGCCTTCGCGAACGCCCGAGACGACGCGCCAGAGCGCTGTCGAGCAACGCGCGGCCGCCCATTCGAAGGCGGCGAGCTGGTCGGCATCGACGACGGCACGCAGGCCGGTCTCGGGATGCATGAGCACCTCGGTTCGATCGATGAGCCGGCCTTCGCCGCCAATGATGCGGCTCAGCACCTTGACGATGAAATCGGGGACGAAGAAGCTCTGGGCATAATCGTCATCTTCCTCGGCAGATAGATATTTCCAGCCGACGAGGCCGATGCTGTCACCCGCCTTGATCCCCGCATCTCTCAGCCGGTCGGCGAGGCGCGGGTTCTGCGAGCGGTCCTGGCCCATCAGGCTGAAGCTCTGGGCGCGCAGCACCTCGATATCGGGCAGTCCGGCAAGCACCGTATAGCTCTCGGATTCGTTGCCGGTGATGATGACGCGCTTGCCGCCCTTGCCGAGCAGCAGCAGCGCTTCTTCGAAGCGGGGCTCGAAGCCAGAGAGGTGCATGATGTTTCCGAAATGCTCACGATCGGCATAGACGACGAGCCAATCCGTGCCTGCCGCTTTCAGCGCCGCATCGGCGCGGGCGGCATAGGTGGTTGCCGGGATCTGCGGCTGTTCGCCGAGACGACCAAAGTCGGGCAGGGCGACGGGTGCAAGCGTAATGGCCATGTTTCCTCCGATGCGCCCGCTCCAAATCGGGCTCGATTGATATGGCGAGATGGCAGGCGCAAGGTCAATTGCCGAAGGCCAGCCATTGCAAAAATGTCGTGATGGCACATTCTAATTTTCGAAAGATGCGCGGTCGCGCCATTCTTGGCCCGGAAATTCCGCAACTGGAATGATACTATCAGCGTTACATGCCGAGGGAGCGGAAGAGGAGCCCTCCCCAGGCGTCATGGTTCACCACTGCGATCTCGGGAGGAGAGCAGATGCTGGCGACGAGTGTATCGCTCGACGATAAATATACGGCCGACGAAGGCCGGGTCTTCATGTCAGGATTGCAGGCGCTGGTTCGCCTGCCGATGGTTCAGATGCGCCGCGACCATGCGGCCGGGCTGAATACGGCCGCCTTCATCTCGGGCTATCGCGGCTCGCCGCTCGGCGGCTACGACCAGCAGCTGATGAAGGCGCAGCGCTATCTCGATCAGCACCAGATCACCTTCCAGCCGGGGATCAACGAGGATCTCGCGGCCACCGCCGTCTGGGGCAGCCAGCAGGCGGGGCTTTCACCGGGCGCCAACAAGGATGGCGTTCTCGGTATCTGGTATGGCAAGGGTCCGGGGGTCGATCGCTCCGGCGACGTGCTGAAGCATGCCAATGCCGCCGGCACCTCGAAGCATGGCGGCGTGCTCTGTTTTGCCGGTGACGATCACTCGGCCAAGTCGTCCACCGTGCCGCACCAGACCGACCATGATTTCATGTCGGCGGTCATTCCGGTTCTCTATCCGTCCTCCATCCACGAATTCATCGAATACGGCCTGCTCGGCATCGCCATGTCGCGCTATTCCGGCTGCTGGGTCGGCATGAAATTCATCGCCGACACCGTCGAGACCACGGCGGCCGTCGATCTCTCCGGGGAGAAGCGCCAGTTCATTATACCCACTGATTTCGAGCTACCGCCCGGCGGCCTCAACATCCGCTGGCCGGATCCGCCGCTGATCCAGGACGATCGCCTGCAGACCTACAAGGCCTATGCGGCGATTGCCTTTGCCCGCGCCAACCGCGTGGACGAGATCACCCATGACGCGCCGCATGCCCGCTTCGGCATCATCTCCTCCGGCAAGGCCTATGAGGATGTGCTGCAGGCGCTGCGCGAGCTCGAGCTCGGGCGCGAGGAAATGGAAGCAATCGGCATCCGCATCCTGAAGGTGCGCATGCCCTGGCCTCTGGCACCCGAGGCCGTGCGCCACTTCTCGGAAGGCCTCGATGAGGTGCTGGTTATCGAAGAGCGCCGAGAGATCATCGAAAACCAGATCAAGCAGCAGCTCTTCAACTGGCGCTCGGACGTCCGCCCGCGCATCGTCGGTAAGTTCGACGAGCACGACAAACCCTATCTCAGCCTTTCCGCCGCGCTGACGGTCGGGGCGGTCGCCCGCGCCATTGCCGGGCGCATCCTGAAACTCGACATCGATCCTTCGCTGCACCGGCGGATTTCCGACAAGCTCGCCTATCTCTCCGAGCGCGGCCAGATCAGCCGCAGCCATGTGCCGCCGCTGCAGCGCACGCCGTTCTTCTGTTCCGGCTGTCCGCACAATACCTCGACGCGCGTGCCCGAAGGCAGCCGCGCGACGGCGGGTATCGGCTGCCACTACATGGTCACCTGGATGGACCGGAACACCGAGACCTTCACGCAGATGGGCGGCGAGGGCGTGCCCTGGACGGCGATCGCCCGCTTCACCGACGAGAAGCACATGTTCGTCAACCTCGGCGACGGCACCTATTTCCACTCCGGCATCCTGGCGATCCGTCAGTCGGTCGCCGCCAAGGTCAACGTCACCTACAAGCTGCTCTATAACGATGCCGTCGCCATGACCGGCGGCCAGCAGATCGACGGCTACATGACGCCGCAGCTGATGACCAAGCAGCTTCATAACGAGGGTGTCTCGCCGATCTATCTGCTCTCGGACAATCCGGATGCCTATGTGGCGCCCGAACTCGCCCCTGGCGTCATCGTCCTGCACCGTGATCACCTCGATCCCGTCATGCTGAAGCTGCGGGAAACGCCGGGATGCTCGGCGATCGTCTACGTGCAGACCTGCGCGGCCGAGAAACGCCGTCGCCGCAGCCGCGGGCTGATGGAGGATCCGGCCAAGCGCGTCTTCATCAATGAAGCCGTCTGCGAAGGCTGCGGCGATTGCTCGGTGCAGTCGAACTGCATCTCGGTCGAGCCGCTGGAAACCGAATTCGGCCGCAAGCGGCAGATCAACCAGTCGACCTGCAACAAGGACTTCTCCTGCGTGAAGGGCTTCTGCCCGTCCTTCGTCACCGTGAAGGGCGGCGAGCGCAAGAAACGGAAGGCGGTCGAGCCCGTCGATGCCGACATTCCGATGCCAGTCATTCCGGAGATCGGCGACCGACCCTGGAACATCGCGATCGCCGGCGTCGGCGGCACCGGGATCCTGACGATCGGCGCCGTGCTCGGCATGGCCGCCCATCTTGATGGCAAGGTGCCGATGATCCTCGATATGGCCGGCCTCGCCCAGAAGGGCGGCGCGGTGATGAGCTATCTGCGCATCGGCCGCGAGCAGAAGGACGTGACCTCGCCGCGCATCGTCAATGGCGGCGCGGATCTGCTGCTGGCCGCTGACGACGTCGTCGGCGCCTCGAAGGATGCGATCACGCTCTGCAAGACCGAGCGCACCACCGCGATTGTCAATACAGGTCTGATGCCGGTTGCCGATTTCGTCCGCAATCGCGACTTCGATTTCAAGACCGGCTCCGTCATGCACACGATCGCCAAGACGGTCAGCGACCGCTCGGTCTTCCTCGACTTCGGCCATGCAGCGACCGCCCTGACGGGCGACGGCATCAATACCAATATCCTGCTGACCGGCTTTGCCTGGCAGTCGGGTCTGGTGCCGCTGTCGCTGGAAGCGATCGAAAAGGCGATCGAGCTCAACGGCGTGGCCGTCAAGGCAAGCCGTGCCTCGTTCAACTGGGGGCGTCTTCTCGCCCACGATCCGGAGGCCGTCCGCGCCGCAATGGGCGAGAAGGAAGAGCGCAGGACGCTCGCCGACATGTCGTTTGCCGACGTCGTCGCCCATCGCAAGGCGCATCTTACCGCTTACCAGGACGAGCGGCTTGCCGCCCGTTTCGGCGCGCTCGTTGACGCCGCGAAGGCTGCCGCGGCAAAGGCCGGTCTCTCGGACAAGGTTCCCTTCGCCGCTGCCGTCACCTATGCCCGCGTGCTTGCCTACAAGGACGAATATGAGGTGGCCCGGCTGCTCACCGATCCGGCCTTCGAGGCGAAGATGCGCGAGGAGATGCAGGGCGATTTCCGTCTGGTCTTCAATCTCGCGCCACCGGTTCTTTCGGGCAAGGACCCGAACGGCCGGCCGAAGAAGCGCGAGTTCGGCGCCTGGATCCTGCCGCTGCTGCGCGGTCTTGCACGCTTCAAGAGCCTGCGCGGCACCGCACTCGATCCCTTCGGCTACCTGCATGAGCGCAAGCTCGAGCGCCGGCTGATCGCGGACTACGAGAAAGTGGCGGCCCGCGTGCTTGCCAGGCTCGACGGCGGCAACGAAGCGGAAGCTCTTGCCATTCTGAAGCTGTTCGATGAGATTCGCGGCTACGGGCCGGTCAAGGAGGCGGCCGCCCGGACGATCATGGATCAGGTCGAGACGCGTCTGAAGGCGTACGAAACATCGGGTGAGCCGGCACGCATGCCGGACGCCGCATAAGCGACGGTCTGACAATTGGGAGATAGACCCGCTCCGCGTTCGAAGAGCAGCGGAATGGGTTTGAGGGAGAGAGCCGGATGTATTCAGGTGGCCTGAGCTTTGCGCTTGGCGATGAAATCGAAGCGCTGCGCGATGCCGTGAGGCGCTTTGCGAGCGAACGCATCGCGCCGCTCGCCGATGAGACCGACCGCAACAACGCCTTTCCGATGCCGCTCTGGCGCGAGCTCGGGGAGATGGGCCTGCTCGGTATCACAGCGGCCGAGGAATATGGCGGGGCCGCTCTCGGCTATCTCGCCCATTGCGTCGCGATGGAGGAGATCAGCCGCGCGTCGGCCTCGGTGGCACTCAGCTACGGCGCCCATTCCAATCTCTGCGTCAACCAGATCAATCGCAATGGCAGCGCCGGGCAGAAGCAGCGATATCTGCCGAAGCTTGTAACGGGCGAGCATGTCGGCGCGCTTGCCATGTCCGAACCCGGCGCGGGCTCCGATGTCGTCTCGATGAAGCTGAGGGCCGAGAAACGTGGCGACCGCTATGTGCTCAACGGCAACAAGATGTGGATCACCAACGGCCCGGATGCCGACGTCCTCGTCGTCTATGCCAAGACCGACCCGGCAGCCGGCCCGCGTGGCATCACCGCTTTCCTGATCGAGAAGGGCTTCAAGGGCTTCTCGACCGGCCAGAAGCTCGACAAGCTCGGAATGCGTGGCTCCAATACGTCCGAGCTGATCTTTGACGATTGCGAAGTGCCGGAGGAGAACGTCCTCGGCACCGTCGGCGGTGGCGTGAAAGTGCTGATGTCCGGCCTCGATTACGAGCGCGTCGTCCTCTCAGCCGGCCCGCTCGGCATCATGGCCGCCTGCATGGATATCGTCGTGCCCTATCTGCACGAGCGCAAGCAGTTCGGCCAGGCGATCGGCGAGTTCCAGCTGATGCAGGGCAAGCTCGCCGACATGTATGTGACGATGAACACCGCGCGCGCCTATGTCTATGCCGTCGCCGCCGCCTGCGATCGCGGCGAGACCACCCGCAAGGACGCCGCCGGCTGCATCCTCTACGCTGCCGAAAAGGCAACGGCGATGGCGCTCGAGGCTATCCAGGCGCTCGGCGGCAACGGCTATACCAACGACTACGCGGCAGGACGGCTGCTGCGCGATGCCAAGCTCTACGAGATCGGCGCCGGCACCTCGGAAATCCGCCGCATGCTCATCGGGCGCGAACTCTTTGCGGAGACGGCATGAGGCACGGCGGTTCAGCTTCTCACTGTGCTGGAAGCGGATTGGGCGTCGCGGGTTGCGGCTTCGCTCAGCGTGTCGGTGATCCATTGATTGACCGATTGAGCCTTGTTTCCGGCAGCGCGCACCACCTGCTTGTGAAGGCTCGGCGACATACGCAGCGACAGGTTTCCGGAGAAGGGTTTTTCCGGCTCCTGCTTGGTTTCGGCGCAAAAGGCCAGGTAGTCCTCGACGCTGTCGTGAAAGGCCTTGACAAGGTCCTGCGCCGTTTCGGCTTCAAAGGTGACGATGTCCTTGATGCCGACGACGCGCCCGTGAAAGACCATGTCGTCCTCGTCGAATTCGACCGACCCGGTATATCCCTTGTAGGCTTTCATGGCTTTATTCCCGAATTCGTCAGGAACTCCCTGACCGTGCGTACCACGTATTTCTTCGTGTCCGGCGAAGGATGCGGACGGTGGATCAACAGCGACGAACCGCTGAGCGTAAACAGCACCCGTGAGCCGCTTCCTTCCGAAACATCCGCGCCCAGCGCAACGAGCAGAGCTTCGATGTCACGCCATTTGATCGATCCGCTGACAGGTTCCGAGAAAATCGCCTTGAGCGTATTGCGATGGGCCTTGTGCAAGTCAGGTCCCCCCAGCCCCGATCCGACAAAAGTTTCGCATGCGTGGTATCATAATATGGTATCACCGGAGGGCGGTCAATGACCGTATTGAGATCCGAAATCTCCACCAATTCCGAAGCCTTCAAGGCCAATCGCGTGGCGATGGGCGAAGCGAGCAAGGTTGTGGACGACGCTGTCCGGCTGGCGGCCAATGGCGGCGGGCAGGCGGCGCGGGAGCGGCATATCGGGCGTGGCAAGATGTTGCCGCGCGATCGGGTCATGGGGCTGATCGATCCGGCGACGCCGTTTCTTGAGGTTGCGGCGACTGCTGCCCATGGCATGTATGACGGCGATGCGCCGTCGGCGGGGCTGATCACCGGGATTGGCCGGGTGATGGGCCGCGAATGCATGATCGTCTGCAACGATGCGACCGTCAAAGGCGGCACCTATTACCCGATGACGGTGAAGAAGCATCTCAGGGCGCAGGAGATTGCCGCGGAGAACAACCTGCCCTGCATCTATCTCGTCGATTCCGGCGGTGCCAACCTGCCGAACCAGGATGAAGTCTTCCCCGACCGCGATCATTTCGGCCGCATCTTCTTCAATCAGGCGAACATGTCGGCCGCCGGCATTCCGCAGATCGCCGTCGTCATGGGCTCCTGCACGGCAGGCGGCGCCTATGTGCCTGCCATGTCAGACGAGACGATCATCGTCGAGGGGCAGGGCACGATCTTTCTCGCCGGCCCGCCGCTGGTGAAGGCGGCGACGGGCGAAATCGTCAGCGCCGAGGATCTTGGTGGCGGCGATGTTCATACCCGGCTGTCGGGCGTTGCCGATCATCTGGCGCGTGACGATGCCCATGCGTTGGCTTTGGCACGCCGCAGTGTCGCCGCGCTCAATCGCCCGAAACGGACGGATATCGAACTGCAGGCACCGGAGCCGCCGCTCTACGATCCGGCCGAAATTGCCGGGATCGTGCCTGCCGATCTGCGCACGCCCTATGACGTCAGGGAAATCATCGCCCGTGTCGTCGACGGCTCGCGGTTCGACGAGTTCAAGGCGCGTTATGGCGCCACGCTCGTTTGCGGCTTTGCCCATATCCACGGGATGCCTGTTGGTATCATTGCCAACAATGGCGTGCTTTTCTCGGAATCGGCGCTCAAGGGCGCGCATTTCGTCGAGCTCTGCTCGCAGCGCAGGATCCCGCTGGTCTTCCTGCAGAATATCACCGGCTTCATGGTTGGCCGTAAATACGAGACGGAAGGCATCGCCAAGAACGGCGCCAAGCTGGTGACGGCGGTGGCGACGACGAAGGTGCCGAAGATCACCATGCTGATCGGCGGCTCCTTCGGTGCTGGCAATTACGGCATGGCTGGCCGTGCCTTCTCGCCGCGCTTCCTCTGGACCTGGCCGAACAGCCGCATCTCCGTGATGGGTGGCGAACAGGCGGCCGGTGTTCTCGCCACGGTGCGCGGCGAGGCGCTGGCGCGCTCGGGCAAGCCGTGGACGGCGGAAGAGGAGGCGGCCTTCAAGCAGCCGGTGCTGGACCGCTTCGAGAGCCAGAGCCATCCGCTCTATGCCTCGGCGCGTCTCTGGGATGATGGAGTGGTCGATCCCACGAAGAGCCGCGATGTGCTCGGGCTTTCGCTGTCGGCGGCGCTGAATGCGCCGATCGGCGAGACCCGGTTTGGCCTGTTCAGGATGTGAGGCGGCGATGTTCGACAAGATACTCATCGCAAACCGGGGTGAAATCGCCTGCCGCGTCATCCGCACCGCACGGCGCATGGGAATAAAGACGGTCGCCGTCTACTCCGATGCCGATAGCGGCGCGCTGCACGTCGAGCTTGCCGACGAAGCCTATCGCATCGGCGCCGCACCGGCGCAGGAAAGCTATCTCTCGATCGAGCGTATCATCGCCGCTGCCGAGCGCTCCGGCGCCCAGGCTGTCCATCCGGGCTACGGATTCCTTTCTGAAAATGCCGCGTTTGCCGAAGCTGTCGAAGCGGCCGGCCTGACTTTCATCGGCCCGCAGCCTTCGGCCATCCGGGCGATGGGTTTGAAGGATGCCGCGAAGGCGCTGATGGAGCAGTCGGGCGTTCCCGTTGTTCCCGGCTATCACGGCGACAATCAGGATCCGGATTTCCTCGCCGCACGGGCGTCAGAGATCGGCTATCCCGTTCTCATCAAGGCGCGGGCCGGCGGTGGCGGAAAGGGCATGCGCCGCGTCGATGATGCGCAGGATTTTGCCGCCTCCCTCGATGCCGCCCGGCGCGAAGCGCTTGCCGCCTTCGGCGACGATGCGGTGCTGATCGAGAAATATCTGCTGCGGCCGCGTCATATCGAAGTGCAGGTCTTCGGTGACCGCCACGGCAATGCCGTCCACCTCTTCGAACGTGACTGCTCGCTGCAACGCCGCCATCAGAAGGTGATCGAGGAAGCACCGGCACCCGGCATGACGGCGGAGATGCGCCGCGTGATGGGCGAGGCGGCCGTGCGTGCCGCGCGGGCGATCGATTATCGCGGTGCGGGTACGGTCGAGTTCATCGCCGATGTTTCGGACGGCCTCTGGCCGGACCGCTTCTTCTTCATGGAGATGAACACCCGCCTACAGGTCGAGCATCCCGTGACCGAAGCGATCTCGGGCGTCGATCTCGTCGAATGGCAGCTACGGGTCGCGGCCGGGGAGCCGTTGCCGAAGAAGCAGGCCGAGCTTGCGATCAATGGCTGGGCCTTCGAGGCGCGCGTCTATGCCGAGGATGCTGCGAAAGGCTTCCTGCCTGCGACGGGCAAGATCGAGCGGCTCACCTTTCCCCAGACCGGCGTCCGCGTCGATGCCGGGATTCGTGCCGGTGACCGTATTTCCACCCATTACGATCCGCTGATCGCCAAGCTGATCGTCCACGGTCCGAACCGCCAGGCGGCGCTCACCGGCCTGCGCCACGCGCTGGAGGCGACGCGGATCGAGGGAACGGTGAGCAACCTCGCCTTCCTCGCCAATCTGACGCGTCAGGACGATTTCGCCGGCGGTCATCCCGATACCGGGTTGATCGATCGCAACCTCGAAATGCTGACGGCCGCCGCCGAGCCCAGTGGAACGGCAATCGCTCTTGCCGCCGTTCTGTCGCTGGAGGCCAGGCAGGCGGGCAGCGACCCCTGGGAAACGCTGGGGCATTGGCAGCTCTGGAGCGAGATGCAGCGCGTCGTAACACTGCATCATGCGGGCGACGTCTCCAGCCTGCGCGTCGTGGCGCGCGGCTTCGACATGTTCGCCGTCCACAATGGCCGGCGGGTCATCCCTGTTCGCATCGTCAGGCGTGACGGCGAGGGTGTACAGGTCGAGGCGGACGGGCGGCAAGTCTTCGTCGAGGTCAGCCGTCATGGCGGTCATCTCAGCCTGCGCTTCGATGGCGCGGTCCATGTCTTCGATCTCGATGATCCGCTTTCGGCCGCTGCTTCGGAAGGGGCAGGCAGCGACCGGCTGATCGCGCCGATGCCGGGTTTCGTGAAGATTGTCCGGGCGGTCGCGGGCGGCACGGTTTCGAAGGGCGATCCGCTCGTTGTCATGGAAGCGATGAAGATGGAGCTGACGCTCGCCGCGCCGCGCGATGGGGTGTTGGAGAATGTCGCCGTCAGCGAAGGACAGCAGGTGTCGGAAGGCGCATTGCTCGTCAGCCTGAAGGCCGCTGAGGAATGACCCCGGCCCGCGTGACCATCGTCGAGATGTCGTCGCGCGACGGCCTGCAGAACGAGGCGCGTTTCGTCGAGACCGCCGACAAGATCAGGCTGGTCGACTTGCTCTCCGACTGCGGTTTCGAGCGCATCGAAGTGACGAGCTTCGTCAGCCGCAAATGGGTGCCGCAGCTCGCCGATGCCGCTGCCGTCATGGCCGGGATCAAGCGGCGGGCGGGGACGCGCTATGCGGTGTTGGTGCCGAACATGAAGGGCTTCGAGGCAGCGCTCGCCGCCGATGCCGGCGAGATCGCCATCTTCGCGTCGGCCTCCGAGACCTTCTCACAGCGCAATATCAATTGCTCGATCGCCGAAAGCATCGAGCGCTTCAGGCCGGTCGCCGACGCGAGCCGCGAGGCTGGCATTCCGATGCGCGGCTATGTCAGTTGCGTCGTCGAATGCCCTTATGAGGGCGCTGTCGCGCCGGAAGCCGCAGCCCGGGTTGCGGCGGAACTCCGCCGCCTCGGCTGTTTCGAGATCAGCCTCGGAGACACGATCGGCCGCGGGCGGCCGGAGGCGGTGGACCGGATGCTGGCGAGCGTGCTCGGGGAAGCCCCGGCGTCGATGCTGGCCGGGCATTTCCACGATACGTCAGGCCGGGCTCTTGAAAACATTGATGTGTCGCTTGAGCGCGGCCTCGCCGTTTTCGACGCCTCGATCGGCGGCCTCGGCGGCTGCCCCTATGCGCCGGGAGCAAAAGGCAATGTCGATACGCTCGCCGTTGCCCGGCATCTGCAGGCAAAAGGGATCGACACCGGCTTGCGGCTCGATGCGCTTGAGAATGTGGCCCGCTTTGCGCGTGGCCTGAGGAGTGATGGATGAGTTTCGAAACGCTTCGTGTCACGGTCGAGGGCGGCGTCGCTCATGTGAGGCTGGCACGCCCGGAGAAGCACAATGCGCTGTCATCGCTGATGATGGACGAGCTGATCGCCGTCGCCGCAAAACTGTCCGCCGATCCCGCAGTGCGCGCCGTCGTGCTGTCGGGAGAAGGCAAGAGCTTCTGCGCGGGCGGCGACCTTGGCTGGATGCGTGATCAGTTCACGGCAACGCGCGCCGGGCGCATTGCCGAGGCGCGGCGGCTGGCCATGACCTACCGGGCGCTGGACGATCTCCGGAAACCCGTCATTGCCAAGGTCAACGGCAACGCCTTCGGCGGAGGCGTCGGGCTCCTCAGCGTCTGCGATCTGGTGATCTCCGCTGATAGCGCGAAATTCGGTCTGACGGAGGTGCGTCTCGGCATCATCCCGGCAACCATCAGCCCCTTCGTCATCGCCCGGATCGGCGTCTCGGCGGCCCGCGGGTTGTTCATGTCGGGCAAGCTCATCGATGCCCAGGAGGCAGCGGCAATCGGGCTCGTCAACCGCGCCGTCCCGGCCGATGCGCTGGACGAGGCCGTCGATGCGGAGATCGCCCATCTGCTGCAGGCCTCGCCCGAGGCCGCGTCCCGCGCCAAGGCTCTTCTGAAATCGCTGGGGAACCCGATCACCGAAGAGGCCATCGACCGGGTCATCGAGCGGCTCGCCGATACCTGGGAGACGGCGGAAGCCCAGGAAGGCGTCACTGCCTTTTTCGAGAAGCGTGCGCCATCCTGGCGGAATTAACATCATTTTGCAGACTGTGCACGTCCGAGGGGACGGTGACGTGGACTTCGGCTTGAGCGCTGTGCGGCTCATGTTTTACCGAGTGCTCAACTGATTTTTTCAGTGGGTAGCCGGCTATGCAGCCAATGATGATGCAACCGGGCACGCCAAGAAGGCCCATCCAAAAATTGTTCCAATAGGCACGTGCGAGCTCTGGCGGGCAACGAGGATCCCCAGTCTGGATGCTCGTCCACCGGGATCCCCACGTGTCGATTGGGATGTTCTTGGCGATTCTCGCATGGCGAGTATTGCGCCAGGCAGCGACGAGATACAGAACCGGAAAAGCACTGAAACTGATGAGGCCGATGGCACGGCAGATCAGCTGCCAGCACAGTCGCCATGCGGCTGGCACATCAGATTCACGAAGCCGGGTGAAATATAGCTAAGGCCCAAGGGCAACATGAATGCAAGTACGGCGAGGATTGCAACGGTAAGGGGAAATCTCATGGTGGGTCTCGGCTTGAGATGTCGCATCCTACGTTCGAAGCGTTTTCACTTTGTAAGTATTTTGTTTCGAAACCTATCGTTCCCCCTGGTTGCCCGCGACGCAGCGCCTGCTAGAACGGCTGATCGCCGACGGCTTCGATGGTGTCATCTACCCCTCCTTCATGTCGCCGGGCGGAACCTGCGTCGCCCTCTGGCGCTGGAATACGCCCGGTTCGCCCGAGCTTCGCGCCATCGATCCCGAAGGGCGTCTGCCGAAAACGGCAGCCTCCTGGCTGTAGGCTTTCGCAGCCCGCCGGCCTGACCCATTTGCGCATGATTGCGAAGCACGGCGCAATCTGGCAGTTTGCCGGAAATGGTCGCCATCTTCAGTGGCGCCGATACGAAAATGCGGGGAAGCGATTGACGATGAAAGCACCGACCGGCCGTGACGCTGCTCCGACGATTGCCGATGTGGCGCGGCTGGCGGGGGTCTCCCGAGCCGTTGCAAGCCGGGCGCTGTCGACGGAGCCAAGGCCGGTTTCGGCAGACAAGCGCGAGCGGGTGATCGAGGCGGCGAACACCCTCGGTTACAAGCCCAATCTGCTGGCCCAGAGCCTGACGACCAAGACCGTCAATCTCGTCGCCGTCGTCGTCAACCACATCCACGATCTTTCCGACCTCGATCTCTTCGACCGGCTGATCGACCAGATCCAGTCGATCGGCAAGCAGGTGATCCTGATCCGCATCGGCTCGGTGGCGCGCGTCGAGGAGTTCCTGCGCAACGGCGTCGCCTATCATGTCGATGCGGCGCTGGTATTTTCCGATTTCGCCGATGCGGCGACCGTGCGGCGGATGTTCCGTTCCGATCTCGTGGTGATGCTGAACGGGTTGCACGATCATCTCTCGCCCGTCGTCATGCCTGATGAGGCGACCGGCATCTTCCAGGCAGTGGCTGATGCCGCCAGCAAGCGGGTCAGGACCGCGGGCCTCGTCACCGGCCGCGCCTCCTCGCCGGTCGAACACAGCCGCATTGGCATCTATCAAAAGGCCTTCGAGCAGCACAAGATCGAGCTCGTCCGCACCGTCCAGGGAGATTATTCCTATGCGAGCGGCCACGCCGCTGCGGCCGTCTTGACCGGCAACGACTGTCCGGATGCGATCTTCTGTACATCGGATGCCATGGCGATGGGCATCCTCGATGTCTGCCGGTCCGATTTTCCGGGCAACAAGCCGCCACGCTTCCGCCTATACGGCTTCGACAACCTGTCGCTGACGGATTTCGACGCCTATCCGATCTCGTCGATCGGCTACGACAAATCGGACTATGTCCGCCACGTCGTCGATTTCATCGCCGACCCCGAAGGCTTCCGCTCCGGCCAGCCGCCGATCTCGGTTCCCACCCGCTTCGTGCTGCGGGCGACGTCGTAACGAGAAAGGCCGCCGCGAGGGGCGGCCTTCTTTTCTTTACCACTGCGGGTTCAGAGCCGGCGGGTTGGCTTCGGGGCCCCACCACTTCTTGTAGTTCGCTTCGTAAGCGCCCGACTGGATGTAATCGGAGACGAACATGTCGAGCCAGCGGACGAATTCCGGGTCGCCCTTGGCGACGGCCATGCCGATCGGGTCGTTCGAGTAGAGACCTGCGAGGGTGACCAGCGCCGGGTTCTTGGTGGCGAGGTAGTCGAGCAGCGAGGAGTCCTCGATAGCAGCGTCGACGCGCTTCTGCTGCAGCTGCAGCACGCCGTCGGGCGCGAACTGGTCGACATAGACGAGTTCCGCGTCCGGAACGGCGGTCTTCAGGAAGGTTTCGCCCGTCGTGCCACGGCCGACGACGATCTTCTTGCCGGCGAGATCCTTCAGATCCTTGATGCCCGCATCCTTCTGCACGATGATGCGAAGGCCGGCACGGTTATAGGGGATCGAGAAGTCGACGACCTTGGCGCGCTCGAGCGTTGCCGACGTGTTGGCGATCGCCACGTCGATCTGGCCGGAGACGAGCATCGAGATGCGTGCATCGCCGGATACGTCGGTGAACTCGACGGGAACGCCGATCTTCTCGGCCAGGCGCTTGGCGACATCGACGTCGTAGCCGACGGGATTGTTCTGGTCGTCGCGGAAGCCGATCGGCTCGCCGCCGAGCGAGACGCCGATACGGATCGTGCCGCGCGAGCGGATATCATCGAGCATGCCGGCGAAGGACGGCAGAGCTGAGCCTGCGACGACGGCGATCGCAGCGATCGCGGTGAGTAAGCGTTTCATTGTTCCATTCCCTCTTCGTTGATTATGCCTGTTTCGCTGCCCGCAATTCCGGTTCGGACATTGAATCCTCCCAGAGCCAGTAGCTGATTTCGCCCTCGCATCTGAAATTCACCACCTCATGATTTCCTTTTGCGTCAACCGCGTGAATGACGACACCTGCAAGGAAACCGGTATCCAGTTCGTTAAGCTCCTCGACGGCGAGCTTGATCGCGTCGGACAGCGAATAGCCGAGCTTCATGGCGAGAACGATGGTGCGCGAGGTCGAGCAGCGCATCGTCATCTCGCCGGTATGGGTGCAGGCGGCGGCGCCATAGCGGCTGTCGGCATAGAAGCCGGCGCCCGGGATCGGCGAGTCGCCGAGGCGGCCCGGATATTTCCAGGCCCAGCCGGAGGTGGAGGTTGCCGCGTGAATGCCGCGGGCGGCATCGGCGGAGAGGAAGACGGTGGTGTCGCGGACGCGCTCGGGATCGGTGATCGCCTTGCTGAGCGGCGCCAGGGGAATGTTGGGGAATTTCGCGAGGTCTTCGGGCGCGACTTCCTTCTCCAGCCGTTCCCACCAGACGCGCTTGCTGTCTTCGAACAGCACGTCGTCTTCCGGGAAACCGATTTCACTTGCAAAGCGGCGGGCGCCGTTGCCGGTCAGCATGACATGCGGGAGGCGCTTCATGACTTCATGGGCAAGCTTCGCGACCGGCAGCGTGTTCGGCACCGCGCCGACCGAGCCGACGTCGCGCGTCGTGCCGTCCATCACGGCGGCATCGAGCTCCATGTCACCGATCATGTTCGGCCAGCCGCCGTAGCCGACGCTGCGGACCTTCACTTCGCTCTCGACCTTGCCGATGCCGGCGACCATGGCGTCGAGGCTGTTGGCGCCGCTGCGCAGCATGTCGACCGTATGGGCAAAACCCGGCCAGGCTTCTTTGTTGGCGATGAGCAGCATGAAAAACCTCTAATCTTTACGCATCTTGGAAAGGAACTGGGCAACGCGGGGCTGCGCCATGCCGCCATCGGCGGCGAAAAACTGTTCGGTCGGCAGGTCGACAAGCAGCTTGCCCTTGTCGAGGAAGACGATCCGGTCGGAAATCTGCCGGGCGAATTCGATCTCGTGGGTGACAAAGAGCATTGTCGTGCCCTCTTCGGCGAGCTTGGCGAGGATCGCCAGAACTTCGGCCGTCATCTCCGGGTCGAGCGCGCTCGTCACTTCGTCGAGCAGCAGGTAGCGCGGCTGCATGGCAAGCGCCCGGCAAATGCCGACGCGCTGGCGCTGGCCGCCGGAAAGCTGGGCCGGATAGGCATCGGCGCGCTCGCCGAGGCCGACGGATTGCAGGAGTGCACGGGCGGTCGCCTCGGCTTCGGCGCGCGGCTTCTTCAGAACCTCGATCGGCGCCAGTGTGACGTTTCCGAGCACGGTCATATGCGGATAGAGATTGAAGAGCTGGAAGACCGTGGCCGAGCGCTTGCGGGCCTCAGTCAGTTCCTTCGGCTTGCCGACATCGAAGTCGTCGACGAGGATGCGGCCGCCGTTGAGCTTTTCCAGTCCGTTAATGCAGCGGATCAGCGTCGACTTGCCGGACCCTGAAGATCCCAGGATCGAGACGACTTCGCCCGGATTGATCGTCAGGTCGACACCGTCGAGGACGGCGGTCGAGCCGAACGCTTTCTTGACGTTTTCTACTTTCAGCATGTCAGAGCCCTCTCCAGGCGCTATGGGCCCTGAGGCGGTTTTCGAAACGGGTGCCGAGAAGCGCGACCAGCTTGGCCGTCGCGTAATAGAGCAGGCCGACGGCAGTCCAGACGATGAACGGCTTCAGCGTGCGCAGGTTCAGGATATTGCCGATCTTGGTGAGATCGACAACGCCGATGACGGAGATCAGCGATGTCACCTGCAACTGGTTGACGAGCAGCGCGATCAGCGGGCCGATCGCAAAGGCCATCGCCTGCGGTGCCACGACATGGCGCAGCACCTGCCAGCGCGTCAGGCCGAAGACGCGGGCGGCCTCGATCTGGTCGCGGCCGATGGATTCGATTGCCGACACGGCGATGACATAGACGAAGGCGGCAGTATTGGCCGACAGCGTGATCGTCGCGGCGGTCACCGGCGTGATTCGGATATGGAAGAGTGCGGGAAGGCCGAAGAAGACCAGGAAGAGCTGCACGAGGACCGGCGAGTTCTTCAGGAGCTCGGAGAGGAAGGTGACGATCTGCAGCAGCACCGGTACCCGGTAGAAGCGCACGACGGCCCAGAGAATGCCGATGACCAGACCGATGAGCGACGTGCTGAGGAAAAGCGCGACGCTGACGCCGAGTCCCTGGGCCAAAAGCACGAGATCGAAGGGGGTGAAATCCGTATAGCGCATCAGCTTGCGGCCTCCAGCATGTCACGGTTGAGGCGGCGGTGAAGCAGCGTGACGCCGAGCGAGACGAGATAGGTGAGTGCCGCATAGGCGACGAGCAGCACGACATAGACCTCGAACGGCCGGTATGTTTGCGACACGACGATCTGCGCCGAGCCGGTCAGCTCGTTCAGCGTGATGGTCGAGAGGATCGAGGAGGTCAGGATCAGGTTGATCAGCACCGAGCCGAGCGGGCGGATCGAGGTCCTGAGCGCGATCGGCAAGACGATCTTGGTGAAGGTGACGCGGCGCGAGAGCCCGCTGACTTCGGCCGCCTCGATGATGCCGGGATCGATCGCCAGGATGCCGGCGCGGATGACATCGGAGGCATAGGCGCCGCCGGCAATCGACAGGGCCACGACGCCTGTCGTAAAGGCATCGATATATATCCCGAGTTCCGGCAGGCCGTAATAGAAGAAGAACAGCTGCACGATGAAGGGCACGTTGCGGAAGATGTCGACATAGACGAAGGCAACGCGGCGCAGCGTCGGCGACGACGAGGTGCGGGCGATGGCCACGAAGGCGCCCATGATGACGCTGCCGAGCAGCGCCAGCGCGCAGGCTTCCGCCGTCAGCAGCGCGCCTTTGCCGAGAAAGCCGAGATGCGGCAAAAGGATCGAAAGGTCGAACCGCACGATCGCTCCCCCCAAGCACGATTGAAACCGGTTTCATATTGCGGTCACAAAACGGCGCTGTCAAGCGCCGAGGTGGGGAAGCTGTGGAATAGTGAGACGCCCCGCATGAGGGTGCGGAGCGTCTCGTCGCGGCTTGGCGCCTCTCAGGCGGCGGAGAACGGCACGGCCACGAACGTCTTGTTGCCACCGCGTTCGATCAGCAGCAGCACCGACTTGCGGCCCGACTTCGCGGCGCTCGCAACGGCGGCCTTGGCATCGCTGGCGTCGTGCACCGGCTTGTCGTTGACCGAGACGATCACGTCGCCCGTCTGGATGCCGGCAGCGGCTGCTGGCTTGTCGGGGTTGACGCTGGCAACGACGGCGCCGTTGACGCTGCGCGGCAGGTTCAGCTCCTGGCGGGCATCGGGCGTCAGGTCGGCAAGGCCGACGCCGATGCTCGGGCCGCTCTGGGTCTTGCCGTCGCTTTCGTCGGCTGCGGCCTGCTTCTGGCCGTCGTCGTTACCGCCGATCGTCACGTTCAGGTCGGTGCTCTTGCCATCGCGCCAGACGGTCATCGTCTGCTTGGCGCCGGGGCTCATGTCGGCGACGAGGCGCGACAGGTCCTTCGGCGTCTTGACGGCTTCTCCGCCGACGGCGGTCACGATGTCGCCGGTCTTGATGCCGGCGCGGGCGGCAGGCGTATCGCCGGAGACGGCGGCGACGAGCGCGCCCTGGGCGTCGCTGAGGCCGACAGCATCGGCAACATCCTTGGTGACGGCCTGGATCTGCACGCCGAGATAGCCGTGCTCGATCGAGCCATCCTTCTGCAGCTTGGCGACGATCATCTTGGCTTCATCGGAAGGAATGGCGAAGCCGACGCCGACGCTGCCGCCATTCGGCGAGTAGATGGCGGTGTTGATGCCGACGACATGGCCGTCGCGGTCGACGAGCGGGCCGCCGGAGTTGCCGTGGTTGATCGGTGCGTCGATCTGGATGAAGTCGTCATAGGGGCCGCTATGCAGGTCGCGGCCACGGGCCGAAACGATACCGGCAGTCACGGTCGTGCCGATGCCGAAGGGGTTGCCGATCGCGAGGATCTGGTCGCCGAGCTTCAGCTTGTCGGAATCACCCCAGGCGACGGTGGCGAGCGGCTTCGGCGCCTGGATCTTCAGGACGGCGATATCGGACTTCGGATCGGTGCCGACCAGCTTGGCCGGCAGTTCGGTACCGTCATCCAGCGTCACCTTGATGTCCATGGCATTGTCGATGACGTGGTTGTTGGTGACGATCACGCCGTCAGGGCTGATGATGAAGCCGGAGCCGAGAGCCATCGCATGCTGGCCGCCTTCATTCTTCGGTGCCTGGTGCGGGAAGGGGATGCCCTGCTGCTCGAAGAACTGGCGGAACTGCTCGTCCATCGGCGACTGCTGGTCGCTGGCGTCAGTGGCCTTCATGGTCGTGGTGACGGTGACGACGGCAGGCTTGTCGGCATCGACGATCGGCGCGAACGAACCGCCGGAGGCAAGCGTGCCGCCGATTTCGGCCGGTGCTGCGACAGCGGTCGCGGCATTGATGGTGAAGGGAAGCGCTGCGGAGCCTGCAATCAGGGCTGCACCCAGAAGCGCTGCTGTGCGGTGCTTGAGGAGAATCTTGGACATGGCGAATGGTCCCTTGCAAATCGTTGCTAAGCGGCGTCTTGGTTCCATGCCGGGAACGCGGGCGTCGGGCGAAATACACGAATTCTTCGCGATCGAAGATAAAATCGCCAGTATTGGCGGTGTTTACTAGGCTTCGTGAAGAATTAGCGCTTGAGAACTGATATGCGCCGCCTGACGTCACTTTACAAATTAAATGTTCATTACGGTTTCATTGCAAAACCGTAAGCATTACAGGGATTTAATATTTGGAGGCCGGAACAAATCCGGGCGGGGCCGGAACCCGCTGGTTCATGCCTCGACCTGAACCAGATGGCCTTCGCTGACGCTCTTGTAGCACCGCTTCGGCGGCACATAGCCAAGCGGCCGGATCGGGCTCTGCAACTCGTCCGTCGAGAGGCCGCGCCTGATGCCGCGGCGCGCCGGATCGGGAACCGGGACCGCCGAAATCAGCTTCTTCGTGTAGGGGTGCTGCGGATTGCCGAACACCGCCTCGCGGGGGCCGATCTCGACGATCTCGCCGAGATACATGACGGCGACGCGGTGGCTGACACGCTCGACGACCGCCATGTCATGCGAGATGAACAGGAAAGCGAGGTTGAGGCTCTGCTGCAGGTCCATCAGGAGATTGCAGACCTGCGCCTTGATCGAGACGTCGAGTGCCGAAACGCTCTCGTCGGCGACGATGACTTTCGGATCGAGCGCAAGCGCCCGGGCGATGCAGATGCGCTGGCGCTGACCGCCGGAAAACTCGTGTGGATAGCGCTCCATCATGTCGGCCTTCAGGCCGACGCGTTCGAGCAGGTCGGCCGCCTTCTCGCGGGCCTGCGCCCGTGTACCCAGACCATGCGCCACGATCGGCTCGCTGACGGTGGCGCCGACGGTCATGCGCGGATTGAGGCTGGCGAAGGGATCCTGGAAGATCATCTGGATGCTGCGGCGCATGCGACGGAGGCTCGAGGAATCGAGATCGGTGACGTCGTAGCCGTCGAGATTGACCTTGCCGGCATTGGGCTCGATCAGCCGGGTGATCGAGCGTCCTGTCGTCGACTTGCCGCAGCCGGATTCGCCGACCAGCGACAATGTCTCGCCCTGGAAGAGGTCGAAGGACACGTCCTCGACGGCATGGATCGCGCCCGTACGGCTGCCGAAAATGCCGCCGCGGATGGCAAAGCGCGTCGTCAGGTTCTTGACCTCTAGGATCGGTGTCTTGCCGCGATCGACGGTATCAGCAACGGCGACCGGTTCGCTGCGCTCGCCCGTCGCGGTATCGACAACGGGGAAACGCAGCGGCCATTTCTGGCCGGTCATCGAGCCGAGCCGCGGCACCGCCGAGAGCAGAGCGCGCGTATAAGGGTGCTTGCCGCGATGGAAGATGTCGTCGGTCGCACCTGTTTCGACGGCCTCGCCACGATACATGACGATGGTGCGGTCGGAAATCTCGGCGACGACGCCCATGTCGTGGGTGATGAAGAGAACGGACATGCCTTCCTCTTCCTGCAGCAGCTTGATCAGGTCGAGGATTTGGCCCTGGATCGTCACGTCGAGTGCCGTCGTCGGCTCGTCGGCGATCAGGAGTTTCGGGCGCGAGGCGAGCGCCATGGCAATCATCACGCGCTGGCGCATGCCACCGGAGAATTGATGCGGATATTCGTCGAAGCGCGACGAAGCGTTAGGAATGCGGACCTTTTCGAGCAGGCGGATCGTTTCGGCCCGCGCCTCGCTCTTGGTCATCTCGCCGTGGCAGGTCAGCGCTTCCGAGATCTGGCGTCCGATCGTGAAGATCGGGTTCAGCGATGTCATCGGCTCCTGGAAGATCATCGCCGCATCGTTGCCGCGCACCCGGCGCATCTCCCTGTCGGATAGCGACAGGATATCTTTGCCGTTCAGGAGGATGCTGCCCTCGATGCGGCTTTGCTTCTTGGCAAGCAGGCGCATGATCGACAGCGAGGTGACGCTCTTGCCCGAGCCGCTTTCGCCGACGATCGCCACGGTCTCGCCGGGCATGACGTCGAAGGAGACGTCGCGCACGACCGGCCTCCAGGCGCCATCGACGAGAAACGACGTGGTCAGGTTGTTGACCGAAAGCACCGGTTTTGCAGCTTCACCCATATCCTGTTCCTGCTTCATGGTTCGGTCTTAGCTCTTGAGCGGTGTGGCGAAGGAGGCCGAGGGTCGGCCCTCGGCGAGGCGGGCGGCTTCGAGTGCGGCGATCTTCGCGTCGATCTCGCGACGGTCGATCATGCCGCTCGGTCTCTCGCGCGTTGCCATCGTTTCGGCGACATGCAGATAGCGCTCGCCGGCGACGGCATAGAGCCGCCGCAGCTCTTCCAGCGGATCGGCATGGTCGTCGGCGCGGATGTTGAGCCAGGCATAATCCTGGGCGCGATAGATCACGAGCGCGGCGGATTGCTTGCCGCGCTTGTCGCCACCGGCATTCTCGCCGGCCTGCATGGCTTCCAGCAGCCTTTCGGCGAGCGGCTTTCCCGCCGTCTTCTGGAAGGTCTCGAGCGTGGCCGCGATCACCTGCGGACCGGCCAGCATGTTGCCGGCCACCGAGACATTTTCGGCGACCAGATGCCCGGCCCAGTCGATGCATTTCTCGCCGGTAAACGCGGCATTGCGGCCCGACGCATCGATCATATGGAACTGCCGCTGATCGCGGCCTTCGTCACGCGCGGCCAGCTCGGCAATAATTGCCTCCGGCGCTTGCCCTGCGGCAAGCATCGCCAGGCCATCGACTCCGTTCAGCGGATTGACGAAGGCCTGCGTCGCCACCGCGCCGATGCCGCCGCGGATATGCGGGACGATGCCGCCGACGGCGAAGAAGCGGCTGGCGACGGCGATGCCGAGATGGCCGTTATCGGGGTCACGGGCGACGATCGAGTAGGTCACGGTTATCTCCCCACCGCATAGGCCTGCATCAGCCGCGGCGTAGCCGCTGCCCGCAACAGGCCATCCGCATCCCGGCGTGCAGCGGTCAGGCGGCCGACCGTCCAGGGATCGGCGACCGTCAGCTTGTGGCCCTTCCGGCGCAGCGTCTCCAGCACGTCCCCGCCGAAATTCGCTTCGGCCATCAGGCCGCCCGGTTCGCGGGTGCGCGGGTAGAAGGAACCGGGGAAATGCGAGGTGTGGAACAGCGGCTGATCGATCGCCGCCTGCAGGTTCATCTTGTGATGGACATAGCGCAGGAAGAAGGAGAGCTGCCACTGTTCCTGCTGGTCGCCGCCGGGCGTGCCGAAGGCCAGCGTCGGTCGTCCCTCGTAGAGCGCCAGCGACGGCGTCAGTGTCGTGCGTGGGCGCTTGCCGGGGGCGAGCGAGGTCGGCAGGCCGGGTTTGAGCCAGAACATCTGGGCGCGCGAATTCAGGCAGAAGCCGAGGCCGGGCACGACCGGCGACGACTGCAGCCAGCCGCCTGATGGCGTGATCGACACCATGTTGCCCTCGCGGTCGATGACGTCGATATGGACGGTATCGCCACGCTTTTCAGACAGATGCGCCATGGTCGGCTCATAGACCGCACCGGTCTTCGAGGTGACGCCGAGCATGTCCATCGTCAGTGCATATTGCTCTTCGAAGCCGGGCACGATGCCGGGTTGCAGCTCCAGCGATGCCTCTGGCTTGATGAGCTTGCGGCGCTCGTCATTATAGGCGTCGGACAGCAGATGCTCGACCGGGATCTTCGAGAAATTCGGGTCGCCGTAATAGATCTCGCGATCGGCGAAGGCGAGCTTCATCGCTTCGGTGACCGTATGAACGAAATCGGCACCGGCCGGATCCATCGAGGCGATATCGACGCCCTTCAAAAGCGCCAGCGTCTGCAGGAAGACCGGACCCTGGCCCCAGGGGCCGATCTTGGCGACCGTCCAGCCGTGATAGTCGTAGGTCTGCGGCGCTTCGATGGTCGCCGACCAGTTCGCCATATCGTCGGCGGTGATGACGCCCTTGTGCTTGGTGCCGCTGGCATCCATCACCGCGGTCGAACTCGCGTAGCGCTCGATCGCCTCGGCGACGAAGCCGCGATAGAAGGCGTCGCGGGCCGCCTGGATCTGCTCCTCGCGATCGCGCTTGGCTTCCGCCTCGGCGACGATCCGCTTCCAGGTCTCGGCGAGAACCGGGTTCTTGAAATTGGAGAGCGGCTCGGGAACGGAGCCGCCGGGCAGCCATGTCTGGTGCGAGGTCGGCCATTCCTTCTCGAAGAAGGAGGCGAGACCGGCAATCGTTGCCGAGACGCGGGGCAGCATCGGATGGCCGTTTTCGGCGTAATAGATTGCCGGTTCGAGAATTTCGCGGACGGTCAGGCGGCCATAGTCGCGCAGCATCAGCATCCAGCCGTCGAAGCTGCCGGGGATGACGGTCGCGAGCAACCCGTCGCCGGGGATCAGCTTCAGGCCTTCGGATGTGTAATGCTCGATCGTGGCGCCTGCCGGTGCCGGTCCCTGAGCGCAGATGACCTCGACCTTGTCCTTCTTCTTCGAATAGAGGATCGCCGGCATGTCGCCGCCCGGGCCGCAGAGATGCGGCTCGACGATTTGCAGCACGAAGCCGGTGGCGACAGCCGCGTCGAAGGCGTTGCCGCCCTTTTCGAGAATGCTCATGCCGACGGCGGAGGCGATCCAGTGGGTCGAGGTGACGACGCCGAATGTGCCGAGGATTTCGGGACGGGTCGTGAATGCGGTCATTTCATATGTCCTTTCAGGAGATCATGCTTCGCGCGGATCGAGCGCATCGCGCAGGCCGTCGCCGAGGAGATTGAAGCCGATGACGACGAGGAAGATCGCCGCCCCCGGCCACATCGCCATCCATGGGGCTTGGGAGAGGAAGTTCTTGGCAACGTTCAGCATCGAGCCCCAGCTGGCGGCGGGCGGCTGCTGGCCGAGACCGAGGAAGGAGAGGCTGGCCTCGGCGATGATCGCGGTCGCGACCGTCAGCGTTGCCTGGACGAGGATCGGTGCCGCGACGTTCGGCAGGATGTAGCGGGTGATGATGCTGAAATGGCGAAGGCCGATCGAGCGCGCGCCCTCGACATAATCCTCGGTCTTGACCGCCAGCACCTGGCCGCGTGTCAACCGGATGAAGATCGGCATGGCCGACAGGCCGATGGCGATCATCGCATTGGTCAGGCTCGGCCCCAGGAAGGCGGCGAGCGCGATTGCGGTGATCAGGAACGGCATGGCGAGGAAGGCCTCGGTGATGCGCGAGATGATCTGGTCGACCCAGCCGCCGAAATAGCCGGCAAGCAGCCCGAAGGGTACGCCGATGAAAACGGAGATCGCTACCGAGAAGACGCCGGCCATCAGCGAGGCCTGCGCCCCCCAGATCATGCGGGAGAGGATATCGCGGCCGATGTCGTCGGTGCCAAGCCAGTGGGCGGCCGATGGCGCCTTGCGGATCGCCGACCAGCTGGTGGCATTGGGGTCCGGGATCGGCAGGATTGGCGCGGCCGCCGCCAGGATCGCGAAGAAGGCGATGATGCCGAGGCCGACAAGCGCGCCCTTGTTGGCCTTCAGCTTGCGCCAGGCGCGGCTTGGCACGCGCTGCCCGGTGGCGACGGCAACCTGATCGATGGCGGTCATAGCGAGGCCCTCATGCGCGGATTGAGAAGGACGAAGAGGATATCGGCGATGAGGTTCATCATGATGAAGCCGATCGCGGTGCAGAGCACGACGCCCTGGACGACGGCGTAGTCACGGTTGAAGACGGCATCGACGATCAGCTTGCCGAAGCCCGGAATGGTGAAGATCTGCTCGGTCAGGACGGCGCCCGCGAGAAGTTCGCCGAAGAGAAGCGCACTCAGCGTCACGATCGGCAGCACGGCATTGCGGAAGCTGTGTTCGAGAACGACGGAGCGCTCCGAAAGCCCCTTGGCGCGGGCGGTGCGGATGTAATCGGCGCTGAGGACGCTGAGCATCGCCGAGCGCGTGTGGCGCATGAGGGTCGCCGCCAGCGCATTGCCGAGCACGAAGGACGGCATCAGCATCGTCTGGATCGAGCGGAGCGGGTCGTTGAAGAAGGGCTCGTACCCTGATGCTGGCAGCCAGCCGAGCTTCACCGAGACAAGCAGGATCAGCATGATGCCGAGCCAGAAATTCGGGATCGAGAGGCCGGAGAGTGCGATCAGGTTTGCGAGATAGTCGAAGAGCGTATTCTTCTTCACCGCCGCCAGAATGCCCATGGGAACGCCGATCACGAAGGCGAAGACCATCGACATGATGGCAAGCTGGATCGTCACGGGAAGCTTCTCGGCGACGAGCTCGAGAACCGGCTGATTGGTCCGGAGCGAGATCCCGAGATCGCCCTGCAGCACCGAGCCCAGCCAGGACACATACTGGTAGGGCACCGGATCGTTCAGCCGGTATTTCTCACGCAGATACTCGATGACCTGCGGATCCCGCTCTTCGCCGGCCATGGCGAGGATGGGGTCGCCGGGCAGGAGCTTCTGCAGCGAAAAGACGAAGACCGATATGATCAGCAGCGTCGGAATGGCGACGAGAAGCCGCTTGGCGATGTAGGTGTACATGGTGGGCGATCCTGAACGGGCCTGGAGAGGCGGCGGGATGAACCCGCCGCCGCGGTTGCTAGGCTCAGCCTTCCTTCTTGACGCCGGTCAGGCGGATCATGCCATCCGGCGAGGCGACGAAGCCGGTGACGTTCTTGTGCAGCGCCCAGATCCACGAGTTATGGCCGAGATAGATGATCGGCAGGTCGTCGTTGAGGATCACGGCGGCAGCGTCGTATTTCTGCTTGCGCACCGCATCGTCGGTGGAGGCGCGGGCCTCGTTCAGCAGTTTGTCGACCTCGGCATTGCAATACTTGGTATCGTTGATGCCGCCCTTGCAGGTGATGAACTGATGGATGTTGCCGTCGGGGTCAATGCGGCCCGACCAGTCGGAACGGCTGAGCTGGTAGTTGCCGGCCGTCTGTTCCGAAAGCAGCGTCGCGAATTCCGTCGAGCGGATCGTCACGTCGAAACCGGCCTCGGCCACCATCGACTGGATGATCTGCATCATCTGCGAAGCCACGGGGTTGTTCTGTACCTGCAGCTCGATCGGCACGCGGTCGAAACCGGCTTCCTTGACCAGCGCCTTGGCCTTGTCGAGATCGCGGGCCGGAACCGGAACGTCCTTGTCGAACCACGGGCTGTTCGGCGGGAAGGATTGGTTGCCGGGAACGGACGTGCCTTCGTAGACGATCTGGTTCAGCGCTTCGCGGTCGATCGCCAGCGAGAACGCCTGGCGCAGGCGCTTGTCCTTGCCGAACGGATTGTCGGCGCGCGCGCCGTTGCCGATATTGGCGTAGAGCGCCATGTAGCCGGTGCCGATCGCGTCGGCATAGGTGAGGGTCGAATCTTCCTTCACGGATGCGGCGTCGGTCGGCGCCAGACGCTCGATCATGTCGAGATCGCCGGAGCGCAGGTTGGCGAGGCGCACGGTCGTATCCGGGATCGGCAGGTAGGTGACCTTGTCGATGAAGATATTGTCCTTGTTCCAGTAGTCCTGGAACTTCTCAAGCACGATACGGTCCTGCTGGACGCGCTCGACGAACTTGAAGGGGCCGGCGCAGACCGGGTGATTGCCGAAATTGGCGCCGAGCTCCTTGGCGGCCTTCGGCGAAACAATCATGCCGGCGCGGTCGGAAAGCTGGGCGAGCAGCGTGACGTCAGGGCTCTTCAGCGTGAATTTCACTTCGTATTCGCCGGTCGCTTCGACCTTCTCGACCGAGGTCAGCTCGCTCTTGCGGCGCGATTCCGGCAGCGTCATGTTGCGCTCGATGGTGGCGACGACGGCAGCGGCATTCATCGGCGTTTCGTCGTGGAACTTGACGCCTTCGCGCAGCTTCATCGTCAGCGCCTTGCCGTCATCCGACCAGTGCCATTCGGTGGCGAGCTGCGGCACAATCTTCAGGTCTGGGGTGACGTCGACAAGCTTGTCGCACATCGCGGTATAGACGATGCGGCCGACGAAGGTGCGCGACTGCGCGGGATCGAGCACGTCGGCATCGTCCTGCAGGCCGATCTTCAGCTCGGCGGCAAAGGATGGGAGGGCAACGAGCGCCCCGGCTAGAAGGGTCGTCACAAAACTGGCGGTCTTCATTTCACTCTCCTCTGGTTCTTTTTTGCTTCATTGCCGGCGGCTCTTCAGGTGAGCTCTTCTTTGGTCTCCGGTATCTGGTGGTCGAGCGAGGTCATGCGGACCAGGCTCTCCTGCAGCGTCAGCAGGTGCTGGCGCATGGCTTCGCCGGCTCTCGCGGGGTCGCGGGCGGCAATCGCGTCGACGATCGCGGTGTGCTGTCCATAGGTCACCGTGCGCGTCTTGCTGGCGGCGCGTGCCCGCTCGCGGATCGTCTGCCAGGCTTCGTCCTGGCGCACGCGGTTGATGACGTCGAAGATCGTCAGGAAGAACTGGTTGCCGGCCGATTGGGCGATATGGCGGTGCAGCGCGCCGTCCCAGAGCTCGCGGCCATCGGCATCGGTGCTTTCGTAGATCTTCTTGACGAGCTCATACATGCGCTCGACATCGGCCTTCTTGGCGCGGATGGCGGCAAGCTGAGCGAGCTGCGGCTCGATGCGCAGGCGCACTTCCATGATTTCCATCAGGTCGGTGCCGGCGACGATCGAATCCACATGCTCGCTCCAGCCGTCGGGGCGCCTTCCGGCAAACGTGCCGGATCCCTGGCGGCGCCAGATCAGTCCCTCGGCTTCCAGAACTTCCAAGGCACGGCGGATGGCGCGGCGGCTGACGTCGAGCATCTCCGAGAGAGCCCGTTCAGTCGGCAGCTTGCCGTCGGCATCGAGGCTGTCCGAGCGCAGCAGCGCACGCAGCTTGTCGAGAGCGTAATTGGAGTTCCCCGTGGTCTCATCCATGTCGAATGGTCCGAACCAATTTCTTATTGGTCCAATCCAAAACCATATTGGTTCGCATCGTCAAGCGGTTTTTTGTGCAATTTTTGCATTGCACAAAAGATAGGCTGTGGATTTCGCTACGCACAAAAAATCCGGCGCCGATGACGCCGGATTGGGCAGATAAAGATGCAAAAACGCTTAAATACCGGCGATTTTGCGCAGATCGTCGGTTGAGCCGGGTGCCGTTGCCAGAACCGGCGCACCCTTGGTCAGGCGTTCGCCTTCGGTCGGGAAGGGGTGGTACCAGCCGCCGGCTTCCTTGACGAGGCAGTAGCCGGCCATGCAGTCCCAGGCGTGCATGTAAGGCTCGTAATAGCCGACGAGACGGCCGGCGGCCACATAGGCGAGCATGAGGGCGCCGGAGCCGTTGCGGATGAAATTGCCGCCGGCTTCCAGCAGGCTTTCCACCATCTTGCCGACGAAGGCAGGCGTAACGTGGTTGTTGGCGCCGATGCCGGTCACGGCGTTGCGGATGGTGCGGGACGGATCGAGCGAGAGTGTCTTGCCGTTCAGCGTCGCGCCCATGCCGAGTGCTGCCGCATAGAGTTCGTCGTGGCAGGGCGCCGAGATGACGCCGACGACGGGCACGCCGTCATGCAGCAGGCCGATCGACACGCACCAGTTCGGCATGCCGTTGACGAAGGGGCTGGTACCGTCGATCGGATCGACGACCCAGGTGAAGCCCGATGTGCCGGATTCGAGGCCATATTCCTCGCCGAGGACGCCATCGGCGGGGTAGGCCTCGTTGAAGCGCTTGCGGATCAGGTTTTCCACTTCGCGGTCGGCAATCGAGACCACGTCCTGCGGATCGCGCTTGGTTTCGATGACCAGCGTTTCGCGGCGCTTGAAATAATCGAGCGCGACGGCTCCCGCTTCACGGGCCACGGCTTCGGCCAGCGCGAGGCGCGCTTCAAGCCCGGGTACGACATGCGACGTCATGAAAATCTTCCCTTGATGAAATGCGGGCTCAGCCGCCGATGATGGCAATGCCGCGATCCTTGAAGCCGATCTCCACCTCTGTCAAAGGCGCAAAGGCCCTTTCCACTGCGGGGTCGACGACGAAGAGCGTGCCGTTACTGGTTTTGACTTCATATTCCACGTGGTCGCCGAGATAGGCGGCGTGGGTGATCTTGCCGCTGTAGGCGCCGCCATTCTTCGGCGCCAGCGTGATGGCGTTCGGCCGCACTGCCAGCTGTGCCGGACCGGGGCGCATGTTGCGGCCGGATATCCGGTGCGTCAGTCCCTCGACATTGATCGTCGCGTGATCGCCATCGATGCCGATGACATCGCAGGGCACGACATTCGCCTCGCCCATGAAGTCGGCGATGAAGGAGGAGACCGGCTGGTCATAGAGATCGCGCGGCGCGCCCTTCTGGGCGATTTCGCCGTCCTTCATGACGATGATCTGGTCGGAGACGGCGAGCGCCTCGTCCTGATCGTGGGTGACATAGACGGCGGTGAAGCCGAGCCGCTGCTGCAGCTCGCGGATCTCGGTGCGCACCCTGCGGCGCAGGCGGGCGTCGAGGTTCGACAGCGGCTCGTCGAGCAGCAGCACCTGGGGCTCGAGCACGAGAGCGCGGGCAACGGCGACACGCTGCTGCTGACCGCCGGAGAGTTCGGCGGGCAGGCGCTGGCCCATGCCGGCGAGGCCGACGAGCTTCAGGCCCTCCTCGGCGCGCTCGCGCGCCTCCTTGCGCTTCATGCCCGACGATTCCAGGCCGTAGGCGACATTGTCGAGCGAGGTCATGTGCGGAAAGAGCGCGTAGGACTGGAACACCATCGACACGTCCCGCTCGTTGGCCGGCAGCATCGTCACATCCTTGCCGCCGATCAGGATGCGGCCGGACGAGGGGTGCTCGAGACCGGCAAGCATGCGCAGCGTCGTCGTCTTGCCGCAGCCGGAGGGGCCGAGCAGGGTCACCAGCGTGCCGGGCTCGATCGTCAGCGACAGGTTGGGGATGGCGGTGAAGGCGCCGAAGGTCTTGCGCACGTTCTCGAAGACGACGGAACCGGGTTTGTTGCTGCTCATGCGGTTTTCTCCTGACCGAGAGGTGCGGATGCGGTGGCGGCCGGCGCTGCCATCGCGACGCGGTTTTCGCGGCGCAGGCGGCGTTCGCCGACGAGGAACTGGAAGCCGGCGATGACGGTGACCATGACGACGATCAGCGCCGAGGAATAGGCGATGGCGACGCCGTATTCGCCGTTCTCGACGAGGCCGACGATATAGGCCGTGGACATGTTGTATTCGGCGCTGACCAGGAAGATGACAGCGCTGATCGAGGTGATGGCGCGCACGAAGGAATAGACGAGTGCTGCCGTGATTGCCGGGCGCAGCAGCGGCAGGATGACCTTGCGGATCGTCCGGAAGCTGTTGGCGCGCAGCGTCAGCGAGGCCTCGTCGAGGCTCTTGTCGAGCTGGCTCATCGCCGCTACGCCGCCGCGCACGCCGACCGGCATGTTGCGGAACACGAAGCAGGCAACCAGGATCAGTGCCGTGCCGGTCATTTCGAGCGGCGGCAGGTTGAAGGCCATGATGTAGCTGATGCCGATGACGGTGCCGGGGATCGCGAAGCTCAGCATCAGCGCGAACTCGAAGACGTTCCGGCCGACGAACTTCTGGCGGACGATGATGTAGGCCGTCAGCAGGCCGACAGCGGCCGTGAGCGGGGCGGAGATCAGGGCGATCTCCATTGTCGTCCAGAACGAATTCCAGGCGACCCCCGTCCACGCCAGGCCGCCGTCATCACGGAACCCGATGGAGAAGGCGCGAATGTAGTGTTCGAATGTTAGCGTATTATCGAGACCCCAGGTGCGTACGAAACCGCCGAACAGGATCATCGCATAGACGACGATGGTGAAGATCGCCCAGGGGATGACGAGCGAATGGACGGCAATCGAGACGCCGCGCGGCAGCGCGATATGCTGGCCGGAATCGCCCTTGCCTGTCACCGTCGCGTAGCTCTTGCCCTGCAGCCAGAAGCGCTGGGCGATGAAGGCCGACATGGTGAAGACAAGCAGGATCATGGCGAGCACCGCAGCACGGGCCGGATCGTTCTGCGAGCCGACGACGGCGAAGAAGATCTCCGTCGACAGCACACCGTGGCTGCCGCCGAGCACCATCGGGTTACCGAAATCGGCCATGCTTTCGATGAAGCCGATCAGGAAGGCGTTGGCCAGGCCGGGCTTCATCAGCGGCAGCGAGACACGCCAGAAGGTGCGCCAGCGGTCGGCGCGCAGCGTCTGCGATGCTTCCTCCATCGACGGGCTGACGCCTTCGACGACGCCGATCAGCACGAGGAAGGAAATCGGCGTGAAGGAGAGGACCTGGGCGATCCAGATGCCGGTGAGGCCATAGAGCCAGCGGCCGGGCTCGATGCCGAGCAGCGAGGAGATGAGCTGTGTCGCGACACCCGAGCGGCCGAAGAGCAGGGTCAGCGCCAGGCCGACGACGAAGGGCGGCGTGATGATCGGCAGGATCGTCAGTAGCCTGAGGCCCTTCTTGTAGGGAAAGCGGGTGCGGGTGGCGACGAGCGCGAAGCAGAGGCCGAGCGTCGTCGAACCGGCGGCCGTCATGATCGCCAGCCAGAGCGTGCGCCAGGCAACCCCGCAGCGTTCGCCGCCGACAACGCAGCCGAGGCTCCAGACGGAGGAATCCTGGATATTGGTGAGGAAGCCGTTGGGATTGAAGGAGCCGTCGAAATCCTGAAACGCGCCGACGAACATGCTGCCGACCGGATAGAAGACGAAGATGGCGACGAGGAACACCAGCATGGCGATGGCGCCGACCACGAAGGCGTCGCCCTTCATCACGCCGCGTTCGGCAAGGCCGAAGGCAAAGAAGAACACGAAGACGAGGCCGGTGACGATGGCGCCCGCACCCATCGACGGCTGGCCGTCAGGGAGCGCGCCGAACAGGTTTTCGGCGAATGTCCAGCTCCAGCCGGAGAGGTTGATCGCCAGTCCTTCGAGCGTCAGGAAAAGAACCCCCAGGCCGCCTGCCCACGCAAGCAGCGTGGCGCGCGACTTCGGATCGGGAAGGAAGCGCGCGATGCCGCCAAGCAGAACGAAGAAGACGGCGATCGCGAGCCACCATCGGCCATAGGTGGTGATCTGCAGGATGCCGGGCGCCGTGGAGGGATCGCCCAGGAAATCAGACAGCCAGCCAAGGCCGAAGAAGCCGCCTTCGATCCGATACCACGGGAGCAGTATCAGGGCGGCAATGGCGAAGACGAGAGCGATATCCAGTCTACGATTGTGGTTCTTCATGGGGTCGCTCCCGCTTGAGCACGGTATAGGCATGGCGGCCGGCAGCACTGGGCTCCCGGCCATCGGTTTCAGGAGGATCAGTTCGCCTTGGCGCCGATTTCCTTGTCCCAGCGGGCGAGAAGCGCCTTGCGGACATCAGGGTTGCCGTATTTCGCGAAGTCGTAGTCGATCAGCTTGATGTCTTCGAACTTCGGCGCTTCCTTCGGCACTTCGGCCGACTTATTGGACGGTAGCTGGAAGGACTTGGCGTCCTTCATATGCGACTGCGCCTCGGCGCTGAGCGCCCAGTCGTACCATTTCTTGGCATTTTCGAGGTTCTTGGCGCCCTTGACGATCGACATCGAACCGATCTCGTAGCCGGTGCCCTCGCAAGGCGCAACCGCCTTGATCGGGAAGCCTTCGACGGTCTGCGCCACGGCGTCATGCATGAAGACGATGCCGATCGTCGACTCGCCGCGGGCAGCCGCCTTTACAGGCGCCGAGCCCGACTTGGTGTATTGCGAGACATTGGCGTTCAGCTTCGTCAGGTAGTCGAATGCCTGGTCCTCGCCCATGATCTGCACCAGCGTCGCCAGCGTGTTGTAGGACGTGCCCGAGGAGTTCGGGTTGGCGATCTGGATTTCGCCTTTATAGGACGGGTCAAGCAGATCGGCCCAGCACTTCGGTTCCTTGAGGTTCTTCTGCTTCAGGATGTCGGTGTTGTAGCCCCAGCCGAGTGCACCGGCATAAACGCCGACCGTGCGGTACTTGGCGCTTTCGGCCTGCTTCTTGGCCCAGTCCTGCAACTGGTCGAAGAGCGGCGACTTGTATTCGAGCGTCAGATTTTCCGCTGCTGCCTGCAGATGGGGGTCGCCGGTGCCGGCCCACCAGATATCGGTCTTCGGATTGCGGGCCTCGGCGCGGATCTTGGCATAGGTCTCGCCGGCGGACAGGCGCACCATGTTCACCTTGATGTCCGACTGCTTCTCGAACAACCCCTTCATGAGGTCGCAGACTTCCTGGTCGGCCGAGCAGATGACATTGAGATTGCCGGCGGCATGGGCCGAAAAGGCAGCAAAAGACACAGTCGCGGCGAGCATCGCTGCCGCAATTTTAGCTGAACGCATTATTTCCTCCTGGATGTGGCGGCGCCTCCACGCCGATCGCCTTTGCAAGCGTGTGCAAATGCTGCATGACCTAGTAAACCCTGTCAACCACTTTTGTCACAAAACTGTCATAAAAGTCCCGAAGGTGGATGTTGCACGCAATTGCAATATCGTGCACAGTCGCGTGCAAGGGGAGATTCAGGTGGTCACGAAAGTCTTTGTCAGCGCGCAGGAAGTTGCGGAAAAGGCGGGCGTTTCCCGCTCGGCGGTGTCGCGTACCTTTACGCCTGGAGCAAGCGTCGCGCCTGAAACCCGCAAGCGGGTGATGGAGGCGGCAGAAGCGCTCGGCTATCACGTCAACCATCTCGCCCGCGGGCTGATGCGCAACGAGAGCGGTATCGTCTGCCTCATCGTCTCGGAAATGGGCACCCCCTATCGTTCGTCGCTGATCCGCGCCGTGACGCAGCACCTGCAGAATTCCGGCAAGATCGCCATGCTGATCAATACCGACCGTTCCGACGGCAGCGTCGATCGGGCACTGCGTCAGGCGATCCGCTACCGCGCCGATGCCTCGATCATTCTCTCCGGCCTGCCCGACAAGTCGATCACCCAGCTCTGCCTGAAGAACGGCCAGCGGCTGGTGCTGATCAACCGCGACGACGACCAGCCGGGGCCGCTCAGGATCAATCTTGACGACCAGGAAGCGGCCGGCCGCATCCTGACGGCCTTTGTCCGCGCCGGCTGCCGGCGGCTCGCCTTCGCCAATTCGGAAGTGGGAACGCCGAGCTTGATGGCCCGCGAACACGGCTTCGTCGCGGCTGCGGCGGCACTCGGCATGGAGGTCGCCGTCGAGCGTTTCGGTTCGACCGGCTATGAGGCGGGCAAGGTCGTCGCCCAGCGCCTGCTGACCCGCAAGGAGCGCCCGGACGCGATCTTCTGCGCCAACGATCTGCTCGCCTGCGGCGTGATGGACGCGGCGCGCCACCAGTTCATGATGTCGGTTCCCGACCAGCTCTGCGTAGCCGGGTTCGACGACATCGAGCAGGCCTCATGGTCTTCCTACGATCTGACGACGTTTGCCCAGCCGGTCGAAGCCATTGCCCGGGAGGCGGTTGCCTTCCTTGCGGCGCCGGGGGTGGCCGACGAGGAGGCGCAAGTGCAGACTCTGAAGCTTCACGCGGAGCTCGTCTGGCGCGGCTCGATCCGCGGCGGCTGACAGCGTCTCGAAGATTTGTGCATACGATTACACAGATTTTCGAAAGGCGGATATATGCGCGCTGGAGCGCCATATTCGTTGTAATTCAATAATATTTCTTTTGCCTCGATGAATGAAGCCGTCCCGTAACCGGTCGCCATTGCAGCCTGCGTCAAAAGTCAGCTTGAACACGTTTACATTGTCTCGTAGATGTCGAGGCGGCCGGTGCGGTTGCCGAGGCCAGCGAGCGGAATGGACATGTCAGAAAAGCGCGTGCATCTGGTCTTCAAGACCCACCTGGATATCGGCTTCACGGACCACGCGGAGAAGGTTCGCCGCCAGTATCACGAGCGGTTCATCCCGCAGGCGATCGAGACGGGCGCGCATTTCCATGCGGAGAACCCCGAGGAGCCGAAGTTCATCTGGACGACGGGCGCCTGGCTGATCTGGGATCATCTGAATTCGCGCTCTCCGGCCGAAGTGGCGAAGCTCGAGGAGGCGATCGAGCGCGGGCTGATCCGCTGGCACGGCCTGCCGTTCACGACACATACCGAGCTGATGTCGCCCGACCTTTTCCGCGCCGGGCTCTCCTATTCGCAGGAGCTCGACCGGCGCTTCGGCAAGAAGACGATCGCGGCTAAAATGACCGATGTGCCCGGCCACACGCTCGGCATGGTGCCGCTGCTTGCCGAAGCCGGGATCCGCTTCCTGCATCTCGGCGTCAACACTGCTTCGCCGCCGCCGGAAGTGCCTGACGTCTTCCGCTGGCGCGCGCCGGGCGGCGAGGAAGTCGTCGTCATGTATCAGCGCTCCTATGGCGAAACCTATTTCCCGGAAGGCTTTGCGGACGGGCTGAGCTTTGCCCATACCAACGACAACATCGGCCCGCAGAGCGTGCCGCAGACGGCCGAGGCGCTGCGCGAAATCCGCCATCGTGAGCCGGATGCTGTGATCCGCGCGGCAACGCTCGAAGATTACGGCGCACTCCTCTGGGAGGCGCGGCAGCGCTTTCCGGTCGTCGATATCGAGCTCGGCGACAGCTGGATCCACGGCAGCGCCACCGATCCGCAAAAGACGGCGCAGTTCCTCTCCTTGCAGCGGCTTTACGACCGCTTCGCCGCTGACGGCCTGACGAAAACCCGGCTCGCCTTCGGCCGTGAGTTGGCGATGGTCGCCGAGCACACCTGCGGCGTCGATATCAAATCCTATCTGCGTGACGACAAAGCCTGGTCGCGGCCGGATTTCGAGGCGGCACGCAAGAGCGATTACCGCTTTGCCTATGCCGAACAATCCTGGCATGAGCAGCGCGATTATCTCGGCAAGGCTGTCTCGATGCTGGAACCTGAAGACACCGCGGCGGCCGCACAGGCGCTCGGCGAACTTGCTGCGCCTGCATTGCCGGCGATCTCAGGAAAAGACAACGAGCTGAAAGTCGGCGATTGGACGATCCGTCTCGATGACGAAAGCGGTGATATCGCCTCGATCGAGACTCCTTCAGGCAAGACGATTTCGGGCCGCGGCGGTGCTCTGCTCGGCTATCGCTACGAAAGCTACGATGCCGCCGATGTCGGCAGGCATATGGACACCTATCTGACGCACCGGCAGGAATGGGCGGTGCTCGATCATGACAAGCCGGGGCTCGGCCAGTCGGGTGCTGGGCTGTCGCAATCCTTCTCGCCGATTCTCGAGGCGGCCACGGGCAACATGATGTTGCTTTCGCTGCCCGAGCGCGCATCGGCTTCATACGGGTCGCCAAGGCATGTTTCGCTGCGGTTCTCGGATGAGGGCGATGCGCTTTCCATTCAGCTGACATTGCATGCCAAGCCCGCCAACCGCATGCCGGAGGCAAGCTTCGTCTTCGTCACGCCCGCGGGCGAGGCGGAGTGGAGCTTCCGCAAGATGGGGCTCTGGCATCACTCGGATGCGATCGCGGAAAGCGGCGGGGCACAGCTGCAGGCCGTCGTCGCGGCACGCTCCGGCGCGCTGCAGATCGAGCCTCTCGATACGCCGCTCGCCGCACCCGCAAGCTGGGATTTCATGACCTTCTGCAAGACCCGCCCGGACTTTGCGGAAGGCATCCGGTTCAATCTCCACAACAACAAGTGGGGCACGAATTTCCCGATGTGGTGCGAGGGCGACATCATCGCCCGCTTCCGGCTTTCCGAATTTTAAGTACCTGAAAAATAATAGCAAAGCCAAGCCGCGGAGAGCGATCTCCGCGGCTTTTTCGTTGTGGAAAAGTCTTTGCCTTCGCCCGCTTGCGCTAAGTTGGATACTAATATACTACTTCTTGCCAAGCCAACGGGAGGTGGCGACGGGTGGAGAAAAATCTCGGGCATAGGATTGTTGGCATGCGGAGCGCGGCGCGATGAGCGAAGCCCGCAAGAAGCGCTCGCTCGCCGGCGTCACCCATCTCTCGCATCAGCGCGCGGCCGCCCCACGTGCCGCAACGCTTGTTTATAACGCGCTGCGCGACGACATCATTTCACTGCGCCGCAAGCCGATGGATCTTCTCAACGAAAAGGAACTGGAGGCGCAGTTCGGCGTCAGCCGCACGCCGATCCGCGAGGCGATCCTGCGTCTCTCCGACGATGGCCTCGTCGATGTCTTTCCGCAGTCCGGCACCTTCGTGTCGCGCATTCCGCGCCGGGCGCTCTACGAGGCGATCCTGGTGCGCAAGGCGCTGGAGGATACGACCGTCTCGATCGCCGTCGAGAAGATCACGCCTGCTGGCATCCGTTCGCTGGAGCGCAATCTGGCCGATCTCAGCGCCTGCGTGCGCGACGACGATGTCGCTGCCTTCCATGTGGTCGACAACGATTTTCATAAGCTGATCAGCGATATCTCCGGCTTCCCCGGCATCTGGGCGATCATCCAGCAGGTGAAGGTCCATTCCGATCGCTACCGCCTGCTAACCCTGCCGCAGGAAGGGCGTCTTGCCCGCGTCATCGAGGAGCATTCGGCGGTCATCGACTGCATGAAGTCGGGCGATAAGGCGGGTGCCGCCGCCGCCATGGGCTTCCATCTCGGCAAGCTGCTCGGCGAAGTCGAGAAGGCCGAGATCTGGGATCCGAACTATTTCATCGAGGATGCAAAATCTCCCTTGGCATCCATGGAAGAGAAGGGAAAAAATCAATGAAGATCGATGTCCGTCACGCTTCCCATCCGGAAGCCGTTCGCGGCTACGACACCGAAACGCTGCGCCGCCATTTTCTGGTCGAGACGGTGTTTGCAGGCGGCGAAATCCGGCTCACCTATTCCCACTATGACCGTATGGTCATCGGCGGCGCGACGCCGCTCGGCGCAGGCCTCTCACTCGGCGCGCCGAAGGAAATCGGACAGGAGACCTTCCTCGCCGAACGCGAACTCGGCGCGCTGAATGTCGGCGGCGCCGGCCGTGTCGTCGTCGACGGCAAGAGCTATGAGCTCCAGAAATACGATTGCCTCTATGTCGGCAAGGGCGCCGGGGATGTCCGCTTCGAAAGCGCTGATGCCGCTAAGCCCGCCAAGTTCTATCTGGTCTCGACGCCGGCGCACGAGGTTCATCCGACCGTGCTTCTGACGCGCGACAAGGCGCGCCACCTGACGCCCGGCGAAGCGGCGACCGCCAACAAGCGCTCGATCTACCAGTTCATCCATCCGGAGGTCTGCCAGTCTTGCCAGCTGACCATGGGCTTCACGATGATCGATGCCGGCAGTGTCTGGAACACCATGCCGGCCCATACGCATGACCGGCGCATGGAAGCCTATCTCTATTTCGATCTGGAGGCCGATCAGCGCGTCTTCCATTTCATGGGCGAGCCGCAGCAGACCCGCCACATGCTGGTTGCCAGCGAGCAGGCGGTCATCTCGCCGCCCTGGTCGATCCATTCGGGTGCCGGCACCAAGAACTACAGCTTCATCTGGGCGATGGCCGGTGACAACAAGAGCTTCACCGACATGGACCATATCGCCATCGCAGACCTGAGGTAGAACGATGGCCAATCCCTTCGATCTCTCGGGCCGCACCGCCATCGTTACCGGCGCCAATACCGGCATCGGCCAGGGCATCGCCGTCGCGCTCGCCGAGGCAGGCGCCTCGATCGCTGCCGTCGGCCGCTCGTCGATGGAGGAAACCGAAGCGCTGGTCACCAAGGCCGGTGTCCGTTTTCACGCGATCAAGGCCGATCTCGGCACGATCGCTCCGGTCAAGGATATCGTTGCGGAGACCATCTCGGTCTTCGGCTCTCTCGATATCCTCGTCAACAATGCCGGCATCATCCGCCGCGCCGATGCGATCGACTTTACCGAGGAAGATTGGGACGCGGTCATCGATACCAATCTGAAGACTGCCTTCTTCTTGTCGCAGGCGGCCGGCCGCCACATGCTGGAAAAGGGCAGCGGCAAGATTGTCAACATCGCCTCGCTCCTGTCCTTCCAGGGCGGCATCCGCATCCCGTCCTATACCGCATCGAAGAGCGGCCTTGCCGGGATCACCCGGCTGCTTGCCTGCGAATGGGCCGGCAAGGGCGTCAACGTCAACGCGATCGCGCCCGGCTATTTCTCGACCAACAACACGACGGCGCTGCGCGAAGACCCGGATCGCAATGCCGCGATCCTGGCGCGCATTCCGGCCGGACGCTGGGGCACGCCATCGGAACTCGGCGGTGCCGCCGTATTCCTGGCATCGGCAGCATCCGACTACGTCCACGGCACCGTCATCCCCGTCGATGGCGGCTGGCTCGCACGATAAGGCATTGGCGCCGGCCTGATCCGCCGCGCACGGAGGAGTTATGCAGTATCAGTTCGATTTCGGGGCGCTCTTGCCCTACTGGCAGGATTTCCTGTCCGGCGCACTGACGACGATCGAGATCACGCTTTTCTCGGTGATCATCGGCATGGGCATCGGCGTCGCCTGCGCGATCGCCCGCCGCTCGAACTCCGCCATCCTGCGCGGCATCGTCAGCGTCTATATCGAAACGGTGCGCAACACGCCGTTCATCGTGCAGATCTTCTTCATCTTCTTCGGCCTCTCGTCGATCGGCTTCCGCCTGCCGATCATCGCGGCATCGGTCTTCGCGATGGTCATCAATGTCGGCGCCTATACGGCCGAGATCGTCCGCGCCGGGATGGATTCGATCCACCCGAGCCAGATCGAGGCGGCCGAGGCGCTCGGACTCTCGAAATTCCAGATTTACCGCGACATCATCCTCCTGCCGGCGATCGAGCGCGTCTACCCGTCGCTCTCCAGCCAGTTCATCCTGATGATGCTGTCGACGTCGATCTGCTCGCAGATTTCGGCCGAAGAGCTGACGGGGGTTGCCAACAACATCCAGTCGAACACCTTCCGCTCGCTCGAAACCTATTTTGTCGTCGCGCTTCTCTATATCGCGATCACCTATCTGATGCGCGCCGCCTTCTTCGGGCTCGGCCTCATCGCATTCCCGCGCCGCCGCCGGCTCGGGCTCGGCGTGTGAGGTGATGATGCTCGGCGCATTCTCGACCAATCATCTCTTCTACCTGCTGGACGGCCTGCTCTGGACCGTGGTGCTCTCGGCGCTGGCCTTCGTTCTCGGCGGCATTGCCGGCTTCTTCGTCATGCTGGCGCGCATCTCGCGCTTCCGCTGGCTGCGGCGCACGGCGCTTGTCTACATCCAGATCGTCCAGGGCACGCCGCTGCTGATCCAGATGTTCCTGCTCTATTTCGGCCTCGGCGTCTTCGGCATCTCGGTGCCGCCGCTCGTCGCTGCCGGTCTCGGCATGATGGTCTATTCGAGCTCCTATCTCGGCGAGATCTGGCGCGGCGCGGTGGAATCGATCGCCAAGACGCAGTTCGAGGCGGCCGAATGCCTGGGCCTGACCCGCTGGCAGGTATTGCGCGACGTCATCCTGCCGCAGGCGCTGAAGATCGCCACGCCGCCGACGGTCGGCTTTCTCGTCCAGCTCGTCAAGAATACCTCGCTTGCATCCGTGGTCGGCTTCCTGGAGCTGACGCGCGCCGCGCAGGTCATCAACAACTCCCTGTTCCAGCCGTTCCTGGTCTTCGGCGTCGCAGCGCTCTTCTACTTCTGCGTCTGCTATCCGCTGTCGGTCTGGAGCCGTTCGCTTGAGAGGAAACTCAATGCCGGCCGCCGTTAAACTCACCAATGTCGTCAAGCGTTTCGGTGCCCTCGAGGTGCTGAAGGGCGTGTCCTTCGAGATCAATACCGGCGAGGTGGTGGCGCTGATCGGCCAGTCGGGTTCCGGCAAGAGCACGGCGCTGCGCTGCATCAACCGGCTGGAGACGATCCAGGACGGCACGATCGAAGTCTGCGGCCACCGCGTCGAGGATCCGAAGCTCGATCTGCGCGCGCTGCGCCGCGATATCGGCATGGTGTTCCAGAGCTACAATCTCTTCCCGCACATGACCGTCGCCGAAAACATCATGCTGGCGCTGCGCCGCGTCAAAAGCATGCGCAAGGACCAGGCTCACGAGATTGCCAAACAGGTCCTCGCCAAGGTCGGCCTGTCGGAGAAGATCGACAACTATCCGGAACAGCTGTCCGGCGGCCAGCAGCAGCGCGTGGCGATCGCCCGTTCGCTCGCCATGCAGCCGAAGGTGATGCTGTTCGACGAAGTGACCTCGGCGCTCGATCCGAAACTGACCGGCGAAGTGCTGCGCGTCATGGAAGATCTCGCCCGCGGCGGCATGACGATGATCGTCGTCACTCATGAGATGGGCTTCGCCAAGCGGGCCGCCAATCGCGTCATCTACATGCATACCGGCAAGGTCTGGGAGACCGGAGGGGCAGACATCCTTTCCAATCCGCAGACGCCGGAATTGAAGGAGTTCATGGCCGAAGAGCTGTGATCTCAAAGGAGGAGTACCTGCGCGAAAGCGCGGGGTCGGGTAAACGAGAGAGGAGACTCATATGCCGACGAGAATGATTTCGAAACTGGCGCTCATCGCCGGAGCAGGCCTTCTGGCCTTTGCATCGGTTGCCAATGCCGACGTGCTTGAAAACATCAAGAAGGCCGGGAAAGTCCGCATCGCCGTGGCGATGGGCATTCCGGAATATTCCTTCGTCGATGAAAACCTGAAGCCGACCGGCTCGGACGTCGAAACCGCCAAGCTGATCGCCAAGGATCTCGGCGTCGAGCTGGAGCTGGTGGAAATCACCAACGCCGCTCGCGTTCCTTCGGTGCAGACAGGCAAGGCCGACATGGTGGTCTCGTCGCTCGGCATCACCGAAGAGCGCAAGAAGGCGATCGACTACTCGGTTCCCTACGCGACGCTCGCTCTCGTCGTTGCCGGTCCGGCTGACGCCGCGATCAAGGACTATGCCGATCTCGACGGCAAGCGCATCGGCGTGACGCGCGCCACCACCAACGACCAGGACATCACTGCCAAGGCCAAGGGTGCTGATATCGTCCGCTTCGAGGATGATGCGACGCTGATCACCTCTGTCGTCTCCGGCCAGGTCGATATCCTGTCCAGCCAGTCGGCCGTCATCAACGGCATCAACAAGAAGATGACCGCCAATCCGCTGCAGGTGAAGTTCACCCAGAAGGAGACCAATCTCGGCATCGGCATCCCGAAGGGTGAGACCGCTCTTAAGGGCTGGCTCGACGGATGGGTCAAGACCAATTTCGACAACAAGGTGCTGCGCGACATCTACCGCAAGTACCACAATGCCGAACTGCCCGACGATCTGACCTCGCGCCAGTAACCGGAAAGAAAAACGCCGGGGTCGAAAGACCCCGGCGAATTTTCAGGCGTGGGCCTGTGCCCGCTTCTGATAGACTTCGGGATCGGGGATCGGCACGGCGGCGATCAGCGCCCGCGTGTACTCGTCCTTCGGGTTCTCGAAGATTTCGCGGCGCGTTCCGTGCTCGACGATCTTGCCGCCGCGCATGACGGCGACGTGGTGCGACATGCGCTCGATGACGGCCATGTCGTGTGAGATGAAGAGATAGGCAAGCCCCATCTGCTCCTGCAGTTCCAGCATCAGGTCGAGCACCTTGGCGCGCACCGATACGTCGAGTGCCGCAACGCTCTCGTCCGCGACGATCAGCTTCGGCCCGACGGCGAGCGCACGCGCGATGCAGATGCGCTGGCGCTGACCACCGGAGAATTCGTGCGGATAGCGGGTCGCCGCATCCGGCGTCAGGCCGACGCGGCGCAGCAGTTCGGCGACGCGATCCTGCCGCTCGCCCTTGTTGCCGATGCCATGGATGACCATCGGTTCGGCGATGGCGGCGCCGACCGCCATGCGGCTGTCGAGCGAGGCATAGGGGTCCTGGAAGATCATCTGCGCCGAGCGGCGCACCGGGCGCATCTCGCGCTGGCTGAGGCCGGCGATGTTCCGGTCGTCGATCAGCACATCACCGGTGAACGGGATCAGGCCAAGCGCCGCCTTGCCGGTCGTCGATTTGCCAGAGCCGCTTTCGCCAACGAGGCCGAGCGTCTGGCCGGGCTGGATATCGAAGAAAACGCCGCTGACGGCCTGAACCTGCGGCTTGCCCTTGAAGAAGCGGCCTGCCGGGCTGCCATAGTGGACGTTGAGATCGCGCACGCTCATCACCGGGGCCTGACCCGTGCGCTCCGGCTCGATCTTGCGCGGGGTGATCCGCGGCGGGCCGTCGGTGCCGGCCAGCGCGCCGAGACGCGGCACAGCGGCGAGCAGCTGCTTGGTATAGTCTTCCTGCGGCCGGTTGAAGATTTCAAGCGACGGACCCTGCTCGACGATGCGGCCATTCTGCATGATCAGCACGCGATCGGCCATTTCGGCGACGACGCCCATGTCATGGGTAATCAGGATGATCGAGGTGCCGAACTCGGTCTTCAGCTCGCGCATCAGCTTGAGGATCTGCGCCTGAACGGTGACGTCGAGTGCCGTTGTCGGCTCGTCGGCGATCAGCACCTTCGGGCGGCAGGAAAGCGCCATGGCGATCATCACGCGCTGGCGCATGCCGCCGGAGAGCTCATGCGGATATTGCTTGAGACGGCGGGCCGGATCGGTGATCTGCACGGCGTCGAGCATCTGCAGCGCCGTCGCCTCGGCATTCTCGCTGCCCTGGTGTTCGCGGATCGCCTCGGTCAGCTGCGCGCCGATCGACATGACAGGGTTCAGCGAGGTCATCGGCTCCTGGAAGACCATGGCGACCTCGCCGCCGCGAACGTCGCGCATGGCGCGGTTCGACAGCGTCAGCAGGTCACGCTCGCCAAGCAGGATATTGCCCGAGGTGACGCGCAGCGACGCCTTCGGCAGCAGACCCATGATGGCGAGCGAGGTGACCGATTTTCCCGAGCCGGATTCGCCCGCAATGCAAAGCGTTTCGCCGCTGGCGAGGCTGAAGCCGACATCCCTCAGGACCGGCTTCAGACCCTCGGGCGTGCGGGCATCGACGCTCAAATTGCGGACGGAAAGGACCGGCGCGGTGTTCGTAGGCGATGTCACGAAAATACGATCCTTGGGAAGTAGAAGGAAACGACCCAGTTCGGCATGTCGACGATTTCGCTGATGCGCAGATCGCCGCAGACGGAGCAGAGCATGTAGGCATCGACCGGGTTGAGGCCGTGTTCGGCGGTCAGCAAATCGATCATCCGCATGACGCTTTCGCGCGCGCCGGTCATCAGGTCGGGGCCGATGCCGGTGGTGACTTCATAGCCCATGCCGTCGAGATGGCGGGTGACCGGCTCGGTGGTCGTGAAGCGCGGCGTCTGCAGTTTCGCGTCCTTGACGAGCTCGATCGTCGCTTCGACATTCATCTGGCTTTCGATCGCCGTGCCGCAGACTTCGCCGTCACCCTGTGCGGCGTGCGTATCGCCGATCGAGAACAGCGCGCCTTCGACCTCGACGGGCAGATAGAGCGTGACACCGGCTGTCAGGTCGCGGATGTCCATATTGCCGCCGACGCGGCGCGGTGGAACGACGGAATGGGTGCCGGGTTCGGCCGGAGCAACGCCGATCGTGCCGGCAAAGGGCTTCAACGGCACGCGGCCGCCGGGGCCGAAGAGTGCCGGAACCATCGAGTTTGCATCATAGGACCAGACATGAAGGGCCGGATCCTTGAACTGGTCGGCGAGCAGGCCGAAGCCCGGAATATTGGCCGTCCAGCCGATGCCCGACGGAATGAATTTGCGCAGCGTCACCTTCAATGCGTCGCCCGGCTTCGCGCCTTCGACGTAGACAGGGCCGGAGACCGGATTGATCTTGCCGAAATCGAGATCGCGTAGCGTATCGAGCGTCGCATCGCGGCCGAGCTGGCCGCCCGAGGAATCCATGCATTCGAAATGGATCGTCTCGCCCGGCTTGGCGACGACCGCCGGGGCAAAATCCTTGTTCCAGCCGAAATTGTGCTGGGCGCGGTGAATGGTGTGGGTGCAGGCAATGCACATCTTGTGTGTCTCCCTCGTTCTTATGGCCGCCCTCCCGGAGAACCGGGAGGGCGTTCACCCGTCAGGGCTTATTGATTGACGTAGATGGCGTCGTAATTGATGACGCGGGTCGGATCGATATAGACGTTGTCAGCACCGCCCATGCGCAGCGACTTGGCAACGACGCGGCGCTCGTTGATCACGGGAACCCACGGCGCATCGGCCATGATGTCGGTGAAGATCTTGCCCCAGGCAGCGGTGCGCTCTGCGCCCTTTGCCGGGTCGGACATGGAGTCTGCGGCGACCGCGCGGGCGTCGAGATCCTTGTTGCAGTACCACGACCAGTTCCAGCCGCCAGCGACCGCGCCCGAGCAACCGAGGATCGGACCGTAGAAGTTGGACGGATCCGGGAAGTCGGCGATCCAGGCCATGCCGCCCGACCAGATCATCGGTGCTTCGCCTTCCGTGCCACCGGCAGAGATGACGTTTGCCTGTGCGAGTGCGCGGACTTCAGCCTTGATGCCGACGGCGGCCAGATCCTGCTGGATCGCCTGGGCGATACGCGGCTGCGGATCGGTGTTGGTCGAGTAGAGCGTGGTTTCGAAGCCATCCGGGAAGCCGGCTTCGGCAAGCAGCGCCTTGGCCTTGGCAACATCGTAGGTATAGCCGGTGAAGGACTTGTCATAGCCCGGCATTAGCGGCGGCAGCGGCTGGTTGGCAGGCGTTGCGCGGCCGTTCAGGATGCGGGTGACGCGGTCCTTGTTGATGGCCATGTTGACGGCCTGGCGAACCTTGACGTTATCGAAGGGCTTCACCTTGGTGTTGAGCGTGATGTAGCCGGTATGCAGCTGTTCGCCATCGACGATCATCTTCGGGCCATCGGCCGAATTCTTGATCTCGAGGAACTTGGCCGGCGGAATGCCGTCGCCGGCGATATCGACTTCACCCTTCTGCAGGCGCAGCAGGGCGACGAGCGGCTCCTGGCCGACTTCGACCGTGAAGCTGTCGACATGCGGGACGTCCTTGACGAAGTAGTCCTTGTTGCGTTCGAAGACGAGCTTCTGGCCGATGGTCCAGTCCTTCAGGATGAAGGTGCCGGAGCCGACGGGCTTCTTGCCGAAATCGCCGCCAGCTGCCTCGACGGCTTCCTTCGGAACGACGGAGGCGAAGTTGATGGCGAGGACGTGCAGGAAGGTTGCGTCCGGACGCGACAGCGTGAAGACGACGGTGCCCGCATCAGGCGTCTCGATGCCCGCGAGCGTCTCGGACTTGCCGCCGGTGACGTCTTCGAAGCCCTTGATGGCGCCGAAGAAGCCGGCGCCCGGGCCCTGCGTCTTCGGATTGACGGCGCGTTCGATCGAATACTTGACGTCGGAAGCGACGACTTCGCGGCCGTTCGAGAACTTCACGCCCTTGCGGAGCTTGAACGTGTAGGTGAGGCCGTCATCCGAAACGGTGAAGCTTTCCGCTAGCGACGGAACGAGGTTCGGCGTGCCGGGCTCGTAGTCCATCAGGCGGGAATAGAGGCTCTTGATCATCGACCAGTTGACCCAGTCGTAACCGATTGCCGGGTCCAGGGTGGCGATATCGTCCTTGTAGGTGACGATAATGTCGCCGCCCTGCTTGGGAGCATCCTGTGCCATGACCGACAGCGGCGCCAGCGCCACCACCGTTGCCATGGTCGTCATTCGAAGCCAGCTTTTGAACATATTGGTTCCCCTTCTTTGGTTGCTGTCAACGTGTACGGATACGCGGGTCGATGACCGGCGCGATGAGGTCTGCAAGCAGGTTGCCGATGACGATGGCGAGCGCCGATGTCAGCGTCACGCCCATGATGATCGGGATATCGACCTGCTGGATTGCCTGCCAGGCAAGCTGGCCGATACCAGGCCAGCCATAGACGGCCTCGACGACGACCACGCCGCCCATGAACTGGCCGATATCGATGCCGATCATCGCGATGATCGGCAGGATGGCGTTGGGCAGGGCATGGCGGAAGATGATGCGGCGCGACGAGAGGCCCTTGGCGCGGGCCGTGCGCACATAGTCCTGATTGAGCACGTCGATCATCGCCGAGCGCACCATGCGTGCGTACCAGCCGGCGCCGAGAACGCCAAGGGTGGTGGCCGGCAGCACGACATGGGCAAGCGTGCCGTAGCCGCTCATCGGAAACCATCCGAGCGTCACGGCGAAGACGTAGAGAAGCAGCAGTGCGACGACGAATTGCGGGGCCGAAACGCCGACGAAAGACGCCATCATCACCAGACGGTCGACGAAGCCGCCGCGGCGGATTGCGGCGATCGTGCCGAGCGTCAGGCCGAGGATGACTTCGACGGCGATGCCGGCGAGCATCAGCGTCAGCGTTGCCGGCAGGCGGGCGACGATCAGCGTCCAGACATCGGTCTTCTGCGCATAGGAGCGGCCGAGATTGCCGGAAAGAAGATTGGTCAGATAGTGCCAGAACTGCACGAGGAGCGGCTGATCGAGGCCGAGCTCGTGGCGGATATTGGCGACCGTTTGGGCCGTGGCGCTGCGTCCGGCGATCATGCGCGCCGGATCGGCGGGCAGCGCATAGAGCAGCACGAAGGTGATGGCGGCAACGCCGAGAAGGATGAGGAATGCCTGGGCGAGGCGGCGCAGAACGAGGAACATCAGTTTCTCCCCCGCTGCGTCGGGTCGAGAATGTCGCGCAGCGCGTCACCGACCAGATTGAAGGAGAGAGCGGTCAGCAGGATGACGATGCCCGGGAAGAAGACCAGCCAAGGGGCTGCCTGGAAATAGCTCTGGCTCTCGAAGATGATGTTGCCCCAGGAAGGCTGCGGCGGCTGCACGCCAATGCCGAGGAAGGAGAGCGTCGCTTCGAGCAGCACGGTCGTGGCGATGCCGAGCGTGCCCCAGACGATTGCCGTCGGGATCAGATGCGGCAGGATATGCATGAAGAGCACGCGCAGATGCCCGGCGCCGAGCGAGCGTTCGGCCATGATGAAATCGCGCTCGGAGAGGCCGCGGGTCTCGGTATAGACGATGCGCGCGACCTGCACCCAGTTGACCAGAGCGATGACCATCGCGACGATCCAGAGGCTCGGACGCAGCAGGGCGGCGAGAACGATGGCGAGCAGCAGCGCCGGGAAGGCCATCATCAGGTCGGTGAAGCGCATCAGCACGTTGCTGGCAAGACCCTTCACATAACCGGCGACGATGCCGACGAGGAGGCCGATCGCAACCGCGATGCCGTTGGCGACGAGGCCGATGACCAGCGAGGTACGGGCGCCGTAGAGCAGGCGCGAGAAGAGATCGCGGCCGAGCGTATCGGTGCCGAGCAGGAACTGGCCGCCGGGCGGCAGCGGTGCACCTTCGAGCGAAAGCCCGTCGAACATCTGGTTGTCAGGATCGAAGGGCGCGATCCACGGAGCGGCAATCGCCATGACGACGACGAGCAGGACGACCACGAGGCCGAACAGGGCCGCGGGCTGGCGCAGCATTTCCTTCAACACGCGCATCAACCGGCCTCCGGCAGGGGCTCTGCGCCACCGATGATGAAGGCGGCGATCTGTTCCATCGGTAATCTGCGGCGCATGGCGCAATCACGCAGGATCGCGTAGGCGCGTTCCTCATCGACACGGTGCGCGGCCATCAGCTTTTCCACCGCGGCATGGACGAGGGGGCGAAGGCGGACGCGCTCTTCGAGATATTGCAGCCGTTCGGCATTGTTCTTGCGTTCCTGATGGATCGAGACGGCCATGACCAGCGCCGGATAGACGGCTGACGTGGCGATCGGTTTGGCGATGATGGCGCCGGCGCCCTGTTCCAGGGCCCAGGCGATGCGGCCGGGTGCTTCCGAGCCGAGAAGAGCGACGACGGGGCAGGCGACGGCCGTATCCTTCCAGGGCAGAAGGTCGTCCCAGCCCTGGTCTGCATCGACGATGACGAGATCGGGCAGATCGGTTACGGCGAGCGGCGCCCATTGCAGGGTGGTGCGGATGCCGAGCAGCCGGAGCTGACGGATCAGCCTCTCGGTATTGCTGTCTTCGCGATGGATGACGGCGGCGTGCCAGCCGGTGAAATTCGGGGTTTCCCTCATGAGACCACCCTGAGCTTCGGCGATGCCGGCTTGTTGCGGCCGGTGAGATAAGGGTCGGCCGCGAGCGGCGGGCGCGAGGTCACGACATCGAAGCCGTTTTCCATATTGATCTGGCCGAGATGGAAGGGCAGCGGCGCGTGGTTGGTCTCGCGGTCGATGGCGATCGAGCCGAACAGGCTCGGGCGCTGCGTCTCATAGAGCTCGCGGCGCACGGCGGCCGGTTCGTCGGTCCCGGCTTCGACGATCGCATCGGCGCAGAGCTTGACGGCCGTGTAGGCGCTGGCGAAGACGCTGGAAACGCGGCGCTTGGCGCCATAGCGCGCGGCGACGCGGATCTTGAAGGAGAGATTTTCGGGCGTCGAGAGATTATCGAAATAGGAGGCGGCGCAGAGCTGGCCAATCGCCCGGCCAGGCTCGATATCGGCAAGCTCGCATTCCATCAGGTCGCAGCTGACGACCGGGCAGTTTTCCGGGCGGAAAGCCGGGTCGCGCTCGGCAAGTTTGCCGATCGCCGCCAGGAAAGCGTAGCTCGACGGGCCGATCAGGTTGTTCAGGATGAAGCTCGGGCGGCGCTGCTCGATATCAGCAACGATACGCTCTACGGCGGTCTCCTCGAGCGGCAGATAACGCTCGCCCAGCACTTCGCCGCCGGCATTGGTGATCAGTTCGCGCGCCAGCCGGTTCATCTCCCAGCCCCATACATAGTTGGCGCCGACGAGATAGGGCCGGGCGCCGAAGCGCGGGATGAGGTGCTCGAAAAGCGGGATCAGGTGCTGGTTCGGGCAGCCACCGACATAGATGACATTCTCGTTGGCTTCGAAGCCCTCGTAGGGGCACATGTACCAGAGAAGCCCATCGTGCTTTTCGACCAGCGGGATGACTTCCTTGCGGGCGGCGGACGTGATCGTGCCGACGATATGGCGGCAGCCAGCGCGCAGCAGCTGGCGGGCGCCTTCCAGATAGGCGGCGAGATCGGCATGCGGGTCGAAGAAGACAGGCTCGATCCTGATGCGGCGCGCGGCGGCAAATTCGGCCAGGGCGAATTCCGCGCCATCGCGCGCGTCACGGCCCATCGAGCCGTAGGGACCGGTGGTGGAGTAGAGAATGCCGATTTTCAATGCTTCGGTCATGCGGAACCCAAAAAACCAAAAACCCCACGACGCGGGCCCATCATCGATGGGGCGTCATGGGGCGAAACTGCCCAGCGACTATCGGAGTCATGTAACTGCGGAATGGCTCCTCTGCCTAATCCGCAGGCTTGAATAAAATACAGGCAACCGATCTTGTCAAGGCCACAAACGGCGTGTGGCAATCAACAATTTTCGGGCCGGTTCGCACCGCTGCCTAAAGCGTCGCGGCTGCCCGCGCCGCCTGGTTGAATGCGCCCGAGATGAAGCGCAGGATGGCGGCCGTTTCCGACAGCGTCTGCTCCGCGGGGCGGGCATTGGCGGTCGAATCGACGAGTAGATGTTTGCGCACTTCCGCGTAGGTCTTGCAAGCCTGCGCGCCCTGCTCGGTGATCTTCACGGTTTTTTCTTTTCCGGTACGGCCGGTCGTCAGCAGCCCCGCCGCCTGCAGCTTGCGGATCGCATAGGTGACGATATGCGTGTCCTCGATATCGAGAACAAGGCAGATATCGGCGAGTTTCTTTTCCCGGTCGCGGTGGCGGATCGAGTGCAGGATGAGGATTTCCATCGGCGATAGCCCGGGAAATCCGGCCGCCGCCATGCAGCGGACGATCCAGCGGTCGAAGGCATGGGAGGCGAGGATCAGGCCATACTCGATCTCCGAAAGACCGGGAGACCCGCCTTCGGCGAGATGGGCGGAGGAGACGATCGGGCCGAACGAGGCGGGGCCGGGAAAGACATTAGCATCCTGATCCCTGTTTTTGCCGTTAGCCATTTCGCTCTCCTGTCTTGACGAGAATATGTCGTCATTTTATCGATATTTTATCAACGTGCAATTCCGCAATCCAATCCGAGGACGGGGCCATGCAAACGACGGATACCAAGAGCTGGGATTTCTGGATCGATCGCGGCGGCACGTTCACCGATATCGTCGCCCGCGACCCGCAAGGCGAATTACATGCCCGCAAGGTGCTCTCCGAAAACCCGGCCGCCTATCGCGACGCTGCGGTCCACGGCATCCGGCTGCATCTCGGATTGACAGCGGGCGAAGCGATCCCGGCCGGCTTGATCGGCGAGGTTCGCATGGGAACGACGGTCGCGACCAATGCGCTGCTGGAGCGCAAGGGCGAACGGCTGGCGCTGGTGACCACCAAGGGTTTCCGCGACGCGCTGCGCATCGGCTATCAGGAGCGCAAGAAGATCTTCGCGACCGAGATCATCAAGCCCGATGCGCTCTACGACACCGTCACCGAAATCGGCGAGCGTGTGCTGGCCGATGGCACGGTCGAGCTTGATCTCGATGAAGACGAGGCGCGCCGCGCGCTGGAGGCTTTGCGCGCGGAAGGCTATCGCTCGGTCGCCATCGTCTTCATGCATGCCTATAAGTTTCCGGCCCACGAGGCGGCCGTTGCCCGCATCGCCCGCGAGCTCGGCTTCGAGCAGGTCTCCGTGAGCCACGAAGTCTCGCCGCTGATCAAGCTTGTCGGCCGCGGCGATACGACTGTCGTCGATGCCTATCTGTCGCCGGTGCTTGGCCGCTATGTGGCGCAGGTTTCCGACGAGCTCGACGTCAAGCGCACTGGCGCCCGCGTCATGTTCATGATGTCCTCGGGCGGCTTGACGGCTGCCGATATGTTCCAAGGCAAGGATGCCATTCTCTCCGGTCCTGCCGGTGGTGTCGTCGGCCTCGCCAAGACCGGCGAGCAGGCGGGCTTTTCCCGCGTTATCGGCTTCGACATGGGGGGTACCTCCACCGACGTCGCGCATTTCGATGGCGAATATGAGCGCGCCTTCGAGACCGAAGTCGCCGGTGTGCGCGTCCGGGCGCCGATGATGCTGATCCATACGGTCGCTGCAGGCGGCGGCTCGATCCTGCATTTCGAGGATAACCGTTTTCGTGTCGGTCCGGATTCGGCTAGTGCCCATCCCGGTCCGGCTTGCTACCGCAACGGCGGGCCGCTTGCGGTCACCGATGCCAACGTCATGACCGGCAAGCTGCTGCCCGAATTCTTCCCCGCCATCTTCGGCCCGAACCAGGACCAGCCGCTTGATGTCGATACCGTCCGGACGAAATTCGCCGAACTTGCCGCGCGGATCGGTGATAACAGAAGCCCCGAAGAGGTGGCAGACGGCTTCATCCGTATCGCGGTTGCCAATATGGTCGAGGCGATCAAGAAGATTTCCGTCCAGCGCGGCTACGATGTCACCCGCTATGCGCTGAACTGCTTCGGCGGCGCCGGTGGTCAGCATGCCTGCCTGGTCGCCGATTCGCTGGGGATGAAGAGCATCCTCCTGCACCCGATGTCCGGTCTTCTCTCGGCATATGGCATGGGCCTCGCCGATATCCGCGCCACCCGCCAGAAGGCGCTCGGCGTGCCGCTGGATGCGGCCGCACCCGCCGCAATCTCTGGTCTCGCCGTCGAGCTTCAGGGCGAATGCAAGCCGGAACTGGAGGCGCAGGGCGTTACCGCGGCTGCGATCCAGACCGTTGCCCGCGCCCATGTCCGCTATGCCGGTACCGATACTCTTCTTGCCGTCGAAACCCGGTTCCCGGCCGAGGACAATGCGGATCGTCTGCGCGCCGAGTTCGAAATCCTCCACAAGCGCCGCTTCGGCTTCATTGCCGAGGGAAAGCCGCTGGTGGTCGAGGCGATCGAGGTGGAGACGATCGGCGGCGCTGCCGCGCAGATCGACGTCACAAGCGAAGAAGGTGCCGGTGGCGAGGCGAAAGCGACGCGCCGCACGCGCTTCCATTCGCAGGGCGACGTGCATGACGCAGCCGTGGTGCTGCGCGCCTCGCTACAAGTAGGCCAGACCGTCACCGGTCCGGCAATTGTCATCGAGCCGAACCAGACCATCGTCATCGAGGATGGCTGGCAGGCGAAGCTGACGGCCCATGACCATATCGTGCTGACCCGCATCAAGGCGCTGCCGGAACGAACCGCGATCGGCACGAAAGCCGATCCCGTCATGCTGGAGATTTTCAATAATCTGTTCATGTCGATTGCCGAGCAGATGGGTGTGACGCTTCAGAACACCGCCTATTCGGTCAATATCAAGGAACGCCTCGATTTCTCCTGCGCCGTCTTCGATGCCGAGGGCAACCTCGTCGCCAATGCGCCGCATATGCCCGTGCATCTCGGATCGATGGATGCCTCGGTCGCGACCGCCATCCGTGAGAACCCGGTCATCCATCCGGGCGACGTGTTCCTGATCAACGCGCCCTATAATGGCGGCACACATCTGCCCGACCTGACGGTCTGCACGCCTGTCTTCGATGCCGAGGGAACGCGCATCCGCTTCTGGGTGGCCAGCCGCGGCCACCATGCCGATATCGGCGGCATCGCGCCCGGCTCTATGTCGCCGCTCGCAACCCATATCGAGGAAGAGGGCGTCTATATCGACAACTTCAAGCTCCTCGATCGCGGTCGATTCCGCGAAGACGAGCTCGCATCCCTTTTGACCGGCGCCCGCTATCCGGTGCGCCAGCTGGCCCAGAACGTCAATGATCTCAAGGCCCAGGTCGCCGCCAATGAAAAGGGCGTCGCCGAGCTTGCCAAGATGATCGCGCTCTTCGGCGAAGATGTCGTCGACGCCTATATGGGCCACGTCCAGGATAACGCCGCCGAAAGCGTGCGCCGCGTTCTCGACCGTCTGAAGGATGGCGAGTTCAGCTACGAGATGGACCAGGGCTGCAGGATCGTCGTCAAGGTGACGGTCGACAAGGACAAGCGCGAGGCGACGGTCGATTTCACCGGCACGTCAGCGCAACGCGCCGATAATTTCAACGCGCCGCAGCCGGTCACCCGTGCCGCCGTTCTCTATGTCTTCCGGGTTCTCGTCGAGGCCGACATCCCGATGAATGCCGGCTGCCTGCGGCCGATCCGGATCATCATCCCGAAGGGCACGATGCTGACGCCGGAATACCCGGCGGCCGTCGTCGCCGGTAATGTCGAGGTCAGTCAGGCGGTCACCAACTGCCTGTTCGGCGCCGTCGGCGCGATGGCGGCGGCGCAGGGCACGATGAACAACCTGACCTTCGGCAACGATGCCTATCAGTATTACGAGACGATCTGCTCAGGCGCGCCGGCCGGTCCGGGCTTCAACGGCGCCGATGCCGTCCATACCCACATGACCAATTCGCGGCTCACCGATCCCGAAATTCTCGAAACCCGCTTCCCTGTGGTGCTGGAAGATTTCCATATCCGCAAGGGCTCGGGCGGCCGCGGCAAGTGGTCGGCGGGCGACGGTACCGAGCGGACGATCCGCGCGCGGGAAAAGCTGGAATTCGCGATCCTCTCCGGCCATCGCCGCGTCGCGCCGTTCGGGCTTGAAGGCGGGGAGCCGGGCGAGCTCGGCCGCAACGCCGTGCGGCGCAATTCCGGCGCGCTCGATGTGCTGATCGGAAGCGCTCACACGCAACTCGAAGCCGGCGAAGCCTTCATCGTTACCACGCCGACAGGCGGTGGCTACGGGAAGGCCTGAGTTTGGTTGACTCTAGATCAGGTCCGGGCGCGCTTCAGCGGAACGGCTGACGGCACGGCCTGATCGAGCTTGTTATAGGCCGCCTGGATGATGTCGAGATCCGAGGCATGGCCGACGCCTGCCAGATTGTACATCAGATCGCCGACTGCAGCATCGATCCGCGGTGCGCGGACGGAATAGACCTTTTCGACGACGCCCTGAACGGACTCCGGGTCGCCACCCAGAGCCTGATAGAGCCCGATGGCCCGGAAGATGAAGGCATTGCGGCGGTCGTTGATATCTGCTGTCGATTGGTTGCCGATCAGCGTCTGCATGAGTTCGACGGCTCGGTTCTGATATTCGCTCATCGGGCGCTCAATTTGTCGTTCATTTTGTCGTTCATCAGGAAAGCGAAAGTTTTTTAATGATGTCTAAATAATGGGTTATGGATATTTGTAGCCGCAATCATAGGGCGTCTAAATTAATAGAATATATAGCCGCCGGAAAATATCGCCTGGCCGGCGGCCCGGCATGCCGCGCCTGTCAAGGCCAGCAATCGCAAACTTCGGCATTGCATTTTGCTGTTCTGTTTTTTATCGATAATATGACAATGCGAATTGAAGGGCGGCGAAGACCGCCTTCGCTCCGTTCCATGCGCGACATCAAGGGAGGCCCTAGCATGACCATCTCACTTTCCGGCAAGACCGTTCTGATCACCGCTGCAGGGCAGGGGATCGGCCGCGCCTCGGCGATTGCCTTCCATCAGGCCGGCGCCACGGTGCACGCGACCGATATCAACACCGAGACGCTGGCCCAGCTTGCTGCGGAGACCGGGATTGCGACCCACAAGCTCAACGTCCTCGACGAGGGCGCGGTGAATGCCTTGGTCGCCGAAATCGACCGGGTTGATGTGCTCTTCAATTGCGCCGGCTTCGTCCATGCGGGATCGATCCTGGAGATGAAGGACAGCGATCTGGAGTTCGCCCTCGACCTCAACGTCAAGGCAATGATCCGCACCATCCGTGCGGTGTTACCCGGGATGCTGGAGCGCAAGGACGGCTCGATCATCAACATGGCTTCGGTCGCCTCCAGCATCAAGGGCGTGCCTAACCGCTTCGCCTATGGCGTCACCAAGGCTGCCGTCATCGGGCTGACCAAGTCGGTCGCCGCCGACTATGTCGCCCAGGGCATCCGCTGCAACGCGATTTGCCCCGGCACTGTCGAGAGCCCGTCGCTGCAGGACCGCATGAAGGCGCAGGGTGACTATGAGACGGCGCGCGCCGCCTTCATCTCCCGCCAGCCGATGGGCCGCCTCGGGTCGCCGGAAGAGATCGCCGAGCTCGCCGTCTATCTCGCCGGCGCCACCTACACGTCGGGCCAGGCCTATGCCATCGATGGCGGCTGGACGATCTGAGGCGCGGGAGGAAAGACAATGACCTGCATTACCGGCCTTCGCGTTTTCGATCTCCGCTTCCCGACTTCGCAGAGCCTCGATGGCTCCGATGCGATGAACCCGGATCCGGATTATTCCGCCGCCTATGTGATCCTCGATACCGACGAGGCCGGGCTTGAGGGCCACGGCCTGACCTTCACGATCGGCCGCGGCAACGACATCTGCTGCATGGCGATCAAAGCGATGGATCATCTGGTCGTCGGCCAGGATCTGGAGAGCTTCCGCAACGCGCCGGGCAAGTTCTGGCGGCATCTGACCGGCGACAGCCAGCTGCGCTGGATCGGCCCCGACAAGGGCGCGATGCATCTCGCGACCGGTGCCGTCGTCAATGCTTTCTGGGATCTGCTGGCCAAGAAGGAAGGCAAGCCGGTCTGGCAGCTGGTCTCGGAACTGTCGGCAGAGGAAATCGCCGATATCGTCGATTACCGCTATCTGACCGACGTGCTGACGCGCGACGAGGCGGTGGCGATCCTGAAGAAGGCGGAAACCGGCAAGGCGGACCGGATCGCGACGCTCAAGGCCGAAGGCTACGCCTGCTATACGACCTCTGCCGGCTGGCTCGGCTACGACGACGAGAAGCTGCGCCGCCTTTGCCAGGAAGCGATCGATGCCGGTTTCAACCATGTGAAGATGAAGGTCGGCCGCGATCTCGAAGACGATATCCGCCGCCTGCGGATCGCCCGCGAGGTCATGGGTCCCGATCGCTACCTGATGATCGACGCCAATCAGGTCTGGGAAGTGCCGCAGGCGATCGACTGGGTGAAGCAGCTCGCCTTCGCCAAGCCGTTCTTCATCGAGGAGCCGACGAGCCCAGATGACGTGGCCGGCCATCGCAAGATCCGCCAGGCGATCGCGCCGGTGAAGGTCGCGACCGGCGAGATGTGCCAGAACCGCATCATGTTCAAGCAATTCATCGCCGAGGGCGCGATCGATATCGTGCAGATCGATTCCTGCCGCATGGGCGGGCTGAACGAGGTGCTGTCGGTGCTGCTGATCGCTGCCAAATACGGCTTGCCGGTCTGGCCGCATGCAGGCGGCGTCGGGCTCTGCGAATATGTGCAGCACCTGTCGATGATCGACTATATCGCCGTGTCAGGCACGAAGGACGGACGGGTGATCGAATATGTCGACCACCTGCACGAACACTTCCTCGATCCCTGCGATATCCGCAACGCCGCCTATATGCCGCCGTCGAAGCCGGGCTTCTCGATCGAGATGAAGGCGCAGTCGATCGCCGACTACACCTTCAAGCGCTAGAGATTTAGGCGGCCCACTGGCCGGTGCCCTGGATGGCGGCAAGCTTCCAGTCGGCGCCGTGCTTGCGCACGAAGGTCCAGACTTCGGTGCTTTCGCTCGGGCGGCGGTCGTCGCCCGAGACGACTTTGCCGCTGTCGCGCTCGACCATCGCATCGATCGACGAATAGCGCATCGCGAGCGTTGCATATTCCAGCCCATCTTCGCGCCAGGCTTCGGCGATATCGCCCTGCAACAGCTTGACGTCGGAGACGCGGTTGCGCACGCCGTTGGTGGCGTTTTCACCGAGCTCTTCGGCAAGATAGGACATGGCCTCGGGTGTCGTCAGCGTGCGCAGCGTGCCGTAATCCTCCGCGCCATAGGCGGTCTGCACCTTGGTCAGCAGTTCCTCGAACTGGTCGAGATCGGCCTGCGCCAGACCGATTTCATCGCTCGGGCGCTGGCCGCGCGGCTGCTGTTGCTGGTAGCCCGCAGCGCCCGAACCGATCTTCGGGATGCTGAAGGACGAATTGTTGTTCGACGACATGTTGCTGTAGGACGGCCCGCCCGCCGAACCGTAGGACGGCTGGCGGCGATTGGCGAAGAAGCGCATGGCGAGGGTGATCGCGCCGAAGATCAGGGCGATCTGCAGCAGCATGCCGAGGAAGCCGAAGCCGCCGCCGAAACCATGGCCGAGCAGCATGCCGAGCAGGCCACCGGCAATCAGGCCGCCGACCATCGAGCGGCCGAAGCCGCCGAACAGGCCACCGGGGCGCCGGGTGTTGAAGGGCTGCTGAGCGGTCGACGGCGCCGTTGTCTGCGGACGCGGGGCCATCGTGCGGTCGATCGGAGAGACGGTCTGCGGCGCGGTATTGGTCACCGGCGGCGCCTGGAAGGTGCGCGTTCCGCGGCTGCCGAAACCGCCGCTGGCCCGGCGGGCTTCGGCGTCTCCATAGGCAGCAAAAACGGTGGCGCTTGTCAGAACGGCAATCGCCGCAATCTTGGCAAAACGCGAAACGGCACGTGGCATCTCTTCTCCTATCGGGGTCATTGTCGATGTCGGGACCTAATATAGGGATCGCCGCGCCGATTTGAAGCCAGCCGAAAGTCTATTGGCAGACATCGACCCATTTGGCGCCGGTGATGGCCGCGAGACGCCCAGTCGGAATGCGCACCGCCGAGTTGGGCGAACCGGCAGCCGGGAGCACCTCGTCGAAGCGTTTCAGCGAGGCATCGCAATAGATTGGCAGTGCCGCCGGCAGGCCGAAGGGGCAGACGCCGCCCACCGGATGGCTGGTCACTTCCAGAACTTCCTCAGCGCCGAGCATGCGGCCCTTGCCGCCGAACGTGTCCTTGAATTTCCGGTTATCCAGCCGCGCCGTGCCGCTTGCGACCACCAGCATGGTCTCGTCGCCGACGCGCAGGCAGATCGTCTTGGCGATCTGCGCCGGCTCTACGCCATGGGCTTCGGCGGCCAGCGTCACGGTCGAAGAGCTGGCTTCGGTTTCGATGATTTCGATATCGGGTGCATGGGCGCTGAAGAAGGCGCGGACGGATTCGAGGCTCATGGCGGCGATGCTAGAACAGGCGTCCCAAGAAATGAAGAGGCCTTCGACGCGGACCTTTTTTTGCGCTGCAGCGAATGCCGGTTGCCAATTCTTCCCATATTCGCTAGAGAAAACTTGATTATAAAATGAAGGTTTAATTCAGCGCCCCCATGACCTTTCAGCCGCGCATGCAGAACAGGATCGAAGGCTTTTCCGTCGTCGGCGGCATGAACCGCCGCAACTGGAATGGCATCGTCGCCGATGTCTGGGACGTCGAATGCGCGCCTTATGCCGGCGGCTATTACGTGGCGAACGATCCGCGCCTCTTCATCCTGCTCGATATGCGCGGCCCCGGCGACAGCCGCGTCAAGCTGACGCCGAAAAGCGCCGGTGCCGTCCAGGACACGGTGCGCCGGCCGATCTCCTACGTGCCTGCCGGCATGGAGCTCTGGGCCGATCTCGTCGATGTGCAGTTCGTGCGCCATCTCGACATTCACTTCGATGCCGAGATTGTCGGGCGGCGGCTGATGGAGGATATCGATCCCTCGCGGCTTGCCGATGCCCGGCTGCTGTTTCACGACGAGCGGGTGATGGCGCTTGCCAATCTGATCGCTGCCGAATGCGTCAGCCCGCAGCCGCTGCATGACCTCTATGGCGACGGTCTGGCGCTGGCGCTGATCATCGATGTGCTGAAACTCTCTAGGGCACCGGTGCGCAAGCGCAGCAAGCTGGCGAGCTGGCAGCTGCGGCGGGCCCAGGATTTCATTGAACAGAATTGCCTTCGCAATATCCGCCTGGAAGAGCTCGCCTCGCTCACCGGCCTGTCGCAATCGCATTTCAGCCACGCCTTCAAGGCCTCGACCGGGATCGCCCCGCACCAGTGGCAGACCAATGCCCGCGTCGATCGCGCCAAGCATCTGCTTCTGCAGGGCGAATTCACGCTGCCTGTCATCGCCGCCGAGACCGGCTTTTCCGACCAGGCGCATTTCACCCGCGTCTTCCGCAAGGTGACCGGCGCCACGCCGGCGCTCTGGAAGAAGGCCAACGTTGCCTGAAAACCACGCTTCACGAGCATTTGTTTAGAATGCGGAAATTTGCCCAAGAACGTTCAAATTCCCCGGATTGCGACAATCCCCTCCCTTAAATTTGAGTTAAACGCTCAGCTTATCGACAAGCTGTTAGCCGGGCATCTTTCAAGCCGGCGCGAGTGGGGTAAGACAATGCGTGAGCGGACCAAGGCTCTCATCTTCAAGGCCAATCTCCTGACCGGCGCCGCCGCCATCGGCATCGCGGCCGCCATGCCTGTTCTGGCGCAGGAGGCAACCGAGCTGAAACCGATCACGGTGCAGGGTGATGGCGGGCAGCAACAGGACCCGACCGCGCCGGTAAAGGGCTATGTGGCAAAGACCAGCGCCACGGCCACGAAGACGGGCACGCCGCTCGTTGAGACGCAGCAGTCGATTTCGGTCGTGACATCGGATGAGATCAGGGCTCAAGGCGCCGATACGCTGGGCGAGGCGATTGGTTACACGCCTGGCGTTGTAGGCGAGCCCTATGGTTCGGACGCACGTTTCGACTCGCCGAATATTCGCGGTTTCGATGGCCGCCAAAGCCAGTATCTGAACGGCCTGAAGATGATGCGTACCGCAGGTGCTCCGGCGGTCGAAATATACGGCCTTGAGCGGCTCGAAGTCCTTCGTGGCCCGGCTTCCGTTTTGTACGGTCAGGGCAATCCCGGTGGTCTGATCAACATGGTCAGCAAGCGCCCGCAGTTCGAGCCCATCCGCGAGATCGGCCTCCAGATCGGCACCTACGATTACTACGGAGCGTTTTTTGATGTGGGCGGTCCGGTTTCGGACGGTTCGGACTTCGCCTATCGCTTGACGGGTCTGGTCAAGACCGCGGGCGAGCAGACGGACGATCTCAACAACGATCGCTACTTCATTGCACCGGCCTTTACCTGGCAGCCGGATGAGGACACGAAGATCACGCTGCTGACCAGTGTTCAGCATGACAATCCCGATGCGCCCTCGGGGTTGCCCGCTGCCTTGACGCTTTATGGTGGTGACAACAAGCTGCCCCGTAGCTTCTCCGTTGGCGACGACAGCTTCGACAAGTCGAATCGGACGCTCACGAATATCGGCTATGAAATCGAACACCGCCTCAACGATGTTTGGACCTTCCGTCAGAACATGCGGTATTCGAACTTCGACTGGAAATACCAGTCGCTGTATTTCTCCAGCCTTGATGCCGATGGACATACCCTGAATCGCGGGGCGATCTATCAGGACGAAAATCTCAACACCTACAATCTTGATAACCAGCTTCAAGCCGAGTTTTCGACAGGCGAAGTCGATCACAAGGCGGTTATGGGCGTCGATCTCAGGTATTTCAACAACAGCGCGTTGACCGAATTCGGCCTCGCTCCTTCGCTCGATAGCGCCAACCCGCAATACGGCGTCTCGGTACCCAAGAGCGTTTGGTACAGTCAGGACGTCAACTCCGAGCTGTGGCAGGCTGGCGTCTATCTGCAAGACGAGATCAAGTACGAAAACTGGCGCGCAACATTGGGATTGCGCCAGGATTGGGCTGGTACCAACGGCGAGCAGGAGACTGTTTTCGGCGGCACCACGACCTCGTCGCTTGATCAAACCGATCACAAGCTGACTTGGCGCGCCGGCCTCAGCTATCTGTTTGACAATGGCATTGCGCCCTATGCGAGCTATGCGACGTCATTCGACCCGGTATCTGGCTCCGATGCTGCTGGCAATCCGCTCGTGCCCACGACCGGCGAGCAGTACGAAATCGGCGTGAAATATCAGCCGACAGACTTCGATGGTTTCTTCAGTGTTGCAGCCTTCGATCTGCGACAGAAAAACGTCCTCACGACGACCACCGTGACGCCTCTGCCCCCGGCTGTTCCATACACCGTGAGTGCGCAGATCGGTGAAGTTCACGTCCAAGGCGTTGAACTCGAAGGTGTTGCGAGTATCGCGGATGGCTTGGATCTGCGTGCGGCATACACCTACATGAATGCCGAGGTCGTCGGTGGCGACAACGATGGCAACCGCCCGGACAATGTTCCGAATCACACCGCGAGCCTGTGGCTGGACTATACGTTCAAGGAAGATACGGCCCTGCAGGGCTTCGGTGTTGGCGGCGGCGTTCGTTACATCGGCCAGCGATACGGAGATCTGGCGAATACCTACGATCTTTCCGGCGTAACCCTCTTCGACGCCTCCATCCACTACCAGAAAGACAACCTAAAGGCATCGCTGAACTTCCAGAACCTCGCCGACAAGGAATATGTCTCCAACTGCGGCAGCTTCGGTTGCTACTACGGTGACGGCCGGACTGTGATGGGCCGCGTCAGCGTCTCCTGGTAAGTTGACAATTGCAGTTTAGTTTTGCAAAGCGAGGGCGGGAAATTTTTCCCGCTCTTGCAATTTGAGCTTCCGGAGTTCGCTGATGCCCACCCCCTTCCTGACGATGTCGGATGTCCGCTTTGCGGCGGGCGAGCGCACCATTCTTTCCGGCATCGATCTGTCGCTTGAGAGCGGGCGGATCTATGGGCTGGTGGGGCCGAACGGGTCGGGCAAGTCGACGCTGATGAAGATCATCGCCCGGCAGCATGCGGCGACGGGCGGGAAGCTGGCGCTCGAAGGCAAGGATGCGGCGGCTTGGGGCGCGCGGGAGTTTGCCCGCAAGATCGCCTATATGCCGCAATTCACGCCTGCCACTGATGGCATGACGGTGCGCGAGTTGGTGGCGCTCGGGCGTTTTCCCTGGCATGGCACGCTCGGCCGTTTCGGCAAGGCAGACCATGCACTCGTGGACGATGCCATTGCCCGCACCGATCTTGAGGATTTCGCCGACAGGCCGGTCGCCAACATGTCGGGCGGTGAGCGTCAGCGCGCCTGGATCGCGATGATGCTGGCGCAGAATGCCAGTTGCCTGCTGCTCGACGAGCCGACCTCGGCGCTCGATCTTGCCCATCAGGCGTCGATGCTGTCGCTGGTGGAGTCGCTCAGCCACGAGCGCGGGCTGACCGTCGTCATTGTGCTCCACGACATCAATCTCGCCGCCCGCCATTGCGATGAGATCATTGCGCTCAATCGCGGCCGGATCAGCGCCAAGGGCACGCCTGAGGAGATCATGCAGGCCGAGCGCCTGCAGTCGATCTTCGGCGTCGGCATGGGCGTCTTCACGCATCCGGCGCGCGGCGAGCCTGTGAGCTACCTGCTGTGACGCCGGCACCGACATTCACCCGCCGCGGCCTTCTCGCCATGGCTGCTGCCCTTGCGGCGCCGTCCCTATCGAGGGCGGCTGCGTCACCGCGCGTCGCAACGCTTGATTGGGCGCTGCTCGAAACGCTGCTGGCGCTCGGCGCCGATGTGGTGGCGGGCACCGAGCTGGTCGGCTTCCGCAAGATCGCCGTCGAGCCCACCGTTCCAGAGAGTGTCGCCGATCTCGGTCTGCGCGGCACGCCGAATTTCGAGGTGCTGCGCTTCGCCAGACCCGACCTGATCTTCAATTCGAATTTTTACGGCTGGGCCGACGGCCCGATGAGCCGCATTGCGCCGGTCAAGAGCCAGTCGATCTACCGCATGGGCGACAGCCCCTTCCAGCGCGCCCAAGACGTGACGCTCGCGATAGCGGACGAGCTCGGGCTTGCGAGCGGCAAGCGCTATGCGGACGATCTCTCGGCACGGCTTGATCGCTACCGGACCGTTCTTTCGGTGGGCGATGGCCGGACGATCCTGCCGATCAATCTCGGCGATGCCCGTCACTACCGCGTGTTCGGCAGCGACAGCATGTTTGGCGAGGTTCTGGCGCGCACCGGCCTGAAGAATGCCTGGGAAGGCAAGACCAGTTACACGGCCATGGCGCCGATCGGCATCGAGACGCTGGCCTCGATGCCGGATGCCTGGATCGTTTTCATTCCGCCGCATCCGCCGGATGCGCTGGTCGCGCTGCAGAACGGCGCCTTCTGGCAGGCGCTGCCGGCCGTCAGGGAAAAGCGCGTGCTGACCATCGGCTCCATCAATCCCTATGGCGCCTTGCCTGCCGCATCGCGCTTTGCCGATCTGCTTGCGAAAGGGCTGACCGATGCATGGAATGGTTAGCCGCAAACCGGCAAGCCGCTGGGGCAAGCCGCAGCTGAGCATTGCCGTCTCGGTCTGTGCCTGCGCGCTGATCTTTGCACTGCTCTTGGCGTTCCGGCCGCGGCTGCCGGCCAGCGAGGCGGTGCTCGACGCGGCCCTCCTCTGGCAGAGCATGATGCCGCGCGCCGCGCTTTCGCTGATCGCCGGTGCCGCGCTCGGCCTTTCCGGCTTTCTCCTGCAGCGCGTGCTGCGCAATCCGATCGCCGATGCCTCGACACTCGGCATTGCCTCGGGCGCGCAGCTTGCGATGAGCATCGGCCTGAGCTTCTCGCCGCTGCTGCTCGGGCTTTCGCGTGAATTCATCGCCTTCGCCGGCGGACTGGTTGCAGTGGCGATCGTGTTGGGATTGAGCTGGCGGCGCAGCCTCGATCCGGTGACGGTTGCCCTGTCGGGCATGATCGTGACATTGATCGCCTCGGCGCTCAGCGTCACGATCATCCTTGCCCGCGGCGAATACGCGATGTCGATCTATATCTGGGGCGCGGGTTCGCTCAGCCAGCAGGATTGGAGCGGCGTTCTCTCGCTTGCACCGCGGCTGCTCGCGGGCTTCGCCGCCGCCGTTCTGCTGCTGCGGCCGCTGCAGGTTCTCTCGCTTGACGATGCGGGCGCAAAAAGCCTCGGCGTCGCGCTGCATGCGACCCGGTTTGCGGTATTACTGCTTGCCGTCTGGCTCTCGGCCTCGGTCACCGCCAATGTCGGCATCATCGGCTTTCTCGGCCTCGCCGCCCCGGCGATCGCCCGTTTCGCCGGAGCCCGCACGACAAGGCAGCTGGTCATCGCCGCACCGCTGACCGGCGCCGCACTGTTGTTCTTCACCGATTGCCTGACACAGCTGCTCGGCCCCGGCTTTACCGATATCGCACCTGCGGGAGCGGCAACGGCGCTGCTCGGTGGTCCGCTGCTTCTTTATCTTCTGCCGCGCGTGCATTCCTTTGCCGCCGTCACGGCGCAGACCACATCGGCGATCAAGCGGCTCCACAGCCCAGCCCGCGTCTTCCTGATGCTCCTCGTCGCCCTCGCGCTGGTCGTCGCACTGGTGCTGACGACGGCGCCTGCCAATGACGGCTGGCATATCGCGACCGGCGCACTGTTCAGCGATCTCCTGCCGTTGCGCCTGCCGCGCACCATCGTTGCTGCGGGCGCAGGCGCAATGCTGGCGGCTGCGGGCTTCATCATGCAGCGGGTCACCGGCAATCCGATCGCCAGCCCGGAAGTGCTCGGCGTCAGCACCGGCGGCGGCGCGGGCTTGACGGTTGCGCTGTTCATCTTCGGCTTCCCGCCGCCCTTCGTCATGCTGGCCTCGATGGCGATCGGCGCGCTTGTCGCGTTTCTCATCATGATCGCCATTGCTGCCCGCGCCCAGTTCGCGCCAGAGCGGCTGTTGCTCGCCGGTATCGCCATCGGCGCCTTCTCGATGGCGATCGTCACGATGGTCTTGGCGCAGGGCGATATGCGCGGCTACGTGCTGCTCACCTGGCTCTCGGGCTCCACCAATAGGGCGGGCAGTTTCGAGGCCTGGACGGCTGTCATCTCGCTTGCGGTGCTGGCCGCGCCGCTGCCCTTCCTCAGCCGCTGGCTCACCATCCTGCCGCTTGGCGGCCCGTCGGCGCGCAGCCTCGGCCTGCCGGTCGGCGCCAGCCGTCTGGCACTGGCGACCATCGCCGCGTTGATGACGGCGGTCGCCTCCTTCCTCGTTGGACCGCTCAGCCTGACCGGATTGATCGCGCCGCATCTGGCGCGGCTCAGCGGTTTCCACCGGCCTGGCCAGCAGCTCGCCGCCAGCATCCTGATCGGCGCCGGCGTGCTCGTTTCGGCCGATTGGCTGTCGCGCGTGGTGATCTATCCCTATCAGGTTCCGGTCGGCCTCTTCGCGGCGCTGATCGGCGGTCCCTACCTCATCTGGCTCCTGACGCGGAAGGAAGCGGCATGACGGCGCAGTTCAGGCTTTCGGGCACGGCCATTCCGACGGGCGCGAAGCGGATGCTGGAGGAGATCGCCGAACATTTCGCCGAGCACGCATCGGTAACCCGCGTTGGCGAAACCGTGCATCTTGAGCATGAGATCGGCGCCGCCGATATCCGCATCGCTGAGGGCAAGCTCGCCATCGAACTTGCCTCGAACAGCGAGGACGAGCTGACGATGATCCGCACCGTGCTTGCCGAGCATCTCTTCCACTTCGCCGGTGAGGAGAAGTTCGAGCTCACCTGGTCGGAGAAGCCGAAGCCGGCGCTGCCTGGCAATATGCGTCTCGCGACCGTGACAGGCGGCCGCAACATCACCCCGCATATGCGCCGCGTCACCTTCACCTGCCCCGATGTGCAGGACTTCGAGAAGGGCGGCCTGCATGTCCGTCTGGTGCTGCCGCAGAATGGCGAGGCACCGGTCTGGCCGACGGTTGGCGACGATGGCCGCATCCAGTGGCCTGACGAGACGATCACCGCCGTGCGCATCTATACGATCCGCAATGTCGATGCAGAGCGTGACGAAGTCGATATCGACTTCGTGCTGCATGAGGGCGAGACAATGCCGGGTGCCACCTTCGGCGCGACGGCTGCCGCAGGCGATCTGATCGGCATCATGGGACCGGGCGGCGGCTGGATGCCGGAGGCTGCCGACCTCATCCTGGCCGGAGACGAGACGGCCCTGCCGGCCATGCTGCGGATCATCGAGGCGGCGCCTGCCGGAGCCAGGATCCGCTTCTTCGGCGAGGTGGATAGCGCTGCCGAAGAGCAGGCGGTTTCGTCCGCCGCCCAGGTCGAGACTGTCTGGCTGCATCGCAACGGTGCGGCCGCCGGCACGACGGGCAGGCTGCAGCGGATGATCCATGAACTGGCACCGCAATGCGGCGCACCGACCTTTATCTGGGTCGGCTGCGAGAAGGCGGAGGCCGTGGCGATCCGCGAATATCTGAAGGACGAGCTGCAATATGACCGGCAGTGCATGCGGGTCGGCAGCTACTGGGAAAAGTAAAGGGCGGCCCGGCTTTCGCCGGTCCGCCCTGTTTCTTGCCTGAGAAGGCTATCAGCCAGCCAGATACGGCCAGACTTCGAGCGTGCCGCGATACATCATGTCGAGCGCGACGTAGAGAATGATCGCCAGACCGACATAGGCGATCCAGCGGTGCTTGTTCAGCAGGCGCGCGATGAAGTTTGCGGCGATACCCATCATGGCGATCGACAGTGCCAGACCGGCAACGAGGACGGTCGGGTGTTCGCGGGCCGCACCGGCAACCGCCAGAACGTTGTCGAGCGACATCGAGACGTCGGCAATGACGATCTGGCTGGCGGCCTGCCAGAAGGTCTTCCTCGGCTTGCCCTCGGCGCCGTCGAGCGCTTCCTCGCCTTCCGCGCCATGCTGGGCGCGCAGCTCGCGCCACATCTTCCAGCAGACCCAGAGAAGCAGCAGGCCACCGGCGAGCAGCAGGCCGACGATGGCGAGCAGCTGGACAGTGATCGACGCGAAGATGATGCGCAGAACGGTGGCGGCCAGAATACCGACCAGAATGGCCTTCTTGCGCTGATCGGCCGGGAGGCCGGCGGCGGCAAGGCCGATGACGACGGCGTTATCGCCGGCAAGAACAAGATCGATCGCGATGACCTGCAAAAGCGCAGTCAGCCCCGCGGCAGTAAAGATTTCCATGAAACGTCCCCCGATGTTCGGAAGCCGGACTAGAGCCCGCAAAACGTTACGTCAACCGGCAATCACCCCGGTCCACGCAAATGTCCCGGATGTGTGTCCTGGCAGTCCCACGCCGGAAACGCGCGGGGAGACCATCGCCTAATGTTTGAGCTTGATGATCAGCTCGCGATACTCATCGGCGATCGCGATGGCTGCCTTCGCAACGACAGGACTGATGGATTTATGGTCAATTGCGATGCGGCAGGTCTCGAAGACGCCACGCAGCTCATGCTCGATATCCGAGAGCTGCGGATATTTCTGCACGAGAAGATGCGGCAGCATGCGCGCCTTGTTCTTCATCGGATTGGAATTGTTGGAGAAAATCAGGTTTTCCGCGATCACTTCCCGGATCGCATCTTCAAGACGCCACGTTGCACCGATCATATCCGTGACTGACACCATGCTACCCCTCTTCTACCGGCGGGCATATTCCGCCTGAATAATACGAAGCAAGGCTTGTGCCAGATTTGCGGATACCGGGCGGCGGTGCTCCGCCCGGTATCGTCTCAACTCATGAAGCTCAGGATTTCTTCTTCTTGGCTTCGTCGTCCATCAGCTCGTACCACATGGCGTTGAGAACGGCGAAGGCGGCTGCGAGCGGCAGGCCGAGGATCCATGCGAAATACCACATCGTCTTTCTCCTTTAATAGGCGTGGCCGCTTTTGTCGGTGATGGCCTTCTCGTCCACCTTGCCCCACAGAACCTTGTAGACCCAGGCGGTGTAGAGAAAGATCAGCGGCAGGAAGATCGCCGAGACGACGAGCATGATGAACAGCGTCATATGGCTCGACGAGGCATCCCAGACCGTGAGGCTCGCCCGCGGATCGAGCGAGGACGGCAGGATGAACGGGAACATCGAGACGCCGACCGTCGAGATGATGCCGAAGATCGACAGCTTGCTGAACAGCAGTGTCGTCACCTCAAGCTTCGCCCGCATGCTGAGCAGCGCCAGCGCGGCACCGATGAAGCCGAGCGCCGGTGCGATCAGTAGCCACGGATAGGTGCCGTAATTGGCAAACCAGGTGCCGGCATGTTCCGCCGTCTTGAACAGCGGATTGGACGGACCGACCGTGTTGATCTCGCTGGTGATGCGGTATCCATCGACGCCGGCGGCGAGGAAGATGCCGCCGAGCGCAAAGAGCAGGATCGCGGCAAAGGCGGCAAGGCTGCCATAGTGCCGGGCGCGTTCGGCAACCGGGCCTTCGGTCTTCAGGATCAGCCAGGCCGCGCCATGCATGACCAGCATGGCGACGGACAGCAGTCCGCAGAGCAGGGCATAGGGGTTGAGGAGACCGAAGAAGGTGCCTTCGTAGAAGATCCGCATATCGTCGGCGAAGCGGAAGGGCACACCCTGCAGGACGTTGCCGACGGCGACGCCGAAGATCAGCGAGGGCACGAAGCCGCCGACGAAGAGTGCCCAGTCCCAGTTGTTGCGCCAGCGAGGGCTCTCCCGCTTGGAGCGGTACTTGAAGCCGACGGGACGCAGGATGAGCGCAAACAGCGTCGCGAACATCGCCAGGTAGAAGCCCGAGAACGAGACCGCGTAGAGCGGCGGCCAGGCGGCGAAAATGGCGCCGCCGCCGAGGATCAGCCAGACCTGGTTGCCTTCCCAGGTGGCGCCGACGCTGTTGATGGCGACGCGCCGCTCGGTATCGGTTTTCGCAACGAAGGGCAGGAGAGTACCGACGCCGAGATCGAAGCCGCCGGTGGTGGCGAAAGCGATCAGCAGGACGCCGAGCAGCACCCACCAGATGACGCGCAGCGTGTCGTAGTCGAGAAGTTCGTGAAGGATCATGACAATCACTCCGCAGCGGGAACGAGGGTTTCGGAGATCAGCTCGGCTTCCGGCTCGTCATCGGGCTCGGGGCCATTCTTGATCGCCTTGATCATCAGGCTCATCTCGATGATGATCAGCGTCGTATAGAGCGCCGCAAAGCCGATGATCGTCAGCAGCACGGTGCTGGCGCCGAGGCTGGAGACAGCCGCTGCCGTCGGCAGCACGCCTTCGATCACCCAGGGCTGGCGGCCGAACTCGGCAACGATCCAGCCAACCTCGATCGCCACCCACGGCAGCGGGATCGCGAAGACGGCGACCCTGAGCAGCAGCGGATACTTGTCGAGATGGCGGCGCGCCGACAGCCAGAAGAAGGTTGCCGTCAGCACGATGAAGAACATGCCGAGGCCGACCATGATGCGGAACGACCAGAACAGCGTCGGCACATGCGGAATGGTGTCATGCGCCGCCTGGACGATCTGCGCGTCGGTTGCCTGGCGCGGATCGTCGACATAGCGCTTCAGAAGCAGCGCATAGCCGAGATCGTGGCCGAGGTCCTCGAAGGTGGCCTGGACATCTGCGGGAACCTGATCCGGTGGGCGGACCGCCCGGATTTTGGTCAGCGCATCATAGGCCTTGATGCCGTCGCGGATGCGGACTTCGGCTTCCTTCTCCAGCTTGTCGATGCCGGGAATTTCGGTCGTCAGCGAGCGCGTACCGATCAGGCCCATCGCCCAGGGGATGTGGACGGCGAAATGCGTTTCGCGGGCTTCCTGATCCGGGAAGCCGAAAGCGGTGAAAGGCGCGGGCGCCGGTTCCGTCTTCCACATCGCTTCGATCGCGGCGAGCTTCATCTTCTGGTTTTCAGTGGCGAGATAGCCGCTTTCGTCACCGAGGACGACGACGGAGAGCGACGACGCGAGGCCGAACGAGGCGGCGACCGTCATCGAGCGTTTCGCGATCTCGATATGCCGGCCCTTCAACAGGTACCAGGCCGAGACGCCGAGAACGAAGACCGAGGCGCAGACATAGCCGGCCGAAACCGTGTGGACGAACTTCGCCTGGGCGACCGGGTTGAAGACCACGTCGAAGAAGCTGGTGATCTCCATGCGCATGGTCTGCGGATTGAGCGCCGAGCCGACCGGGTTCTGCATCCAGCCATTGGCGATCAGGATCCAGAGAGCCGAAAAATTCGAGCCTAGCGCCACCGCCCAGGTGGCGGCCAGGTGTCCGACCTTGGAGAGCTTGTCCCAGCCAAAGAAGAACAGGCCGACGAAGGTTGCCTCCAGGAAGAAGGCCATCAGCCCTTCGATGGCGAGCGGCGCACCGAAGATATCGCCGACATAATAGCTGTAATAGCTCCAGTTCATGCCGAACTGGAATTCCATGACGATGCCGGTGGCGACGCCGAGCACGAAATTGATGCCGAACAGCGTGCCCCAGAACTTCGTCATCTGCCGCCATATCTGGCGGCCGGTCATGACATAGGTCGTTTCCATAATGGCGAGCAGCACGGAAAGACCAAGCGTCAGCGGTACAAAAAGAAAGTGATAAAGCGCGGTCAGCGCAAATTGAAAGCGCGATAGCGCGACTATGTCGAGTTCCATTGTCTTTCTCCCACGGTCCCACGGGATATCAAGAAGTCCACCGGCGCCGGCTGGCGTCTGCGGTCGTTAAAATTCAGTCCGGCCGGAGCCGGTCGAGTGCCCTTTCGAACGCCGCTTCTCCGCGGCGCGCGATGTCTGTGATGCGTCCATCCTCGATCACGGCGAGCAGATCGGCGATCGCCGCCTCGCGGCGGATGTGGCTGGCGATGACCACGGCGCGGCCGTCTGCCCGTTCGGCAAGGCGGTCCATGACGTCGCGGGCAGTATCGCCATCCAGACCCTCCGTCGGCTCATCGAGCAGCCAGAGGGATGCGTTGCGGAGAAACAGCCGCGCAAGCGCCAGGCGGCGCGATTGCCCGCCAGACAGGCCAAGCCCGCCTTCTCCGAGTTTCGTGTCGAGCCCTTTCGGCAGGGCGTCGATTGCAGTCAGCAGTCCGGCAGCATCGAGCGCGTCGCGCAGGCGCTCCTCGCTCGCTGCAGGGTCGGCGATCAGAAGATTGCCGCGGATGCTGTCGGCAAAGAGTTCGGTGCGCTGCGTCAGCAGCGTCGAATCCGTTATTGCGGCAGTTCCGCTCTGCGGCCGTAACTCGCCTGCGAGCAGTGCCAGGAATGAAGACTTTCCGGCTCCGCTGGCGCCGATGAGAGCAAGCTTCTCATCAGCTTTTAAAGTAAGCGATAGCTTACTTATGGCAAGCCTCTCGGCGCCGTCATGAGCGGCTGCAACATCCGTCAGCGCAAAGGCGATGCCGGGTGCTGGTGCGACGTGTCCAGTCACCCGGTCCGGAGCCGTCAGACGTCCCCCGACGCGGCGCGCCGCGATCAGCGTGCGCCCAAGCTCGATGGCGCCGCGGCGCAGCGCAGCAAAAGGTTCTATGGCGGCGAAGGCGACCAGCATGCCGAGCGCTGCGACCGGCGCCCCGATGGCGCCTGCGCCTGCCAGCGCAGCGACCGCGAGCAGCGATCCCCCGAGAAGCAGCGAGGATGTCAGGCCGAAGCCGAGCGCGACGCCGGTTTCGATGCGGTTCAGACGATCGTGGGCTGCCGATGTATAGGTGTCGGCGGTGACGATTGCGGCGCATTGGGCGTGCAGGCGCCCGGCCATCAGCAGGTCCGTCTGGCCGGCGACGAGATCGATGACGCGGCCGCGGACTGCCTCGACGCCGTGCATGCGGCGGCGTGCGGATTTTGCAGCGGCGCGGCCGGCGGCATAGGGGATGCCGAGACCGGCGAGCAGCAGGAGCAGCCCTGTCGAGGCGCCAAGCAGCGGATGGATCAGGCCGAGCGCCACGCTTGCCGCGATCGCGGCGCAGATTGCGACGGCGGCAGGAACGAGGACGCGCAGATAGAGCCCGTCGAGCGCATCGATGTCAGCGGTCAGCCGGAACAGAAGACTTGAAGGCCGGGCCGCGAGATGGCGCGCCGCGCCGCCCTTCGCCCAGCCGCGAAACAGGCGTTCGCGGAGAGCGGCAAGCACCGACAGCGTCGCGTCATGCGTCGTCATCCGCTCGCCGTAACGCGAGAAGGTGCGCCCGATCGCCAGCAGGCGGATACCGGCCGACGGTGCGAAAACGTCGAAGGTGACGGCGGTGGCGACGGAGAGACCGGCAATCGAGGCGGCGGTGATGAACCAGCCGGAAAGGCCGAGAAGCGCGATACCGGCCAGAACCGTCAGCGCCGACATCAGCGCGCCGATCAGCAGGCCACGGCGGCGCTCGGCAAGAAACACGGCGATGACGGGTTTGAGGTCGCTGAAACGCGTGCTCATTCCGCAGCCTCCTGAAGATTTTCCGCGCCGATGGCGATCACCCGCTGCATGCGGGCGGCAAGCCGCGGATCGTGGGTGGCGACGACAAGCGTCTTGCCCTTGGCGAGATGGATCAGGCTGTCGGTGATCTCAGCGGCTGTCGCGGCATCGAGATGCGCAGTCGGCTCGTCGGCCAGGATGATGCGGATTTCGGGGTTGCAGGCAGCGCGAGCGATCGCGAGCCGCAAGGCCTCGCCGCCCGAAAGCCCGAGCCCGCCTTCGCCGAGCGGGCGCTTGCCATATGCGGCAGCAACCTGGTCGAGCCTGGCGGAGTGGAGCGCGTCATCCGCCATCGTGCCTGCGCGGCCGAGCGTGATGTTGCCTGTAAGCGAACCCGCAAAGATATGCGGCTTCTGGCCGATCCAGGCGACATGGCGGCGCCAGCTACCGGCCTCGCCGAGCGGCAGACCGCCGATGCGGACAGCACCTTCCGAAACTGGAGCAAGCCCGGCGATCAGCGTAAGCAAAGTCGACTTTCCGCTGCCGCTGGCGCCGAGCAGGGCCACATGCTCGCCGTGCATGATGCGACAGTTGAACGCGTCGATCGCCAGCGGCTTGTCGGCGGCGTAGCGGAAACCGGCATCGTCAAGTTCGATATCGAAACGCGCTGTCTGTCGGCCGTCCGCTTCCTTGACGATATCGAGGCCACCGGTTGCAATTCCATCCAGCGCCAGGAGCGCCGCTTCGCCGCTGGCGCGATCGTGCCAGATAGACGAGAGGTCCCGCAGCGGCTCGAAAAAGGCCGGAGCAAGCAAGAGCAGGAAGAGGCCGGCCGTCAGGTCAAGGCCGCCGGTCCAGGCGCCGAAAGTGATTTCGCCGAGCAGGCTGAAGCCGACATAGACTGCGAGCAGGGCCACGCCGAGCGCGGCAAAGAGTTCGAGCACGGCGGAGGAGAGGAAGGCGATCCTGAGGACTGCCATCGTCCGGTTCTTCAGGTCGTCGGCATCGGCGCGCAGGCGCGTTGCCGTCTGATCGACGGCACCGAGCGCGCGGATCGTCGTCAACCCGCGCAAACGGTCGAGCAGGAAGCCGTTCAGCCCGCCGGTCGCGGCCAGCTGCTTTTCACTGGCGGCCTGGGCACGCCAGCCGATCAGCGCCATGAAGACCGGGATCAGCGGCATGGCGATCAGCAGGATCAGCGCAGCAATCCAGGAGATCGGAAAGATGCAGACAAGCATCACCAGAGGCACAGCTGTCGCCTTGAAGCGGGCGGGCTGGAACCGGGCGATATAGGGCACGATCAGTTCGGCCTGTTCGCCGATGACGCTCGCCGCTTCGCCGGAGGCCGGCCGCGAGGGATCGACAGGCGAGCGGCGCGCAAGGGCCCCGACGGCGGCCGCGCGGCGTTTGCTGAGTTCGGCGCGGGCGACCTTGAACGCCAGGCGGCCGCCTGCCGCCTCGAGACAGCTCTTGGCAATGCCGAGGATGACGATGAAGATTGCAGGCCAGAAAACGGCGTTGAGCCCGCCGCCATTGGCGATACGGCCGACGGAAAGAGCGATGAGGGCGGCCTGCGGAATGAAGAACAGGGCGCCCGCGGTCTGCAGCAGCGCGGCAGCCTTGGATCCCGGCCTGTTTTTGGCAACGCGGCTTCTGCGACGGCCGCGCCCTTGCGCGCCCGGTTCTGGCTCGTCATTCGCGTCTAAGAAAGCACTCCCCATAGCGCTAACTCTTGTTCGCAGGACGGCGGCCGCGGCCGAGCGAAATCACCCGGTCCTTGGCTTCCAGAAGCTTCGTAACTTTTGCCCCCAGAGATAGTAATGTTGCGAGACGTTCGGTTTCAAGTTGTTTTACGTCTTCATACCAATGCGTCAGCTGTTCGATTAGCCCGTGCATCTCGCCCATGCGCTGCTGTGCATATTGCTCATGCTCGCTCGCAGGCTTCTGCATCAGGATTTCCCGCAGCACCGAAAGGGTCGGATCGACCTCGCGCTTCTTCCGCTCCTCGGCGAGCGTGCGCAGGATCAGCCAGACGTCGTCGGGCGTCGAAAAGAAGTCGCGACGGTCGTCCGGCTTGTGTTTCATCAGCACGAGGTTCCAGGCCTGCAGCTCGCGCAGGCTCATCGATACGTTCGAGCGCGAGATGCCGAGCGCATCGACGATCTCCTCGGCGCAGAGCGGCTCCGGCGAGACATAGAGCAGGGCGTAGATCTGGCCGACGGTGCGGTTGATGCCCCAACGGGAGCCCATTTCACCGAAATGCAGCACGAAGGATTGGACAAGCGGCGGAAGGTTCATGACGGTTGTTTCCGTAATGTCTGTGATTTCAGAAATTTCTGAAATGACTATATTCTCGTTTTCGCGCTGCACAATCGGCGATCGCCGTCTGCGGCAATTTGGTCAGTAGCCCATGAGCTCGGTGGGGCCCACCCAAACAATCGTTTAGGCGCAGCAATGATGTCTCGCTCTGTTGCAGAGGAGCCCCGCCGCCATTAAGACGGTGAGGGGTTTCACATCTGGATATTCTCACATGTTCGATATTCTCTGGCGCGGCATCGTGATCGGCATCGGCGCGACTGTTCTCATGGACATCTGGGCGATCGTTCTCAATCGCTTCTTCGGGCAGGCGCCGGCCAACTGGGCGCCGGTCGGGCGCTGGTTCTATCATCTGAAGAACGGCAAGGTGTTCCACGACAGCATCGGCAATGCCGTACCTTACGAGCATGAGCTGGCGCTCGGCTGGATCAGCCATTACGTCACCGGCATCGTCTATGGCCTGGCGCTGGCGCTCATCATGGGGCAGCCCTGGCTGGCGGCGCCGACCTTCATTCCGGCCTGGATTCTCGGTATCGTTACCGTCGGCGCCGGCTGGTTCCTGTTGCAGCCGGGCCTCGGCATCGGCTGGGCGGCATCGAAGACGGCGAACCCGAACAAGGTGCGCGCCATGAACCTGATTGCCCATACGGTGTTTGCGCTCGGGCTTTACGGAACGGCGCTGCTGATCCGTTGAGGCGGGAGACCGCAATGAGAGAAATCTTCGTCATCGGCATCGGGACCGGCAATCCCGATCATGTCACCATTCAGGCGATCAACGCCATGAAGGGAGCGGACTGCGTCTTCATCCCCACCAAGGGAGCGAAGAAGGAGGAGCTTGCGAGCGTGCGCCGCGAGATCTACGAGCGCTACCTCGACACTGGTAAGACGAAGACGATCGAATTCGCCGTTCCCCAGCGCGAGATCGAGGGCCGGAGCTACACCGGGAGCGTCGACGAGTGGCACGCGGCAATCGCCGCGACCTATGCCGGGCTGATCGCCGGATTGAAGCCGGATGAAAAGGCGGCGTTCCTCGTGTGGGGCGATCCCAGCCTCTATGATAGCACGCTGCGGATTCTCGAGCGCATTCGTGACAAGGTCGAGTTCTCAGTATCGGTCATTCCCGGGATTACCAGCATCCAGGCATTGGCGGCGAGCCACCGGATTCCGGTCAACCTCGTCGGCAAGCCGGTGGAGATCACCACCGGGCGGCGGCTCGCGGAGACGGGTCTGCAGGCCGACAGCACCGTCGTCATGCTCGATGGCATCCAGGCCTTTTCGAAGATAGACGATCCCGATGCCGAGATCTTCTGGGGCGCCTATCTTGGTACCGAAGACGAGATCACCCATTCCGGCCGCCTCGACGACGTCGCCGATGACATCGTGAAGATGCGGGCCGAAGCCCGCGAGCGGCATGGCTGGATCATGGATATCTACCTGCTGCGCAAGGGCCGCGATTTCGAGGAATAGCCGCCTTTGCCGAGCGTGCCGTCATCCTGTAAGGACAGGGCATGAAAGGTTCAGCCATGGCCGCGGCCACTGACAGACAGATCGAGACGGGCGATTACTGCGTACCGGGCCTGCGCCGCGGCGCCTGTCCGACGCTCGCCGCACCGATGCTGACAGGCGACGGATTGCTGGTGCGCTTGCGCCCTGCCGGTGGCGCGCTGACTGTGGCGCAGCTACGGTCGCTCGCCGTCTCGGCGACCGCGCATGGCAACGGCATAGTCGAGATCACGGCGCGCGGCAATCTGCAGGTCCGTGGCTTGCGGGCAGAGAGCGTCGAGGCCTTGGCGGCCGATATCGATGCTGCCGGTATCATTGTCCCGGCCAATCCGGCCATCGAGCTCTCGCCGCTGCATGGGCTCGATCCGGCCGAAGTATCGGATCCATCCGCTTTCGAGCAGATGCTGCGCGAGCGCCTGCACGAGACGCTCTCCTCACCGCTGCTGGCGCCGAAGCTTGCGATCCTCGTCGATGGCCGCGGGCATTTTTGCCTTGATGAGATGAGCGCCGATATCCGCATCGTGGCGGTCGATGACACGCGCTGGATGGTGGCGATCGCAGGGACGGCGAAAACCGCGCATCCGCTTTTCTGCGGCGATGCCGGAGAGGCCGTTGCCGCCGTTGGCCGAATTCTCGATCTGCTGATTGCCAGAGGCAAGCACAGCCGGGCGAGGGAGCTTGATGATCAGGCACTGGCAACCGCATTCGTGCAGCCCTTGGCCGAGTTAGCGCTTTCGCCCTCTGCCGAGCCGCAACCCGGCACATTGACGCTTTCCACGCAAAAGGCTGCGCTTGGTCTCCGCCCGCAATTCGGCCAGATGCAGTCGAGCGAGCTGATCGCGTTTCTTGCCAATCTCGATGCGTCAGCGGAGATCCGGCTTGCGCCCGATCGCCAGTTTCTGATCACCGGCCTTTCTCACGCGGAGGCGGAACGCCTGACGATGATCGCCGGCGGTTACGGCCTGAGCGCCGATCCGCAGGACCCCGCAGCCAATATCGCCGCCTGTGCCGGTGCCGGCTTCTGCATGTCGGGCTTCTATGAAACGCGGCGGCTCGCCGCCCGGATTATCGAACATGCGCCGGAATTGCTGGACGGCTCGCTGACCGTCCATCTCTCCGGCTGCGCCAAGGGCTGCGCTCATCCGGCAGCGGCGCTGACGCTCGTCGGATCGGCCGATGGCTACGGATTTTCGCTTGATGGCAAGGCAGGTGACGCGCCTGACACAACGATTGCTGGCGGCGGGATCGAATCCGCTATAGAGAAGCTCGCCCAGCTTGCCGGACCGCAGCGTCAGGCTGGTGAATCGGCGGCCGCCTGTCTGAAACGGCTTGGCGCCGCAACGATCGCGAAAGCGCTGCGACAGGACTAGGGATGCCAGACTACGATTACATCCGCGAAGGCGACGCCATCTACGAGCGCTCCTTTGCGATCATCCGCAGCGAAGCCGATCTTTCGCGCTTCTCGCCTGAAGAGGCCGATGTCGCCGTGCGCATGATCCATGCCTGCGGCCTCGTCGAGGCTGCTGCTCACTTCGAATTCGCTCCCGGTGTCGTCACGGCGGCGCGCGAGGCGCTGAAATCAGGCGCGCCTGTTTTCTGCGATGCCGAGATGGTCTCGCATGGCATCACCCGCGCACGGCTCCCGGCCGGAAATGACGTGATCTGCACGCTGCGCGATCCGCGCACGCCCGAGCTCGCCAAGGCGAAGGGCAATACACGCTCTGCGGCGGCAATCGAGCTCTGGCGCGAGCGGCTGGCCGGCAGCGTCGTGGCGATCGGCAATGCGCCGACCGCTCTTTTCTATCTGCTCGAATTGCTGCGCGATGGTGGTCCCAAGCCTGCGGCGATCCTCGGCATGCCCGTCGGCTTTGTCGGCGCGGCGGAATCCAAGGATGCCCTGGCGGAAAATTCCTACGGCGTTCCCTATGCCATCGTCCGCGGCCGCCTCGGCGGTAGCGCGATGACGGCGGCCGCGGTCAATGCACTTGCGAGGCCGGGTCTATGAACGCGCAAGGCCGTCTGATCGGCGTCGGCACCGGGCCGGGTGATCCTGAGCTTCTGACCATCAAGGCAGCGAAGGCGATCGAGAGCGCCGATGTCATCGCTTTCTTCGCCAAGCAGGGGCGGAGCGGCAATGGCCGCGCCATCGTCCAGCATCTGATCTCTGACCGCGCCGAGCTGCTGCCGCTCTATTATCCGGTGACGACGGAGATCGATAAGGGCGAGACGGCCTATCAGAGCCAGATCACCGCTTTCTACGATGCCTCGGCCGCTGCCGTTGCCGAACGCCTCGATGCCGGGAAGACGGTCGCTATCCTCAGCGAGGGCGATCCGATGTTCTACGGCTCCTACATGCATCTGCATGTCCGTCTTGCGCATCGCTATCCGACCGAGGTCATCCCCGGCATCAGCGCCATGTCCGGCTGCTGGTCGGTTGCGGGAATGCCGATCGTCCAGGGGGACGACGTGCTCTCCGTGTTGCCGGGCACGATGGCGGAAGCTGAACTGACCCGCAGGCTGGCCGATACGCAGGCGGCGGTGATCATGAAAGTCGGCCGCAATCTGCCGAAGATCCGCCGGGCGCTGGAAAGCGCCGGACGCCTGAAGGAGGCCGTCTATGTCGAGCGCGGCACGATGGCGAATGCGGCGATGATCAAGCTCGCCGAGCGGCCGGATGGTGATGCGCCTTATTTCTCGCTGGTGCTCGTTCCCGGCTGGGAGGCCAGCCGATGAGCGGTACGCTCTATGTCATCGGCACCGGCCCGGGCAATCCCGACCAGATGACGCCGGAGGCGGCGCGCGCCGTTTCCGCGTCGACCGATTTCTTCGGCTACGGCCCCTATCTCGACCGCATCGATTTCCAGCCACATCAGAGCCGTCATGCCTCCGATAATCGCGAGGAACTGGACCGTGCCAATGCGGCGCTGAAGATGGCTGCCGAAGGACGCACCGTCTGCGTCGTCTCGGGCGGCGATCCCGGCGTCTTTGCCATGGCGGCGGCGATCTGCGAGGCGATCGACAAAGGACCGGCCGAATGGCGCGGTGTCGATCTCGTCGTGTTGCCCGGCATCACGGCGATGCTCGCGGTTGCTGCGCGCACCGGCGCGCCGCTGGGCCACGATTTCTGCGCCATGTCGCTTTCGGACAATCTGAAGCCCTGGGATGTGATCGAGAAGCGGCTGGCGCTTGCAGCGCAGGCGGGTTTCGTCATCGCGCTCTATAATCCGATCAGCAAGGCGCGCCCCTGGCAGCTCGGCCGTGCCTTCGAGCTTTTGCGCAATGAATTGCCGGGCGCGACGCCCGTCATCTTCGGCCGTGCCGCGGGACGCCCGGATGAGCGCATTACGGTTCAGCCGCTGGAGACGGCCGATGCTGCCGTTGCGGATATGGCGACCTGTGTCATCATCGGCTCGCCGGAAACCCGGATCGTGGCGCGGGATGGCAAGCCGGATCTGATCTATACGCCGCGTTTCATCGCCGGAGGGACGAGGTGATCGATCGCCGCCAGCGCGTCCTCGACAGTCTCGACCGTTTTCATGGCGGGCGCCACGGCGCGGCCGATCATGAAGACTTCGATGCCGAGCATGCGCGCCGCTTCGATCTTAGCATAAGTGGCGTCGCCGCCGCTGTTCTTGGCGATCACGGCGTCGATGCGATGGTCCCGCAGGAGCGCCAGCTCGGCATCCAGCGCGAAGGGGCCGCGGTCGAGAATGAAAACGGCATGATCGAGCTTCAATGGCGGCGTGACGGGATCGACACTGCGGACCAGATAGAAATGCTGCGGAGCCGCCTCTGCCGCATGCGCCTCCTGCCGGCCGGTCGCCAGGAAGACGCGGCGCGGCGCAGCTCCAAGTGCCTCTATCGCTTCGGGAATGGTCGCGGCATGCGTCCAGCGGTCGCCGTGTTCCTCGCTCCAGAGCGGGCGGCGCAAGGCGATGGACCGAATGCCGGTCATTTCTGCAGCCTCCGCGGCATTCGCGGAAATTCTGGCGGCAAAGGGATGCGTGGCATCGACGAGCAGGTCAAATTCGCCTTCGCGAAGGAAACGCGAAAGTCCTTCGACGCCGCCGAAACCACCAATCCTCACGGAAACCGGCTGTTCGGACGGTTTTTCCGTACGTCCGGCAAGCGACAGCAGGATATCTGCGTCGGAGCGCTTCCGCAGCGCGGCCGCCAGCTGGCGCGCCTCGCTCGTGCCGCCCAGTATCAGAACGCGGAATTCTGCCATGTCTGATCTGCCGTCCCGATCCGAAAAAACCTGGCTGACCATTATCGGCATCGGTGAAGATGGTCCAGACGGTCTCGGCGAAGAGGCCAGCCGGCTGATTGCTTCGGCCCCGGTCGTGTTCGGCGGCGCCCGGCATCATGCGCTGCTCGATCGTCTCATTTCTGGCGAGCGGCGGATATGGCAAAGCCCGTTCGAGACGTCGGTGGACGATATCGTTTCCCGCCGCGGCACGCCTGTCGTGGTTCTCGCCTCCGGCGATCCCTTCCTCTATGGCGTCGGCGCCACGCTTTCGCGGCGGATCGCGGCGGACGAGATGCGCACGATTCCGGCCCCTTCGGCCTTCAGCCTCGCCTCCTCGCGCCTCGGCTGGCCGCTGCAGGATGTTGCGACGGTATCGCTGCATGGGCGTCCGATCGAACTGATCATGCCGCATCTGCATGATGGGCGGCGCATCATTGCGCTGACATCGGATCAGAAGGGACCAGCGGAACTCGCCAGGCTGCTGACCAATTACGGTTTTGGCCGTTCGCGTCTGACAGTGCTGGAAGCGCTGGGCGGTGATCGCGAGACGGTTCGCTCAGCGCTCGCGGCGGAGTTCGCGCTCGGAGCTATCGATCCGCTCAATGTCTGCACAGTCGAAGTCGTGGCTGATGAAAATGCCCGCATCCTGCCTTTCACCAATGGCCTGGACGACGGGTTCTTCGAACATGACGGGCAGATTACCAAGCGCGAGATCCGTGCTCTGACGCTGTCGGCGCTTTCGCCGCGCTACGGCGAATTGCTGTGGGATATCGGCGCAGGCTCCGGCTCCATCGGCATCGAATGGATGCTCTGCGATCCCTCGCTGAAGGCGATCGCCATCGAGCAATCGCCGGAGCGCGCCGCGCGCATCGCCCGCAATGCAACCGCTCTCGGTGTGCCAAGCCTCGCGCTGGTCGAAGGCACCGCGCCCTCGGCGCTCCGCGATCTCGCGCAGCCGGACGCGATCTTCATCGGCGGTGGCGGCAGCGAGCCCGGCGTGCTTGAGGCGGCGATTGCAGCGCTCAAGCCGGGCGGGCGTCTCGTTGCCAATGCCGTGACGCTGGAAATGGAAGCGCTGCTGCTTTCCGAATATGCGAAGCGCGGCGGAACGCTGACGCGCCTCGAAGTTTCCCGTGCCGCCCCCGTCGGCACGATGAGCGGCTGGCGCCCGGCAATGCCGGTGACGCAATGGCGCTGGATCAAGGATCTGACATGACCGTACATTTCATCGGCGCCGGCCCGGGCGCTGCCGACCTCATCACCGTTCGCGGCCGCGACTTGATCGCGAAATGCCCGGTCTGCCTCTATGCCGGCTCGATCGTCTCGCCGGAGCTTCTGCAATATTGTCCGCCGGGCGCGCGCATCGTCGATACCGCGCCGATGTCGCTCGATGAGATCGAAGCCGAATATCTGAAGGCCGCCAATGCCGGTCAGGATGTGGCGCGGCTGCATTCCGGCGATCTCTCGGTCTGGAGCGCGGTCGCCGAGCAGATCCGCCGCCTCGAAAAGCATGGCATCGATTTTACCATGACCCCCGGCGTTCCGGCCTTTGCAGCTGCGGCCTCGGCGCTCGGGCGCGAGCTGACGATCCCGGTCGTGGCGCAGAGCTTGGTGCTGACCCGCGTTTCCGGCCGTGCATCGCCGATGCCGAATGAAGAGACGCTGGAGAAATTCGGAGCCACCGGCTCGACGCTCGCCATTCATCTGGCGATCCATGCGCTCGGCCAGGTGGTCAGCGAGCTGACGCCGCTTTACGGCGCCGATTGCCCTGTCGCCATCGTCGTCAAGGCCTCGTGGCCAGATGAGCGGATCGTCCGCGGCACGCTCGGCGATATCGAGGCGAAGGTTGCGGCAGAACCGATCGAACGGACCGCGATCATCTTCGTCGGTCCATCCCTTGCTGCCAGCGATTTCCGCGAGAGCTCGCTCTACGATCCTGCCTATCAGCGCCGCTTCCGCGGCCGCGAATAGCTCAGACCGCAGAAGAGAGGTAATCCATGCTCTGGCGCAGCGCGGCTGCCGGATCCTTCAGCGCATGGACTTCCGTCGAGAATGGCTCGAAGGATGCGGGACCCTTGTAACCGGCCTGAAGCAGCGCGCGCACTTGGCCGGCATTGTCGAGCCGGTCAGCGGATGTCACCAGAACGCGGTGCGGGTCGCGCATGTCAGAAACGGAAACATCCTTGTCATCGACGCCCGAAATATGGATCAGGCCGGTCATGTCAGGGAAGATCGCGGCCTCGCCGGCGAGATGGTGGTGGAACGTGTCGTGGACGAGCTTGAAGGTGCTTTCGGCGCCCAGCTCGCGGATCGCATCGGCGGCTTCCGTCTTGGAGCTCAGCGAGCAGATTTCGAAGCCGAGCGGCTCGACCAGACCGATGATGCCGGCAGTGTCAAGCATCGGCTTCAAGGCAATCAGCGACTGGCGCAGATTGGCCTGGCGTGCGCCGTCTTCACGGCCGGTGCCGTCGTTCTTCGGAACCAGCACCAGCGCCTTGGCGCCGCAGGCGGCGGCGTAGTCGATCAGTTCCTTGGCTTCGGCGGCGCGGGTCTCGTTCCACTCGTTGAAACGCTGCAGGGCGTTGATCGAGATAGTCGTCACGCCATGGCGCTCGGCGGCCGCCTTGATCTCCGCCGGCTTGGTGCCGTCGAGGATCGCGTTGCCGCTGAGGTCGTTGCGGATTTCGACGGAGTCGATGCCGAGCGACTTTGCGAGCGCGAAGAAGCTGTCAATCCCAAGTGCGGGCGCTGCCATGTGGTTCAGCGCGTAGCGAACAGATGTCATTTCAAAAGTCCTCCCAAGGGCGCCCCGGTCTGGAGCGCAAATCTAGCCCGGGGAATCTCTATCCGAAAATTGCAAAGGCGCCAGCAGGCAGACACCTGTCCATCCTATCATCCGTGAGAGATTTTCATGAAGAATGATGGAATTCCATCATTCTAGATATTCTCTGGAATATAGATATCGAATGGCAGGAAGGTCTGGGCCGCAGTCCCGGCATCACCATTCGCGATGGTAGAGGTCATCTGGTTGATCAGCTCCCGGCAGAGCGCGGGAAGGGGCGTGCTGATCGCCATGGTCACGGTGCCATCCATCAGCCCTTCCTTGCTTTCGGGCACCAGTTCGTTGACGATCAGCGCGATCTCTCCGGTGCGTTTTTCCTCGCGGATTGCCGCGATCGCCCCCTCCATGCCGCCGCCGCAGACATAGAGGCCGACAAGATCGGGATGTTTCTGCAGCAGCGTCGATGTCGCCTCGTGGGTGATTTCGACGGTATCGAGATTGATCAACGTTTCCAGCAGCTTGAATTGCGGCGCCTCCTCGCGGAAATACGAGCGGAAGCTTATCTCGCGAAGCTCGTGACCGAGAAAACGATGACTGCCGACGAAGCAGGCGACCTTGCCGGGCTTTGGGGCGGTCCGAGCGATCGTCCAGGCTGCTGAGCGGCCGACCTTGCGGTTATCGAGGCCGAGATAGCCGGCGCGCACGCCCTCGGCGAAATCGGAAAGCACGGTGAAGACCGGAATGCCCTTGAGCTTCAAATCTTCCACCGCGGCCGTGACGGCGGGGTAATCCGGGGCCACCATGGCCACCGCCTGGTTGCGGGCCGTCAGCGTCCGGAGCTTCTCGGTAATGGCGGCAGGCGTGGAGGCCGCCGGATAATCGATCTGGATTTGCAGACGCGCGGTGGTGCAGGCCGCTGCCGCGATCTCGATCTCGCGGCTAAAGGCCTGGTAGAAGGATTGCGTCGGCTTCTGCAGCAGGAAGGCCAGCTGATAGCGCGGCAGGTCCTCGAAGACGCGCTGCCGGATCAGGCCGACAGCGTGGTAGCCGATCGATTGCGCCGCGTCATAGACACGCCGCGCCGTTTCCTCGCGAACCTTGTGGCGCCCGTTGAGCACGCGGTCGACAGTCGCCACACTGACGCCGGACGCATGGGCAAGGTCTGATATCGTCGGTCGGCGCATGACGGTTCCTGATATAATCCATCACAGATGAAAGCCATGTGTGATGGTTTTTGATAGAATATATCAAGACTGCATTGAGCCCTGGGCAAAGTCAACTTAACCTTCATATCAGCCAGGGATTGGCGGGAGGCAAAGATGACCGAGACGATGAAACGCGACTACAGCCTGCTGGGGGAGAGCAGCCGCCGGGCGGTTGAGACCGGGCTTGCGGCAGCGCAATGGTATCACACCGACGTAGCGCGCAAGGAGATGAAGGCGCTGATGCAGCGCTCGGATGCGCCTGCGATCCGCGACACGATCATCTGGCTCGGCAGCATGCTGGTTTTCGCCGGTCTCGGTATCTATTTCTGGGGTTCGTGGATCTGCGTTCCGTTCTTCCTCGCCTATGGTGTTCTCTACGGCTCGGCGTCCGATAGCCGCTGGCACGAATGCGGCCACGGCACGGCCTTCAAGACGCGCTGGATGAACGATGCCGTCTATCAGATCGCCTGCTTCATGATCATGCGCAACCCGGTGACCTGGCGCTGGAGCCATACCCGTCATCACACGGACACCGTCATTGTCGGCCGCGATCCGGAAATTGCCGTCATGCGCCCGCCGGACCTCTTCCGGCTGATCCTCAATTTCTTCGGCATCCTCGATGCCGGCTATGCTGTGATCGACATGCTGCGCAACGCCTCCGGCGTCGTCAGCGAGGCCGAGAAGACCTTCATTCCCGAGATGGAGCAGCCAAAGACGATCCGCGTCGCCCGCATCTGGCTGGCGATCTATGTCGCGACCATCGCGCTAGCGATCTATATGGGCTCGTTCCTGCCGCTGATGTTGATCGGCCCGCCGCGCCTCTACGGCGCCTGGCACCATGTCATGACCGGCCTGCTGCAGCATGGCGGCCTCGCCGACAACGTCATCGACCACCGGCTGAACAGCCGCACGGTCTACATGAACCCGATCAGCCGCTTCATCTACTGGAACATGAACTACCACGTCGAGCATCACATGTTCCCGATGGTGCCGTACCATGCGCTGCCGCAGCTGCATGCGATGATCAAGCACGACCTTCCGGCGCCGAACCCGTCGATGTGGTCGGGCTACAAGGAAATGATCCCGGCTTTTCTTCGCCAGTTGCGAAACGAGGACTATTTCCTGAAGCGCGAACTGCCGCAGACGGCGCGGCCGTATCGCGAGGAGTTCCACGCCGAGCTCGCCCCGGCGGCTCAGTAAGACCAACGATAATTCTGGGAGGAAGATATGAGCGGAAACTGGATCGAAGTCTGCGCCAAGGATGATATCGACGAAGAGGATGTCATGCGCTTTGACCATGACGGCAAGACCTTCGCCGTCTATCGCAGCCCCGACGATGAATTCTTCGCAACCGACGGGCTCTGCACCCACGAGCGCATCCATCTCGCCGATGGCCTGGTGATGGAAGACATCATCGAATGTCCGAAACATAACGGCCGCTTCAACTACAAAACCGGCGAGGCCAAGGGCGCACCCGTCTGCGTCAACCTGAAGACCTATCCGGTCAAGGTCGAAGGCGGCTCTGTCTTCATCTCCATCTGAGGAGGCTTCCATGTCTCACTTCGTCATTATCGGGGCCGGCGAATGCGGCGCCCGGGCCGCCTTTGCTTTGCGTGAAAAGGGCTTTGACGGCGAGATCACCCTTGTCGGCACCGAGACGCTGTTGCCTTACGAGCGCCCGCCTTTGTCGAAAGCGAGCATCAGCGAAGCCCTCGAGCCGAAGCTGATTGCCGCCTCCGAGCGCTATGCGGAAGTTGGCATCCGCCTGATGACCGGCGTATCGGCAAAGAGCCTCGATGCGGAAGCCAAGCGCGTCGTTCTCTCGGATGGCTCTGTCCTCTCCTATGACAAGCTGTTGCTTGCAACGGGCGCCAGCCCGCGTGCCTTTCCGGGTGCACCGGCCGTCAGCGCCCGGATCCGCGCATTGCGCACGCATCACGACGCTGTTTCGCTCCGCGATGTCATGAAGCCCGGCAGGCACATAGCCATTATCGGCGGTGGCTTTATCGGCCTCGAGGTTGCCGCCACCGCGATCAAGCTCGGCGCCCGCGTCACCCTCGTCGAGGGGCTGGAGCGTGTCCTGAAACGCGGCGTGCCGGAGGAGATCGCGCTGGCGCTTTCCGAACGTCATCGCGGCGAAGGCATCGATCTGCGCTGCGGCGCCGCCATCGAGGCTGTCGGCGAAGAGACCGGCCACGCCTTCATCAAGATTGGGGGCGAGAGGCTGGAGGCCGATCTTATCCTGGTCGGAATTGGCGCGCAGCCGAATGTCGAACTCGCCGAAGCGGCAGGCCTTGCGATCGAGAACGGCATCGCCGTCGACGGGCATTTGCAGACCTCATCGCCGGACGTTTATGCCGCTGGCGACTGCTGCTCTTTTCCCCTTGAAATTTACGGCGGTAAACGCGTGCGGCTTGAGTCGTGGCGCAATGCCCAGGAGCAGGGCAACCTCGCCGCAGCCAATATGATGGGCGCGAACGAGGCTGTTTCGGCCGTTCCGTGGTTCTGGTCGGATCAATATGACCTGACGCTGCAGATCGCCGGACTTGCCGATGGCGCCGTCACGCATCTGCGGCGCGACCTCGGCGATGGCGCCTTCATCCTCTTTCACCTCGATGGCGAAGGGCGGCTGCTGGCCGCCAGCGGCATCGGCACCGGCAATGCCGTCGCCCGCGATATCCGCCTTGCGGAAATGCTGATCGCCGCGCGTGCCCATCCCGATCCGGCGGCGCTGACCGCCAGCAATGTCAAACTGAAGTCGCTGCTCGCGGCCTGAACGGAGAACAAGATGAAGAAGCATAGCCGGCCGACCGTTGCCGACCTCCTGTCGATGAAAGGTAAGCGTCAGCTTACGATGCTGCGCGTCACCACGCTTGAGGAGGCCGAAGCAGCGGAGAAGGCGAAGATCGACATGGTCTCCGTTCCTCCGGCGCTGCTCGGCCCGGTCTTCCGTGAGGCGGCGCCGAGCCCATTTGCCGTTCCCGGCCTCGAATATGGCGATTATGTCAGCGCCGAAGAGTACCTGCGCGAAGCCTTCAAGGCGCTGAAGGCCGGGGGCGACGCCGTCTACTGTGCTGCTGGCCTCTCGACCATCCGGCGCATGCGCGAGGAAGGCATTCCAGTCTGCGGCCATGTCGGCCTCATCCCTTCCAAGGCGACCTGGACCGGCGGCTTCCGCGCTGTGGGCAAGACGGCTGCCAGCGCCTTCGAAATCTGGCGGCAGACCAAGGCGCTGGAAGGGGCAGGCGCCTTCGCAGCCGAGATCGAGGTCGTGCCCGGCGAGGTCGCCGCAGCGATCAGCCAGAACACCTCGATGCTGATGATCTCGATGGGCGCCGGTACCGGCTGCGATGCGCAATATCTCTTCGCCGACGACGTGCTCGGCGCCAACCGCGATCACTACCCGCGCCACGCCAAGGTCTACCGCAACTTCGCAGCCGAATATGACCGGCTGCAGCGCGAACGGATCGCCGCCTTCACCGAATTCGCTGATGACGTGAAAAACGGCGCCTATCCCGAAAAGCGGCATGTCGTCGGCGTCGACGAGGAGCAGCTGAAGCTGTTCCTGCAGCGGCTGAGGAGCGAACTGGATCAGGCTTAAGGCTAGCCGCCATGGGCGAATTGCGCCACGAGTTCGTGGCTGTCGCCCGGGTAGGTGAGCTTTACATGGGTGACATGCACATCGCCGCTCTGCGTCTTGCGTTCGATAACGAGGCAGGCGCTGCCCGCAGGGATCGCCAGTGCTGCGGCGATGTCGGCCTTGGCAGGTTCGGCGCGGATGCGGTGTTCCGCTGAGCTCCAGGGTACCTTGCCGAGCAGCCATGTGCCGGGCGGACTATCCTCGAAGGGTTCGTCGGCGGCCTCGGGAACGGCGGCGAGATTGATCAGCCGCTGCTCGTGGCAGAAGGGGCGGTCGCCGGCGAAGTGGTCGCAGACGATGTCGAGCACCGAAGTTCCTGCTTCGAGATCGAGGCGCGAGCTGTCCTCGCGCTTGGCGCGGCGGACCTTCAGGCTGGCGATCGTATAGCGATAGGGGAGGCCGAGGGCCTGCACTTCGCGCCTGAGATCGTGGATTTCCATCACCGCCGATTGCGCATGCGGGAAGCGGACGTAGGTTCCGGCTTTGCGCCGCCGCTCGATCAGCCCGCGCTTGACGAGGTCGGTCAGCGCCTTGTTCACCGTCATCCGCGAGCAGCCATATTGCACGGTCAGTTCATGCTCGAAGGGAATGCGATGGCCGGGCGGCCATTCTCCGGAGAGAATGCTGCGCTCGACGTCGTTCTGGATGCGAAGGTGAAGCGGCATGTCCCCCATGGCCTGCTTCCCTATCCGTGCGCCGCCGCGGCGATCGCCTCGCTGCGGATTTCTTCGGTGAGCTTCAGGCGCAGTGCCGAAAATTCCGGGCTGGCCTTGACCGTGTAATGCCGGGGATGCGGCAGATCGACCGGCGTGATCGACTTGATACGCCCGGGCCGTGCCGTCATCGTCACCACGCGCGAGGCCATGAACACGGCTTCCTCGATATCGTGGGTGACGAAGATCACGGTCTTCTGCTCGCGCTCCCAGATGCCGAGCAGCAGCTCCTGCATCAGTCCGCGGGTCTGGTTGTCCAGCGCGCCGAAGGGCTCGTCGAGCAGCAGGATCTTCGGATTGTTTGCGAGCGCGCGGGCAATCGCCGTGCGCTGCTGCATGCCGCCGGAAAGCTGCTTCGGCCAGTGGTTCTCGAAGCCACGCAACCCGACCTTGTCGATATAGCTGGCGACGATCTCGTTCTTTTCCTTGTCCGGCACGCCCTTCTCGCGCAGGCCGAAGGCGACGTTGTCGCGGATCGTCAGCCAGGGAAACAGCGTATAGGACTGGAAGACCATGCCGCGGTCGGCGCCCGGTCCGGTCACCGCCTTGCCTTCGAGCGTGACGGTCCCGGCCGTCGGCTTGTCGAGGCCGGCGATGATGCGCAGCAGGGTCGACTTTCCGCAGCCCGAGGGTCCGAGGATGGTCACGAAGTCGTTGCGGGGAATATCGAGATCGGTCGGCTGCAATGCCAGCGTCGGCTGGCCGCCATGAACGCCCGGAAAGGTGCGGCTGACGCCCTTGATGACGAGTTCGCTCATGCGAGCCTCCAGGCAAAGAGCCGGCGATTGGCCCACTTGAAGGCGAAATCCGAGACGAGGCCGATCAGGCCGATGACGATGATGCCGAAGATGATCTGGCCGGTGGCGAGCAGTGCCTGGCTGTTGATGATCATGTAGCCGATGCCCGAGGACGCGCCGATCAGCTCGGCGACGATGACATAGGTCCAGGCCCAGCCGAGAACGAGGCGCAGCGTCTCGGCGATATCGGGCGCGCTAGCGGGAATGAGGACGCGGCGGACAACGCCGCTGTCTCCGGCGCCGAGTGTATAGGCGGCCTCGACCAGATCGCGGCGCGTGTTGGAAACCGAGACGGCGACCATCAGCACGATCTGGAAGACGGCGCCGATGAAGATCACCAGCAGCTTCTGAGTCTCGCCGATGCCGGCCCAGAGGATCAAGAGCGGCACGAAAGCGGAGGCCGGCAGATAGCGGGCGAAGGAGACGAAGGGCTCGAGCAGAGCCTCGACCGGCTTGTAGGCGCCCATAAGGATGCCGAGCGGAACGGCAACCAGCGCCGACAGGATGAAGCCGCCGACAACGCGCCAGATGGTCATGCCGATGTCGAAGAGGAAACCCTGATTGACGAGAAGGTCGTAGCCGTCCTGCACCATGGTGATCGGATCGGCGAGGAAGGTCTTGGAAACGAAGCCGCCGAGCGTCGCATAGCCCCAGCCCGCAAAGAAAATCACGAAAAACAGCAGGCCGTAGAGCAGTCTGCTGCGGGCTCCGATGGGTTGTAGTGGATGCATGCCGCGCCTTCTCGATGTCTCGGAAGCGCGCAGTTTTTGTCCGCGCGCTCCCGTGGCGTTCAGGGATTACTTGATGAAGGACGGATCGGCGAGCGTCGTCAGATCAGGCTTCTTCTTGATCACGCCTGCCTGCAGCAGCAGGTCGGCGGCTTCCTCGTTGAAACTCTTGAAGGTGGTCTCGAAGAATTTCTGGGCGGCGGCCTTGTCCTGCCATTCCAGATAGGCGGCGGATTCGCCGAATTCCTTGCCGGACTGCTTCACGTCCTTGCCCATGATCTCGAAGGACTTGTCCTTGTCGGTCTTGATCATCTCCAGCGCGTCGTAATAGCTGGCCGCCAGCGCTTTGGCGGCTTCCGGATTGTCCTTCAGGAAGGCGGTGGTGCAGCCGAACGTGTCCATGACTGCCGGATAATCGAGCGTCGTGGCGATGATCTTGCCCTTGTCAGGCGCGGCGCGGACGCTGGAGAGGTAGGGTTCGTAGGTCACGGCCGCATCGTTCTGGCCGGCGAGCAGTGCCTGCGCCGCCGGACCCGGCTCCATGTTGACGACCTTCACGTCCTTCATGCTCATGCCGTTCTTGGCGAGGATGAAGGCGAGCAGGAAGTAGGGCGAGGTGCCCGGCGCCGAAGCGGCCACGGACTTGCCCTTGAGATCGGTGATCTTCTCGATTCCGGGCTTCGCGGCAATGCCATCAGCGCCATGAGAAACATCGAGCTGGAAGATCTGCGTCGTCGCAACGCCGGCGGCATTCCAGACGATCCAGGTCTCGACGGTGGTCGCCGCACACTGGATGTCGCCGGATGCCAGCGCCAGATGGCGGCTTGCCTGCGGAACCTTGACAATCGATACGTCGAGGCCGTGCTTCTTGAAGATGCCGGCTTCCTTGGCCAGCGTCAGCGGCGCGAAACCGGTCCAGCCCGAGATGCCGATCGAAACCTTGGTTTCGGCTGCATGAGCCGCGCTACCGGCGAGAAGCGCGGCAAGAGCCGCAGCAATAACAGATGCTTTTTTCATGTCTGACGTTCCCTGCTCTTTGTTTAGGCATGCGTTCGGTGTGCCTGTTTATTGGCATATTAGGCACGCCGGTTTTGTCTTGTCTATACAAAAGTAGAGGGAATTTCAGAGTGGCATCACAGCGCGTGGATGTGGATCAGATAGGCGGTTCCCGACCCGTGGAGTTTGAGCGCGGAAGGCGAATCCAGCTGCAATAACAGGGTATCGTCATGATCGAGAGCGATCTGCATACCATCATATGTGCAGCTGACGGTTCCATCGCGGCTGACGAGCAGCACTGTCCCGGTCTGGACGGTTTCCTCAAGCATGCCATCGACAGCAAGGCGCTCGACAGTGTGATCAAGGCCTCCACGCCGGGTCATGACGTTGAGATCGGTGATCGCCCCACCGGCAAGCGTCGCCATGACAGGCACATCGGCCGGGAAGGCGAGCGGCGTGCTTATCTTGGTCAGAAGTACCGGTTCGCGGCCGTCGATGGCGAGCGCCATGCCGTCGCCGGAAAGGATCGACAGCGTCCGGTCGATGCCTTCGAAGATCGAGAACGGCCCGTCGGTCGCGACAGTTGCCATGCTCACCCGCCAATCGAAATCGCCAAGCGCAGCATTCTCGGGAAAGACAGCGATCTCGACGGTCTCCCCGCCGCCGTTCTTCCACGGCATGCGTTTGTGAGTGGCGGCGCGGAGGATTTTCATTCGTCAGTTCCCCAGAATCCCAGGCAACCGCAGGCCCTTCTCCTTGGCGCAATCGATCGCGATGTCGTAGCCTGCGTCGGCATGGCGCATGACGCCGGTGGCCGGGTCGTTCCAGAGGACGTTTCCGAGGCGACGGGCGGCGTCATCGGTGCCGTCGGCGCAGATGACCATGCCGGAATGCTGCGAGAAGCCCATGCCGACGCCGCCGCCGTGGTGGAGCGATACCCAGGTGGCGCCTGATGCGGTGTTGAGCAGCGCATTCAGCAGCGGCCAGTCGGAAACGGCGTCTGAGCCGTCCTTCATCGCTTCCGTCTCGCGGTTCGGCGAGGCGACGGAGCCGGAATCGAGGTGGTCGCGGCCGATGACGATCGGGGCCTTGAGCTCGCCGTTCTTCACCATCTCGTTGAAGGCGAGACCGAGCTTGTGGCGGTCGCCGAGGCCGACCCAGCAGATGCGCGCCGGCAGACCCTGGAAGGCGATGCGCTCCCTGGCCATGTCCAGCCAGTTGTGCAGGTGCTTGTTGTCAGGCAGCAGCTCCTTCACCTTCGCGTCGGTCTTGTAGATATCGTCCGGGTCGCCAGAGAGCGCTGCCCAGCGGAACGGACCGATGCCGCGGCAGAACAGCGGGCGGATATAGGCCGGAACGAAGCCCGGGAAGGCGAAAGCATTTTCGAGGCCTTCGTCCTTGGCGACCTGGCGGATGTTGTTGCCGTAGTCGAGTGTCGGAACGCCGGCATCCCAGAAGGCGACCATGGCTTCGACATGCTGGCGCATCGAGGCGCGGGCGGCGTCTTCAACGGATTTCGGATCGGTTTCGCGCTTCGCCTTGGCTTCCTCGACGCTCCAGCCGACCGGCAGGTAGCCGTTGCGGGGATCGTGTGCCGAGGTCTGGTCGGTGACGATGTCGGGGCGCGCGCCGCCGGCCTTCATACGCCTGACGAGCTCGGGGAAGATTTCGGCGGCATTGCCGAGCAGGCCGACGGACTTGGCTTCGCCGGCCTTGGTCCACTTGTCGATCAGCGCCAGCGCCTCATCCAGCGTCTTTGCCTTTTCATCGACATAGCGGGTGCGGATACGGAAATCGATGCGGGTTTCGTCGCATTCGACGGCAAGGCAGCAGGCGCCGGCCATGACGGCCGCGAGCGGCTGCGCGCCGCCCATGCCGCCGAGACCGCCGGTAAGAATCCACTTACCCTTGAGATTGCCGTCATAGTGCTGGCGGCCGGCTTCCACGAAGGTTTCGTAGGTGCCCTGCACGATGCCCTGGGTACCGATATAGATCCACGAACCGGCCGTCATCTGGCCGTACATGGCAAGGCCCTTCTTGTCGAGTTCGTTGAAGTGATCCCAGGTCGCCCAATGCGGCACGAGGTTGGAGTTGGCGATCAGAACGCGTGGCGCATCCTTGTGGGTGCGGAATACGCCCACCGGCTTGCCGGATTGAACCAGCAGCGTCTCGTCCTCGTTCAGCGTCTTCAGCGTCGCGGTGATGCGGTCGAAATCATCCCAGGTGCGGGTGGCGCGGCCGATACCGCCGTAGACGACGAGCTCGTTCGGGTTCTCGGCCACATCGGGATCGAGATTGTTCATCAGCATGCGCAGCGGCGCTTCGGTCATCCAGCTCTTGGTATTTAGCTGGTCGCCGCGCGGCGCACGGATTTCGCGGATGTTGTGACGCGGATTGCTCATCTCAGATCTCCAGGGAAGGAAGGATGTTAGCGGATACGGACGCGTTCAGCGCGCCGGTAGCGATCAGGCTGCTGGCAGCCTCAAGGTCATTGGCCATGTAGCGGTCGATTTCGAGTGTTGGCACGACGGTACGGATCGCGTCGATCGCCTTCTGCAGCTCGGAGCTGGTGGCAAGCGGCGCGCGGAATTCGACGCCCTGGGCGGCCGTCAACGCCTCGATGCCGACGATGCCGAAGAGGTTTTCGGTCATCTGCAGCAGGCGGCGGGCGCCGTGGCAGGCCATGGAAACATGGTCTTCCTGGTTGGCCGATGTCGGCGTCGAGTCGACCGATGCCGGATGCGACATCTGCTTGTTTTCGCTCATCAGCGCCGCAGAGGTGACTTCGGCGATCATCAGGCCGGAATTCAGGCCGGGCTTCTTGGCGAGGAAGGCCGGAAGGCCGTAGGAGAGGGCCGGATCGACCAGAAGCGCGATTCGGCGCTGGGCGATCGCGCCTATTTCGCAGACGGCAATGGCGATCTGATCGGCAGCGAACGCAACCGGCTCGGCGTGGAAGTTTCCACCCGAAACGACGGAGTTGTCGGACAGAACCAGCGGATTGTCGGTCACCGCATTGGCTTCGATCTCAAGCGTACGGGCGACCGAGCGCAGAAGATCGAGGCAGGCGCCATCGACCTGCGGCTGGCAGCGGATGCAATAGGGGTCCTGCACGCGCTCGTCGCCTTCGATATGGCTCTGGCGGATGACCGAGTTGTCCAGCAGGGCGCGCAGCGCCGCTGCCGTATCGATCTGGCCGCGATGGCCGCGCAGGGTGTGAATGTCCGGATGGAACGGAGCCGAGGAACCCATCGCCGCATCGGTCGACATCGCCCCGGTGATCAGCGCCGATTGTGCCGCCCGGTGGGCGCGGAAGAGGCCTGCCAGCGCCAGCGCCGTGGAGGTCTGCGTGCCGTTGATCAGCGCCAGGCCTTCCTTGGCGGCGAGCACCACAGGCTCAAGCCCGGCCTTCTTCAGCGCTGCGGCGCCGGAAAGACGTTCACCGGCGAAGAAGGCTTCGGCCTCGCCCATCATCACGGCAGCCATATGCGCCAGCGGCGCCAGGTCGCCGGATGCGCCAACGGAACCCTTTTCGGGGATCACCGGGATGACGCCCTTCTCAAGCATGCCTTCGATCAGCCGCACCAGCTCGATGCGCACGCCGGAAGCGCCGCGGCCGAGCGAGACCAGCTTGAGAGCCATGATCAGCCGAACGACATTCTCAGGCAGCGGCGCGCCGATGCCGCAGCAATGCGACAGGATGAGATTGCGCTGCAGCGTTGCGACATCAGCGGCGTCGATCTTGATCGAGGCAAGTTTACCGAAGCCGGTATTGATGCCGTAGACGGGCGCATTGCCGGCTGCGATCTCGGCGATGCGGGCCGCAGCCTTGCGGATGCCGACATCGAAGGAGGGGTCGAGCCTGGCCGGTTCGCCGGTCCAGTAGATGGTTTCCAGCTGCTTCAGAGAAACGGAGCCTGGATGGAGGGTGATGGTCAACGGTCGATCCTTTCGCCCTTGAAAACACGTGCATGAAGTGGATTGAAGCCGATGCGGTAGACGAGCTCGGCCGGGCTCTCGATGTCCCAGATCGCCAGATCCGCGGACTTTCCGGTTTCCAGCGTTCCGGTCTCGCCGAGAAGACCAAGGGCGCGCGCACCTTCGCGGGTGGCACCGGCAATGCATTCCTCGACGGTCAGGCCGAAGAGCGTCGCCGACATGTTCATCGTCAGCAGCAGCGAGGTCAGCGGCGAGGTGCCGGGATTGCAATCGGTCGCGACAGCGATCGGCACGCCTGCGGCGCGCAGCGCCTTCACCGGCGGCTTCTGCTTCTCGTTGATGGCGTAGAAAGCACCCGGAAGCAGCACGGCGACGGTTCCGGCCGCGGCCATGGCCGCGATGCCTTCGTCATCGAGATACTCGAGATGATCGGCGGAGAGGGCGCCGTAACCGGCCGCGAGCTTGGCGCCGCCGAGATTGGAAAGCTGCTCGGCATGGAGCTTGACCGGCAGGCCAAGCGCCTTGGCGCGATCGAAGACGCGGGCGATTTCCTCGGTCGAGAAGGCGATGCCTTCACAGAAACCATCGACGGCGTCGGCAAGGCCGCGCTTGTGCGCTTCATCCAGCGTCGGCAGTACGACGTCGCTGATATAATCGCCGTTGCGGCCCTTGTAGTGGGCGGGCGTCGCATGGGCGCCGAGATAGCTGGTCTTGACGCGAACCGGTCTGATGGTGCCGAGCGCGCGGGCAGCTTCCAGCATCTTCAGTTCGCCGTCGCTCGTCAGCCCGTAGCCGGACTTGATCTCGATGGTCGTGACGCCTTCGGAAAGCAGCGTGTCCAGCCGTCGGATCGACGCCTGAACGAGGTCGTCGACGGAGAGCGCGTTGGTCGCCTTCACCGAGGAAACGATGCCGCCGCCGGCGCGGGCGATCTCTTCGTAGGTCGCGCCTTCGAGGCGCATTTCGAATTCGCGGGCGCGATTGCCGCCATAGACGATGTGCGTGTGGCAATCGACGAGGCCGGGGGTGACCCAGCGTCCCTCGAGATCGGTGATCTCGGCACGTTCGATCATCGAAACTGGCAGTTCGCCTTCCGGGCCGGCATAAGTGATCCGGCCGTTTTCGGTGACGATGGCGCCCTTCTCGATGATCCCGAGTCCGGATTGCGCCGGATTGAGCGTCGCCAGTCTGGCATTGCGCCAAAGGCTCGGCCGCTCCATTTCGCTATGAAGATTATCCCCTGTCATCAGCTTTACGCCTTTCCTTATGTCGAAACATGTATATACATAATAACCGGGTGACAAGTGGAATTTTGGGCGCTTCCATGGAAAAGAAAGATGGACGCCTTCAAAGGGAGCAAGCGATGACGACCCTCCATGCAAAGAATGCCCTGCTGCAAAACGGCTGGCAGAGCGATGTGCGGCTGACGTTGGAAGGCGGCCGGATTGCCAAGATCGAGACCGGCGTCGCGGCTGACGCCGCTGACGAGCGCCATGCGGTGCTGATCCCGGCAACGCCGAACCTGCACAGCCACGCGTTCCAGCGGGCCATGGCTGGACTGGCCGAGGTTCGCGGCCCCGCGGATGACAGCTTCTGGAGCTGGCGCACCGTCATGTACAAGTTCGCTTTGTCGATGACGCCCGAGCATGTCGAGGCCGTTGCGGCGCAGCTCTATATGGAGATGCTGGAAGCGGGTTTCTCGCGCGTCGGCGAGTTCCACTATCTGCACCACGATAAGGACGGCAGCCCTTATGGCGATATCGCCGAGCTTGCCGGGCGGATCGGCGCGGCAAGCGCGGAGACGGGGATCGGCCTGACGCTGCTGCCGGTCTTCTATGCCCATTCCGGCTTCGGCGGCGCGGTGCCCATCGATGGCCAGCGCCGTTTCATCAACTCCATCGATGGCTTCGGCCGCCTGATGGAGCGTTGCGCGTCGATCACCGGTAAGCTCGACGGTGCGCATCTCGGGATCGCGCCGCACAGCCTGCGCGCCGCGACGCCGGACGAGCTGAAGGCAATCCTGCCGCTGGCCGGCGATGGCCCGGTTCATATCCATGTCGCCGAGCAGGTGAAGGAGGTCGAGGACTGCATCTCATGGTCCGGCGCGCGGCCGGTCGAGTGGTTGCTGGCAAACGCGCCGGTCGATAGCCGCTGGTGCCTGATCCACGCGACCCACATGACCAATGACGAGACGCGCGGCATGGCAAGAAGCGGCGCGATCGCCGGTCTCTGCCCGATTACCGAAGCCAATCTTGGTGACGGCATGTTCGCAGCGCCGCTCTTCCTGGAAGAGGGTGGCCGGTATGGCGTCGGTTCGGATTCGAATGTGATGATCTCGCTGCCGGGCGAGCTCTGCCAGCTGGAATATTCGCAGCGTCTCGGCCGCCGCGCCCGCAATGTCATCGCCGAAACCGGCGGCTCGACCGGCCGCAACCTGTTCGACAATGCCGTGAAAGGTGGCAGCGCGGCGCTCGCCGCCAAGGCCGGGCTAGGCGAAGGCAATGATGCCGATATCGTCTCGCTGGATTGCGGCGCCGTGCCCTATCTTGCCGGCGACCAGCTCCTCGACCACTGGATCTTCGCCGGCGGCGTGCGTGTCGACAGCGTCTGGTCGCTTGGCCGCAAGCAGGTCGAGGGCGGGCGCCATCGCAAGCGCGAGGCGATCAATCGCCGTTTCCTGGCGGCAATGGGCGAACTTCTCTCCGCCTAGGGCTTTCGCTTCTGCGGCATCCGCAATAGAGCGGGAAGGGACGTCAACCGGAGCCTGATATGGCAAGCAAGGATGCCACGCTGCATCAGAGCATCTTGAGCGAGATCGAAGGCCGCATCGTTTCGGGCGAATGGCCGCCGGGCCACCGCATTCCGTTCGAGGTCGATCTCGCCACCCAATATGGCTGCTCGCGAATGACGGTCAACAAGGTGCTGACCCAGCTTGCCAAGGCCGGGCTGATCGAACGCCGCAAGAAATCCGGCAGCTTCGTTACCCAGCCGCAGGCGCAATCGGCCGTGCTCGAGATCCACGATATCAAGGCCGAGGTTCAGTCGCTGAACCTGCCCTACAGCTATCGGGTCATCGCCCAGAAAGCCCGCAAGGCGAAGGCCGGCGAGGGGCAGCTTCCCGACGTTGCGCCCGGCACGCCGCTTCGCGAAATCACCTGCGTTCACTTCGCAGGCGCGCTCCCCTTCTGCCTTGAGGAACGCCTGATCAACCTCGAAACAGTGCCGGATGCGGCGACCGCGGATTTCGCCGAAACCGCGCCCGGTCCGTGGCTGGTGAAACAGGTGCCCTGGACGACCGCCGAGCACAAGATCCACGCCTCGGCCGCCAGCAGCAACGCGGCGGATGCGCTGGATATTCCCCGCGGCACCGCCTGCCTCGTCGTCGAGCGCCGGACCTGGAGCAATGCCGGTCCCGTCACCCATGTGCGCTTCACCTATCCTGGTGATCGCCACGCGCTCGTTGCCCGTTTCAGCCCGGCTTCCTGAGATTTGATCGGCGCGCCGGTTGCGAATCATGGGTCAAATAGCGGAAGTAAAGGTCGAAATGACTTCCGGAAAATGACGTGCGCTACGAGATCGACAATGCCCTTCTGAAAAGCCTTCTGCCTGCCGTGGTGCAGGCGGAGGACATGCTGGCGCGTGTCGATGAACGGGCGGCGCACTCGCCGGTTGGCGAAGGCTTTGCCGAACGTGGCCATTTCTTCGATGCCGCGGGCGCCCTTTGGGTGGCGGGCGAGCTCGTGCATGTCGAGGATCTCGTGCTCCACGACGCCCATATGGACAGCCGCACGCCGAGCCATGAGCTGACGATCGCCCATGCCGTGCTGCGCGCGCGGCGCCGCATCTGGACTTCCGACCCCGCCTGGGCGCTGAGCGCTGCCGGTCTCAACGCACTGGCAGGGGCGGGGCTGGACGAGGGCACGGCACCTGAGACCAAGGGTTTTGTCCCTGCTACAGAAGAGGCGGATGAGCCCGATCAGCTGCTTTCGGCCGAACTTGCGGAAATCGACGCGGTACTCGCCCGCTCGCAGCGGCTGCTCGATGCCCATATGGGCAAGCCCGTCGAGGCCGAGGAAGAGCGGCCGAAGGAGAAGCGCAGCGACGATCCGCTTGGGCTTTTCGGCGATGACGAATGGGATGAGGGGCAGCGGCTTGCCGATTGGCGCGGCGTGCTGCCGCTCGCGGGAGAGCTGCCGCCAGTTCTCGCCGCCGCCGTTCTTTTCGACGCTTGGGAGCGGATCGAGCCGCTGCGACGCCAATCCTGGCTCGGCGGCCTGCTGGTCTCCAGCCATCTGCGGGCGCGGGGAAAGGTGTCCTCGCACCTCTTTTCCTTCTATGCCGGCTTGAAGAGCGTCCGCCACGAGCGGCGCCGCTCGCGTGACCGGCTCACCCGTCTTCTCGCCTTCCTGGAAGCGATGAGCGACAGTGCTGCAACCGGCCTCAAGGAAATGGACCGCCTGCTGCTCGCCCGCACGCAAATGGAACTGCGCTTCAGGGATCGCCGCTCGAACAGCAGCCTGCCGCAACTGGCGGAGTTCGTGCTATCGCGGCCGATGGTATCGTCGGCGATGGTCGCCAAGCAGCTGAAGGTGACCAGCCGCGGCGCGCTCAATCTGCTGAACGAGATCGGCATTCGCGAGATCACCGGCCGCGGCCGCTACCGCGCCTGGGGCATCATCTGATCTGCACTATAAAGTCCATCCGGAATGCAAAAAGGCCGAAGCTTTCGCTCCGGCCTTTTCCTTTAAAGGGTGAACGCCCGGCCCGCCATCCTGTCACAGATTGCGGACCGGGCGCTCTAGCGCTTCCATTGCCCCCAGAAGCGCAGTCCTATTCCCGCTCGCCCGTGAAGTTGAGCAGCAGCTGGAAGATGTTGACGAAGTTCAGGTAGAGAGACAGAGCGCCGAAGACGGCAAGCTTCTGGTTCGATTCCTGATCGTGGTTTTCGGAATACTGTTCCTTGATGTTCTGCGTGTCCCAAGCGGTCAGGCCGACGAAGACGACGATACCGATGACCGAGATGGCGAACTGCAGCGCAGACGAGCCAAGGAAAATGTTGACGATGCTGGCGATGACGACGCCGATCAGGCCCATCATCAGGAACGAGCCGACCTTCGCCAGGTCACGCTTGGTGACATAGCCGTAGAGGCTGGTCGTGCCGAACATCGTTGCGGCGATGAAGAAGGTGCGGGCGATGCTCGTGCCGGTGAACACCAGGAACACCGAGGCAAGCGACAGGCCCATGACGGCACAGAAGGCCCAAAAGGTCATCTGCGCAGCACTTGCCGACATCGTCTGGATCTTGAACGAGAAGAAGAAGACGAAGGCGAGCGGAGCGAGCATCACCACCCACTTCAGCGGCGACTGGAAGATCGGCACGTAGAGAGCCGGCGTCGAGCCGACGATGAAGGCGACGATGCCGGTGATGACAAGGCCGATGCCCATGTAATTGTAAACGCGCAGCATATGCTGGCGGAGTCCCTCGTCGAAGAGGGCCTGCGAGCCGGCGGCAGAGCCGTAGCCGTAACGCGGGTTGATCTGGTTCATTCTGATCTCCTCGGTTTCAAACTAGTACAGCGAACGGGCAAGGCCTTCGGCCGCCCTATCGAGGTTGGAACCACCGTCACCGGCAACGAGGGCATAGGCCACTTCGCCGATTTGCCAGTAGGCGGCTTCTGCATTGTCGAGCGCGAGATGACCAACCGGTTGCACGGCAAACGCCCCCGGCCTGACGGCAAACAGCGAAAGCTGCTTCCCGTCCGCTTCCTGGATAGCCATCTCAACGCTCGGGCCGAATTCCGACGGGAAGATCTGAACATCAGAGACCTTCCAGCCCTTCGGCAGCTCGGGCATGGTAATTGCGGTCGCCGCGCGAATTTCGTCGGCGTTATAATGTGGTGCCGTCTGCGACGGCATGGTCTGGCGCAACTGCGCCGTCTGGTAGGCGCGAACGGCGTCTTCGACATAGGCCGGGGCCGGTGTAGAAGCAGCCACTTCCGTTGCCGTGAAGGCGCCGAACGAGGTATGAGCGACCCAGCCGGCGGCTACGAGCACGGCGACGGCGGCAATCCGCTGAACAGTATGCAGGATGCGGCCGTAGGAAAGGCCACGCTCCAGGCGGCGTGCGGCATCGCGCGTCTCGATCCGGCCGAATGTATCCTCGCCGGCAAGCGCCAGGCGCAGTTCACCCTTCATGCTGAGATCGGCCATCACCTTGGCGGCGATGTCAGGGTTCTCAGAGAGGTAGGATTCCACCTGAATGCGGCGCGCAACATCGAGCTCGCCGTCAACGTAGGCGTCGAGATCGGTATCGATGATCGGATCAACTGCTTTCATTGCCGTTCCCTCCGATTAAGCGCAGGTGCGAAACGCGCGGTGTCTTCTCCTCGAATTCCCGAAGCTGGGCGCGGGCACGCGAGATGCGCGACATCAGCGTACCCACGGGAATGCCGAGCGATGCCGCGGCTTCCTGATAGGACAGGTCTTCGATGGCGACGAGATGCAGCGCCTCTCGCTGTTCTTCCGGCAGGTTGAAGAAGGCGTCGCGAACCTGCTGGAGGCGCACGGCGTGTTCCTGCCCTGCCGGCAGCGACTGGTCCGCCTCGAGGGCCGCTTCGTCATGCCTGCGTGTCAGCGACCGGTTCTGACGAACACGATCGATGTGAGCATTGTGAACGATGGAAAGCAGCCACGTCCGAAGATTGCCGCCGCCGCGGAAGCTCTGACGCTTCTCGTAGGCACGCACCAGGGCATCATGCACCAGATCCTCGGCCTCATCCGAATTGCGCACCAGAGCACGCGCATAGCGCCTGAGCGCTGCGAGCTGTCCGATGACATCGAATGGGCGTTCTTTCCGTTCCATGATTGAGTATACGGATGCTGGTCGCGATTTATTCCCGAAAATTTTTGGTGCCTTGATATTTTTCGTTCGATTGAAGCTCGGCATCGAATTTGCTATACATGTATAGCAAGGAGAACACCGATGCTTGCCCTCAGATTGCCAGCGGATGTCGAAGCAAGGCTCGATGAGCTTGCCAAGAGAACGGGTAGAAGCAAGAGCTTCTACGCGCGCGAAGCCATTCGCGAATATCTTGACGATCTCGAAGACATCTATCTTGCCGAAAAGCGGCTGGAAGACGTCCGCAGCGGAAGGAGCGACAGTGTCCCGCTCGAAGAGCTGATGAAGGCTTATGGCCTGGAAGATTAGATTAGAGCGTTCCGCCGAGCGCGAGCTCTCCAAACTTGGGTCTGACGCCGCCAAGCGAATTCTCGTTTTCCTGCATGGCAGACTGGCGAAACTCGACGACCCGCGCTCGATCGGCGAAGCCCTGAAAGGGGCGGAGCTCGGCAGCTTCTGGAAATATCGTGTCGGCGACTACCGCATCATCGCACATATCGAGGACGGGATCGTCGAGATATTGATTGTCAGGATCGGCAATCGCCGAGAGATCTACCGTCGCTGAGGCGAAGCTAGACCTTCGCCCCCTCCGAAAGCTCCTCCAGTATCGGGCAATCCGGCCGGTCGTTGCCGTGGCAGGCGTGGACGAGATGCTCCAGCGTGCGGCGCAGTTCCATCATCTCGCGGATCTTCTGGTCGATCTCGGTAAGCTTGGTCTGGGCGATGTCCTTGACGTCGGCGCTGGCGCGGCTCTTGTCTTCATAGAGCGCAAGCAGCTGGCGGCATTCCTCGACGGAAAAGCCGAGGCCGCGGGAGCGCTGCAGGAAGCGCAGCTTGTGGACGTCAGAGATATCGTAGTCGCGATAGCCGTTTCCGCCCCTTTCGGGGCGGATCAGGCCGATATCCTCGTAATAGCGGATCGTCTTTGCCGGAAGGCCGGAGCGATCGGATGCTTCGCCGATATTCATCGAAGTCTCCTAAAGTTTCTGCACGCGCAGTCGCAGCGCGTTGGCGATGACCGAAACCGAGGAAAGGCTCATCGCCGCCGCCGCGATCATCGGCGAGAGCAGCAGGCCGAGCACCGGATAGAGGATACCTGCGGCAACGGGAACGCCGAGCGCATTATAGCCGAAGGCGAAGCCGAGGTTCTGGCGGATGTTGCGCATCGTCGCTTCCGCCAGACGGCGGGCGCGGACGATACCGTTGAGATCGCCCTTCACCAAGGTAATCCCGGCGCTTTCCATCGCCACATCGGCGCCGGTGCCCATGGCAATGCCGACATCGGCCGCGGCCAGCGCGGGAGCGTCATTGACGCCGTCACCGGCCATGGCGACGACGGCGCCCTTGGCATGCAGCTCGTCGATCAGCGCCTTCTTGCCCTCTGGCAGGACGTCGGCGCGCACTTCGTCGATACCGAGTTGCCTTGCCACGGCCTTGGCGGTCCGCTCGTTGTCACCGGTTGCCATGATGATCCGCAGGCCGCTTTCGTGCAGCGCCCGGATTGCGGCTGCCGTCGTCGGCTTGATCCGGTCGGCGACGGCGACGAAGCCTGCGAGGCTGCCGTCGATGGTGACAAACATCACGGTCTTGCCCTCCTCGCGCAGCGCGATGATCTGTTGATAGAGCGCCGAGGTATCGATCCCGAGATCCTGCATCATCGCGGCATTTCCGAGCGCGACCTTCGCGCCGCCGACCAGGCCGGACACACCCTTGCCGGTGACCGCTTCAAATGACGTGACGTCGGCGGTTGCAATGCCGCGCTCTTCGGCACCGGCAACGATTGCCTCGGCGAGCGGATGTTCCGAGCCGCGTTCGAGACTGGCCGCAGCGGCGAGCAGCCGGCTTTCGCCGATGCCGCCGAGAGCGACGGCGTCGGTGAGGCGCGGTTTGCCTTCGGTCAGGGTGCCGGTCTTGTCGACGATCAGCGTATCGACCTTGGAGAAGCGCTCCAGCGCTTCCGCATCCTTGATCAGCACGCCTTCCTGGGCGCCGCGTCCCGTGGCGATCATGATCGACATCGGCGTTGCAAGACCGAGGGCGCAGGGGCAGGCGATGATCAGCACGGCGACGGCGGCGATCAGTGCATGCGCAAGTCGCGGCTCGGGTCCGAAGGCCATCCAGGCGCCGAAGGCGATGATCGCGACGGCGACGACTGCGGGCACGAAGACGGCTGAGACGCGATCGACGGCACCCTGGATCGGCGCGCGGGAGCGCTGTGCCTTGGCAACCATATCGACGATCTGCGACAGGGTCGTCTCGGCGCCGACGCGCTCGGCGGTCATGATGAAGCTGCCGTTGCGGTTCATCGTGCCGCCGGTGACGGCATCGCCCCTGGTCTTTTCGACCGGCAGCGGCTCGCCTGATATCATCGATTCATCGACAGTCGACTGTCCTTCGCTGACCAGTCCATCGACCGGCACGCGCTCGCCGGGGCGCACCCGCAGGCAGTCGCCCTTGGCGATGTCGTCGACCTCGATATCGATCTCGCTGCCATCGGCCGTGATGCGCCGCGCGGTCTTCGGGGCAAGGTCGAGCAGGGCGCGGATCGCCGATCCCGTACGCTCGCGTGCCTTCAGCTCAAGCAGCTGGCCGACGAAGACCAGCGCCACGATAACAGCAGCGGCCTCGAAATAGACAGGGACGGTATCGCCGTGGCCGCGGATGCTCATCGGGAACAGGCCGGGCGCCAATGTCGCGACGACGCTGTAGAGATAGGCGGTGCCGACGCCGAGGCCGATCAGCGTCCACATGTTTGGGCTGCGGTTGACGAGTGACGCCCAGGCGCGGCGGAAGAAGGGAATGGCGGCCCAGAGCACGACGGGTGTCGCCAGCGCAAGCTCCAGCCAGACGGCACGCGCCTCGCCGATCATGTCGCGCAGCGGCAGCCCGATCATCGGCCCCATGGTCAGCGCCAGCAGCGGAAAGGCGAGCACTGCGCTCACCCAGAAGCGGCGGGTGAAATCGACAAGCTCCGGGTTCGGGCCTTCGTCTGCCGGGGGAATACCCATCGGTTCCAGCGCCATGCCGCATTTCGGGCAGTCGCCGGGATGATCGCTGATCACCTCGGGATGCATGGGGCAGGTATATTGCGTGCCTTTCGGCATGGGCTTCGGCGCCGGGCGGTTTCCGTCGCGGTAATCCGCCGGGTTCGCCTCGAATTTCGCCTTGCAGCCCGGGGAGCAGAAATAGAACTTCTCGCCCTCATGCTTCAGGAAATGCTTTGCCGTCGAGCGGTCGACCGCCATGCCGCAGACAGGATCCTTGGCAGTCAGATAATCCTGCGGCGCCGCTTCAAACTTCGTGCGGCAGCCGTCGCAGCAGAAATGGTAGCTGTGTCCTTCATGAACGAGGCTCGGCTTGCCGGCGTTCGGATCGACCATCATGCCGCAGACGGGATCGCGCGTGACCGGAGCCTCGGCACCAGCGCCGTGGCTATGGCCGGAGCAGCAATCATGCGCTCCGTGGCCGTGATGGTGGGAATGGTCGTGATTATCCATAGGCTTCTCCTTTGCCCAAGCGGGCAGTGGATAGGCTTATGAACCTTCCAGCAACTGGAAGGTCAAGCGGGAATTTTCATCCCGTCTGAAAATCATCAATCCGGCTCGATCAGGGCGACCGGCTGAACGCCGAGAATATCGCCAAGCGGCAACCGCGCCCCGGGATCGAGATGGCGTCCTGTCAGCAGATCGCATTTGATGCCCTGGAGACCAGGCGGGATTTCGATCGCCGTATCGGCCCAGAATTCGGGCCCTGAAAACAACACGCCGGGATCCAGCCAGCCGAGCATCAGCCGGGGCACGACCGTGATCGCATAGTCGCCGTCAAGCGCGCGGGCGAAGGCGACGGCATGATCCCGGCGGCTTCCGGTGATGCTGAGCGGCAGATAGCGGCCCTCGGCAAACAGCTTCGGCTGGCGGCGGCGAAGATGCAGGCCGATCTCGACGATCCGCTGTTTCAGCACCGGCACCGTGAGTTCGCCGATCTCGCCATGGGCCGAGAGCGTCTTGCGCAAGGCCTTGAAATCCACCGGGCGGCGATTGTCAGGGTCGACAAGGCTGAAGTCGAAGCCTTCGGCGCCCTGATAGACATCGGGAATGCCGGGGGCGGTCAGCTTGATCAGCGTTTGCGACAGGCTGTTGAGATAGCCAGCGGAGAGAACCGGCCGCAGCGTCTCGGCGAAATCCTCGTGGAAAGTGAGGCTGGAAGAGGCAGTCAGCGCCGATGCGTATGTGTGGACGGCAGCCTCATAGCCCGCATGCGGCTCGTCCCAGCTGGTGCCGAGCTTGGCCTCGCGGATTGCCTTCTCGGCATAGGCCGCAAATCGCTCCGTCAGTTTCTCCGCGCGTCCCTCGCTGAAATCTTCCGGCCAGATGCCGGCGAGCGCTTGATAGAGCATCCATTCGACATTGCCTTCGGGTGTCAGGCCGCCGGGCAGCTCGGTCAGATGCTCGCGGTTCATCTGCCGCCAGCGCTCGACGCCGCGCCGCCAGAGATCCGGTTCTTCGCTGAGGGCATAGAGGCGGGCGCGGGCGTCTTCACCGCGTTTGGTGTCGTGGGTCGAGGTGGCCGACAGCCCGTGCGGCTGTTCTGCAGCGCGGTCTTGCATGAAGCGGTGAAAGGCCTCGATGCCGCCGGGCGTGGCATCCGGCTCACCGCCGACTTCGTTGGCCGCCAGAAGCCGGTTGTGGCGATAAAAGAGCGTGTCCTCCATCGCCTTCGCCATCACGGGGCCGCTCAATTGCTGGAAGCGCCGCCGGAATTCCTCCGCGCGTCCACTCTTCAGCAATCCGCAGATGGCTTCGAGCGCCCTGCGGTCTTTGAGATGCCTGCCAGCCTCTTCCTTGACCTTATCCAGCATCACGGTTTCGCGCGCGTCCATGACACCATCCTGACCGTAGGTGCGATAGACGGGAAAGGCGATCAGCAGCTCACGGATGGCCTTCTTGATTTCCGCCTCGGATGTATCGGGAAGGGCTGCGCTCGCGAGCCTGGTCAGGCGGCTGACTTCGCCTGCAAAATTCCGCTCGACCATCAGTGTCTTGGCGGCCCGCATTCCTTCCTGAAAATCCGCAGTACCGGGGGCGATGGTGGCATAGAATGTCTGCAGCCCGGCCATGCCTTTTGGGTCGATGAAGAGATCTGCAAGGGCGGAGATGAATTCGTAGCCCGTCGTGCCGGAAATCGGCCAATCGGCGGGCAGGGCCTCGCCGTGGCCGAGGATCTTTTCGACGATGATATAGGTTTCCGGCCCCGTCGCCTGCCGCAACCGGTCGAGATAGGCCTTGGGGTCGGCAAGGCCGTCGATATGGTCGAGCCGCAGACCCTGGACCTGACCGGAGCGGACGAGATCGAGGACGACGCGATGGCTGTCTTCGAAGACCGCCTCGTCCTCGACGCGCAGGCCGACAAGGCCGGTGACCTCGAAGAAGCGGCGGTAGCTCAGGTGAGCGGCGGCTGTTTTCCAGTGCGTCAGGCGCCAATGCTGGACTTCGTGGAGACGGGCGATGTCGCCGGCTTCGGCGAGGCTATCGGGATGCAGCGGCAGATGCGTCTCGAAATAGGCGAGCGAGCGCTCGCCAGTGTTCTGATCAGTAACGATCTGCAGTTCGCCGTCGGCCAGCGCTTCCTCGAAGGGCTTGCCGAGGATAGGCAGCGTCAACGGCTCAGACCAGTCGATGTCGAAATAGCCGGCGTAGCGGCTCTGCTTCCCGTATCTCAGCACATCCCGCCACCAGGCGTTTTCCACCGAAGCCGCCATATGGTTCGGCACGATATCGAGGATCAAGCCGAGACCGGCTTCCTTAAGCTCGGCACAGAGCCGCTCGAAAGCTTCCCGCCCGCCGATCGCAGGGTCGATTTCACCGGCGTCGGTGACGTCATAGCCATGGGTCGAGCCGGATGCCGCCGTGAAGATCGGCGAGGCATAGAGATGGCTGATGCCGAGCGCCTTGAGATAAGGCACGAGTTCGGCCGCCCGGTCGAACGTCATGCCGTCGCGGAACTGCAGTCTGTAGGTGGATGAGGGAAGCGTCATGAGCCGCCTTTGTTCGGGATTGCAACGATCCGGAACGGCGGCGGCGGGCTTTTGTTCCCGCTAACTGAGCTCTTGCAGGCTTCAGGACGAGGTCGTCAAGCGCGCCGGTAGACCTGCGCCTGCGTGCCCTTCGGAAAGGTCTCCGATCCCACCAATTCGAGGCGGCGGAGCGCCGTGACGCCGGAGAAGATCGGCAGGCCGCTGCCGAGCGCGATCGGGTAAACCATCAGCCGGTATTCGTCGACCAGATCGCCAGCGATCAGGCTGCGGGCGAAGGCCGCGCCGCCATGAGCGACGATCGGCAGGCCGCCTATGGCTTTCAGCCGGGCGATTTCCTCACGCAGATCACCGCCCGCGACATAGGCGTCCTGCCAGTTCCCGGTCTTTGCGGCTTCGAGAATCGAGGTTCCCTGCTGCGAAAAGACTGCCTTCGGGATCTCGTTCATCGGCGCGGCGAAGGGGCCTGCCGCCGTCGGCCAGAAGCCGGCCATGCTCTTGAAGGTGCGGCTGCCCATGATGTGCAGACCGGCGCTGGAGACGGTCTCCACCTTCCAGGCGATCGCCTCCTGGTCGCCGTTGAAAATCCAGTCGAGCTCGCCATTGGGGCCGCAGACGAAGCCGTCGAGCGACATGGCCATGGTGAGGATCAGGTCTCGCATTGCTCTCTCCTTGCGCTGTTCTGATCCAAGGACGCAGCGAGGGCGCAGGTTCCGACAGGCGCGGCCGAAAATTCGTGAAACGGCGTCGCCTCAATCGACGAAGATGCCGACGCTGGCGGCGCGGCCCATGGCGTCGATCACGGTCAGCTTCGAATAACCGGCGCCATCGGGCAGCCACTGGTTGGTGCGGCGGCGGGAGAGATCGGGCAGCGGCTTGCCGTTGGCGAGCCAGCGGAACGGTGCCCGGCCGCCCTGAAGCTTCAGCATCAGCGGCGAGAGTTGGCCGCTTTTGGCGCCGAGATCCACATGCGCGCCTTCGGGCGGATAGACGATCTGCGGGGCGGATTCACGGGTGGAATTGACGAGCAGGCCGCTGGCATTCAGCGCGAAACGGCGCTGGCTCATCGGCAGGTCGGCCTTGGCGATGCGCACCGCGCCTGAGGGCGGTCGCGGCAGGGGCGTGGTGGCGATGCCCGACTTGGTGAAGGCCTCGAAGAGGATCGGCGCCGCGGTGCCGTAGCCCGTCAGGCCCGGAACGGCGCCATTGTCAGGCCGCCCGACCCAGACGCCAAGCACATATCGGCCGTCATAGCCGACCGACCAGGCGTCGCGATAGCCGTAGCTCGTGCCGGTCTTGTAGGCGATGCCGCGCTGAGGGGCGCCGGCCGGCGGTATCACGCCGGAGAGGATGTCGGCGATGTTCCAGACGGCGACCGGCTCCAGCAGCGGTTCGCCATCGATCTTGCCCGGAATGCCGGTCACGCCGTCGCCGATACGCACCGGCTGCCCCTTGTTGGCGAGCGCCGTGTAGAGCTGGACCAGATCCTTCAACGTCACGCCGACGCCGCCTAGGCCGATTGCCAGACCAGGCGTTTCGTTCGGAGGCAGGCTGGGACGCACCTCGGCGCGGCGGAAGCGCACCATCAGCCGCGTCGGATTGACGGCATCGAGCAGCTTGACAGCGGGGACGTTCAGGGAGAGCTGCAGCGCTTCGCGGATCGTCACGTCGCCCTGATAGCTCATGTCGAAATTGTGGGGCCGGTAGCCGAAGAAATCGGAGGGGCGGTCCTCGATGATGGTTTCCTGGCTGACGAGGCCCTGTTCGAAGGCGAGACCGTAGATGAAGGGCTTCAGCGTCGAACCCGGGGAGCGGCTGATCCTAGTCATGTCGATCCAGCCGGAGCGGCTGGCGTCGAAATAATCGGCCGAGCCGACCTCGCCGACGATCTCGCCGCTGCGGGCATCGGCCATCACCATGGCGACGGAGAGCTTCGGGCCAAGTCGCATCGCGGCGTTCTTCGCGGCGAGTTCCAGCCCTTCCTGCACCTGCTTCTTCAGCGTCGTCTTGTGCTCGCGCTCCTGCGGCGCCTTGCGCAGCGCGGCCTCGGCGACATGGGCGGCAAGCGCCGGCAGCTGCATGCGTTTTGCCGGCACCAGCGTCGCCTCAGCGCGCTCGGCCTCGCCATCGCCGACGGCGTCGATCACCGCGACGCGTTCCAGCACGCGTTTGCGCGCCGCTTCGGCCGCCGCGAGATTGCGGTCCGGCCGGCGTTTTTCGGGAAGCTGCGGCAGAGCGACGAGGAGCGCGGCCTGCGCCACCGTCAGCCGCTTCGGCTCCTTGCCGAAATAGGCAAGGCTTGCTGCCCGGACACCTTCCAGATTGCCGCCATAGGGGGCGTGGGTCAGGTAGATGTCGAGGATCTGTTCCTTCGAGAGCCGCCGTTCGATCTGGATGGCGCGGGCCACCTGCAGCAGCTTGGCCGAAAGCGAGCGGCCGCTGCGCGGCTCGATCAGCCGCGCCACCTGCATCGAAAGCGTCGAGGCGCCCGAGACGATGCGGCCATTGGTGACAAGCTGCAGCGCCGCGCGCCCGATCGCCAGCGCGTCGATGCCGTGGTGATCGTAGAAGCGCCTATCCTCGTAGGCGACCAGCATGCGCAGGAATTGCGGATCGACATCGGAGACATCGGTCTTCAGCCGCCAGCGTCCCTCAGATGTCGCGAAGGCGCGCAGCAGCTGGCCGTCGGCGTCGAGCACTTCGGCGGAGACCTGCCCGGCCCTGTCGATCGGCGGCGGATAGGCCCTGTCGGCGGCGTCGAGACCGAGCAGCACTGCGCCGGCAACAAGAATGCCGGCCGCAGATGTGATCGTGAGCTTGTGCCAGAGCCGCATTATTGTGCTGCGACAACCTCCATCTTGCCCATGGCCGTGCGTGCCGAGAGCTGCGGACGGTACATATCCTCGACAACGGCCGCCGGATGATCGTAGGTGCCGGGTGTCACGGCGCGCACGACATAGGCGACGTTGATTTCGCGGTTGTCGCCTTCCGAGCGGTTGAAGGCCGCCACGAAGCGGTCGTCGCGGAATTCGGTGTGGGCGGCCGTCTGTTCGCCGATCCAGTCGAAATTCGTCAGCTGGGCGCTATCGACCAGGCTCGGATTGTCGATCTGGAAACCGGCGGGCAGGAGATCGGTGATGACGATGCGCGACGGCCAGTCGTTGCTTTCGGTCACATGCAGCACGACGACATAGCGCTCGTTCTGCTTGGCCTCGCTGACATTCGCCTGCTCGCCGTCGAGCGTGTAGTAGCTGCGCTCGATCGCAAAACCGTCACCGCCGGCAGGCAGCGGCGAAACCGGCGCGGCGACCGTGGTGACGACGGCGGAGACCGCATCGCTGGTGGCGCTCTTCAGCGTAAGCGGATTGGTCATCAGCGCATCGCCGGTCATCGTCGCCATATAGGCACCGCTATGCTCGGCGCCGTTGACGTCGACCTTCAGCGCGTCGTCGCCGCTCTGGATCGCGCGGGCGGCAAGCAGCATCCAGGCCTGTTCCTGCGTGCTCGTCCATTTCGAGCGGTTGAACTCCTTGGCGACGGCCTTGGCGAGCTCCGGAATGACCGGAGGCACCGGACGGCTTTCGGCGGCGAGCGCCAGGATGGCGGCGCCGTCACGCAGGATCGAACCATAATCGGTGCGCGAGAGATTGACGCGCTGGACCATCGAATCCTCGGTCATCTGCAGCGCATCGACGAAGATGTTCTTCGAGCGCGTCGCATCGCCATAGAGCGCCAGCGCGGCGGCGATATGAGCCTTGGCGAGCGGCGTCGGGAAGTCGTTGATCATCGTGTCCGCGTAGTAGCGCAGATCGCTGATCGCCGCCTTCTTGTTGCGGGCGAGAACGTAGAGCGCATAGGCGATCTCGTCGCCCTGCGTCTTGACGTTGACGTCGTAGCTGAGCGCGTTCTGCAGGTTTTCGAGCGCCTGCACTAGAGCGCGATCCGGCACGTCATACTTCTCTTCGCGCGCCCGCGTCAGGAAGTCGGTGACGTAGGAATCGAGCCAGAGGTCGCCGGAATCCGGTCCCCAGAGGCCGAAGCTGCCGGCCGATGCCTGATAGGAGAGCACGCGGTAGATCGCGTCCTGTACGCGCTTCTTGATGTCGGCATCGTCTTCCAGCCCATTCTGCTTGGCGAGTTCGCCGAGATAGAGGAGCGGCATGGCGCGGCTCGTCGTCTGCTCGGCGCAGCCGAAGGGATAGCGGTCGAGCGTCATCAGCATCGCCGGAATGTCGAAGGCGGCAGAGCGGGTGACATTGACGCTGACGGAAGCGCCCGGCAGAACGCTGTCGGCCAGCAGTTCCTTATCGATCGTCAGCGAAGCACCGGGTTTCAGCGCGATGACGCGGCGTTCGGTGACCGGCAGTGCCGCAGGGCGTACCGGCACGTCAGCGGTCTGGTCGAGCGACAGGCCGGATGCATCGGAGAGGTTGATCGAAACGGTGCCCTGGCCCGGCTGCTTGCCGACGACGGCAAGGGTCAGGTCGGATTTTCCACCGGCATCGAGATGGATGGTCTTGGAAGCCGAAGCCGCATCGACGCCGACAGCGTCGTTGCCGGTGACGGCGATCTTGAAATCGCCGGCCGGCGCATCGGTATTGGCGATGTCGAGGCGCAGCTCCGCCTTGTCTCCCGGTGCCAGGAATTTAGGCAGGCTGGCGGTGACGACGACGGGGTCGCGGATGATCACATCCTTGACGCCGTGACCCACACCGTCCTTCGACCAGGCGACGGCCATGATGCGGGCCGTGCCGTTGAACTGTGGAATGTCGAAGCTGACATTCGCCTTACCCTCGGCATCGAGCTTCACGGGGCCGGAGAAGAAGGCGACGAGCTTCTGCGTCGGCGGGCTGGCCGAGAGCGCCACCGCGCCGCCATCGCCGCCTGTGCGCAGCTTGCCGGTTGCGCCGAGCGAGCCGTCGATCAGGCGGCCGTAAAGGTCGCGGATTTCGAGACCGAGCTGGCGCTGGCCGAAATACCAGTCTTCTGGGTTCGGCGCCTCGTAGCGCGTCAGGTTGAGAATGCCGACATCGACGGCGGCAACCGTGACATAGGCGCCCTCGTTCGCACCGGCTCCGGCAACGGCGAGGCTGATATTCAGCGGTCCGCGCGGCAGCATCTTTTCGGGCGCATCGACCTTGACCTGCAGCGCCCGCTGCTCGGGATCGACCTTCAGCCATTTGATGCCGATGGAGCGCATCGGCATGTGGTTGTCCTGGCTGTCGCCGGGCCGGAAGAGCGTGGCGGTGACATAGGCGCCCGCACCCCATTCGGCCGTGACGGGAATATCGACTTCGCCACCGGTCTCACCCATCGTCGCATTCTGGACGGCAACGAGATTTTCGGTGCCGGCAGCGACCATCAGCTCGCCGCCGTAGCGCGAGGTGACCTTCAGCTTGGCGGTTTCGCCGACCTTGTAGCTGTCCTTGTCGAGGGCGATTTCGAGGCCGTCAGGCGTTTCCGTCGAGGTCGTCTCGACGAACCAGCCGGCGTCGAATTCGAAGCTCGAGGTCGGGCCGTCGGCATCCGGGCTTTCGACTTCGAGGCGATAGCGGCCCCAGCCGACAGGCACGGAAATCTTGCCGCCGTCCGCTCCGGCGTCGATCACGCCGTCGGCGACCTGGCGGGCGTTATAGGCGGGTTCGTATTTCCACGCGGTGCCGTCGCGGTACCACTGGTATTCGCGCTCGAGATTGTAGAATTTCCAGCGCAGGCCCTTCATGTCCTGCTTCTGGCCTTCGGCAGTGGTGCCGATGATGTTGAAGGAGGCCGTCGAATTCTCGGCGACGTCACCGGAGAATTCCGGCTTGATGCCGATCATCGGTCCCTGGTTCTTGACCGGGATGACCAGCGAACGCTCCAGCGCCCGGCCGCCCTGTTCCTGCATGCGGATATAGACGGTTGCGTTGAGCAGCTGCGTCGTGGCTGGCAGATCGCCGACGGTCAGGTCGGTCGATGCCTGTCCGTTCTCGTCAAGCTCCGGCAGGCCCTCGATCGTCTGGCGGTTCTCTTCGGAGGCTTCCTCATCGGCAAGGCCGAAGAAATAGCCGGGGAAGGCGGCGCTCTCGCGGGTCGGCTTGATGACGACATCGCCTTCGAGCGTCAGGCCTGCAGCCGGTGCGCCATAGAGATATTTGCCGTTGATCTCGATTGTCGCCGGCGTATCCGGGCCGATCTCCTTGGCCTCGGTCTTCAGCTCCATGTCGGTGCGATCAGGCACGAAATCGTCGACCAGGAAGCTCTTGGTGCCGATCGCTTCGCCCTTGGGATCGGTATAGATGTTCATCGTCCAGGTGCCGCGCATGGCGTTCTGCTGCACCGGCAGGTCGACGGTATAACCGCCGAGATCGCTGGTTTCCTTGATGATGCGACGGTCTTCGACGCCATCTGGGCGCAGGAAGACGAAGGTGAGCGGCAGGTTTTCGATCGCCTTGCCGTCGGTATCGCGGGCAAGTGCGGAGGCATGCACGGTCTCGCCGGCGCGGTAGATGCCGCGCTCGGTGAAGGTCATGATGTCGATCGCGCCCGGCGAGGCGCGGCCGGTGACGCCGCGATCCGAGAGATCGAAGCCTGCACGCGTCATGTCGAGGAAGACGTAGTCGGAATCGCCGTTCTTGGCGGTGATGACGGCGGGCGTCAGCGCCGCCGTGCCGCGCATCAGGCCGGCGGTGAAGGTGGCGCGGCCGTTATCGTCGGTCTTGGCGGTGCCGAGCACTTCGTTGTTCTTCGCAAGCAGCGTCAGCTCGACACCTGCGATCGGCTTGGCCGATGCCAGCGAGCGGGTGAAGACATTGAGGCCGTCGGTTCCGGCATAAGTGGTGATGCCGACATCCGAGACGACGAACCACTGCGTCGCCTTGCTGTCCCACTCATTGGCCGGTGCATTGGCAGGCGAGGCGATCAGCACATAGACGCCCGGCTTGCGCTGCGGCAGCGCTTCATCGACCGGGAAGCTTGTCACCACATCCTTGTTGAGGTCGTTGGCGATATCGATCGAGCCCTGCCAGACGAGTTCGCCGCTTTCATCCTCGATGCGCTGGGCGCTGTAGCCGTCGAGCTGGGTCAGGAACTGCGAGCTGGTCAGCAGCGGTGCGATGCCGCGATCGCCGATGCGGTAAAGCTTCAGAGCCGCCGACTGGATGTTGACGGAAACCAGCGGAATGCCGCGGCGCGCCGTCGACGGCAGCACGAAGCTGTCGCCGGTGAAGCGCACGGTCTGGCTGCGATCCTTGACATAGATGTCGAGGCTGACGGGCGCTTCCAGCACCTCGTCGACCGAGGACGGCAGGCCGGAGCGGAAGACCAGCTTGTAATTCTCGCCGTGGACGAGGCCTTCGACGCAGATCTGCTTGTCCTTGGCTTCGAGCGCCTTCGGCGCCTGGCCGTTCAGCGTCACGAAGGGCGTATAGTCGGTGGTCTTCACCAGCGATTCCGAGAAGGTGACGCAGGCGCGCGGCGTGGCGCTGTCGGCATCGACATTATGCTCGGTGATGCGGAAACCCTGCTCGGCTTTCAGCTTCAGATAGGCGTCGCTGACTTCCTTGGAGCTGACGAGCGCCAGGCTCGCCTTGTAGGCATTGAGGGCGGCGCGATAATTGGAATTCTTGGCGAGCGAGGTCGCAAGCACGGCCAGCGCATCGGCGCGCTTGGTCGCGGTGCGCGTCAGATTATAGGCGTTCAGCGCATCGAGCTGCGCCTGGCCGAAGACCTGGCTGTCGGTGCCGCCGAGCGAATTCGCGGCGCGCGCCGTCTCCAGCCAGAGATCGCCATCGTCAGGGGTGAGCGCCAGCGCGCCGTGGAAGGATTCCAGCGCAGCCGCGAGATTGTTGGCGGTCAGGTCGAGGCGGGCGGTAGCCGTCAGGTTGTCGACCGACTGGCCTTCCTGCGCCTCGGTCAGCTCGTTGTTCGTCTTGTAGTCGCGAGCCTGCTGGATGACGTCAGCAGAGAGGAAATTGAGGCGCGGGGCAGCGCCCAGATCCGGCTCCTGCGGAATGGCTGCGGCCGTCGTCTCGACGATGCGCCCGGCGATCGCGCCCGGGAAGGCGTTCATGGTCTTGAAGTCGGATTTCAGGAAACACCACTGGACCTTCGGATTATAGGTGAAGGCCTTGCAGCTCTTGTCGCCGATGCAGGAAGCCTTGCACTGGTCGAGCGAGACGTTCTGCTCGGTCCTGAGATCGAAGCCGAAGAAATCGGCGTCCTTGATCGTCTGGATATCGCGCTTCTTGTCTGCGGCAGTGGCCGGAAGGCTGATTGCAAATGCAGACAAGGCGATGGCGGCGAAGGCGAAAAACGAGCGTACAGACATCAAGTCCCCCCGGTCGGCTGGCGCTGATCGGCGTGCACTTTTGGCCGGGCCGCCGCCATTGTCAACACAACTTATGCGGTGTCCCGCTTTCGTACAGAGGCCGCCATCCCATTGTCACTTCCGCGTGAGATAAGTCCTTTTGAATTGCGCCTTTTTGCAGCTTTCGACACGATGGGAACAGCCCATTCGTGGAGGTGTTCTCATGAGCGTATTTTCGACAGGAAGGCTCGCCGCACTGGCGGCCATTTCGCTCTTTGCCTGTGGCTCGGCAATCGCCGCGGAAGATGCCGTCGTCATTCCAAAACCGACCGTCGACGAGACGGCCGCACCCGCCACCGAGAAGGCGGTCTTTGCCGGCGGCTGCTTCTGGGGTGTGCAGGGTGTCTTCCAGCATGTGAAGGGCGTGAAGAGCGCGGTCTCGGGCTATTCCGGCGGCGACAAGGCGACGGCCGACTATGAGACCGTCAGCACCGGCTCGACCGGCCATGCCGAATCCGTCGAGGTCACCTTCGATCCCAAGCAGGTCAGCTACGGCCAGCTGCTGCAAATCTTTTTCTCCGTGGCGCACAACCCGACGCAGCTGAATTTCCAGGGGCCGGATCGCGGTACGCAATACCGCTCGGCGCTTTTCGTCGAGAGCCCGGAACAGCGCAAGGTCGCCGAGAGCTATATCTCGCAGCTCAATCAGGCGAAGGTCTTCCCGCACCTGATCGTCACCAAGGTTTCGGAGTTCAACGGCTTCTACCCGGCCGAGCGCTATCACCAGGATTTCCTGACGCTGAACCCGACCTATCCCTATATCGTCTATAACGATCTGCCGAAGATCGAAAATCTGAAGCAGGTCTTCCCGGCAGCATACAGGGAAGATCCCGTTCTGGTGCTGAAGGCCAAGGGCTGAGTAACGCCGGCCTGTGAATAAGCATAGAGGCGGCCGCTCGAGCCGCCTTTTATTTCAAAGGCTTAAGCGATGTTAGTGTTTTATCAACGTTAACAATGGGTTAAGTTCAAAAAAATACGTCCCGGCCCGGAACATATCCTTTTCCACCTCGTTATCTCGTCAAGTTTCGCGGGCCACAACCCTTCGAAACGAAGTTCTTTCGCGTGCTTGGGTTAACGGAAGAGGGCGTCATGGCCATCAATGTTGTGCGTAAATGGCTGCGGGATAACGTTATGAACCAGAGAGTATTGATTGTAGAAGACGAGTTCCTGATCGCGCTCGATCTGGAAGCGACGGTCGAAAACATGGGTATGGAAGTCGCGGGCCTCGCGACCAACAAGGAGCAGGCGCTGCAGCTTGCGCCGCTTGCCGATGTTGCCTTCGTCGATGTCAACCTGTCCGATGGCGCAACCGGCCCCGAGATCGGCCGCCGCCTTGCAGAAGAGCACGGCATCACCGTGGTCTTCATGACCGGCAACCCCGAAACCGTCGCCGACGGCGTCAAGGGCGCCCTCGGCGTCGTCAGCAAGCCCGTCATGCCCGCCGTCGTCGAGCAGTCCCTCAAATACGCCGTCGCGCGCCGCGCCGGCATGCTCGCGGCCGTTCCGCCGCAGATGATGGTGTTTGCGTGAGCTGACATAGCCGCGGGCGGCCGCTTCAAGTGACCGTCCGGCTATCTCCCGCCGCTGAAGGCGCGTGGGCCTGTGAGTTCGTTGACGCCTTTAAGCAATTCCCCCTATCGCCCTCCATTTGCTCAACGCCCGATTGATAATCCCCGGCCGGGCCATAAGTATCTGCTGAGACATAGCATTTGGAGACATAGTATGGTCAGCGAACGGGAACTGATTTCCAAGATCACCTGGCGGCTGATGCCTTTCCTCGGCATCCTCTATCTCATCGCTTACATCGACCGGCAGAATGTCAGCTTCGCCAAGCTGCAGATGGTCGGTGATCTCGGGATGAGCGAATATGCCTATGGCCTTGGGGCCTCGCTGTTCTTCATCGGCTATTTTCTCTTCGAGGTTCCAAGCAACCTGTTTCTCAATCGCCTCGGCGCGCGCATCTGGTTCGCGCGCATCCTGGTGTCCTGGGGCATCGTCACGATCGCGCTCGCCTATACGCAGAATGCGACGATGTTCTACATCCTGCGCTTCCTGCTCGGCGTCTGCGAAGCGGGGTTCTTTCCTGGCGTCCTCTACCTGCTGACACTATGGTTCCCGGCCGATTATCGCGGCCGCATGGTCGGCCTCTTCATGATCTTCAGTGCGCTTGCCAATGCCGTCGGCGCGCCGCTCGGCGGCATGCTGCTCGATCTCGATGGCCTCTATGGCTATGCGGGCTGGGAATGGGTGTTCCTGGCGACTGGGGTTCCGGCGGTTCTCGCCGGTATCGTCACCTTCTTCTATCTGCCTGACAATCCCGACAAGGCCTCGTTCCTCTCCACCGACGAGCGCAGCTGGCTGCATAACCGGCTGGAGAGCGAAAATGCCGGGATGGACAAGAATGCCGAGAACGGGTTCAAGGCGCTCGTCGACCCGCGGGTGCTTCTGATGGCGCTTTGCTATGTGGCCTTTCCGCTGGCGGCCTATGGTCTCAGCTATTGGCTGCCGACCATCGTCCAGGGTTTCGGCGTCACCAATACCGTCAACGGTTTCCTCAACATCATCCCCTGGATCCTCGTGGCGATCGCGCTCTATGCCGTGCCCGCCATGGCCGACAAGGCGGCGTCGAAGACACCCTATATCGTCATCCCGGCCTTCATCGGGGCGGCCTGCCTGCTGCTCTCGGCGCTCATCCCCAACAACACGCTGCAGTTCGCCTTCCTCTGCATTGCCGCTGCCGGCATTTTCGCGCCGCAGCCGGTATTCTGGAGCCTGCCCTCGCGCTTCCTCAAAGGTGCCGGTGCGGCTGCGGGTCTCGCTGCCATCAATTCGGTCGGCAATCTCGGTGGCTTCGTGGCGCAGAATGTCGTGCCCTGGATCAAGGATGCGACAGGCAGCACGATCGCGCCGATGATCTTCCTGGCCGTCTGCCTGGCGGCCGGTGCCCTGCTGGTCTTCGTGGTGACGCAGTTGATCGCCCGCAGGGATCACGCCCATACGGACGGCGCGCTCAGGACGTGAGCGTGAAGGCGTCGCTCTCGCCGGGCACCAGCTCCAGCGGCCAGATCGTGTTGCGGGCGCCGCGCGGGTAGGTCTCGGCATAGGCGGGCATGGTCGCCAGCAGGGTCTCGGCGAGCTCGATGCCGAGATCGCGCAGCGACATGCGGAAGCAGGTAAGCGACGGCTGCAGGAAGCGGCCTCGCGGTTCCTCGCGGAAACCGATGATGGCAAGGTCGCGCCCGGGCATGACGCCGGCCTCGACAAGGCGGCGGTAGAGGCCGATCGCCATCAGTTCGTAGATCAGGATGATCGCCGTCGGCTTGCCGTCGAGCAGCAGCAGTTCGTGGCCTGCCTGATAGCCGCCCTGTTCGCTGGATTTGACCCGGATCACCAGCTTCGGATCATACTTTATCCCGTGCCGCTCCAGCGCCTGGCGATAGGAATCGACGAAGATATAGCCGAGATTGATATCGTTGGAGGGGGCGGCGATGGCGATGGTGCGATGGCCCTTGGCCACCAGCCGGTCGACGGCGGATGCCGCCACGCCCTCGAAGTCCAGGTCGATCCAAGGATAGTTCTCGCCAGAGGAGCTGCGCCCCAGCGTCACGAAGGGAATCTTGGCCTTGACCAGCAGGTCGATGCGCTTGTCGATCCGCTGCGTCGCCGAGATGATCATCGCGTCGACGACGCGCCGCGCCACCATGCGTTTCAGGTATTCGTGCGGGTCCTCGTCATTCGGGCAGGGCAGCATGACGAGGTCGAGCTTATGGCGGGCAAGCACGCTCTGCAGGCCGCCGGTCAGGCCAAGGAAGAAGTTGTCGCTGTTTTCGACCGTCTCCTTGCTGGATTCGATCATCAGGCCGATGACGTTGGTCGTTCCCTGGCGCAGGCTGCGGCCGGACTGGTTGGCGACGTAGCCGAGTTCCTCGGCGGCGGCGAGGACCCGCTTGCGGGTCTCCTCGTTGACATCGGGCTTGCCGTTCAGCGCGCGCGAGACGGTCCCGATCGAGATATCGAGATGTTTGGCAAGCTGCCGGATGCCCTTCATGTCAGCCGATCTTCCTCCGCGATCGAAAACGTGAGGCTTCTTCTTGCCATAGGAAAACGTTTTCGGAAAGCGGAGCCGCTCTCAATGGGCGAACTGGTGAATGTGGACGATAAGGCTGCCGCGATCGGCGAGAATGATCGAGTACATCGGCGGTTCGAAGCAGTTGGTGGTGGTCGGCGAAACGAAGTCCAATGCCGTCTGGTGATTGGTGCTGCGCAGGATGGTGAAGGGAATGCCCTGCCAGTTCCCCGTCACGAGCCGGTGCAGATGCCCGGCGAAGATATGCCTGACATCGCCATGCGCCTTCAGCAGTGCAAAGAGCGGCTCGGGATCGAGAAGGCCGAAGACGTCGAGGGCCGGTAGATGCACCTTGTCTGCCGGGTGGTGCATGAAGAGATAGACCGGGCGGTCCTTCGCCTCCTCGAGTTTCTCCTTCAGCCAGGCGAGCCTGCTGTCGCAGAGCCTGCCGGTCACCTTGCCGTCGTCCAGCGTGTCCAGCGTGATCACCCGTCCCTCGGGCAGATCGATCGCCGCTTGTGCGAAACCGTTCTTCGCCATCTGGCCGGGAAAGACGGTGGCGAAGTTTTCGCGGATATCGTGATTGCCGAGCATCAGCCGGATCGGCAGCTTCGACCGGGAAACGCGTTCTTCGAGGATCCGGTAGGTATCCTCGCCGCCGGTTTCCGAGAGGTCGCCCGACACGACGACGAGATCGGCATCCGCATGATGGGCTTCGACGTCGGCGAGGCAGGCATCCATGCGCGCGGCCGGATCGAGGCCGAGCAGGGTGCCGCCAGCCGGAACGAGGTGGAAATCGGAAATGTGGATGAGCTTCATTACTAGCCTTCCGCGTCTTCGAGGGAGCGCTCGACGAGCGCCAGCAATTCATCCCGCATCTGCGGGGCAGCGGCGATGACCGGGCCGCCGGTCAGCAATGTCCCGCCTTCGCCGGGGAAATCGGCGGTCCAGCCGCCGGCTTCGCGGATCATCAGCAGGCCCGCGGCGCAATCCCAGGCGTTGATATGCGGCTCATAGTAGCCGGCAAGGCGCCCGCAGGCGACCTGCGCCAGCATCAGGGCACCGGAGCCATTGCGGATGAACATGCCGCCGGCTTCGAGCAGCAACTGGACGAAGGCAGAGACCTGGCGCAGCGGAATGCGGAAATTGGCGCCGACGCCGAGCAGCCCCGTCGAGATGCGGCTGGTGCGGCTGGCCTCCATAGGGCGGCCGTTGAGCTGTGCCCCGGCACCCTGCCTGGCAACGAAGAGATCGCCGGTCGAGGGCTGGCAGATCAGCCCGAGCACCGTCTCGCTGCCGCGCATCACGGCAATCGAGATGCACCACTGGTCGATGCCGTGCAGGAAGCAGCTGGTGCCGTCGATCGGATCGACCACCCAGAGATAGCCGGAAGGACCTTCGCTGAGACCCTCTTCTTCGCCGAGCACGCCATCATCGGGGAAGGCGGCGGCGATCCTTTCGCGGATCAATGCCTCGACCGATTTGTCGGCCTCGCTGACCACGTCCTGGCCATTCAGCTTCTGGCTGGTTTCCAGAGAGGAGAGGTCGCGGAAATAGGCGAGTGCCCTTTCCGCAGCTTCAAGGATCACCTCGCGCGCCAGCACGAAGCGCGGATCGTCGGGAAATTCGCAGGGCATCGGTATCTTTCTGGATCAGGGCACGAAGCTGTCGCGCACGACAAACTCGGGGATGACCCGTTCATAGGCGGGGGGCAGATCGGGATTGGCGAGGCGCTTTTCCACCAGTTCGACGGCGCGCTGCGCCATGACGATCGGGTCCTGGCGGAAGGTGGTGAGCCTGTAGCTCAGCCAGGCGGCCTCCGGCACGTCGTCGAAACCGATGACGGCGACATCATCGGGAACGCTGAGGCCGAGCGTGGTGCGGACATGGTCCATCAGGCCGAAAGCGATCTGGTCGTTGGCGCAATAGACGGCATCCGGATAATCGGCGGCGCTGGCGAAAAGCTGCTTTGCGGCGGCAATGCCGCTGTCATAGTCGGAATCCTTGCCGCGACCGATCGCGACGCTGGCGCCGAGCGCCTCGGCTGCGGTCTTGAAGGCCGTCTCGCGCTCGGCAATGCTCGATGTCGCCGAGAAGGAGGTGGCGACGGCAAGCTTGCGGCGACCCTTCTCGAAAAAGGCGTTGGCCGCCTTGCGCGATGCCTCTGAATTGCCGGCACGGACATGGTCGGCATCCGGCTCGGAGCGGCCGATGACGACGAGCGGCTGGCCGTTGCGATGCGCAAGCTCGAAGAAATTCGCCGGCGGCGAGCCGGAGAGGATGATCGTCGCCTCGGCGCGGTGGCCGATCAGCATCTTCTGGGCGGCCAGCATTTCCTCTTCGGTCTGGCCGGTATTGATCAGGATCGGGATGCTGCCGCGCTGGATCAGCGCCTTGGAAAGCGCGGCCGCCAGATGGGCGCGGAAGCCCACTTCCGGCCGCGTCGCGACGATGCCGACCAGACGGCTCTGGTTGGCGAGGACGCCGCGGGCAAGGTCGTTGACGTGGTAGCCGAGCTCTTCGGCCGCCTTCAGCACCCGCTCGCGGGTGGCAGGGGCAACGCTGGCGCCGGGCGTGAAAGTGCGTGACACCGCCGAGCGCGAGACACCAGCAAGCTGCGCCACCTGCTCGGCGCTGACGAAGCGCATCCGCTCCTTGCGCTGGTTCTTGAGGTCGTTGGTTGGGCCGTCGTTCATGGCAATCTCTCAGTGCCCCACACGCGATAGGACGTCTGCCTTCAGGAATCGCTCAACGATAAGCATAAAAACCAAGGATGGAATGAGCAGCAAGAGGGCAGTGATCGACGCGATCTGATAATTGCCGCCCGAACCTGCAGTATACAGCAGAAGCGGCAGCATGTTTACGTCAGGAGCGCCCACAAAATAGCTGCCGGTAAATTCGTCGAGGCTCTCGAGAAACACGAAGATGGCGCTCGCCATCAGCCCGGGTGCGGCGAGCGGCAGCGTGATGTCCATGAAGGCGCGCATGGCGCTGGCACCGGCCGAGCGCGCCGCCTGTTCCAGTTCTTCGTCGATCGCCGAGAAAGCGGCGGTGGCGATCCAGACCGCGTAGACGAGACCATGCGAGGCATGCACGAGGACGACGCCGAGGATCGTGCCGTTGAGGCGGATCTCGTAGAAGATCCGGGCGACGTTCACGTAGACGGTGAGATTTGGAAAAGCCTGAGGAATGAGGAAGGCGAGCAGGATCAGCGCCCGGAACGGCAGCTTCAGCCGCGCCAGCGCATAGCCTGCCGGGATCGCCAGCAGCAGCGAAACGACGACGGTCAGCACCGCGACGATCAGAGAATTGGTGAGCGACTCCACCGCGCCGCCACGCGGGGCGAACACCTTTGCCCAGCTGCTGAAGCCATATTGCAGCGGCAGGCTGTGCGGGAAGTACCATTTCTCCGCGACAGTCCAGAGCAGTAGATTGGCGAGCGGCCCGAAGATGAAGAAGGCCATCAGCCCGAAGATGATGGCGCGCGGGATCCACCAGAGCGCCGAGAGCGGATGTGATTGCGTGGCGGATAGCGTTGCGGTGCTCATGCGCGCTCCTTCAGGCTCTGGCGCAGATAAATCCAGGCGACCGACGAAGCGAGCACCAGCGACACGAGGCCGAGCGCATTGGCCACGCCGTAATCGCCATAGGCGTTGACGCGGAAGGCGATATCGGCCGTCAGCATCGTCGGCGACTGGGCGTTGATCATCAGCGGCACAGACAGGACCGACATCATCGTCACGAAGGAGAGGATAAGGCCGACGGTCAGCGTCACCGACACCTGTGGCACGAGGATTTCAAAGAGGACGCGCAGTTTCGAGGCGCCGAGATTGCGCGCGGCCTCGATCGTGTCGCGGTTGACGGATGCCATGGCGCCGGCGACCAGCAGCGCCACGAAGGGCGTCTGCTTCCAGACGAAGGCGATGACGATGCCGCGCCAGTCCAGATAACTCTGCGCATCGAGCGGCGTCAAAAGGCCGAGACTGATCAGCGTGCTGTTCATCAGGCCGCTCTTGGCAAGGAAGGTGCGCAGGATCTGGCCGACGACGATGAATGGAATGAACATCGGCCAGCGATAGAGCCAGCGCAGGATCGCGACCGCGACCGGGTGCTCGCCAAGCGTCAGATAGCCGCCGATGGCGATCGAGGCGAGACCGATGAGGATCGTGGAAATGGTGATGATCACCACCGAGAAGACGATGTCTTTCGTGTAGAGATCGAAGGTCTTGTAGAAATTGTCCCAGCCGAACCCGCCGCCTTCGATCCTGAAGGCGCCGACCGCCGACATGACCAGCGGCAGGATGAAGAGGAAGGCGATCACCGCCAGTGCCGGGAGCACGAGCAGGAGACCGAGCAGGCGTCTGGACATCGTTCAACCTCGCTTCTTGTTCCCTTCTCCCCTCGGGGAGAAGGTGGCCCAGAGGGCCGGATGAGGGGGTGACAAGGTGGGGAGCGGCCTTACTTGCGCCGGCCGTTCGCTCCTTCGTCGCTCACCCCCCTCATCTGTCCTTCGGACATCTTCTCCCCGCTGGGGAGAAGACAGTGCGTTACTTCACCGACTGCTCGTAAGCCTCGAGGATCGCCGTGTTGTACTGGGCGATCGGGAAAGGCTTGCCCTTGGTGGCGAGATCTTCAGGCGTAATGTCCACGAAGAGCTTGTTCCAGGTGGCGTCGTCGAGCTTCGGCTTGACGAACTGCGCGTCGATACCCGGATACCAATTGAACTTCTTGACGATGCCGTCGGCCTGGACTTCCGGGCTGGTGGCGAGCGCGATGAACTTCTCGGCGAGATCCTTATGCGATGCCTTGGCCGGAACGACATAGTGCATCGGCTGGCCCGGCATGCCCGGAGCCGGCAGGACGAGTTTCAGCTCGGGCGGCAGCTGGCCGTTGGCCTGCCAGGAGTAGAACATGTCGACCCAGACCGGGCCCATGGCGATTTCGCCGCGCGACAGGAGGTCGAGCGTGCCGGCATTGCCCGGCGTCAGCGTCGCGTTCTTGGTGAAGTCGGCGAGGCTCTTGAAGGCATCGCCCCACTTGGCGGTTTCGTCCTGCTTGAACGGACCGGTCATCAGGTTGTTGGCATCGCCGCCGCCGAAGGCGTAGATCCAGCCCATGACGAAGCTGACGCCGGAAGCGCCGCCCTTGATGCCGTTATAACCGAACTGCTTCGGATGTTCCTTGGCCCATGCAGCGAGCTCGGTGTAGCTCTTCGGCGGGTTTGGAACGAGCGTCGGGTTATAGGCGATCGCCGTCTGGCTGTTGAACATCGGCATGACATAGCCGTCGACGTCGGAGCCGAGGGCGTTCTTGGCGTTGTCGCGGGAGACGAGCTTGCCGGTGTCGATCGCGCTGCGATACTTTTCGAGATAGCCCTTCTGGACCATTGGGCCGGCGAACTTTTCGTGGACGACGGCGACGTCGATATCCCAGTTGGCGGTGTTGGCGGCCTGCTGGGCGTCGAAGCGCTCGAGGATCTTCTGCGAGCCGGCATCGCCGGGACCGGTGCCGACGGCACGGACAGTGTTGCCCGGATAGGTCTTTTCAAAGAGCGGTCCGAGATACTGGTTGATGTAATCGACCATGTTCTGGTCGCCGGCGGTTGCGACGGTCAGCTCATCGGCCTTGACGGGCAGGGCGGCGAGGGCGACGGCGAAAGCTGCATAGGTCAGTCTTTTCATGAGTGCTCTCCAGGGTTCAAAGGAATAAAGTCATGCGTGGGCTTTCCCGGCCGCGGACCGGGAAATGGAAATGGCCGGGTTGGACTCCGGCGAATTGAAGAGGAAAAGCGCGTCAGGCCCGACATGGACCTGCACGCGGTCGCCGGGCTCGAAGGCGCGCGGCGCATCGGCCATGATCTCGCGATCGCCAAGCCGCACAGAATGGCGCCAGTGGCCGCCGGGATAGCTGACGGCGGTGACTTCGCCGGTGAAGGTCATGCCAGGGGCGGCAATCGGCGTATCCATCGGCAGGAGCTGCGCGGCTTCCGGGCGAAAACGGGCTTCGACCGCGCCGGACTGCAGCTGACGGCCGAGAAGTGCTACGCTGCCCGCGGCATTCGCAGGGCCCGCGGCGATATGGAAACTGTCGCCCTGCCGGCTGCCTTCCAGAAAGAGCACGTTCTCGGCGCCCATGAAGGCGGCGACGAAGGCCGAGGCCGGACGATTGTAGACATCTTCCGGCGTTCCCTGCTGGGCGATCTCGCCGGCATTCAGGATGACGATCCGGTCGGCCATGACCATCGCCTCTTCGCGATCGTGCGTGACGTGAACGGCGGTGATGCCGAGGCGCTTCTGCAGCGCGCGCAATTCGTGGCGCACCGTCAGGCGGATGCGGGCGTCGAGATTGGAGAGCGGTTCATCGAGCAGCAGGATCTCGGGGTCGACCGCCAGCGCGCGCCCAAGGGCGACACGCTGGCGCTGGCCGCCGGAGAGCGCTGCCGGTTTGCGCGCACCGAGTCCATCGAGACCGAGAAGTTTCTGCATGGCATTGACCCGCTCGGCGATCGCTGCCTTGGCGACACCCTTGAGCTTCAGGCCGTAGCCGATGTTCTGCGCCACCGTCATGTGCGGCCACAGCGCATAGGACTGGAAGACTAGCGCCATGCCGCGCTTGTCCGGCGGCATGTAGGTCACGTCGCGCTGGCGCACCGAGACGGTGCCGGAGGAGGGGGCGATGAAGCCTGCCAGAACGCGCAGCAGCGTCGTCTTTCCGCAGCCGGAAGAGCCGAGCAGCGCCACGAATTCGCCGCGCTGGATGCTGAGGTTGATATCGTTCAGAACCTTGGTGTTGCCATATCTGCAGGCAACAGAATTCAGTTCCAGAAACGCGTCCTGGTTCATCGTGTCTCCTCCCATTGCACGGCTGTGCAATCCGATCCCGAGCTTAGTAGAATGTTTGTTTAACAGCCAGATGACATGGCGGATTTTTTTGTGCTGCAGCGCAATGCAAAGCCGGCTAAGGCCGCGTTTATGCTCATGTTTTCCGCAGCATTTTCTCTAAATTAAGCCTGTCTTGACAGCAGGAAACGTTTCTGAATACTATCGTAAACGTTTACGGGATGCGTTTTCGGAGGATGGTTGAAGACGCGCCACGGGAGGAAATCAGTGAAACTGAATGCCGTTCTCTGCGGGTGCGGAGCTATGTCCAAAGGCTGGCTGCGCGCGATCAAGGAAACGCCGGCGCTGGCCGATGCGATCGCGATCAGGGGCCTCGTGGATTTGAATCCCGAGGTCGCGCAGGCGCTTGCCGCCGAGTTCGGTCTCGGCGACGCCGTGATCGGCACAGATCTCAACGACGTCATCGCGCAGACCAGGGCCGATATCGTCTTCGACGTCGTCATTCCCGCGGCCCGCTTTGCCGTCGTCTCTGCAGCGTTGAAGGCAGGTTGCCACGTGCTCAGCGAAAAGCCCATGGCGACTTCGCTGGTAGAGGGGGTTGCCCTGATCGATCTCGCCGCCGAGGCCGGCAAGGTCCACGCGATCATCCAGAACCGTCGCTTCATTTCGGGCGTGCGCCGCATGCGCCGTTTCGTCGAGAGCGGAGCGATCGGCGATCTCACCGGCATCCATTGCGACTTCTTCATCGCCCCGCATTTCGGCGGCTTCCGCGAGGAGATGGACAATGTCCTGCTGCTCGACATGGCGATCCACACCTTCGACGCGGCCCGCTACGTCGCCGGCAAGAAGCCGCTTGCCGTCTATTGCGTCGAGAAGAATCCGAAGGGTTCGTGGTACCGCCACGGCGCCTCGGCCAACGCTACCTTCGAGTTTGCCGACGACGTGGTCTTCACCTATCGCGGCTCCTGGTGCGCCGAAGGCGAGCGCACCAGCTGGGAAAGCGAATGGCGCCTCGTCGGCTCGAAGGGGATGCTCACCTGGGATGGCGCCGAGAATTTCAGCGCCGCCACCTCCGGCGCCGAACCCGGCCTGCTGCATGGCTTCACGTCCGTAGAGGTTCCAGGCCCCGAGCATGACGAAGAGACGCACGGCCATGCCAGCGTGATCGCCAGCTTCATCGAGGCGATCCGCTCGGGCCAGCGGCCGGAGACGGCCAGTTCCGACAATATCAGAAGCCTTGCCATGGTCTTCGGCGCCATCGAGAGCGCCAGGACGGGCAAGCGCGTCGAAATTTCAGCATAAGGAATGAGAACGTGAGCAACCCCGCAAAGTCCATCCGCATCGGCACCATGATCAGCGCCTCGAGTGGCGGCGCCGCCGAGCGCATCGGCCAGATCGCCGGCATGGGTTTCGAAAGCTTCGAGCCCTTCTTCTGGCAGACGACCAACGGCCAGGATATCGCCGAGCTCGGCAAGCGCTGCAAAGATGCGATCGGCGACCGCGACATCACGATCTCGACGCTGGGCATGTTCGGCAATCCGCTGGAGGAAACCGAGATCGACCTGCAGACGCTGCAGGGCTGGAAGGATTGCATCGACAACGCCCATCATTTCGGCGCCACCTGCGTAGCCGGCTTTACCGGCCGCATCCGCGGCAAGGTGCTGACCGACAGCCTGCCGCGCTACAAGCAGATCTGGAGCGAACTTGCCAAACGCGCCGCCGACAAGGGCGTCAGGATCGCCTTCGAAAACTGCGCCATGGACGGCAACTGGGCGACCGGCGACTGGAACATCGCCCACAATCCCGATGCCTGGGAGCTGATCTTCAACGAGACGCCAGATGACAATATCGGCCTCGAATGGGAACCCTGCCACCAGATGGTCTATCTCATCGAGCCGCTGCCGCAGATCCGCAAATGGGCCTCGAAGATCTTCCACGTTCACGGCAAGGACGCGACGATCCGCTGGGATGTCATCAGGGAACACGGCATCTTCGGCAAGGAAAAGTTCGTCTTCATGCGCACGCCGGGCTTCGGCGACAGCAACTGGACCGATATCATTTCCGAGCTTCGTCTCGCCGGCTGGTCGGGCTCGATCGATATCGAAGGCTGGCACGACCCTGTTTATCGCGACGCGCTGGAGATGACCGGCCAGGTCCATGCGCTGAACCATCTGAAACATGCAAGGGGCGGCGATTTTGTTGCTGATCCCGGCTGAGTGACCTATCGTGCGGCGTGCCGGCGGGGAGGCCAGGCGCGACGCTAACGTGACAGCTTTCGCGGCACAGCCGCTTTTTGGGAGGAAAGTATGAAAGCGATATCAAGACTTGCGTTCGCTCTCGGCGTCTCGATGCTGATATCAGGCACCGCTCACGCCGAGGACAAGACCTTCAAGATCTGGTGGTATGAAGACGCGGCGAGTGCCGCCGGCATCACCTGGAAGAAGGCGCTCGAAACCTTTCAGGAAAAGCACCCCGACGTCAAAGTTCAGTTCGAACTGAAGACCTTCGACCAGATCACAAAGTCCGGCACCATGATCCTCAATTCGGCCGAAGCGCCGGATCTGATGGAATATAACAAGGGCAATGCCGTTGCCGGTCTCGCCGCATCGCAGGGCCTGCTGACCGATCTCGGCGACGTTGCCAAGCAGCGCGGCTGGGACAAGGTTCTCTCCGATGCCAGCAACCAGCTGAGCCGCTATGACGAGAAGGGCATCTATGGCAACGGGCCGCTGATCGGCGTTGCCAATTACGGCGAATTCGTCTCGGTCTTCTACAACGAGAACATGTTCAAGGAAGCCGGCGTCGAAGTGCCGAAGACGCTGGAAGACATGGAAAAGGTGATGGATGTCTTCGTCAAGAAGGGCATCACCCCCATTGCCGAAGCTGCCAACGATTATCCGGCACAGCACCTGATGTATCTCTTCGCGCTGTCGAAGGCGGATGCGAAGTGGGTCAACGATTTCCAGGCGATCCGCGCGCCGCTCGACTCGGCTCCCTTCGTCTATGCCGGCCAGAAGCTGCAGGAATGGGTCAAGAAGGGCTATATTTCCAAGGATTCGACCGGCCTGAAGGCGCCTGACATGGCGAACCTGTTCGAAACCGGCAAGTCGCCGATGGTGGTCACCGGCACCTGGTATGGCGCCCAGTTCGGCGCGATCAAGAACTTCAAGGCCAGCCAGTTCCTGTTCCCGGGCAATGTCATCTCGCCGGCTTCGACCGGCAACATCTGGGTCGTTCCGAAGAACGCCAAGAACAAGGACCTCGCCTACGACTTCATCGACATCACGCTGTCGAAGGACAACCAGGCCCTGTTCGGCAATTCCGGCGGTCTGCCTATCGCTGCCGATCCGGCCATGGTCACCGATCCCGTCGGCAAGATCGAGGTCGAGCTCTTCAACAAGCTGGTCGCGCAGAACGGCCTCGGCTTCTATCCCGACTGGCCGGTCCCCGGCTATTACGACGTCATGCTGAAGGCGACGCAGGCGGTCATCGGCGGTTCGGTCACTCCCGAAGAATTCGCCGAGCGCCTGAAGGAGCCCTACGACGAAGTCCAGGGCGACCAGTAACAGATATGCCGCGACCGGCAGGGCGCTGCGGCGCCCTGCCAATTCTCGAATGACGCTGGAGGAAATATGTCGGGCGCATCCTCGGACGCACAGCCGGGCAGGGTCTATTGGTTCTACCTCATTCCCGGAATGCTTGGCTTCGTCACCATCATCCTCGTCCCCTTCGTCATGAACCTGATGATCAGCTTCACGACGTGGAAGGGCATCGGCATCCCGAAATTCGCCGGTCTGCGCAATTACGAGCGGCTGCTGACGGATGACACGTTCTGGCATTCGCTGGTCAACACGGCCGCCTTCGTCTTCGCCATGGCGATCATCCCGACGGCGATCGGGGTGCTGCTTGCGGCACTGCTCTTCGACTATATCAGCTCGCGCTTTTCCAATGCGCTCGCCAGCTTCTTCCGGGCGGGCTTCTATCTGCCGCAGATCCTGCCGGTCTCGGCCGCGGGTATCCTCTGGGGCTGGATGCTGAACCCGTTCGGCATCGTCAACGCCATGCTCGATGCCACCGGTCTCGGAAGCCTGAAGCAGAACTGGCTCGGCGAACCGCAGCTGGCGCTATGGGCGATCATGGTCGTCATGGTCTGGCTGCAGCTCGGCTATTGCCTCGTCGTCTTCATGTCGGGCCTCGCCCGCGTCGATCCCTCGCTGCAGGAAGCCGCCGAGCTCGATGGCGCCGCCTGGCTGCCGCGCTTCTGGACGATCACCGTTCCGCTTCTGAAGCCGGAGATCTTCGTGGTCGGCCTGACGACGACCATTGCCGCGCTCAAGGTCTTCGCGCCGATCTTCGTGCTGACTTCGGGCGGGCCCGACAACGCCACGATGGTGCCGTCGCAGATGTCCTACCACGAGTTCTTCGCGACCAACCGCGTCGGATATGGTGCGGCCATCACCACGGCGCAGATGCTGATGACCCTCGTCATCTGCTTCATCTTCATCCGCATCCAGGCACGCCATACGGAGAATGACCGATGAGTGAAGCGGCGATCGCGCTCGATACCTCCAGCAAGGCTGCACACGTGACATCGGCAGGATCCATGTACGGATCGTCGCGCTGGTGGGTGCTGGCTGCCATCTCCTTCGCGCTCATCCTGTTCCTCTGCCCCTTCGTGCTGGCCTTCACCAACGCGATCAGGACGCCTGAGGACTACGGCACCTGGGGGCCGCTGGCTTTCCCGCGCAGCTTCGATCTGACAGCGCTGAAGACCTTCTGGAACAATGTCGATTTCACGCAGAAGCTGATCAACAGCACAATCATCAGCGCATCGACCGCCGTCATCGCGGTGCTGCTGAGCCTGCTCAATGCCTATGCCTTCGGGGTCGGCCGGGTGAAGGGCAGCAAGTATATGCTGACCATCCTGCTGGTCGGCATCATGATCCCGCATGAATCGCTGGTCTATCCGATCTATTATCTCTCGAAGGCCGTCGGGCTTTTCGACACGATCTGGTCCGTCATCATCGTCTTCTCGGTGCTGCAGAGCGCCTTCGGCACCTATCTTCTCTCCTCGGTGATGACCGCCTTTCCCCGCGAGATCATCGAGGCAGCCGAGATGGACGGCGCGACGCCGTGGAAGATCCTCTGGACCATCGTCGTGCCGATGCTGATGCCGACGCTCGCCGTGCTCGCGACCTTCTTCTTTATCTGGACCTGGAACGAATTCCTGCTGCCGCTGGTGCTCTTGGTCTCGAACTTCAACCAGACGGTCTCGGTCTCCATGGGCGTGCTCAACGGGCAATTCGTGCAGACGCCGACGACGACGGCCGCCGCCGCCCTGCTGGGCATTGCGCCGACATTGATCTTCTTCCTGATCTTCCAGCGCACCCTGACGCGCGGCATCGCGGTGGGGGCCGTTAAATGATGGCAATGACAAATCCGCTCTTCGTTCCAATCACAGGTCGCCGCGCATGAACCAGGATATCCAGATCGAGCTCTCGGGAATCGAGAAGCATTACGGCGCCTACCACGCCCTCAAGAATATCAATCTGACGATCCCGAAGGGGCAATTCGTGGCGCTGGTCGGCCCTTCCGGCTGCGGAAAGTCGACGTTGCTGCGCTCGCTCGCGGGGCTGGAACGGATCACCGGCGGCACGATGAAGATCGCCGGCGACGTGATGAACGACGTGCCGCCGCGCATGCGCGATATCGCCATGGTGTTCCAGTCCTACGCGCTCTACCCGCATATGACGGTGGAGCAGAACCTCACTTATTCGCTGCGGATGCGGAAGGTCCCGAAGCCCGAGGCGAAGCGCAAGGCTGAGGAAGTGGCGACGATCGCCGGCTTGAGCGGTCTCCTGGATCGCTATCCGCGTCAACTGTCGGGCGGCCAGCGCCAGCGTGTCGCCATGGGCCGCGCCATCATCCGCAATCCCAAGGCCTTCCTGTTCGACGAGCCGCTTTCCAATCTGGATGCTGCATTGCGCGTCTCGATGCGCAAGGAAATCCGCGCCTTGCACGACCGGCTGCATGCGACATCGGTCTACGTCACCCACGACCAGATCGAAGCCATGACCATGGCCGACCATGTCGTCGTCATGCGCGACGGCATCATCGAACAGCAAGGCAAGCCGCTCGATCTCTATGACAGGCCGGCTAACAAGTTCGTCGGCGGTTTCATCGGCTCACCGGCGATGAATTTCGTCCCGGCCGTCGTCGGTGAAGACGGACGGAGCCTGATCCTGGATTTCGGAACGGTGAAGCAAACAATCGCCTCCGGCCACCAGCTGCAGCCGGGCCTCAAGGTGACGGCAGGACTTCGGCCCGAACATCTCGGGATTACCGGTCCGGGCCAAGGCACCTTCGACGTGCCGGTCGCCTTCGTGGAATCGACGGGCTCGTCGACCTTCGTCGCGACCGCAACGACGCCGGAGCTGACGATCGTCCAGACGGGCCGCAGCGGTGCGCATGCCGGCGAAACCATCGGTGTCACCGTCGATCCGGCCCATCTTCATCTTTTCGACGAAACGAGCGGCGTCAGGCTCTGACGCCGCTCTCAATCTTCAGTGAACCGGGCTTCAGCGTCCGCCTTCCATCTTGCGGTGGCGCTGGTTGGTGCCGTTGACGCCGTAGGGATATTGGCCGGGCGCCGGCGCGCTGATGTCGGTCAGCCGCTGCGTCTCTTCGTCCGAGAGCGTCAGCTTGGCGGCGCCGAGATTGTCGGCGAGCTGCTCGGTGGTGCGGGCGCCGAGAATGACCGAGGTGACGGCCGGGCGCGCCGCGACCCAGGCGAGTGCCACCTGCGCCATGCTGACGCCGCGTGCCCTGGCGATTTCCTCGACGGTGGCGATGATATCCCAGGTGCGCTCCTGCGCATTGCGGGCCTCATAAGCCTCGCCGCCGCGCTTCGGATTTTCGCCGAGACGGGTGGCACCCGTCGGCATCTGGTCGCGCTTGTATTTGCCCGTCAGCCAGCCGCCGCCGAGCGGCGACCAGGGAAGCAGGCCCATGCCGGCGTCCTGGCAGGCAGCGACGATCTCGAGCTCGATATCGCGCATCAGCAGATTGTACTGCGGCTGCAGCGTGACCGGGCGCGTATAGCCCTGCGCCTTGGCAATCTCGGAGGCCTTGGCAATGTGCCAGCCGACATAGTTCGAGAAGCCGTAATAGCCGATCTTGCCGGCCGAAACGGCGTCGTCGAGGAAGCGCAGCGTCTCCTCGATCGGCGTCAGCGCGTCCCAGGCATGCATCTGGTAGAGATCGATATGCTCGACGCCGAGGCGTTTCAGCGAGGCGTTGAGCGCAGCATGCAGATGCTTGCGCGACAGGCCGATATCGTTGGGGCCGTCGCCCATCGGGAAGCGGCCCTTGGTGGCGATCACGGCCTGCTTGGCCTCCGTAGGCCGGGCCTTCAGCCAGCGTCCGGTGATCTCTTCGGAGACGCCGGCGCTATAGACGTCCGCGGTATCGATGAAATTGCCGCCCCAGGCGAAATAGTCGTCGAGCAGCTTGTGCGAAGTGGCTTCATCCGACTCCGCGCCGAATGTCATGGTCCCGAGGCAATAGGCGGTCACGATCGTGCCGCTCGGGCCGAGCTTGCGATAATCCATTGAAAATCCTCCATTTCAAAAGACATGGCAAGCTACCGCGCCGTGCCGTCACACACAACGCTTGCTCTCTCAATCGTGAACGGCTGGAGCGGCCGGATTAGCGGAAACGGACGTTCGCGCGTGTCAGCTGGTCGACCGACGAGCAGCCCATCAGCTTCATGCCGCGCTCGAGCTCGGCCTGCATCAGCGTCAGCGCCCGCTCCACCCCGGCCTGGCCGGCACCGGCGAGCGGGAAGAGGTAGTAGCGGCCGAGGCCAACTGCCTTGGCGCCAAGCGATAGCGCCTTCAGCACATGCGTGCCGCGCTGCACGCCGCCATCGATCATCACGTCGATCTTGTCGCCGACGGCATCGACGATTTCGGCCAGCTGGTCGAAGCCGCTGCGCGAGCCATCGAGCTGGCGGCCGCCGTGGTTCGACAGCACGATGCCGGTGCAGCCGATATCGATGGCGCGCTTGGCGTCCTCGACGGTCATGATGCCCTTGAGGCAGAACTGGCCGCCCCAGGTCTTCACCATTTCGGCGACATCGTCCCAGTTCATGGCGGGATCGAGCATCTCGGTGAAATAGCGGCTGATCGACATGGTGCCGCTGCCCATGTCGACATGGCTGTCGAGCTGCGGCAGCTTGAACTTCTCATGCGTGAAGAAGTTGAGCGCCCAGCCCGGTTTGACGGCGAATTGCGCGATGCCCGCGAGGTTCAGTCGGAAGGGGATGGAAAAACCGGTACGCTTGTCGCGCTCGCGGTTGCCGCCGGTAATGCTGTCGACGGTCAGCATCATCACCTGGACGCCTGCTTCCTTGGCGCGCGCCATCATCTCGCGGTTGAGGCCACGGTCCTTGTGGAAATAGAATTGATAGGCCTGCGGCGCGCCGCTGATCCGCCGCGCTTCCTCGAGGCTCACCGTGCCCAGCGAGGAGACGCCGAACATCGTGCCGAACTTGCCGGCAGCACGCGCCACTGCGCGCTCGCCCTCGTGATGGAACAGCCGCTGCAGCGCCGTCGGCGAGCAATAGACCGGCATCGCCAGCCGCTGGCCCATGACCGTGACCGACATATCGACATTGCTGACGCCGCGCAGAACGCTCGGCAGCAGATCGCAGCTTTCGAAGGAGGATGTGTTGCGCCGGTAGGTCACCTCGTCGTCAGCCGCGCCATCGATGTAGTTGAAGATCGGGCCGGGAAGGCGGCGCTTCGCGAGGCGGCGGAAGTCGTGGAAGTTATGGCAATCCGTAAGGCGCATGTTTTTTGGACCAGAATCTCGTTGTCGCAGGGCTCTGCTTGCTTGGGATTGATCGGCGGCGCATCCTATTATGGATGGAGCGCGCTCTTCTATTTTAGGAGTTTGGCGCGGCGCGGCTGAAGATATCAAGGCCGCTAGCGCCTTTATACACATCGATGCGGCGCGGTCGATGAATCTGCGGCTCTCATTCTCTCTCTCTGCCTCCCAGCTCTCGCGGCATTCACGCCGCGCCTTCTGTCTTGGCACAAACTTACGGGACTTGCAAAGATCACTCATATGTGAAAATGATCTTCACATAAGAAAACTCATCGCCGGGAGGAGGCATGATCGTGGGCCAGGAGCCGACAGTCGGGATTTCGTCCACGCATCCGTCCGACATGCCGCAGGCGCATGCCGATCTGCCGGTCTGGAATGCCGAAAACTGGTTCTATGAGGACTGGCCGGAGGGCCAGAAGATCCGCTCGTTGCGCCGCACGATCGGCGAGAGCGACAGCCACCTCTTCAATGTGCTGGTGACCGACATCCATCCCTATGTGCAGGATCAGATGTTTGCGGAGAAGGAAGGCGTCTTCGGGCGCCGGCTCGTTGCCGGTGCCTTCGTCTTCTCGGCCGGGCTCGGGCTTGTCGCCACCAACTGCGTCAACGCCTTTTCCTACGGCTACGACAAGCTGCGCTTCATCAAGCCGGTCTTTATCGGCGACACGATCTACACGATCCGCACCAACCTCGACAAACGCCCCCGCTACAAGGAGCTCGGCCTGATCAGGGCGAGCTACGAGGTCTTCAAGGGCGAGGGCGAACTGGTGCTCTACTGCGAGCACCTGCAAACGGTGAAATACAGGAACCCGGCCGATTTTGCCGGCCAGACAGAAAAGTAAGATGCAATGACGCAATCCAGCGATCTTCCCCTGAGCGGCCTTGTCGTCGTCGACATGAGCCAGTTCCTCTCCGGCCCCTATTGTTCGCTGCGCCTGATGGATCTCGGTGCGCGGGTCATCAAGATCGAGCGGCCCGACGGCGGCGATCTCTCGCGCCGGCTCTATCTCAGCGACACCGAAATCGGCGGTGACTCGACGATCTTCCACGCCATCAACCGCGCCAAGGAAAGCCTGGCGATCGACCTGAAGAACGAGGCCGACCTGAAGGCGCTGCGCACGCTGCTTCTGAAGGCCGATGTGCTGATCCAGAACTTCCGGCCGGGTGTCATCGAACGGCTTGGGCTGCACTACGATGCGGTCAAGGAGATCAACCCGCGCCTCGTCTATGCGTCGATCAGCGGCTATGGCGAAGAAGGTCCTTGGGTGAAGCGCCCCGGCCAGGATCTTTTGGCGCAATCGCGCTCCGGTGTGATGTGGCTGAATGGCGATGAGGACCAAGGACCGGTGCCGTTCGGTCTGGCGATCGGCGATATGCTCGCCGGTGCCGCTGCCTGCCAGGGTATCCTTGCGGCCCTCGTTCGCCGGGGGATCAACGGCAAGGGGGCGCATGTCGAGACCAGCCTGCTCGAGGCGCTCGTCGACTTCCAGTTCGAGGTGCTGACCACGCATTTGAATGATGGCAAGCGGCTGCCGAAGCGGTCGAATTTCCGAAGCGCCCATGCCTATCTCGCCGCTCCCTACGGCGTTTACGCCGCTGCGGACGGCTATCTGGCGATCGCCATGACGCCGATCCCGAAGCTTGCCGATCTTCTGGAAATGCCGGAACTCGATCCCTATCGCGACGATCCCTCAAGCTGGTTCCAGCAGCGTGACCTGATCAAGGAACTGATCGCCAGGCGGATTGCCACGAAGACCATCGACGAGTGGCTGGCAATCCTGGAGCCCGCCGATATCTGGTGCGCCAAGGTGCTGAACTGGAACGAACTGATGGAGAGCGACGGCTTCAAGTCGCTCGATATGCTGCAGACGGTGACCCGCGAGGACAACGTTTCCATTCTGACCACCCGCTCGCCGCTCCGCGTCGATGGCGCCCGGCCGGTCTTTCATCGTGCCGCGCCGCGCATCGGCGAACACAGTGCGGCCATCCGCGAGGAGTTCGGGCTATGAGCAAGATCACGCTGAAGGGAATGACCTGGAACCATCCGCGTGGTTACGACCCGATGGTTGCCTGCTCGCGGCTGTTCGAGGAGCAGACGGGCACTGCAATCCATTGGGAAAAGCGGTCGCTGCAGGACTTCGAGACCTATCCGGTCGAGGAACTGGCGCGCGCCCATGACCTGATCGTCATCGATCACCCGCATGTCGGGCAGATCACCGGCGAGAAGTGCCTGTTGCCACTCGATGTGCCCGGCCGCGAGGCCGAGCGCGAAGCCTTGAAGAAGGGCAGCGTCGGCGCCTCCTATCCGAGCTACCTCTGGGACGGGCGCCAGTGGGGCTTCCCGATCGATGCCGCAACGCAGGTGCAGGCCTACCGTCCGGACCGGATCGAAAAGCCCGCCACGACCTGGCAGGAGGTTCTTGATCTCGCCCGAAAAGGGCAGGTGCTGCTGCCGCTCCGCCCGCCGCATACGCTGATGACCTTCTATACGCTGTCCGCCAATCGCGGTCATCCGTGCCGGACGGAAGCCGGTCAATTGATCGATCCGGCCGCTGGCGCCGAAACCGTCGAGATGATGCGGGAGATTGCTGACCTCATCGACCCCGAATGTTTCGAGATGGATCCGATCGCGGTCTTCGAGCGCATGGCGCTTGCCGATAGCCCGATTGCCTGCGTGCCGTTGATCTACGGCTACATCAATTATTCGATCGACGGTTTCCGCGAGAGCCTGATCAAGTTCGCCGACATTCCGGTCGCCGGAAATCTCGGTCCGGTCGGCTCGGCGCTGGGCGGCACCGGCATTGCGGTTTCGGCCTTCTCAAGCCATCCGCAGCAGGCGCTCGACTTCGCCTACTGGATCTCCGGCGCCGACATCCAGCGCAGTCTCTATACGACCTCGGGCGGTCAGGCCGGGCATGCCGCTGCATGGGAAGACGACGCTGCGAACGCGGCGACGGCCGACTTCTACCGCGGTACCCGCGCCACCCTCGAGGGCGCCTGGGTCCGGCCCCGGCACGATGGCTACATGGCCTTCCAGCAGCGGGGATCCGACAGGCTGAATGAAGGCCTGAAGGCAAAGCAGAGCGCAGCGGTGATCGTTGCCGATCTGAACAGGCTCTTTGCAGAGAGCTTCTGAAGCACTGCCGTCGTGGCGCCCGGTTCCGTGTCCGGCAGCGAGCGCCACGTCCGGTTAGCCGAGATTCCAGAGCTTCCTGGCGTTGCCCGAGAAGACCTTCGTCCGCTCGCTCTCGCTGTTGGCTGAAAATAGCGCATGGGTCGTCGCGACCCATGTCGAAAGGCCGCCGCCCAGCGTGCAGACCGGCCAGTCGCTGCCCCAGACGAGGCGATCCCAGCCAAAGCTTGACGTGACATGCTTGACATAGGGCCGCAGCGTCTCGACGTCCCAGGTCCCGGCATCGGCATAGGCGACGATGCCCGAGACCTTGCAGATGACGTTCGGCCGCTTGGCCATGTCACGGATGCCATCGTTCCAGGCGTCGTACGCGCCGCTGCTGATCGCCGGAACGCCGCAATGATCGAGGATGAATTGTACATCCGGCGCCAGATCGACGAGCGCCATCGCCCGCGTCATCTGATGCGGCAAAACGCAGAGGTCGAAGGTCAGGCCGGTGCCCGACATGCGCTTGATGTTTTCGCGAAACAGGGCGCCTTCGGAGAGATCGTCCGGAACGACGTGCAGAACGCGCCGGAAGCCCTTCACGAAGGGATCGGCCGCCTGACGCTCGAGATAGGCTGCAAAGCCTTCCTCCTCGGGGCGGCAGGAGGCGATGACGCCGCGGATCAGATTGCCGTCGCCTTGCGAAAGCTCCCGGACGACGTCCGTCTCCCGCTGGATTTCGCCGGGATAGACGTCGACTTCCATATGCAGCGCCGCATCGATGCCGCAGCGGCGGGCTTCCGTCGCATAGGTGCTATAGAGGAAGTCCTGATTGAGTGCCGGGACGCCGGAGAGCCAGGGATAGTTCAGTTTCGACTTGTTGATCAGGTGCAGGTGGGTGTCGATAAGCAAAGCGTCCTCCCCGTTTTGCGGCTTATGCAGAGATCATTCAGATAGGAAATAGGCCTAGAACTTCACGTTGACATCGGATCCGACGAGCAGCGACAGCTGTTCCGCCGTCTTCTGCAGGTGGGTGATCGTGCGGGTGATATCGGGCGCGCTTGGTGCGTTGACCAGCGCGATATAGGGGCAGGTGAGGGCGGCGATGCCGCGGCCATCGGGGCCCAGGATCGGTGCCGAAAGGTTGTAGACGCCGGCCGTCTGGGCGCTGGCCATCATCTCGTAGCCCCGCTCGCGGATCTGGTCGAGCCGCTCGTAGAATTCCGGCGTCAGCCGCGGGTCGTCCTTGCTGCGCACATGCTCGGCGATCATCAGTTCGCGCTCTTCGGCATCCCGGAAGGCCAACAGGACATGGCCGGAGCCGGTGTCGAACAGGTTCACATGCGAGCCGACGCGGATCGAAATGCCCCAATAATCCGGGGCTTCCTGCTGGGCGATGACAACCGCATAGCCGCGGTCGAAGACGGCGAGATGGTTTGCCTGCCGGCTCTTCTGCGCCAGATCGCGCATCAGCGGCGTCGCGAAGGAGGCCAGGCGGCGGGTCGGCGCATGCAGCTGCGAAAGGCCGAAGAGCTTCAGCGTCAGCGCAAAGCGATCACCTTCGAGCTTCGTCACATAGCCACGGCGCACCAGGCGGTCGAGCATGCGGTAGAACTCGTTCGGGCTGCGGTCGAGCCGCTTCGATATTTCCGCCTGCGTCAGGCCGTCCTCGACGCTGGCCAGCAGTTCCAAAATGTCGAGACCCTTGTCGAGCGCCGGGGCGCGGTAGCGGTCTGCGTCATCCATGTCCATGTGCGATCTCCCATGAATGATAGTTGCATATACGCAGACGGACCATTCGAGAAGGGAAAGTTCCGCTTGACGCAGGAACTTTCTTGTCGTTTGTATATAAACATAAAACTCATATGTGAGGAGAGTCGGCGAACTTGAACAAGGCCGCCGTTGTGGAGGAGAGGAATATGAAAAGATTGATAGCCAGCCTCGCGGCTGGGATTTCGCTATTTGCATCCGTGGCCAATGCGGCCGATCTGCCGGGCAAGTTTGAAGGTGTGACCATCGATGCCAAGCTGATCGGCGGCCAGCAGTACGAGCCGCTCTATGCGCGCATCGCCGAGTGGGAGAAGGAGACCGGCGCCAAGGTCAACGTTCTCTCGAAGAAGAACTATTTCGAACTCGACAAGGAAATGAAGTCGGACCTGGCTTCCGGCGACATCAAGTGGTGCGTCGGCTCCAACCATTCGTCCTTCGCGCCGATCTACGAAGGCCTCTATACCGACCTGAAGCCGCTTCTGCCGGCCGATGAAATCGCCAAGTTCGTCGACTCGACGATCTCGGCTTCGACGATCTCCGACAAGCTGGTCATGCTGCCGCGCGCCCAGTTCGACGTTTCGGCCATGTATTACCAGAAGAGCCTCTATACCGACGAAGCCAAGAAGAAGGCGTTTAAGGAAAAGTACGGCTATGACCTGGCGCCGCCGGACACGTGGAAGCAGGTTTCCGACCAGGCGATCTTCTTCGCCAACCCGCCGAATTTCTTCGGCACGCAGTTCCCCGGCAAGGAAGAGGCTATCAACGGACGCTTTTTCGAAATGCTGGTCGCCGAGGGCGGCGAATATCTCGACAAGGACGGCAAGCCGGCCTTCAATTCGGATGCCGGTGTGCGCGCTCTCGACTGGTTCGTGAACATGTACAAGGCGAAGGCCGTTCCGGCCGGCACGACCAACTACCTGTGGGATGACCTCGGCGCCGGCTTCGCATCGGGCACCGTGGCGCTCGATCTCGACTGGCCCGGCTGGGCTGCTTACTTCAACGACCCGAAAAACTCGAAGATTGCCGGCAATGTCGGCGTGATCGTCCAGCCTGCCGGTTCTTCTGGCAAGCGGACCGGCTGGTCCGGTCACCACGGCTTCTCGGTCACCGAAGCCTGCGAGCACAAGGATGCGGCGGCCTCGCTCGTCTGGTTCCTCACCAACGAGGATTCGCAGAAGATCGAAGCTGCGAACGGCACCCTGCCGACCCGCAAGGCGGTCTGGGACTGGGATATCCAGCAGGCTGCGAGCGACCCTTACAAGAAGGAAGCTCTCGGCGCCTTCCAGGAAGCCATGAAGCATGCCTTCCCGGTTCCGCGCACGCCTGAATGGATCGAGATTTCCAACGCGGTCTATCCGGAACTGCAGTCGGCCATCCTTGGCGACAAGACCTCTAAGGAGGCTCTCGACGCTGCAGCCGACAAGGCGACCAACATCCTCAAGGACGCTGGCGCTCTCTGATCCTGTCATAACAGGTCCCGCATCCGGAAACGGGTGCGGGGCTTCATTTTTGGAAGACCGGAGCTTCTTGCAGGCTCCCTCCTGCAGTCCAGGCGCCGGATATGGCGTGGACAGGTCGTTCGATGTTCAAAAAAATTCCGACACCCATTCTTCTGCTTCTGCCGGCCATCATCGTGCTCGCGGCGGTCGTCTTGGTTCCCCTGCTGCTGTCGCTTTACTCCAGTTTCACGCCGTTCCGGCTGACCCGGCCGCAGACGCTCTATGTGTTCGTCGGCCTGCGCAACTACATGCGCATCCTCACCGATCCGGTGTTTCTCGCTGCTTTCGTGCGCACCGTCGTGCTGCTGACGATCGCGCTCAATCTCGAAATGCTGCTCGGTCTCGGTCTGGCGCTGCTCGTCAACAAGGCGACCATGGGCCAGCGCGTGCTGCGCACTATGATGATGTTCCCGATGATGTTTTCGCCGGTGCTCGTCGGCTTCCAGTTCAAGTTCATGTTCAACGACAATGTCGGCCTGATCAACAATGCCCTGCAGGCGCTGGGGCTGACCGACAACGCAATCCCGTGGCTGATCGACGGCAATCTGGCGCTGTTTTCGATCGTCGTCGCCGAGGTCTGGTCGTCAACGGCGGTCTTCGCGATCCTGATCCTGTCAGGGCTGCTCGCCATGCCGCAGGAGCCGGTCGAGGCCGCCCGCGTCGATGGCTGTACGCCCTGGCAGACCTTCCGCTATGTCATCTGGCCGTTCCTGATGCCTTTCGCCTTCATCGCCATGACGATCCGCTCGCTCGACGTGGCGCGCGCCTATGACATCGTCAAGATCATGACGGATGGCGGACCGGCGCGGCGCACGGAGCTGCTCTGGACGCTTGTTGGCCGCACCGCCTATGCCGATGCGCAGATGGGCCTTGCCAATGCCATGGCCTATGTCTCGATCATCCTGTCTATCGCCTTCACCGTCTATTTCTTCCGGAAGCTGGCGCTCGCCCGCACCCAAATCGGCGCGGAGTGGTAAGCCATGGATCTCAACGCACAACAACGCCTGCGCCGCCGTATCGGCCGTGTCTTCTATCTGATCGGCCTGTTCCTGGCGATGCTCGTCATCTGCCTTCCAGGCTTCTGGATCGTGCTCAGCTCGCTGCGCCCACCGGTCGAAATCATGGCGAAGCCGCCGGTCTGGATCCCGAACGAGCTGTCGCTCGATGCCTACCGCGCGATGTTCTCGGGCATCGGCAAGGGCGGCATTCCGATCTGGGACTACTTCCGCAACTCGCTGATCATCTCGATCACCTCGACGGTGATCGCACTGGCGATCGGCATGTCCGGCGGTTACGCTTTCGCGCGCTTCCGCTTTGCCGGCAAGTCCGCGACCTTCCTCGGCCTGATGCTGACGCGGTCGGTGCCGGGCATTGCGCTGTCGCTGCCGCTTTTCATCGTCTATTCGCGCATCGGCATCATCGATACGCACTTCGGCCTGATCCTGACCTATGTGGCGCTCAACGTGCCCTTCACGATCTGGTTGATCGATGGCTTCTTCCGCCAGGTGCCGAAGGATCTGGCGGAAGCCGCGCAGATCGACGGCTGCACCCGCTGGCAGGCCTTCTGGAAGGTCGAGTTTCCGCTGGCCGGTCCCGGCATCGCCTCGGCAGGCATCTTCGCCTTCCTCACCTGCTGGAACGAGTACGCACTCGCCTCGCAGCTGACGCGTTCGGTCAACTCGAAGACCCTGCCGGTCGGCCTCCTCGATTACACGGCGGAGTTCACCATCGACTGGCGCGGCATGTGCGCGCTTGCGGTCGTCATGATCGTTCCGGCGCTGGCGCTCACCTTCATCATTCAAAAGCATCTCGTATCCGGCCTGACATTCGGCGCGGTCAAAGGTTGATTTCCCATGGCTCAGGTCTCCCTCAAGAAACTCGTCAAGCGCTACGGCGCGCTCGAAATCGTCCACGGCATTGATCTTGATATTGCCGACAAGGAGTTCATCGCGCTCGTCGGTCCGTCCGGCTGCGGCAAGTCCACGACGCTGCGCATGGTCGCCGGTCTGGAGCCGATTTCCGGCGGCGACATCGAAATCGGGGGCCGTGTCGTCAACGATCTGGCGCCGCGCGACCGCAACATCTCGATGGTCTTCCAGTCCTACGCGCTCTATCCGCATATGAGCGTGCGCGAGAACATGGGCTTCTCGCTGAAGATCGCCAAGGTGGCGCAGCCCGAGATCGATCAGCGTGTCAACGAGGCCGCGGCGATCCTCAGCCTCGAAGCCCTGATGGACCGCCGCCCGGCGCAACTCTCCGGTGGCCAGCGCCAGCGCGTCGCCATGGGCCGCGCCATCGTGCGCAATCCCGAGGTCTTCCTGTTCGACGAGCCGCTGTCGAACCTCGACGCCAAGCTGCGCACGCAGATGCGCACCGAGATCAAGAAGCTGCATGCCAAGGTGCAGGCAACGGTCATCTACGTCACCCACGACCAGGTCGAGGCTATGACGCTCGCCGATCGCATCGTCATCATGCGCGACGGTTATATCGAGCAGGTCGGCACCCCGGATGAAGTGTTCAAGCGTCCGGCAACCCGCTTCGTCGCGGGCTTCATCGGCTCGCCGCCGATGAACATTCTCGATGCCACTGTCGATGGCGACAGCGTCGTCTTCCCCAACGGCGATCGCCTGCCGCTGCCGGCGAAATTCAAGAGTGCGGTGACACAGGGTCAGAAGGTCACCTTCGGCCTGCGCCCCGACGATCTCTTCCCGACCGGTCACGGCCTGGTCACGGGAAGTGCATCGGAGGTTCACGAGGCGAGCCTCCCGGTCAGCATCACCGAGCCGCTCGGTAACGAAACGCTCGTCTTCGTCGAATTCGCCGGCCGCGAATGGGTGGCGCGCATGCTCAATCCGCGGGCGCTGGCAACGGGCGAGCAGATCAAGATGAGCTTCGACCTGTCACAGGCGCATCTGTTTGCAGCCGATACCGGCAAGAGCCTGGCAATCTGAGGGGGAGGAGAGAGACATGGCCCGCATCGAGAAAATTGAAATCCGCATGGTCGACCTTGCTCCCAAGGTCAAGCGCACGGATGCCATCCAGAGCTTCGTCAGCCAGGAAACCCCGATCGTCACGATCACCGATTCCGACGGCGCGACGGGCATTGGTTACAGCTACACGATCGGCACCGGTGGCTCGTCGATCATGCGGCTGCTGTCTGATCACCTCGTCCCGCTGCTGATCGGCGAGGATGCCGATTGCATCGAGGCGATCTGGCACAAGATGGAATTTGCAACGCACGCGACGACCATCGGCGCGATCACCGCCCTAGCGCTCGCCGCCGTCGATACCGCTCTCTGGGATCTCCGGGCCAAGAAGCAGGGCCTGCCGCTCTGGAAGCTGGCGGGCGGCGCGAAGGATAGCTGCCCGCTCTACACCACCGAAGGCGGCTGGCTGCATATCGAGAAGGAAGCGCTGGTCGAAGACGCGCTGCTGGCGAAGTCGAAGGGCTTTTCCGGCTCCAAGGTGAAGATCGGAAAGCCGCATGGCGCCGAAGACTATGCGCGCCTTTCGGCGGTGCGCGCCGCTGTCGGCGACGGCTTCGAGATCATGACGGATTGCAATCAGGGCTTCATGGTCGATGAAGTGATCCGCCGCGCCGCGCGCCTGAAGGAGCTCGACCTTGCCTGGATCGAAGAGCCGCTGCCGGCCGACGATCTCGATGGGCATATCCGCCTGTCGCGCTCGACTGCGACGCCAATTGCCGTCGGCGAGTCGATCTATTCGATCCGCCATTTCCGCGAATATATGCAGAAGGGCGCCTGCTCGATCGTCCAGGTCGATGTTGCCCGCATCGGTGGCATCACGCCCTGGCTCAAGGTCGCGCACGCCGCCGAGGCCTTCGATATCCCGGTCTGCCCGCACTTCCTGATGGAGCTGCATGTCAGCCTGGTCTGCGCCGTGCAGAACGGCAAATATGTCGAATACATTCCGCAGCTCGATCAGCTGACCACCAAGGGCATGGAGATCCGCGACGGCCGCGCGATCGCGCCGTCCGAACCAGGCCTCGGCATCAGCTGGGATTGGCAGGCCGTCGAGGCTCGCTCAATCAAGGAATTCACCCGAGAGTTTCGCGGCTGAGGAGAGTGGCCATGCAGCGCATGGGAATGGTTGTCGGGCTGAAACCCGAGAAGATCGCGGAGTACAAGGCCCTGCACGCGGCTGTCTGGCCGGAGATCCTGGCGCTGATCTCCGAATGCAACATCACCAACTATTCCATCTTCCTGAAAGAGCCTGAAAACCTGCTCTTCGGCTACTGGGAATATACCGGCGACGACTTCGACGCCGACATGGCGAAGATGGCGGCACATCCGAAGAACAAGGAGTGGTGGGCCGTCTGCATGCCGCAGCAGCAGCCGCTCGAAACCCGCAAGCCCGGCGAATGGTGGGCGATGATGGAGGAGGTCTTCCATCATGACTGAGGCCTTCGATCCAAGCCGTCTGCGGCAATCATGGCCGCGCCCCGCCAAGCCGCGCCCGATCGTGATCTTCGGGGCCGGAAGCATCGTCGGCGACGCGCACCTTCCGGCTTACAGGAAGGCCGGGTTTCCCGTCGCAGGCATCTTCGATCCCAATCATGCCAAGGCGAGCGCACTCGCCGAGCAATGGGGCACGGTCGCCTTCACCTCTGAAGACGACGCGCTCAAGACCGAAGGCGCGATCTTCGATCTGGCGACCCCGCCCGCTGCCCATGCCGCAATCCTGTCGAAGCTGCCGGAAGGGTCCTTCGCGCTGCTGCAAAAGCCGATGGGCAGCAATCTGCAGGAAGCGACGGAAATCCTGTCGCTCTGCCGTTCCCGGAGGATAAAGGCCGCCGTCAATTTCCAGCTGCGCTTCGCGCCGATGATGCTGGCGCTGAAGGATGCGATCGCCAGGGGGCATCTCGGCGAGGTCGTCGATTTCGACGCATGGCTGGCGCTGGCGACCCCGTGGGGTCTCTGGCCGTTCCTCAAGGGACTGCCGCGCATCGAGATCGCCATGCACTCGATCCATTATCTCGATGTCGTCAGGGACCTGCTCGGCAATCCGCTCGGCGTCCACGCCAAGACCATCGGCCATCCGAACCATGAGGTGGCGCAGACGCGCACCGCCGCGATCCTCGACTATGGCGACAGGATCCGGTGCGCGCTGTCGATCAATCACGACCACGATTTCGGGCGCCGGTTCCAGGCCTGCGAATTCCGTATTTGCGGAACGAAGGGTGCTGCCTATCTGAAGCTCGGCGTCAATCTCGACTATCCGCGCGGCGAGCCGGACGAACTCTGGATCAAGGCCAATGGCGCCGATGATTGGGTCTCGGTGCCGCTCGACGGAACCTGGTTCCCGGATGCCTTTGCCAACCGCATGGCAAACCTGCAGCGCTTTGCCTCCGGCGAAGACGATGCGCTCATCGGATCCGTCGAGGACGGATGGCAAACGATGGCGCTTGTCGAAGCCGCCTATCAATCGAGCGCGAGCCCGGCGACGCCGCTGAGCCCGCTGCCGAAGGAGTGATCCCGTGTCCGAACAGACCATCCATTACGAAGACTACGCGCTGAACGCCGTTCGCACGACGACGGGACGCACGATCACCGAAACCGACTTCGTGGTCCATGCCGGGCATACCGGCGATTTCTTTCCGCATCACATGGATGCCGAATTCGCCAAGACGATGCCCGGCGGCCAGCGGATCGCCCATGGCACGATGGTGTTCTCGATCGGCGTCGGGCTGACGGCGACGCTCATCAACCCGGTCGCCTTCTCCTACGGCTACGACCGCCTGCGCTTCGTCCGCCCCGTCCATATCGGCGATACGATCCGCACTCGCGTGACGATCTCCTCGAAGGAAGACGATCCGAAGCGACCGGATATGGGCCGCGTCGTCGAGCGTTGCGAAGTGCTGAACCAGCGCAATGAAGTCGTGCTCGCCGCAGACCACATCCTGCTCGTCGAGCGCAAACAGAAACAGGGATAGAACCATGACACAGGATTTGGCCGGCAAGACCGTTCTGATCACCGCTGCAGGGCAGGGGATCGGCCGGGCCTCGGCGATCGCCTTCCATCAGGCCGGTGCCAAAGTGCACGCGACCGATATCAACACCGAGACGCTGGCGCAGCTTAGCGCCGAGACCGGGATCTCGACCCACAAGCTCAACGTCCTCGACGAAGCGGCAGTGAACGCCTTGGTCTCCGAGATCGGCCGGGTCGACGTGCTGTTCAATTGCGCTGGGTTCGTCCATGCCGGATCGATCCTCGAAATGAAGGACAGCGATCTGGAATTTGCGCTCGACCTCAACGTCAAGGCGATGATCCGCACCATCCGTGCGGTGCTGCCCGGGATGCTGGAGCGCAAGGATGGCTCGATCATCAACATGGCTTCGGTCGCCTCGAGCATCAAGGGCGTGCCGAACCGCTTCGCCTACGGCGTGACCAAGGCGGCCGTCATCGGGCTGACCAAGTCGGTCGCCGCCGATTATGTCGCCCAGGGCGTCCGCTGCAACGCCATTTGCCCCGGCACCGTCGAGAGCCCGTCGCTGCAGGATCGCATGAAGGCACAGGGTGACTACGAGACGGCACGCGCCGCCTTCATCTCCCGCCAGCCGATGGGCCGCCTGGGGTCGCCAGAAGAGATCGCCGAGCTCGCCGTTTATCTCGCCGGCGCCACCTACACATCGGGCCAGGCCTACGCCATCGATGGCGGCTGGACGATCTGATTTCCGGAAGACAACAGAATGGAAGCATCATGAAATTTCTTCGTTACGGTGAAGCCGGTCAGGAAAAGCCCGGCCTTCTCGATGCCGGTGGCACGATCCGCGATCTCTCGGGCCATCTGACCGATCTCTCCGGCGCAGCGCTGAACCCCGATCGCCTCGCAGAACTGTCGCGCATCGATGCGAGCACGCTGCCTGCCGTCGACGGCAATCCGCGGCTCGGCGCCTGCGTGGCCGGAACCGGCAAGTTCATCTGCATCGGTCTCAACTATTCCGACCACGCCGCCGAGACCGGCGCCACCGTGCCGCCGGAGCCGATCATCTTCATGAAGGCGACCTCCGCCATTGTCGGTCCCAATGACGATCTCCTCATCCCGCGCGGTTCGGAAAAGACCGACTGGGAAGTCGAGCTCGGCATCGTTATCGGCAAGACCGCGAAATATGTCAGCGAAGCCGACGCGCTCGATTATGTCGCCGGCTATTGCACGATCCACGACGTCTCCGAACGCGCCTTCCAGATCGAGCGTTCCGGCCAGTGGACCAAAGGCAAGTCCTGCGACACGTTCGGTCCGACCGGTCCGTGGCTGGTCACCAAGGACGAGGTTCCCGATCCGCAGAACCTCGGCATGTGGCTGAAGGTCAATGGCGAGACGATGCAGAACGGCTCCAGCAAGACCATGGTCTATGGCGTTGCCTATCTCGTCTCCTATCTCAGCCAGTTCATGTCGCTGCACCCGGGCGACATTATCTCGACGGGCACGCCGCCCGGCGTCGGCATGGGCATGAAGCCGCCGCGCTATCTCAAGGCAGGCGACGTCGTCGAACTCGGCATCGAAAAGCTCGGCAACCAGCGCCAGGCCGTCAGGGCGGACATCTGACAGCTCCAGGCTGCCGGTGAGCAAGAGGCGGGGCATGAGCTCCGCCTCTTTCATTTTAAGAAGATGTCAGATCGTCGTCTGCAGCCCGAGTTCGACGACGCGGCCGGATGGCAGGCCGAAATAGTCGGTCGCATTCCCGGCATTCTGGGCAAGAACGATGAAGAGGCGGTCCTGCCAGAAGGGCATGCCGCCCTTCTTCGACGGCAGGAGCGTCCGCCGCGACAGGAAGAAGGAGGTCGACATGATGTCGAACTTCAGGCCGAGCTGGCGCACGAGCACGAGCGCGCGCGGGATGTTCGGCGTCTCCATATAGCCGAAGGTGATGATCAGCCGGCTGAACAGCGGATTGAAGCTCTCGAGGAAGATCTTCTCGTCATCAGGCACGAACGGCGTTGTCGCGGTGATGACGCTGAGAATGACGTTCTGTTCGTGGATCACCTTGTAGTGCTTGAGGCTGTGCAGCAGCGCCGTCGGCGCACCCTCGACATCGCTGGTCAGGAAGATCGCCGTGCCGGGAACGGTCGGTGGCCGCTTCTGCGCGAGACGATCGATGATCGAGGCGAGCGGGATCTCGTCTGCCCTGGTGCGGGCAATCAGCAAACGGCGTCCCGCCATCCAGGTGTACATGATCAGCCCCATCGTCGAGGCGACGGCAACCGGCACCCAGCCGCCATCGGCGAACTTGGCGACATTGGCGATGAAGAAGCCGCTGTCGATCAGGAACAGCGGCACGACGACGGCAGCGGCGGTTACCGGTTTCCAGTTCCAGATGCGGCGCATGACCACGAAGAGCAGGACACTGGTGATCACCATCTCGCCGGTCACGGCGATGCCGTAAGCAGCCGACAGTCCGCTCGAATTCTTGAAATAGAGCACGAGCGCGACGACGAAGATGAACAGGAACGAGTTCACCTGCGGCATGAAGATCTGCCCGGAATGGGTCTCCGAGGTGTGCAGGATCTGCAGGCGCGGCAGCAGATTGAGGTGCATCGCCTGGCGCACCAGCGAATAGGCGCCCGAGATCACCGCCTGGCTGGCAATGACCGTTGCGGCGGTCGCAAGGCAGACCATCGGCACGCGGGCCCATGGCGGATGCATGCCGAAGAACGGGTGCGCGGCCATCTCCGGATTGGCGAGAACAAAGGCGCCCTGTCCGAAATAGTTGAGCAGCAGGCACGGAAAGACGAGGCAGAACCATGCCATGACGATCGGCTTGCGGCCGAAATGGCCGAGATCGACATAGAGCGCCTCGGCGCCGGTGACGGCGAGGAAGACAGCGCCGAGAACGGTGATCGTCAGCCCGACATTGCTTGCGGCATAGGTGACCGCGTGAACGGGGTTGATCGCGCCGAGGACGGCCGGATCGTCGAGAATATGAATGCCGCCGCTGATGCCGAGCACGGCGAACCAGAGCGCCATGACCGGGCCGAAAACGGATGCCACGCCGCCGGTGCCGAAACGCTGGACGAAGAACAGGACGGCGATGATCGTCAGGGTGATCGGCACGATCCAGTCGGACAGCGCCGGTGCCACCACCTGAATGCCTTCGACCGCCGACAACACGGAAATCGCCGGCGTGATGATCGCGTCACCCAGGAACAGCGAGGCGCCGGCGACGCCAAGCACGAGCACCCAGACCGGCCGCCCGACAAGGCTCTGGCGCGCGAGCGTCATCAGGGAGAGCGTGCCGCCTTCGCCTCGGTTATCTGCCTTCAGAACGAAGGTCACGTATTTGACGGTTACGACGATCGTCAGCGCCCAGACGATCAGCGAGAGAATGCCCAGCACATTATCGCGATGCGATCCCGATCCCGCCGTCGCATGCAGCGCCTCTCTGAAAGCATAGAGCGGGCTGGTGCCGATATCGCCATAGACGACGCCCAAGGCTGCCAGAACGAGCGCGGGCAGACCATTTCGGGTCTCGTGCCCCAGCTCGGGATCTTCGGATCGCAATTGCGGGAATGTCAACGAAGGGGTCCTGTTTCGAGCTTCGTGTCAGCGAAGCAATGGCTGCTGCCTTGCGGCGATATGATTGATATCGGCAAACGCCTGATGTGCAAAGCTTCGAGACGGTCCATACACAATCAGCTTTCCAACGCCGTGGCCGGACTTTCGTTGCGTCGCATGCGCCGGTTGCGGCAATTTTGGAGGGCGATATCTTTGAAAATATAAATCGATCCGGTTGTTAGACGTATCCCATCAAAACCTGTAGGATGCCACCTTGAGTGGTCGAGAAGCGGCCGCCGGCCCCGGAAGGAGGCCGCTATGACATCCCTGGATTACACAGATCAGCAAGCGACGCCGCTCGCCGTCCTGACGCACGCGATTGCGCAGCTTGCCGGCGCGCGCGACGCCAGCCATGTCGTCGAGATCATCCGCGCCACCGCGCGCAGCATGATCGGCTGCCAGGGCATCGCCGTGATCCGGAAAGAGGACGACCTCTGCCACTATATCGAAGAGGATGCGATCGGCGCGCTCTGGAAGGGACAGAAATTCCCGGCATCGGCCTGCGTCAGCGGCTGGGCGATGGCCGAGCGCAAGACGATCGTCATTCCCGATATCGACCACGAGGACCGCGTTCCGCGGGAGCTCTATCAGGACACGTTCGTTCGCGCGATCGCCATGACGCCGGTGCGTCCACAGGATCCGATCGGTGCGATCGGCGCCTATTGGGCGGCACCCTATCGGCCGACGAGAATGGAGATCGAGATTCTCGAAGCGCTGGCAAGTGCGGCGGCAACGGCGATCGAAAACGTCCGGCTGATCGTCGCGCTGTCAGGCGCGCTGGAGGAGGCGGAACTCGCACGCGATGAACTGCGCCACCGGGTCAAGAATGCCTATATGGGTGCGCAGAGCCTGGCTAAGCTCTCGATAAAGGGCGAAGCCGCCGACGATCTCGTCGGGCGTATCCAGGCGCTTTCGCGCGCTCATTCGCTGCTCGACGAGCGCATGTCGCGGGATGCCAGCATCGACATCCGCGATCTTATCGAGATCGAGGTCGAGCCCTACAGGAACACGGCGCCCGGACGGATCGTGCTCAGCGGTCCCTCGATGGAGATTGACAGTACCCGGGCCGTGCCCTTGGGGCTCTCTATCAACGAGCTTGCAACGAACGCGCTGAAGCACGGCGCGCTGTCGATCGAATCGGGCACGGTCGAAATCACATGGTCGCGGAATGGCGAGGCCATTTCTCTCTCGTGGATCGAGACGAATGGACCGCGCGTTGGAAATATCGGCCGGACCGGGGAGGGATCGGGCCTGCTCGCCCGCCTCGTCGAGCGCCAGCTTCGCGGCACGCTGGAGCATATTTTCGATCCCGCAGGCGTCCGCTGCCGGATTGCCTTCCGGCAGGGCGAGCATCCGCGCGTACCGGTGGGCGTTTCCCTCCCGGTGGCCGGTAAGTAGCGCCTAAAGCCCGAGACCGACGGTTTCGGTGCGATGGACACCTTTGGGAACGAAGGCAAAGGCGCCAGCAAGCCCGAGATAGTCGGCGGCGAGATGAACGACCGAGAGCCACATCTCGGTGCCCTGAAGGCTCGCCGGGCTACCGTCGGCAAAGGCAAAACCTTCGCCATCCTGCCATCGATCGAGCGCTCTTACGATGATCTTGCGCGCAATCTCTTCGCCATCGCCGCGCCGGTAATCGGTCTGCCGCGCGATCAGCAGCAACGGGTGGATCGTGTCGAGGAGATTGCACGCGGTGTATTTGGCGCCGGTGAAACCCTCGTGATTGCGGTAGTTCAGCAGCACCGTTTCGAAGGATGCCTGCGGGTTCGGAAGCGGAAGCCCGAATTGCGCATAGGTGCCGCGGGTCAGGCGGTAGAAGCCGTTGACCGGCTGCAGCCAGCCTTCGAGCGCTGTGGGCTCGCCCCAAAGGCCGGTCGCCTTGTTGATATGGCGGGTGAGCCAATCGAAGAGCGCCTGGCGCGGTTGCTCGACATTGAAATAGCGGGCGTTGAAATACATCGCCGTTCCTATCGCGTCGACGACGCTCCCGGCACTCCAGGCCGATGTTTTCCAGGGCAGACCCGAAAGCCACCGGCCGAGCTCGGTCTCATCGATCTGCACCGCCTGGATAGCCTGGCGTGGACGCGATCCGAGCACTTCGAGCGCGTAGCCGACCGAAAGGACGTTATAGAGTGCCTTCGGATCTTCCCGGAGCGGACGATCCCGCGGCGTATTCTCGTCAGGGAAGAGACCGGTCTCCTCGTCCTGCAGGCTCTGCAGAAGCTCGACCGTCGCCGTCGCATCGAGGCCCGGCGGAAGTGCCCCGAAACCTGCGGCAATCTCGATCGCATCGTTGAGATGCCGGGCGGCCGGGCGACTGATGCCGTCGGCTTCCAGCGATTCATAGACTTCGGCGGTTTTCCATCGCCCGAGAATTTCGGGCCACTGCGCCTGCGCCTTGTTGCCCAGCTTCTGAAGCCGGTCCTCGATGCCGCCGGAAGCGGAGAGGCGGGAGGGGGCGCCGCGCTTGCGGATGACGCGCGCGGGCACGCCGCCGGCAATCGACATCGGCGGGATCTCGCCGGCGACGACGGCGCCCGCGGCGATCACCGCGCCGCTGCCGATGATTGCGCCGTCAAGAATGACGGCATTGGCGCCGATCCACACATCGTCGCCAATCGTGATGCCCGTGGTCGTCACTTTCTGGCGGTGGATCGGCAGGCTGGTGTCATCGAAGCCATGGTTGAAGCCGACGATCGATGCATGCGATGCGATCCTGACACCATTGCCGCAGGCGACTTTTCCGGAGATGCAGGCATAGGGGTTGACGGTGCAATCGTCGCCGAACGTGATGTCGCCCCTGACCAGCGCATGGCCGGCAATCCAGGACCGCTCGCCCATCTTCAGCCTCTCGGTGAAGACGGCGGCTTGCTCGGCAATGTAGGCCGTCTGCGCCAGCTCAGCTCCGCATGCCTTCTGGAGTGCCGCCTTGCGTGCCAGGTGCGCCGGATGAAGCAGGTCGCCGGCCACATGTTCCCAGGGCAGGAACTGCAGCCGGCGCGCTTCATCCTCTTTATCCACGGCCGGGTTCGGATTGTTTCGCTGATCCATGATCGTCTCGCTGCGGTCTAGCCGCCCAGTATGCGCTTGCCTTCCGACATCAGCTGCTTGCCGGCGTCGGACGGCGAGATCTGCTCGAAGGCCAGGCTGTCGGCCGTTGCCGTCAAAACCTGCTGCGAAAACTCCGCAGCTCCGATCGGGATGGCGGGCGGATAGGGCCCGACCCGGTCCTTCAGTGAGGCGATATAGTCGATCGTCTGCTTCGAGATCTTGTCGCCGGTCGCCGCCACGTCACCCTGGATCTTGGTATTCACGGGCACGCCGCGCTCGGTTCCAAGCGCATGTCCGGCATTGGTGTCATTGACGAAGAAGTTGATGAACTTGGCCGCCGTCTCCGGCGATTTCGACCAGGGTGAGATGGACCATAGCGTCGAGGGGCGGTAAAACAACCCCGAAGGGCCGCCGGCATCCTGTACCGGGAGCGAACCGATCGACATCTCGGATTTTGCAAGCGCGCCGTAGCCGGCAAGCTGGTTGGAGTAAGCAAAAGCCATGACGGCATTGCCGCTGGCGATCGGGTTCGTCTCGATATTCCCCTTGTCGAGCGCCTGGATGTCGGCGGTGACGCAAGCGCCCGCCTTGGCCATCTGGTCCCAATAGTCGAACCATTCGATCGCATCCGCCTCTTCGAAGCCGAGATATCCGTCCTGCGTGAACAGCGTCTTGCCGCGCTGGCGCAGCCAGACTTCGAAGACGAAGCTGTAGCGCGCGCCGTTGCCGACGGCGAAGAGGTTTCCGGAACCCGCCGCCTTCTTTAAATCGGTGCAGATCGTCTTGAATTGGTCCCAGGTGGTGGTCGCCGTGGGCGCGGGAACGCCCGCTTTCTCCAAAGCAGTCTTGTCGACGATGAGCGCGGCGGCGTTCAGCGATGTCGGTATGCCCGTCAGCTTGCCGTCGACCGTTCCGAGATCGAGGGCGCCGGGCGAGAAATCCTTTGAGGCGATGATACTGTCGCGGAACGGTGAAAGATCGAGCGTCGCGCCGCGGCGCGAATAATCGGCAAAGGTCACCGGCTCCAGGGCGAAGACATCGGGAACATTGCGGCCGGCAACCATCGTCGCGAGCTTCACCCAATAGTCAGACGTGGCGACCTGCCCGACGAATTTCGCGTCAGGAGTGGCGGCTTCGAACTGCTTGATGACTTCGCCGGTCCGTTTCGCGCGGTCGGGATTTCCCCACCAGAAGACCCGCAGCGATTCTTCCGCCGCCATGGCGCGAGGAATGTCGATGACCGCTGCCGCGAGTGCGCTTGCGATAAATTCCCTTCGTCTCAGCATCTTCCCCTCCCAGGTCAATGCCGCCCGCTTGATGCGGCGACAGGGCAACGATAAACGAAAATGTGATGCAGGAAAGAAAAATTTCGTACTGAACGAAAATTTCTTCCTCATCTGGTGAAGGGCGCTTTTCTCGTGCTAGATGGAATGCGAGGAGAGCCCAATGTCACGCAGATCGAGAATTGCCGATATTGCCGAAGCCGCAGGCGTTTCGATTGCGTCGGTCTCCAAGGCGCTCAACAACCGCTCCGGCGTCGGCAACGAAAGCCGCGAGCGCATCCTCGAAGCGGCCGCGCGTCTCGACTACCGGCACAGGAACAACGATCTGGCCGAGGCCTTTCCCTCCGGCCTTGCCGTGGTGACGACGGCGGCGCTCTATCTCAATTCGAAATTCTACGAAGGCGTCATTCAGGGCGCGCTCGATGCGGCGCGCGAGGCTGGCATCGATGCCAAGGTCAATCTGCTGACGCCCGATATCGAGACCGGAAGCGTCAATGTCGAGAACCTGCTTGCGGCCGAAGGCGCGTCCCTTCTGCTCGTCGGGCTCGATCATCCCGTCCTCATCGAGCAGGTCGTCAGGAGCAGGGCGCCGGCTGTCATCGTCAATGGTATCGACCGGACGATGCGGATCTCCTGCGTCTTGCCGGATAACCGTTCGGCCGGATGGCTGGCGACGACGCGGCTCCTGTCGGAGGGGCATACCGAGATCGTCCATGTCAGCCGTCTGTTCAGGACCTCGCTCAAGGAGCGCTTCGACGGCTTCCGCGATGCCATGCAGGAGGCGGGCATTGCGATCGATCCCGAACGGCATCTGTTCGACCTGACGGCCGCCGGTATTCTTGAGCCGGATACCTCCAAGGCGCTTATCGAAGCCATGCAGAAGGGCCGCTTCGAGAAGGCAACGGCTTTCGTCTGCAGCAACGACATCATGGCGCTCGGCGTGGTCGATGCACTGCGCGGGCGCGGCCACAGCATCCCGCGCGATTTCTCCGTCATCGGCATGGACGACATCTCGATTGCCCAGCACAGCAACCCGCCACTGACGACGATGAGGATCGAGCGCGAGGAGCTCGGACGCGTTGGTTGGGAAATCCTGAAGGAAAGGGCGCTGAACCCGGATGCCAGGGTGCGGCGCGTGGGGATGTCCGTCAGGCTCATCGAGCGCGCCACCGTCGGCCCGCCGCGCCACTATCTCCGCTCCTCGCCAAATCGATAGGCGGGGTGGCGTTTTCCGGTGTGCCGGTTAGTATCACAGGCATGACCGCGCTCGTTCAGGACAGCACTTCGCCGGTGCGCCCGCTCTTCCGGCTTCCCTCTCTGACGCTTCGTCTTCTGTGGCGGTTCTGGCCGCAACTGATGGCGCTCTGGCTGGTCGGCGTTATCGGCAACGCTGTATTGAACGAGATGGCCGTGATGCTTGGGCGATTGAATGGCATCGCCGGCCTGTCGATGCTCGCCTTCGTCGTTCTCCTCAAGCTCGTGATCATCGTCGCCTTGTTCCAGACGGTAAGGCCGGGCCTGCCCGCGCTCGATGCCGCCTCGCGCACTGCCGAGGCGCGGCCGGAGAGGGCGAAGGGTTCGGACTCCGGAGCTTCCGGCTTCACCTCGGCTTTGGCGCTGACGCTTCTGCCGTTCTTTGCCTACTACACCGCCTGGGGCCTGCTCGGCGATACTATCCGCGAATATTCGAAACTCTCCTTCGACCTGACGATGTTTGGCGAGGACGCCAATATTCTGGAGTTTTCGACAAGCACCTGGCTCATCGCCTCGGTTGCCATCGCCTGGGCGGTGCGCCGGTTTGCCAAGGCGATGCACAAGCGCTCGAAGTCGCCGGTCTGGCCGCTGGTGATCGTCGTCTGCGACGCCAACTGGGCCTTTATCGGTCTTTATGTGATTTCAAGTTGGGAAGACGAGATCAGGGCCTGGGTCGCCCACCTGCCGGAGGCAATCGGCCAGTTGTTTGCCGCGCTCGACCCCATCGGAAACGCGATCGCCGCGACAACCTTTCCGCCGACGGCGGAAGCGGCGTCGATCAGCACCTATGATCAGATCCGCAACCTGTTCTTCTACGCCGTCTATCCGGCGGTGTGGCTGACGCTCGCCGCAATCATCTACGGCTATGACATCAATGGCGAGCGGCCGATGACCGAAGGGCGCATCGCCCGCATCGTGTCGCGCTGGGACGGGCTGCCCTCATTCATCCGCGATTTCATTGCCCATTTCATCGCCGGGACGGCGAAGCGCTACAGGGCGCTGGCGGAAGGCATCGGGCTGGCGATCGGCTCCGGTCTCGCCTTGGCCCTCAGCGTCATCGTGCTTTACCGGGTGCTGGATTGGGCGGCTGCCTGGGCCTGGTATGGAACTGCCAATCTGATCGGTCCCCACGACCTTCACACCTGGCAGATCATCTCGCAGGGGATATCGCTGTTTCTCGGAAGCCCGAGTGCGCCCGGCGATGTCGGCGTTCTCGTCATCCCGGTGAAAATCTGCCTGCTTGCCGCTGCGCTCGAAATCGGCTTCGCGCAGGGCCGCGAGTGGCGGCGCAGCGCCAGCTAGTTCTGCTGCAAGCCGAGCGGCAGGGCCAGAGCCTCCGGCCGCGTCGACGCAAAGCTCAGCCTTGCCTGAAGCGACTGCGCCGCGCTGGCGGGGATCACGAATTTTTCCTCGATCTCGACCTCGGCATCCCTGGCCGGCGGCTGGCGGGATGCTGCTGCGCATCCCTCGACCGGCTTTGCCTGTGGATCGAGCGTGCGGCTGATCGTGTCGGAGGAGATGAAATCGAGCGGCGCCCATTCCCGGCCGCTGCCGTCGGTCAGCGACATCGTGCAATCGAACCAGCCATCGCCGATCTCGCCTTCCGCCTTCGCGGCGAGGCGAACGATCAGCAGCCGCCTTTCGCCGGGAAAGGTCACCTTGGTATCGCGGCCATCGCCGATCAGCCGGACCTTTTCGATTCTCCAGAGGGCCCCGGCGTAAGGCGTCTGCTCGCTATTCTCGCGAATGCTGAGCTCGTTGCGCTGTACATAGTCCTCGATATTGCGCCAGGCAAAGACGCCGTAGCTGGCAACCAGCAGGATTGGAAGCGCGCAAATGGACAGCAGACGGAAGCGGCGTTCGGTTCTAGAGCCCATTTTCGCCGATCTCCGCAATCTTGCGTGTCTCGATGCCGTTCTGATCGAGACGGATGTGGATCTCCGCGTCGAGCTGCGGTCCCGGTTGGCGCGAGACGATGAGGGTCATGCCGGCGGTTTCCGCTTCCGGCATTTCAAAGATGAAGAGGCCGCTGGCCGGAAGGCCGGGCTGCAGCGTCTTGTCGCTGAAAAGCTGCGGCGCGCCATCGGCGCGGTGGGTCTGCCGGTAAAGCCGGCCGGAGGCGCCCTCGATCGCCGCGGCGCGGAGCGGCATGGTCTCGTGCTTCGTCTCGGCATCGGCGGTGACGATCACGAAAATCCCTTGCGTATCGAGCGACACCGGGCTGCCATACCGCTTGAAGGCGAGGGTTTTCGCCCGCAGGACCTTGTTGGCCTTGAGGCTGAAGATGTCGCTTTCGACTGTCTGGTGCTGCGGACCGAAGGTTTCGAGCGGGCCGGTCAGCACGGCATAGGACGGCGTTGTCGAATGCAGAAATGCCAGCACGGCAAAGGCGGCGACGACCAGCAACAGCGATGTCAGAAGCCGCATCATTGCGCCGCTCCCTGCTGCGAAAGCGGCAGCTCGACCTTGGCGACGTCGCTCGCCGGAAACCAGCCGGGCGCCGCATAGAGATTGTCCTTCGCCTTGTAGGTGGTTCCGGCAATGGTGAGGCTCAGCCTGTCCGGCAGTTTCTGCGAGGCCGGCACCTGCCAGACAACAGCGATCTTCTCGGGCATCAGGGGCTGCAGATCCCAGAGTGTGCCCCGATCGCGCATCAGGTAGAATTGCGGCTCCGGCGCATCCGCCAGATCCGGCCTGATCGTTTTCCTGTAGAGGTTGGAGCTTTCCTCTGTGATATTCTCCAGCGCCGCCTCAACGACAAGCGCCTTCTTGCCGTCGGGAATGCGTGAACCGTCAGGCATTTCGCTCGAAACCTGCGCCGAATAGAGCGTCACATTCCACTGGCCGCTATCGACCGAGGTGCCCGGCGCGACCGTCGCAATCTCGCCCGCCGTCCGCGCCTGATAGAGCGACAGGCCGAGCGAAAGCGCTGCGGCCGCAAAGCCGCCGATCCCGGCAATGAGCTTTGCCGTGAACGCCTTTCTCGCTTTCTGACTTCTCGATGGCTGCTTCATGCGTCAATCGGTTCGCGCTTGTCAGGCGCTCTCACCCCACAAGCTTCTTGGCCCAGACTTCGATCTCGTCTCCGCTGCCGAGATCGGCCTGGACCAATCCGTCGATCATGAAGGTGGGCGAGACATGGATGCCGTTCTGGCGGGCATACTTGGCATGCCATTTGATCTCGCGGTCGAGATCGGGGATCGCGAAGGCTTCGGCGAGCTGGAGGCCGCTGTAATTGGCGATCCGCTTGAGGATGTCATTCGGCGTCGCGTCCATGTTGGGGCCGCCGGCGTGGTGGGTGAACTCGAATTCCTCGCGGTGATCGCCGACGGAAGCGAGCACTTTCCTGGCGCTTTCCTTGCCGCCCTCAAGCGTCGATGCCGCCAGAATGGCGCGGACGATGACACCCGAAAACATGTGCCAGGGCTGGGACTGCAGGCGGATCTTGATGGTGATGCGATCCTCTCCGGCAAGTTTCAGCAGGCCGTCGAGCTTGCGGAACGCCTTGACGGAATAGGGGCAGGTCGGCTCCAGAAAAACCTCGAAGATCCGCTTTCCGTTGCCCCATTCCAATGGGTCGGCTTTCCAGTTCGTCATGCTCATCGTCGATGTTCCTCGGGATTGATATTTCGGGATTGGTGGGGCGGCAGGCTATCGCCGCGGGGCTGCGCCGAGACGCGCAAGCACGTGGTTGGGAATGCCGTAACGCTGGATGACATCGCGGGTGTTGCGCAATCCGCAAATGTCGCGCTGCACGAAAAGCGCCCAGACGGCCTGCGCTGCCGTATCGACGAGCTGCTCGCGCTCGGCTACCGGCACGCCCTTCTCTTCGGCTGTCTTGAGAGAAGAAAGAGCCTGCTCGACGGACAATCCCTGGCGGCCAAGCGAACTCGCGCGTTCAGCCGCCAGCTCATATTCGAGGACGCCCAAGCCGGTCTCGACCAAGTTCGATGGGTTCAAGCTGCGGGGTGCGCGCATTGTCAGCCAATCAAATATGTCATCGCTATCCAAGGTCTTACACTATTGGCAGCAGCAAACGGAACCCTTGAACTGAGGCTAGGGAGAGATAGCTGACCATTCACAGGCGGCAGTCATGAAGTCGCCAAACTGATGGTTAATGCTGACGTCAAAGCGAGGAGGTAAGCGTGTCAGTCACTGATGATCGCTATGTCGAGATAACGACCCATCTGCGCTCGGCGCAGTCGTTTTGTGACTTCCTGTCGAAGGGAGGCACCGTTCGCGTCGCCCAATCCGACGGCGGTGCTTTCAAGGATGTGACCGCCGAGCTTCTGTTGCGGCAGCAGAATGAGGTGCAGCGGCTGAAGCAGGTGCGCAGAACCCTGTTTCCCGATCGCGCCGACGAAGATTTCCAGCCGGGCCTCTACAGCCACCACTGAAATGATTTCCAACAATCAGGCGGCGAGCGGCTCCCGCTGCTTGCCCTTGCTGCCGAGCTGACGATTCCGGTCGTTGGCAGCGGTTTCCATGACCTTGGCAAAGTCGCCCAGGCTCACCTTGTCGGCGCGCAGCAGCAGCCGGATCAGCGGATCCTTCAGGGCTTCGGACATCGTCAAATCTTGCATGATCATCTCCATCTTTGCGAAGGAGATTACCACCGCTCTGTAAAGGCGGCATGTCGTGCCGGTGGCAAAACTAAGGCAAGGACATCGAAGATTTAGCGCGACTACAAAGTCTAATCAGTAATTTCTCATATAATATTTACGAATTGACGCGAAATTAGACAGAATCTCAAAGTCGATCTCTGGTGAGGCTGTCGTGTTTGTTGTGTCGATTATAGATGACGGCGACGAACGGAACTTTGTTGCTACCGATCTTCGCGTTGATCACGGCGATATCCTCATCGAGGCTGGCGGCGTTCGCCACCTCTTCAGATTGGCCGATGTCATCGACATCGTCCCGATTGGCAAGGAGCGGGCTGAGATCGCCCGCAGCCCAGCCTTCCGTTGCCGCCTGGTCAGCTAGCGTTGCCGTCTGAACTCGACGGTGATCACATTGTCAGGCTGCGTCTCGATCTGCGGCGCCACGAATTCTTCCTCGGGCTCCCGCGGACCATCCCTGACCGCGATCAACTCGCGCAGGTCGCGAATCGTGCGGTGCTGAAAGGCCACGACCTTCTTGTAGAAGTCGACGATGTCCTGATGTTCTTTCTGGGTGATGAATTGCTTTTCCAGCCGCTCGCTCATGGTGAAAGGCTCCTCTTCTATTCTGCAAACGAGCGAACCCGGCGCACGTTCCGTCTATCGAAAGCCTATGGTTAGCAAAGTGTTGCGCTTCGACGTGGGGCTGTTGCCGGGAGGAGACGGCGAGGCTGACGCCGCCGATATTCCGCCGCGGTTTCGTGGATTTCGCTTGAGCCGGGCGAAGCGGGATGACTAGCAGGCCGTTGAAAAAGGCGCTGGCACATATGCTGTTGTCGTGATTCACTCG